>CANJNZ010000052.1 GCA_947476045.1 Chthoniobacteraceae bacterium
ACAAGATTGCGCATTGGTGGAGAGCTTCATGCCTCACGCGCCGCTTCCGGCAAGATAGGCGTCAAGAATCGCAGCCAGTCTCCATTACCTCAGCCGCTCGCCCTCGTGCGTCTTTGCGGCTGGAAGCATTTCGCATCGGATTCGACACCGCACCAAGCTGAACTTCGACACGGCAGCGCAGCGCGATGTTCTCACCGATTGCAGGAGTGGTGGCTGGCTCCGGCATCATGGACGAACATTTTTCACACATCGGCACACGCGAGATTTGGGGCGGGCTTCATCCCGTCGGTCTTTCGCTGTCTGACCGCAGGCAACATCTCTATCTCATCGGAAAAACGGGTTCGGGAAAAACGACACTGCTTCGCAATCTCATCGTGCAGCACCTTGCCGCCGGGCACGGAGTCGCGCTGATTGACCCGCACGGCGACCTCGCCGAAGAACTCCTCGACTGCATCCCTCCGCATCGCGCCGACGACTTGGTATATTTCAATCCCGGCGACCTCGACTTCCCCATCGGCCTCAATCTCATCGCCAACGTCACACCCGACGACCGGCACCTTGTCGCCAGCGGAATTGTCGGCGCATTCAAAAGCATCTGGCGGGACTCGTGGGGGCCGCGTCTCGAATACATTCTCTACAACGCCATCGCCGCGCTGCTCGACTGTCCGAACACTTCCCTGCTTGGCGTGAATCGGATGCTCACCGACGCCGATTATCGCCGCCGCATCGTGGCGAAGGTGCGCGACCCGTTTGTGCGCGCATTCTGGACGGACGAATACGAGCAATACGACCCACGGTTCCAGCGCGAGGCCATCGCGCCGATTCAAAACAAGCTCGGGCAATTTCTGCTCAACCCCGTGGTCCGAAACATCCTTGGCCAGGTGCGCACAAAAGTGAGCATTCCGTTTATGATGAACACGGGCCGCATTTTCATCGCCAATCTCTCCAAAGGAAAACTCGGCGCGGACAAGGCGAACCTGCTCGGCAGCCTGCTCACCACGCAGTTCCAACTCGGCGCGATGGCCCGTGTGAACCAGCCCGAGAGCGAACGGCGCGACTTCTTTTTATTCCTCGACGAATTTCACAACTTCACCACCGACGCGTTCACCTCGATTCTTTCTGAGGCGCGCAAATACCGCCTCTGTCTCGCACTCGCACATCAATATATCGAGCAAGTGCCGCTTCCGGTGCGCAGTGCTGTTTTTGGCAACGTCGGCTCCCTTATTTCCTTCCGTGTCGGCAATTCCGACGCCGAGGTTTTGCAGCGCGAATTCGGCAAGAGCTACGCGATGGAAACTTTCGTCGGACTCGACCGCTTCCAAGTCATAGCGCGTCTCTCCCAGGACGGCCAAACTCGCGAACCTTTCTGGGCGCAAACCCTCCCGCCCATCGAACACCAAGTCGGCAGACGTAAAAAACTCATCGCCCGCTCACGGGAAAAATACGCCGCTCCACGTGCGGACGTGGAGGCTAAGATTGAACGATGGCTCACCGGCCACGACAGAAACCCGCTCAGAATTCGGAAGGGCCGCATCCCATTTCTGCCGGTGAGTCTGTAAGCAAAGGTCCACATCGAATTGCACTCGGATGCTGCTCGTCGGCACTGCGCGGCATCAGCGAGACGCATCAGCGCGTAGTAGTTCGCCACTCATTAAACGTGCTGCACAGCTTGGTTCCGTTGCGTGTGTGCTTTTTCCCGACGGGAGTCGCGCGCAGCTTCCCGAAAGCGAAAGTCACCACATCCGAAAATCGTTCTGCTGGGATGTGGTAGCGTGTCCGTTGTTTGAGCCGGAACTTCCGCTTGATGGCAGTGCCAATCATCGCCCGTAGCGTGCCTTCGTCCTTTCCGGTCTGCCTCATGTAGTCCACGTAGAGGTCGCAGAGGTAATCCACATAGCCGCTGAGATTCGCGTCCGCTCCGAGGCTGTTGGCCGGATACTTGTTGCCAGAGTCGCGCTTGCCCGTGGGCATGTGAATTTTGATGTCACCGACGTTGTTTCCAACGAATGAAAACGCTACGCCGCCCCGGCCAGCGTTGGAAGTCGCTTCGCCGGATACGGTCGAATGTTTGACCACGCGCTTACCTTTCACATTGTGCTTGGCGAGGATGGCGAGAGCATTCCGCACCTCTGTCGGCGAAAGCTCAAACGCACCGTCACGCTCGTGCTCCGCTTTTAGCTCCAAAAGGTCACCAACAGGGTAGGCTCCCGTTTTATCTTTGTCGGCGAGCTTGTGGCAGGTGGGGCAGAGCAGGATGAGGTTCGCCGCTGCGTTCTTTTGTTCCTCCGTAAGCGAAGGGTCGTAGCGAGCACCGCCTTTTCGCCGCGCGCGGATATGGCATATTTCGGCGACAATAGTTTCGCCAATCACCAAATGAGCCCTGCACTCCGGCATCGCGCATTGGTTTTTGCATTTGGCGAAGAGGCGTTTGATTGTGGTTTCGCTGATGGGCATGGACGATTGGAACTCCTTATTCTCCTTTGTGAAAAGCCCCGACAATAGAAAGCCCGCGTTCGCCCGCCCGCGAATTTACAATTTTGCCGGTGCGGATTTAGTGCCCGCGCACTTCCCATCGCCGCCTGCATCCCCTTATGATGCCCGCCGATGCCTCATCACGAATTCGTCCACGATGCTCCGGAGCGCGCCTCGCGCTTCATCGCATTCATTGACGAGTGTGGCGACCATTCGTGGACGCACATCAACCCAGAATTCCCTCTCTTTGTCCTCTCCACCATCATCGTTGAGCGCGAGCACTACGCGCGCGAAATCATTCCAGCACTCGCGCGGTTGAAGCTCAACTATTGGCCGCATGAGGGCGTCAATCTCCACACTCGCGACATCCGAAAGGCGCTCGCCGACTTCGCCTTTCTTCAAGTCCCCGCGTTGCGCGAAACATTTCTCGCCGAAGTCAGTGCGATGATGGCGCGGTTTGAATTCACACTTTTCATCACCGGCATTCGTAAACCCGAGTTCACCGCCGCACACGCTCCGCACAGCGCCGACCCTTACGAAATTGCGTTGGAGCGCACCTTTGAGCGCGTATTGCACTTTCTTGAAGGCCACGGCGAAACCGCACTTCCCGTCATCGCCGAGGCGCGCGGCAAGACCGAGGATGCAGCTCTCGCCGCGTCGTTTTTCCGCCTGCTCCATGATGGCACTCGCACCGTGCCGGGCGACCGCTTCCGCCGGCTTCACTGCCCCATGACCTTCGTGCGCAAACAGCAAAACATCGCGGGCACGCAACTCGCAGACCTCTGCGGCTACCCGTCGTCGCGTCATATTTTGAAACCCGCACAACCGAATCTCGCTTTCGACGTAGTGCGCGCCCATCTTTACGAGCGTGACGGAGAAACCGGCTGGCTTGTGCTTCCGTAGAAAAGGAAATGGGCGGCTCCGACAATTGCCGGAAACCGCCCATCGTTCGAGAATTCCCGAACCTTTATCCATTATACGGGACGCGCTTCGTTTGGCAAGGGCCGCTTCCACCACACCCGAGGCGGGTGGCCCGGCATGACTGTTAAAGTGGCACCGTGTCGCTCCCTATTCTCGCGCGCCATCGCGTGGTAGAATCCCCAGCGGAGGGTGCGGAAGCCGCGCGGATGCACGGCCACCCTTCGTTCTTTCACCGAGGAGTCATGGAATGTCCCAAACCAACATCGCAGCGCAATTGCTGCCCTATCTGGATCGTGTCACGCATGGCGACTGCATCGCCGTGCTCGCGGAGCTGCCGCCTGTGTGCGTGGATCTCGTCGTCACCGATCCGCCGTATCTCGTTGGCTACCGCGAGCGCAACGGACGCCCCGTTGGCAATGACGACAACGATGCGTGGCTCCTGCCCGCATTCCGCGCAGTTGCTCGCGTGATGAAACCACACAGCCTGTGCGCGAGTTTCTACGGTTGGCCTCACGCGGACCGGTTTCTGTCCGTGTGGAAAGCGTGCGGGCTGCGTCCCGTCAGCCATCTGGTTTGGCTGAAAAGTTACACCTGCCGCGCTGGCTACACGCACACGCGGCACGAGACGGGTTATCTGCTCGCCAAAGGCAGACCGCCATTGCCGCAGAATCCGCCGCCCGATGTGCTCCCGTGGAGCTACACAGGCAACCGCGCCCATCCCACCGAAAAGCCCGGCGCTGCGCTACAGCCGCTCATCCGCGCCTATTCGCGCCCCGGTGACATCGTGCTCGACCCGTTTGCCGGATCGGGCTCGACAGGATTCGCCGCACGCAGTTGCGGACGGCGCTTCATCCTGATCGAAAAAGAGGCGTGGCACTGCGAAAATGTGAGCCGCCGGATCGAGCACAGACAATGATCCAACACAAGACCCCGACCGATGAAAGTCTGCCGGGGTCTTTTCCATTTCTCTGGCGTCTGTGATAGAATCAGGAATGGAAATCAGCCGCGCATGTCGCGCGGCCATCCATGAACCTTCACAGGAGGAATAGCCATGACCACATTCGTGGACTTCAAGGCGGTGAAGGCTGCCGTCACCATGCTCCAGGTGCTCGAACACTACGGCTTTGCCGAGTCGTTCAAGCGCACGGGGAACAGCCTTAGCGGGCCTTGCCCGCTTCACAATGGACAGAACAGGACGCAATTTCGCGTCTCGTTGGAAAAGAACTGCTGGAATTGCTTCGGCACCTGCAATGGTGGCGGAAACATTCTGGACTTCGTTGCGCGCAAGGAGGGATGCACCCTCCGCGAAGCAGCGTTGAAATTGTGCGACTGGTTTCAGTTGCCCACGCAGGAGAAATCGCAGCGACCTGAAAAGGACGTGTCAGAATCGCCAAAGACAGACGCACCGCCGAAAGCGGAGCGTCCAACCAAGACAGCGAAGCCCAAAAGGCCGGATACCGATGAGGACGGTCCGAACAAGCCACTCGGTTTCGAGTTGCAGCACCTTGATGCGGAACATCCGTATCTCTTGGAGCGCGGATTGAGTGCGGAAACCATCGCGGAGTTCAGCATCGGCCATTGTAGCAAAGGCAGCATGACTGGGCGCATCGTCGTTCCGATTCACAACGCAGACGGTCAGCTTGTCGCTTACGCGGGACGCTGGCCGGGCGCGCCGCCGGATGAAGACACGCCGAAATACAAACTGCCGCCGGGGTTTCGCAAAGCGCAGGAGGTTTTCAATCTCCACCGCGCGATGCGTGAGCCGCACGACACACCGTTGTATATCGTCGAGGGATTCTTCGACGCGATTTGGCTGTGGCAGCACGGCATTCGTCGTGTGGTCGCGCTGATGGGAAGCACACTGTCGCCGGTTCAGGCGGCGCTCATCCAACGCATTGTCACGCCGGACGACCGCATTGTGGTCATGTTCGACGAGGATGATGCAGGACGCGCCGGGCGCGAGAAAGCAGTTCATCGGTTGTCGCTTCATTGCTTCGTGCGGACTCACCAGTTCGCGCAGGAAGGCCAGCAGCCCGATGCGCTCACCGGCGAGCAGATCGCTACGTTGCTCACATGATGACGCAACTC
This sequence comes from Chthoniobacteraceae bacterium, assembly GCA_947476045.1. Lineage (GTDB taxonomy): Bacteria > Verrucomicrobiota > Verrucomicrobiia > Chthoniobacterales > Chthoniobacteraceae > SXWH01. The sequence goes on from CANJNZ010000052.1 coordinate 5,482, forward strand.
GATCTCTTCGCGTGGAAACCGAAGGTGATGCGGAGTCGAAAACCGAAAGGAGCGTGCGAATGGAAGATCGTCTCACTGCGGGAAACTGCAAGCGACGAACTTCCCTGCTGCATCAAGCCGGAGGATGCTGTGCAATACTGGCGCAAGCACATCGCGACTGCCCCGCACTTCAACCCGGACTGCGAATGTTTCGCAGTGCTCCTGCTCAACGTGCGACAGCGGATTCGAGGTCATCACCTCGTCTCCATTGGCTCACTCAATGAAGCAATGGCCCATCCGCGAGAAGTATTTCGCGCGGCAGTCATCGGTGCAGCGTGGGGTGTCGTGCTCATGCACAATCACCCCAGCGGCGATCCAAGTCCATCGGATGCCGACATTCGCATGACAAGGCGGCTCGCAGAATGCGGTCGCACCTTGCAAATCACAGTCTGCGATCACGTCATCATCGGCACCACGCAGCACCTTTCCCTTCGAGAGACGGGCATCATCCAATGACCCGCAAAATCAAAACCCCGTTCAGCACACGCTGAGCGGGGTTTTTCGATGCAATGCATTATTTTTACATACGCAAACGCCATGTAATGAATTTGAAGCACGGGCATAATGCAAATGTCACTTTATTAGTTTTGACAACGGATTTGATGAAACCGTATTCATGCGGATGTTCGCGTTTTCCAAAAAAAGCTCCCACAATGAAAACACCCCAACGTTTCGCCCGTCAGGTTTCTCCCAATTTACCTACGTGGACACACGACTTCTCAGACTTCGGAACTGAACACTGCGCCCTTCAAAAAACTGTGCCTTCCAACGGGACGCTTGCGCGTTCTCTCCCCGCTCACTCACAAGCCGCAGTGATGTCGCGGCATTCTTTCGTTTTTCTTAATCAATAACCCGATCCGACTTATGAGCATGAACAACCTTTCTTCCCTGCTGCCCCGCCGAGTGCGGAGTCATTTACAAAAAGCGATGGTGTGGATGGCGCTTGTTTTCGCCGGTGCGGCGCAGGCGCAGGTGGCCGCGCCCTCACTGACTCCACAGGCATCCAGTGCATATCCGGTCACGCAAGATATCTCGGTGAGCTGCGCGACATCCGGGGCGGTCATTCATTACACGACCAACGGCAACGATCCGACGGCGACTGACAAAGTGGTGGTTTCCGGCCAGACCGTGACGGTCAACCGTCCGATGACACTGAAGGCAAAAGCCTTTCATGCCACGCTGGGTCAAAGTGCGGTGACCTCCAGCTACTACGGAGTGTTTGGACAGGTGGCAGCGGGCAGTCAGCACACGCTGGCGTTGACGACCGATGGAACCGTGTGGGCATGGGGCTACAACAGCAACGGCCAGTTGGGGGACGGGACGACCACCCAGCGCACGATCCCCGGCCTCATTCCCGGACTGACCAACGTGATTGCCATTGCAGCGGGAGACAGCCACAGCGTAGCGCTCAAGAGCGACGGGACGGTGTGGTGCTGGGGCAACAACGGACAGGGCCGGTTGGGCGACGGGACGACCGTGACCCGGAAGACTCCGGTGCAGGTCAGTGGGTTGAGCGGGATTGCAGAAATTGCAGCGGGCAGCAATTACACAGTCGCATTGAAGAACGATGGAACGGTGTGGGCGTGGGGGGCCAACGGGCAGGGTCAGTTGGGAGACAACACTGTTAGCAACAAGCAAACACCAGTGCAGGTGAGCGGGCTGACCAACGCGATTGAAATTACCGCAGGCCGAGAGCACACGCTGGCACTCAAGTCGGACGGCACGGTGGTGGCATGGGGTTACAATAGCAAGGGGCAGTTAGGCAACAACACGCTGGTCAAGTCCAAAGTGCCGGTTGCCGTGAGCGGGCTTACGGGTGTGGCGCATGTGGAGGCGGGCGATCTGCATAGCGTGGCACTCAAAACCGATGGCACGGTTTGGTGCTGGGGATTTAATAGCAAAGGCCAGTTGGGCGACAACACCACCACGGATCGATTGGTGCCAGTGCAGGCGAGCGGGTTGACCGGCGCGCTGGTGGTATCTGCCGGTGACAATCACACACTGGCCGTGACAGGAAGCGGAGCCGTCTGGGCTTGGGGAGCCAATGACTACGGCCAGCTTGGGATAGGCAATACCACCTACAAGACCACGCCCCAGCAGGTGACAGGCTTGAGCGGGATGGTCACGTTGTCTGGTGGCGGCACGCACAGTGTTGCGATCAAAGTTGACGGCACCGTGTGGTCATGGGGCCGCAACAACAAGGGACAGCTCTGCGACGCCAGCACCACGGATCGGCTTGCCCCAGTGCAGGTGCGCGGGTATGTGCAAGGCGGGCAGGTTGCGCAGGTGGCAAGCAGCGGTCAGCACAGCCTTGCGCTGAGTGACGGCACGGTTTGGGCGTGGGGCTATAACAGCAACGGCCAGTTGGGCGACGGGACAACCACCCAACGCACGGTTCCGACGCAAATCGCGGAACTCACCAATATCATCGCGGTGGGTGCGGGCGACATTCATAGTGTGGCGCTCAAGAGCGACGGCACGGTTTGGACATGGGGCGGCAACACTCAGGGCAGATTGGGTGATGGCACGACGACCGATCGGCACACCCCGGTGCAGGTCAACGGGCTGACCGGCGTCGTGGAAATTGCCGTGGGCGGAGATTTCAACCTTGCACGAAAAAATGACGGCACCGTGTGGGCATGGGGCAATAATGCCTATGGAAAGCTGGGAGACAACACTACCACCAATCGCTACACGCCGGTGCAAGTGAGCGGATTGACCACGGCTGTTGGCCTTGGTGCTGGCAGTGACCATTCTTTGGCCATCAAGTCGGACGGAACCGTCGTGACATGGGGCTTAAACAGCAAGGGCCAATTGGGCAACAACACGCTGACTAACTCCAAAGTTCCGGTTGCCGTGAGCAGTCTCACCGGTGTGACCCACGTGGAGGGCGGGTTTAAGCACAGTGTTGCTGTCAAAGACGACGGCACGGTCTGGTGCTGGGGTTACAACCTCACAGGCCAGTTGGGCAACAACACCAATACGGATCAGAAAGTTCCCGTGCAAGTCAGCGGGCTGAGTGGTGTGGTGGCGGTGGCTGCGGGGGAGGATCATACCATAGCGGTGACCGACAGCGGAAACCTTTGGACGTGGGGCGGGAATACCTACGGCCAACTGGGCATAGGGAATACCACCAACAAAACCACTCCGCAACAAGTGACGACCGTGAGTGGAATACTGGCGGCTTCCGGCGGGGCCAACCACACCCTCGCATTGAAAAACGACGGCTCAATCTGGGCATCGGGCCGTAACATCAAGGGGCAGTTGGGAGATGGCAGCACCACGGATCGCACCAGCCCGGTGCAGGTGCAGGGTCCGCCGGTTCCACCGGCCACCGGCTGGCTATATTTGATTGATGCCCTGCTCGATTCCGATGGTGATGGACTGCCCAACTGGTGGGAGTTGCAAAACGGACTGGATCCCAACGACAACGGCTCGGTCAACGTCAACAACGGTCCTTTGGGTGATCCGGATGGCGACGGCGCCAACAACCTCGCTGAATACACCAACGGAACCGATCCGCTCAATTTCTTCAATGGGGTGTTGCCCGAATTGAGCATCGTCAGCGGGAATAATCAGACCGGCGACATCGGAACCATTCTTGCGCAGCCGCTGGTGATCTCACTAACCAACCCCGGCGTCGGGCCGTTTGTCAATGCACCGGTGTTGTTCAGCGTCACGCAGGGAGAGGCGCAACTGGCGGCCAGCGAGAACGACACCCCCTCGGCATCGCTCAATCTTCACACGGATGCCGGTGGACAGTCATCGGTGGTCGTGTTGCTGCCCGCTCAGGTTAGCGATAGTCAGATCACGGTATCAGTAACCAGCGGAGCCTACACCACCTCGGTGACATTCACAGTCACAGCACAGGAGCCTGTCGCCCCCGGAGGCTACACACATTGGACGGGTATCAATTTCAGCAGGGGCAGCAACGCCAACGAGGCGGATCCCGAAAACCATGGTGTGATGGCAGCCAGTTCCGTGGACGGATTCATCCCGCAGATGCACTGGAACAATTTGAATATCTCCGATCCATTGGCTCCATTTTATCTGGCACCGACCGTGGATGCCGATGGCAATCCAGTGACTGCGCCCCAGGTGAGCTTTACGGGGATTGACTGGATCATGCCCACGGTGGATGTCTATCCGAAGCACGGAATGCTGTTCCCCGATCAGACTCCCACGACACCGAATACGCTCGGCTACATCGGAATGGGTGATTTCTACGACGGCAACCAGATGTCAATGACCGTCACGAACATCCCGTATCGGGTCTATGATATTGCAGTCCTTGAAGGCTGGTTTGAAAACGGGCTGCGCTGGCATGTGTTCAAGAGCGATGATCCCGAGACGTGGAGCGGACAGGATGGATGGGTGGGCAACACGTTCACGGGCGAGTTCAGCACCAATTACTGGTCGGGTGATGAGTTCACGGGACTGGCTTCGGGCAGCACCTTCACCTTCCACGGCAACGACGGTCACGCCGTGTATGCGGTGCAGATTTTGGGCAGGGATCCTGTCAACCCCGGCTCCGGGACCCCTCCTTCCAATGTGAAAATTGGCGATCTTCCGCTCGGCAGCTTCAATGCACAGGCGGGCACTTGGGCGCAGCTTCCTGACGGCACCCTGCGTTCTTTCACCCGTCGCGGACCGGTGGATTTCACATTTGATGCTGCATCGGCGGGTTATTACGTCATCGAACTCAAAGCATCCGCATTCCCGGCGGATCCCTACACCCCTCACATTCCAGTCATCGCGAGAGTGGATGGCGCGGAGGTGGGACGCGGCGATGTGCTCCCATATTTCTCCGACCATCTCTGGCTCACACAACGGCTTAGTGCAGGAACGCATACGCTCACGATTGACAACCGCAATCTGCGCACCGGGGTTTCCCTGAGCATCGCATCCATCACGATTTACCGGAGTCAGGGAGCGGATACGAATTCAAACGGAACGCCGGACTGGCTGGAGTCGAGGTTCAATGCTGAGGGTCATCTGGACGCGGGCTTCACTGATTCATTGACCTCGCCGTTTTGCATCGAGGGTGCCGAGCGTCTGGCGGGTGATGCTAGGGTTTTTGTGGGGCAGACGGCGGTTCCGACCTCCGCCGGGCTTGCCGGTCGTTGGTTTGCCAACGTCCCTCTCAATTCCACGGGGGACACGGTCATCACCACGACGTTTGAGAACGGTTCATTGAGCCAGCAACACACGCTACATTGGACCACCACCAATATTTTCACCCCGCCGGCGGCGACGATTCGCGTGCGCCTGGGTGATTCATTAAAAGTCATCGCGGTGCCGGATGGTCTGGACGGTCAGCAGACGACTTCCAGCGTCACACTGAACGGGACTGCGGTCGGCTCGGCGGGTCCCGCCTTGGTGCCGCGTGTTGTGACTTTCAACAATGCAGGCACGTTCACACTCGCCGCGAGCGCGGTGACTGGTGGGGATACACAGCAGGCCAGCGTTCAAATTGAAGTGGTGGAGGCTGATTTCGGCCCGGCATTCTCCCTCGTCACGGCCAGTCTTAGCACGCGGATTTGGGACCTGCCGGGGATTTCGCATTCGGTCGATCTCCAATACGATACTGGACTGACTCTGGAGGAAATCGAACGCGATCCCTCCCTTTCTCGACGCTTCAATGCCCGCTATACGGGCATCACCGCTGCCGCCCCGCGCGTGCTTGCCCGTCTGCAAAACGGAGGGCCAAACGGCGGCTCCATCGCCGCTGCCGCCACCGTGAATGCGTTCCGCCTCGCACTTACCGATGCAACGGGGGACTATGAAATCATCCAGACCCTGCCCGACGGCACACGCTTGATTGCCATCAAATATGTCATGGATGGCCCCATCCCGGCCGATCTTTCGGTCCGGTTGGAAATGTTCGTCGAGGGCGCAGTTTTCATCAACGGGGACACTTCTATGGAATTGACCGCCGCCAGCTTCAATGCCCTTGGTGAAACGGAAATATCCTTCTACGCAGTTCCCGGTGCGAATATTCCGAGGATTTGCCACAATATCTATCCGCATTGGGGTTGCAGCATCGGCGACCGTGTGTGGAGGGACGACAACGCCAACGGCATTCAGGACACTGGTGAACTCGGCCTGCCTGATGTCACAGTGGAACTGCTCGATCCGAACGGCACGTTCATTCGGAGCACCGTGACGGATGCCGGCGGCAACTATCGCTTTGATCATCTGCCGCCGGGCAATTACCGGCTGCATTTCCCCGTTCAAGGCCCCGGAAACCGGGTGCTCACTCTGGGTAATCAGGGCTCCAGCGATGCGAAAGACAGTGACGCCGATCCGGGCACCGGAGTGACCGATGTGATTTCCCTCACCGGCCAGACGAGGGACAATGACGGCACCTGGGTCGGCGGCGTCAGCGACATGACATGGGACGCCGGTTACGTGCCTCAACAATAACCCCGCCACGGAATTTTCATCATGCAACTCCGCCGCTCACTTGTCATTCTGGTCGCCGTTACGGCCATTGGCGCTACAGCGCTGATGCTGTCCCGCAAAAAAGAGACGTCCCCCGTGGCGTCAGCCCCCGCCTCACCCGGCGGCGTGCTTGGCAGCTACGAGATTCCGCCGCCGCCCAAATTGACGGATCCACTCATCCGGCCCGAGCTGAAGGAAGCTCTCGGCACGGCTGCCCCGCTCAATTATCGGACGGATCTCATTCGTGCCCTGCCCGCCCGTTCTCTGTGTCCGGTGGAAACAGACGCGATGCTTGCAGCGATGGTGCAGCGTCCCGTCAGAGAGCAGACGGTGGTTCACTCCACATTCATGCATCAAATCGCCTGCATCCTGCATTTGTATCCGGACATCCGCGAGCGATTCGCGCGCGCCCTTGCCACGCTTGCACGCGATGCTCAGAGGGACAGTTCCACCCGCGACTATGCCATTCAACACCTGCGCACCATCTGGAGCGATGCGTCCGGGGAGCCCGCGCTTCGCACTGCCATTGTCGCCACCTTCCATGAATTCGCAGAAAGCAACTCGATGATTGCCCCATCCGGACTTCTTTCATTGCACATCCTCCATTCCACTCCCAACCCCGTCAAGCCAGCCCAGAGCACAGCCAAGGCGGCTTCCCAGCCATACATCGCGCCTGTCTTCCACATCCCGGATTCTTATTTTGCGCCCATCCTTGAACGGATATTTTCCGAAAAGACTTCGACAGCCAATATTGCCACCAAAATGACTGCGTTGCGGATTGTGAACGAACGCCGTCTCAGTGCTTTCCGCCAGCCATTGCTCGCCGCCCTTCAGGATCGCAACGAGCACATGATGGTCCGTCTGGCCGCCGTCAGCGCTCTCGGAAAAATTACCGATGCAGCGGATTTGCCCGCCCTCGCCGCCATCACTCCGAACGACACCCGTGTTGCCACCGCCCTCCAAAGCGCCCTCAACAGCCGCTCTTTCCGTTAATTTAGCCATCCATCCATCGTTATGAAACAAATCACACGCCTCTTTGTCCTGCTCGGCCTGCTGGCTGCCATCTGCTCCCTGATTCCTCTTCCATTCCTGCACGCAGATGGTCAAGCGTGGGAGAACCCGCCGGTGGACTGCCCCTGCCATCAATGGTTTGATACCAATCTTACGACCCTAGGCAACACCCCGTTCAATCCCGCTCTCTCGGATGCCACTGACAAAGTAAAAACGAGCGGCTATCTCAAGCTTCGTCCATGTGTGGATGGCATCATCCGGCTCAGTCTGCATATCCCTTACAAAAGACCTTCGGATTCTCCTAAATATGCGTGCCCAGGATGCACGGCCACCCGTCCTGAACTCCAGTTCTGGATCGGCCCCGAGGAAAATGAAGCGAGTCTTAAGGAAATCACACCCACAAGCGGGGATCCAGCCACCGGGACGGATTTCACCTTTGAACTGGACAAGAACAATTTCAGTTTCCCGTTGGATCTAGTGGTTAAGACCAAGAACAGGACTGCTTCCGGCAATATCACCGCCCATACGATGGACACTTGTGTGAAATTCCATCTCGTCATGGGATGCAGCTCGTGCAGCACCACTTGTGATTTAACTGCACGCCCAGATTCTGGTTTAACTACTGGAAATCCCAAGGGCGGCGTCCGCACCTATGACGATTGCGGTCAGGTGGTCACCAATACCGATGACAAATTTATATTCAGCGGGCCATCGCTTTCCATCCCGGCGGGAAGCTCTAATTTCGGCGATACAAGTGCCAGTATCGAACTCAATATTAACACCGCCGATTACGATGGTCGCAAGCTCCTTCGTTTCTCAGGTTCCCAAGACATCGCTTTCGCCGCCACCGATGGTGCATTGGATTCGGTAACAACTGACAGCAGGCACACGACTGTCGTGGATACGGATGTGGGTGGTCACATCCGCACCGACATTACGATCAAGACTCCCTCAAACACCACAATCCGCACAGTCAGTATTGAAAAGACCGCCGCCAACACCCTCACGGTTTCCACTACTTTTCAGGGACATACGGATGTGATGACATGGGTTCAGGATGGAACAGGAGATGTCATCAATTGGACGTTCACGGAAGGCACGGCTAACAACGGTTTGCGCACGGTGAAAAACACCAAGACACAGGTGGATCAAACCACTCACACGGACAGGTTGACTGCCCATGATGGAACCATTGATGGACCAGTTGTCTCGGATGTTTTGGAGACCCATAAACTCTATACTTGGGGTTGGGAACCGGACACGCAGGAAGTGAGTCCGGACAATGGCAGCCTTACTTCCACATGGACTTACTTTACGACAGGGGTGGAAGGTGGCTTTCTTAAAAAGGCGGTGCATCCGGGTGCAAACAATGCAGATCGCACCTACGCCTCGGCGGGCAACACCACCATTTGCACCACCACCACACCGTTCGCCGAGGGGAATTCCACCCTGATCAGAACCACCACTTGGGACGGATCGAAGGAGACTATTGAGGAAAAGGTTGGCGGTAAATTTCTGTCCAAAACGGAAACCCTCTATGGCGCGAATTCGAAGACGATAAAGAACTATTCGGACGCCACTCATTTCACGACGAGCGCGATCACTTACGTGGATCCCGGCGTGGATCCCAACAATGGCGGCAAGCCGGCATTCATGGCCCATCCCGATGGGACGATTTTCACCTATGCCTACGTCAGCGGTGCGGATCTGACTGTCACCAGTAAAACCGGGGCTGCAACGGGTGTGGAGGTCACCGAGGGTTCGCAAACCGTCACCCATATCAATGTTGTAGGGCAAACCGTGGAGTCATTGACCACGGCGATTGGCACTGGGGCCGGAATCGTTCTGGATCACTCGCTTGCGTCCGAAGTGGATGATCTTGGTCGCCCCACGAAAGTTCTATATTTCCCGAATAATGGCGGTGGCGAGGCATGGAACACCTCCACGGACTATGGTTGCTGCGGTGTGAATTCGGAAACGGATCGCTATGGAATCACCACCAGCTACACCTACGATGATCTCAAACGGCGGATCACGGAAACCCGTCTCGGGGTGACGATGCAGACCGTTTACAGCGGCCTCACCACCAGCACGAAACGCAACGGTGTCGAAATCTCAAAATCCGTCCGCAATCTTACGGGCACCTATTCTGAAAGCTGGGGGCCATCCCCGGAAACCGGGCTACTTAAGATGCTTTCCAGCAGCACGACCACCTACGGAAGTGGCGCGACGATGGTAACCACCGCTGCTTTGACTGGAGACGCCACGGCCAGCCAGACCGAGGAACATTTTCCTGATGGCAGGATTTCCGAATCCACCGGCGCGCTATCGCCCCAAATGCAATACAGCTATGCAGTCAATGACACCGGCCTGCTTACCAGCCGTTCCTACATTGATGGGGCCGACCTTCGCGAAACTAGCACTTCGCAGACAGACTGGGCGGGACGCACAACTGTCCAGACGCTCGGCACTGCAGCGACCACCTATGTATACGATGATGGCGGAGCCAGTCCCACCGGTCGTCTTCTCAGTGTGAGCGATGCCGATGGCGTCAAAACACTTTACGCCTACAACACCAAGGGCGAGCGCACCACGACCGCTCTCGATCTCAATGGAAACGGCACCATTGATTATAATGTCGATCAGATCACCAAGTCCGAAACGGTTCCGGGCAGCTACACACCTTCCGGCGGCGCTGCAACCAGTGTCCTTACCACCACCACTCAAGTCTATGCCACTTCGGGCAATAATACTGCCACCACGGTTTCAACTTCGCATCGCACACCGGACGGCTTGCGTTCATGGACGATTACACCCGGCTATTCCACGCCTTCTTCGTCCGTGGTTTCAGCCGTGACATATTCTGTGACCAGCCTGAACGATCCCAGTGCCACCAATTGGAAGGAAACAGTTACCAACCCCGATGGCACGCGCAGTGTGTCCAACTACACCGCCGGGCTGCTGACCAGTGTGGAGCAGCGTGACAATGGGGCTGGTGCAGGAGCGCTGATTGCCTCCACGACCTACACCTACGATGCGCTGAAGCGTCAGGAAACCATCACCGACTCCCGGACGGCGGGTGAGGGTGCTACCACTTTGACTTACGATGGCGACAATATCTCCGACGCCGTGCTTTTTGTGACGGATCCAGGCGGGCGCACCACCGCCTACACCTACGACCATCGAGGTCTCAAGGTCAACACCACGCTTCCGGACGACACTGTGACAAACACAGCTTACGATGAGAGCGGTCAGGCTGTTGCATCATGGGGTTCACAGACTTACCCCACCTATACCACTTACGATTACGCGCATCGGATCAAGACGCTTCGCACCAATCCCACGCTTGAAGATGGCGTTCCCACCGATGCAGACGGTTCTATAACGACTTGGAACTATGACGCCGATACAGGATGGCTCACGAGCAAGCTGGACAATTCGGGCGACGGTCCTGTTTATACCTACACGAATGCTGGACGTTTGAATGCGAGGACATGGGATCGGGGCAAGCATACCGTCTATAGCTATGTGAACGGACGACAGGTGGCTGTTAAGCATTATACGAGCAACACCCTTGCAACGGCTGATGCCGACACGCCGGACATTGGTATCGTTTACAACCGGATCGGGCAGCCAGCGCGGATGGTGACTGCCGCGACGTCGAGCCTGCCCGGCACGAGCATCGAATACACCTTTGGTGCGCCTGGGTTGAATGTGACGAAGGAAACCACCACGATTGATCCCAATCTGACATTTTCAGTAGGGGCATCCGGCGTTACGGTGGATGAGGGCGCGACGATTGACCCGTCCATACAGCGCATACTGGATCGCAAGACGGACAGCCTGCTGCGATACGCGGGGGCGGATTTGCGTCTGCCGGATACGACGCTGGTCGTCGGCCAGACGCTGGCTTACCACGCCAACAGCGGGCGTTTGAATACGGTTACGGGGGGCGGCGATACTTTTACCTACGGTTATCAGACCAACAGCTACGGACTCCTCGCGACTGTCACCGGCCCCCTCCATATAGTGACCAATACATGGGAGACCACCCGGGATGTGTTGCAAAAGAAGGAAAACATTTTGGATGGAATCAACATTTCCACCTATCAATACAATGTGAATGACATAGGCCAGCGCACATCGGTGAACGCAAGCAGTGATAACTATACAACGGATCCTGACTGGGTTTGGGGTTACAACGCCCTTGGCGAAGTGGAATCTGCCCAGCATACACACACCAGCGCGTCGTCGCGCCACTATACCTTCGATAAAATCGGCAACCGCACTGAGCACCGTGATGGCACGCACACCACCACCGGCGGCACGCCGACCAGTTACACACCCACGGCGCTTAATCAATACAGCGCCGTTGGAAGCCTTGCTCCCGTTTATGACACCGACGGCAATATGACCAGCGGTCCCATTCCCATTGCGCCGACGGTGAACGCCGCGCTCGCATGGGATGGGGAAAACCGCCAGCTCAATGTCACGCCAAACGGAGGCGGCACCACGACCTATCTGCGCGATGCGATGGGGCGTCGGGTGGCAAAAACAACGGGCAGCACCCGCACTTATTTCATCTACGATGGCTGGAATCTCATCGCGGAATACACAGGGGCGGTCCACACCACCGGCACACCACCCGCGTTGACGCTGGAGCGGACGCACATTTGGGGGCCGGATATCAGTGGCAGCCTACAGGGGGCTGGCGGTGTGGGCGGGTTGTTACGCACTTATTTGCACACCGCAGCCAATCCGACTGCATATTACCCAGTCTACGATGGGAATGGAAACATCACCGAGTATTTCAATAATTCATTTATTGTCATGGCGCATTATGAATACGACCCCTTCGGCAACGACATCACGCCCGCTGGCACGGCTGGCTCGCTTCATAATTCCTTCCCCTTCCGCTTCTCAACCAAGTATCTCGATGCGGAGTCAGGACAGTATCACTACATCGGACGTGATTATAATCAGTGGCTAGGAAGGTGGAATTCAAGGGATCCGATTGGGGAACGCGGCGGTGTTAATCCGTATGGTTTTGCGGGGAATGACGGGGTGGATAGCATCGATATTTTGGGTTGGTTCAAATCAGGCGAACACAGAGATTTGACTGCAAGTTCATTCAATAATGCAACATCTAGCATTGATGAGTTTGGAAAAGATCCTCTCTGGGCTAAGTATCAAGGAGCTATACTTGGAATTTTGCAAAGTGAAAATGTTGGTCAAGATGGCGGAGCAATCTTGCACACTCCCGGATCACCCTTTGGAAAGCTTGAAAGACACTATAATCGTCCATTCCAGCATGGGGAAAACATTGAAGTATGGGAGAAAAGAGCGGGTGAAGATAAATTTTCATTAATACCGAATAAATCAATAATCAATTCTAGAATTGAATGGGAAGAAAAATTCCGATCCTATTTACAACTAGAGCTACGAAATTTCAATATGCCGCTTCAAGGGGGCGAGGCCAATCTAATAAGCTGTAAACAATCTCTTTCGGCACTTGGTCGTGTGACACATAGTTGGCAAGATTTTTATGCACACGCGATTCATGCTGAGGCCAGATTCAATGTATGGGTGAATGGTCTAGGCGGTGATCCTTCATATCATGGGAATTTGTGGCCATCGAGTTACAATGATTGGCTTGCGATTCAGGCTGGAGAACACCCTAACTGGTCTGAGCCAACTCACGGTCATGAGGAAACGCTCCGAAAAACCGCTGCAATTGACTGGGTAGCTACACAATATAAATACAACCTAATGCGGTGGTTTAAAAAATGCAGATGCGTCTTAGAAGCAATGAAAAGCACTGACGATTTACAAGCTCTGCACGCACTTTATCCGCATTAAAACATGATAATAAAATCTATACTTTGTTGTCTTGCAATCATTGGAGCCGCTCTCATTGGGTTGGTTTCGTCTTATATATTTTCCGGTGGCAGGCAATTTGGTGCGCCGGTGGTGCTCTTCGTTCCTTTAGTTATTGCAGCTATTGGTTATTGTGCTCAAAGCAAATTTTATGTAGGAATGCCCGTGGCAATATGGGCAATGGTAATTCTTGAGCCGATGATCATTGTCGCAACTGCCTTAATTGGAAGATATCGATGGGGTGATTTGATGAATAGGAGCTTCATCGGCGATGTCGCAACTGTTTCAATGGTTCTGGGAACGCCATGGATGATTGGGATTATAATTGGGCGAAAAAAATAGAGGCAGCCAATAGCGGGCGCGTGCCAGCTACGACAAAAGTGGAATCGCGAAAAAGGTTGATTCGTTTCACTCCCCTGCGGGCTGCGTCGCTGCGCTCCTCGTCTCAAACGCTGTGCGTTTGTCTTCGACTTGGGCCTTACACGAAGCAGGTGCCTTGTCATATTATTCGTCCGAACGCATCAATGCACGGGCCGCCCACATCCAGCACTGTCCCCGGCCAATCGAGCCACCTGGCATCTGGCATCTTTGCCACCAGTGCAGTGAAAGGTTTGGGTGGCTTACTTCGTTTCAGCCGGAGGATTCCCGACATCGAGCGAGACGCGCGACTTTCCCGCGCTATGTGCGTGCAGGCACTACGCATGGTCCGGTGCATGGCAAGTGTGAAAACAAACAAGAGCGACCAATCCAAGGCGGCATGGCGATAGACGCTCTTTTTTTCATGCTGCGTGATCCTTTCGCGGTGCAGCGCGCTGGAGCACGAGCCAGTAAGCGGTGGCGGCGGTGAAGAAGATGTCGCGAATGAGGGCGACTTTCGGAGAAGAGCCGTCGAGCGCAGCGCCGAAGCATCCGCAACTGGTGGGCAGACCACGCAGGATGGCGGCACTGAGGGCGACGGCAAAGAGCACGCAAAGCCCGAGGATGGTCGTGGCTGCGGCGACAGAGGCGCGATTCACGATCCACAATGCGCCGGCCAGCACTTCGAGGGGAGGGAGGATGATGGCGAGCGCGGGGATAAAGGCGCGGGGGACCATGCGGAAGGACTCGATGGCTTTGGCGAAGGCGGCGGGGTCCCTCATTTTCATGATGCCCGCATAGATGAAGATGCCACCGATGACGATGCGGATGGCGGTGCTCACGAACGATGTGGAAAGAAATAGGCGCATCAGCTCTTTTCCTCCGGTAGTCCTGCCTCGTGCCATTGCTTCCAGCCGCCATTGAAAACAAACACCGACTTCAACCCGGCGCGGAGGAGTTCGCGGGCGACGGCACGGGCGTCGTCGCAATCCACATCGGAGCAATACACGACAAGCCGCCGCGATGTGTCCTTTCGCAAAGTCCCCTCCACACGGGCAAACGCACTGGCAAATTCCTTGCGGGGCAAACTGACCGCGTGCGGGATGTGTCCACCTGCGAAAAAGAGTGATGTCCGGGCATCAATGAAACAGATGCTTCCCGCTGGTGCGTCGCGCAGTTCCTGCAAGGAGATGGATGGGGGCTGGGTGGCTGGCGAATCCTTGCTCGCAGGGGTGTTCGGCATGGCTTTCCCGTAGGACAATGGAAGCGGTTTTGAGCGGACGGCATTGAACCCGAATCCGACAGCGGCGGCGGCGAGGAACAGCAGCAATACTTCCTTGATGGTTTGCATCGGCGCGGTGATTAGCGTTTATCCTCCCGCAATGCAGCAGATTTTCGCATGGATTTTTCTCCTCACGCAGTTGGCTGTGGCCGGGCCGGGCAAAGGCGTGGCGTTTGAAAAGGAGGAGTTTTCATTTTCCGCCGACTACACCGAGACGGTGAAGGAATTCGATTTGCCATTCACCAATCACACAGACAAAGCGATCAACGTGCTGAAAGTCGAAACGTCCTGTGCGTGCATGAAGGTATCCGTGGAAGAACCACGAGTGGAGCCGGGCAAGACAGGTCAGGTGCATTGCATCGTGCGCATCCCCGACAACACGCAGCCCATCCAGAAAACAATCCTCATGCAGACCGATGCTCCGGGCGGTGGTTTGCAAAGCACGCGGGTGCATCTGGAAGTGTCCAGCATACTGAAACTCAGCACCGAACGCCTCGCATGGACAATCAAAGCCGCCACCGAGGAAAAGACCGTCCGCATCAAAATCGCCGAAGCCGCCCAACCCACAAAGCTCACCAAAATAGAATGTCCCGGCACCCTCTTCGAGTGGACGCTAAAGACCATCAAAGAAGGCGCTGAATACGAACTGCGAATCCACCCCAAGACCACCGAAAAGCTCGCGATGGGAATCTTCCAAATCGAAACCGACTCCCAAATCCCCCGCCACAAACGCCGCAGCTTCTTCGCAGTCATCGAAATGGCAGGCGGCGCAGTGGTGAGGTAAGCACTAAAGGCAGCCGATAGTAGGCTCACGTCAGTTACGATATGAATTGGCAGCGTTGGTCCACTACCCAAGTGTTGAATCTCTTGCCTCACTTAGTAAACCGAACCGATTCCAAAATGCGCCGAATCGCAGCATCATCTTCAGCGTCGAAGTCTGTGTCGTGGCCATAGCCTGCGCCTGTGCGATTCAGCGCTGTAGCAATGATCACTGAGCCGTCAGGTTTTTTGTAATCTTTGCGATAGCTAATCCCCTGCGAATTCCTCTTGGTATATAGAGAGGGCTGTAATTTCCGGGCTTCAGAGTATTCAATTGGGAAAAAGCAACCTCGCTCACCTCTGAGGAACTCTGCAAATTCCTCGGGAGTATATTCCGTTACTATAACATCGATCTTTGTGGATGCTTCATGCAGGAGACCTCGACTTGCAGCATGAAGACCAAAACTAACATTTTTAGTTCCAGCGATTTTAAGCTTTCCGGAATCCTGTTGCATGTCTTCACCGTGTCGCTCATTCGGAACGTCAAGCGTAATGCCGAGAAGCCGATAGTGTTTTCTCTCCCACTTGTTGAATGTTGCCCACCTTGTTGTGCCCTGCGGTGTAAGTTCGATTGGCCGCGAACTCTCGCAGCCAATAAGCATGGATAGCGCTGCCCCCATGCACGCAAATGTTGAAGCAGTATTCTTTAGAAGTAGAGCGGTTATTGTTTTCATTCGGCACTACCTCTTTGGCCTACTCGGTGGCGGGATGGATATTGGCGCAGGAGGGGGATTGCTTACAGTATCACCGAGTTTAAAAATCCACTCAAGCGTGTGTTGGATGCCGTAACCAACCGGCGACAAGCCAGTCCCATGACCTATTCCAAAATTCCATCTTGTTTGACGGTTGAATGCGCGATCTCCCCAATTCTTTCCATTCAACCCAGCCCTCTCCCTTATCAAGCTAGCCCAGTGCCCACAGTTACCATTCAGAAAGGAATAAGGTCCTGGATCGGTGCCTCCGCCCAAATCTCCGTATAGTGTCCCGCCATTATTAATCTTTGCCGATTTCACCGCCTCTTTCAGCAGGCGTGCTTGCTCACAGTAATTGCGAGCGATAAGCTCACGATCTGAGTGTTCTATCTGATTTATGTCATCCTTTTTGTTGTCCACATCAACGAACGCCCCCCGTGTGACCAAGACTGATAAACGGTTTCTATTATCAAAATTTTCCGGAAGCGTTTTCTCGTCCTTTCTTCGTTCAATATAAACCGACTCTGGATGAAATGAGAATGTGTTTATTCCAGCCGCCCCAGCGTGAACGCCAAGTTCAGTTTTCAGTTTCTCCCATTCTTTCTTTTCAGACGAAGAAAACCCTTCTTCATCGAACGACAAAAAAACATGTCCTGATAATGGGAGGTAACGATTTGAAAAAGGTCGTAAAAACCAGATATTGAGATTTCGATAATTCATGTAGGCCTTTTCACCTAGCGCATCGTAGTCGTCCACAGCATCATTCCCCACAAACCCATACAAATTCACCCCGCCCTCTTCTCCAATTGGATCCCTCGATAGCCAGCGCCCCATGTTGGGATCGTAAGGCCGCGCCAGATACATGACGGCGTGGGCTTGCGCGGCGAAAATTATTACAGCAATTGCAAAGAGGGTTTTGCGCAATGTTTTCATGCCTGCGCTATCCGCAATTCTGCCCGGACTGTCAACGGCCAAATCGCTCACCAACTCGGCAACAGCAAGGGCGTCCGAAGCTGCTCAGTCATTTGAAAACACCTCATCACGCCTTGAATTCATGAACAATTTTCCGTCGTATTTTTCATCACTATGAGGGATGGCTTAAACCCACTATTTCAAGTATGCATCGCACATGGCTTTGGCTCTTTTTAGTGCTGGTAATGCCGAGGAATTTCCTTTTTCGACTGCAAGTTGGGCCCAACTTAAAGCCTCCACCGCTGTTTCGTATGCGTCTCCTGCTCGTAGAACGGCAAGGGCATCCATACTCCGCAGATCACCTTTCATTGCGCTAGCCCTAAATGCTCTTTCACTTGTTTGACGCTTTTCTTTGTTTGGGTCTGCGGGCGGCAGTGCAGTTCGTATTTCTTGCTTGCTCACAAAAGGCGTTGAATCTCTTGGCGTTGAAATGCACCCTGTAAGCAAGCAGGGTATAAATATCATACTAAGCAGATTTAAGGAGTGCATTTTCTTATTCGCGAAACACGCAAAGTAACTACTTTCCCAAATAAACGAGCCAACTTCGTGTTTGGCCTTTATCGGGTGTCATATCCACTTTTCGCACGTTTCCGTTGATGGTGCCGATGGTAATGTCGCATTTGGGGCCAGCGACATCCTGTTTTAGCTTGAGAGCAGTTTGCCCTCCAGCATCAAGTGGCACTATCGGATTCTTGTCATTCGGGCGATAACAGACTGCACATCCAAGAATGAGGACAGATGTTCCGTGTTTGTAGTTTTGCTGTTTTTTTATTAAATCTGCCATGTCAGAGCCTGATATTCGAGAACGAGCACCCGGACGCTCATCTTTGTAAGTATTGCCTTCACTATGTGCAATCACAGTATAATAATCAGTGTCAGGCTTCAGTTTAGTGCGCAATTCCTCCGATAAATATTTTGGCCAATTTTTCGAATTAGTGTTCACGTAAACCGGTAAATCCTCTTTGAGATCGGAAAGATTCAAACCAGAAAGACCTAACGGATCCACCTCACAGTTCGGTCTGTTTCCCACAAATCCATACAAATTCACGCCACCCTCTTCTCCAATCGGATCGCGTGATAGCCAGCGCCCCATGTTTGGATCGTAAGGCCGCGCCAGAACATGACGGCATGGGCTTGGGCGGTGAAAATTATTACAGCAATTGCAAAGAGGGTTTTGCGCAATGTTTTCATGCCTGCGCTATCCGCAATTGTGGACGGACTGTCAACGGCCAAATCGCTCACCAACTCGGCAACAGTAGGGGGACGTCCGACGCTGTTCAGTCATTTGAAAATGACTTCATTCCACCTTGCTTGGGTGAACAATTTACCTTCATACTTTTCACTGCGATGAGGGATGAAAAACATGAGTTTGACTATTGCTTTCCTTTTAAGCGGTGCACGGGGTTTACGAGGAGCATCGGAAGGCACGGGAATAGACCGGCCGTAATATATTAGATCGTAGGAATTGGAGATTCGACAGCGCCCTATGAATCCTGCATCAACGCCTATCCCTTCGATGCGATTAGTTTTTTCGGGATCTATCCCAGTTAACTTCAAGACGTCCACAAACGACTGAGTTGGCATTTGCTCGATGGACAGTTTGTTTTTTTCTGAAAGCTCCAGCATGCTGCCATGTTCCTCCATCTCCCTGCCCAACGCTTTTTTCACAATTGCCCGAATCTGATCGTCCGTGGCCATTTCCTTCTCGACCGAATCAGCGCCATGAATGACGCCATTCACAAGGAGAAAAATCCCCGCCAATAAGCCATGAACTCTTTTCATTGCATTGTTGTGAAAACTATTTCGGCAGATAGATTTTGTCTGTTTCTGGAATTAACTCTTCAACTTTTGTTTTACGATCCGAAGAGGAACATGGTAAACAATTCCAGCTGATTTTCAATTTTCGATATACCAAATTAGACTTCTTGTTTGATGAAAATAGCGGCATACGAGGTGCGCCAATCTTGGTGGATGCAGTTGAAAATATACCATTTCCAAATTTTGCTCCCCACGGCGGCATTTGTTGTTCCAATTCATCTAGTGATATGTCGTCTCTATATCGTGCCCATCCTTTTATTATGGCGTAGCCTTTTGTATTATCAAAGGCTGGCTTGTTCACATCAATTCCTCCTGCAAGCGGATCCTCGATACCGTAAGCCCACCTATCCATCGAGGAGCCTGAGGCATGCTCTCCATCATTGAGAGTAAGTGCTGCATCGGAAATTTTCGTGCTGTTTGGCAGCACACGCCAAGCTTCATAATAATGCTCGCTTATTCTACTTTCCATGGGAAGAGTTGGATCAGGAGTTGCATAGGCTTCATTGCTTATCTCTTGGAGAACAATGCCTCCTTTTGCTCCCGACTTTGGCGAAACCTTCCAATTCACAACCCATTCAAACGATCCACATTCTCCCAAGAATATTGGCTCAGATTTGTAGCTTAAATGAAGTCCGCTCATTCCAAGAAAATCAGCTTTGTTCACCCCATCATTCTCCACAAACCCATACAAATTCACGCCGCCTTCCTCCCCAATCGGATCCCTTGACATCCAGCGCCCCATATTGGGATCGTAAGGCCGTGCCAGATACATGACGGCGTGGGCTTGCGCGGTGAAAATTATTACAGCAATTGCAAAGAGGGTTTTGCGCAATGTTTTCATGCCTGCGCTATCCGCAATTCCGCCCGGACTGTCAACGGCCAATTCGCTCACCAACTCGGCAACAACGAAGCCTGTTCCAACAGCGCGCAATCTTGAATTATGCGCAGTTTTCAAGTTCATATCGGAACACTAATGAGTCTGATTCCCCTCAAGTGTCTTGCCATGCCGCCCGTGCTGTTGCCATCGAACCATCCTTGGATTCTCGCTCTAACGAGTGCAGACTGGTTAATCCGTGAGATTTGATCTCTCACGTTTTGCCTCCCAGTGATGAATGCAAACGCATAACCTTTTCGATACCATTTCAAATACTCCGTTCTGAGCACCGCACTTTCTCGAAATGGAGTTGAACTTGGCAGTGAAATGGTTTCGCCAAAAGACTCTATCTGTTCTCTTTGTTTACTCGAAAGTGCCGATAATTCAGAGATCGGATACTGGCCAAGCCGACCAGTTTCGTCCGCTGAACTGAAATCCGCCTTGCGGAAATTTGAACAGCCCAACAGTCACGAAATAACCAATAGCGCAAAACACACACTTGCGATTGTTCTCTTGGAAAGCATTTCGGACAGCACCTCCAACACTCTCTAAGGTCCCTCAGTAAACACTTTTCCGTCCCTGAATTTCCGCCATCCAACAACTTTGAACGGTTCTATTGCCAATTCAATCTCTTCACGGTAACCGAACTCTCTACAGGTAAGCATCACCTTGCCTCCTGATCTTTCACTGACGTTATCAGTCAAATCCGCAGTTCCGGAGCGACCCATCGATCCCCAGTGAAACTGGGAAATATCAAGTTTCTGTGCCCCTCCGCTGCGAACATCATACAGAACCGCCATGCGTGTATCTCCTAGAAGACCTATCCGGAGCAGGGAGAAGAGAATGTGGTGTCCTCCGTCCAATTTATAGTAGTAAGGTTTCCGCCCATGAACCCCCTTAAAGCGCTGTTTTTCCACTATCAATACGAGCGAGACATATGCATGTGGATTTAGGGACAAATGGTTTTCACGGACGACTCGCACTAGGCTGTCTTCGTAGAGTGTTTCAGTTTTCAGCAGGTCGGCAGAATACACGGGTATGGAGAAGCAAGATAGCAGCAGCGAAAGGAGCTTGAGCACCATGGAGCTATAAAATGATGATTTATGTTTATGCTTCACTTGTCGCACTTTGAAAGTGATTTGATCAATGGGTCGTATTTTCCAGACAGCTTTCGCATGACCTCTGGATGCGCGTTAAAAACGTCCATGTTTTCGCCGTCCTGATGGACATGAATATCGTGAAAGAAGTCGATCAGACCTTTCTGAGTAAGTCCCCCGATAACACCCGGCCACTCCGCAAAATTGTGCATTGGGGACATCGAATCTGCATCGGCATGAATGGCTCGACCGAGCGCGAACAATGCACTTCTAAGTTTCGCGCATTTCTCTTTGTTCGAGTCGTCCAGCGTTTGCGCCTCGTGCGCAAGTCGTTTCGCGTCCTCAGTCTGTTTTTGAACAAACTGTTCAAAAGCTTTTCGAGCTTCTGCAGCAGTCATGCCGTTTACAGCTTGCGCGGTGAAAAGTATTACAGCAATTGCAAAGAGGGTTTTGCGCAATGTTTTCATGCCTGCGCTATCCGCAAATGTGGACGGACTGTCAACGGCCAAATCGCTCACCAACTCGGCAACAACACGGCCTCTCGCATCCACTCGAGTGCCGTTTGTTTGTGGGCGAATAATCTGACTGGCACTTGGCGCTACCTTTCGCGATTACGACTTTTTGTCGTAGCTGGAATGCGCCCGCTATTGGCTGCCTCTATTTCCTCAGCATAAAAAAACTTACAAGTAAACCCAATAAGCCTAGAAGCATCATTGAGTATGCTATCCAATTATATTTGAATGTTAATATTACATCTTCAGCTAGTGATGTGGGCTCATAAACGGAAACCGGACTTATTATTACTATTCCGAAAACTGTAATAATTAATGAAATTACGCAAATTATTTTCCTGGAAAACACAAATAAATAAAATAGAAGTAAATGATTAATCGCATTATCTATATGGATATGTTGGCGATCCTGTAGATCCTGTTATTTGAACGTAATGTTTTGTCCAATTTGTCCATGTCACCCAGTCATCAAATCCTATAAAAATTCCGTTATTGGATAAATGGTCTTTCCAATACCCAATCTTGTGGGTGCCATTTGCAAATATATAGTGTGTGTTGTGTTGAGGCAATGAAGAGCCGCATGTATACGCAAATATATGCGCAAGCTTATATGGTGGATCTACTTGATCTGGAGAAACAGCTTCCTCCATTTCTGGATGGTGAAACGGTATTTTATCGTCTCCTATCTTCAGACCGTGATACAACCCTGTTTTTTTATCGCGTGAACCGTGTCCCGCGAAAATGACACCGGAAATACCCTCGGTTTCCCACGCATTTTTAAAATCAAGACCTGAATTATTCTGATACATTTCAATAATCTTAAGTCCATATTCCTTGAGTGAATCAGCCTCTTTTTTGACAGTTCTTCTCAATTGATTCGCAAAACTCCCAGCACCATCCCCACCCCATTCTACCGATTTGGTAGTAAACGCGACAACTGTATTAGGAATGTAGTAAGTTTTTCCATTTACAGGTGTTGCATCGAAGTTTTTAACCCACTTTTTTGCTTCTGATAAATTCAAATGAAGAGTTTCCGCCAAAGTGCTCCAAGTATCACCATCCTCAGCGCAAACGCTCGCCCATGCTTCCCCTTTTCTTACTGGTCCCTTCCAAAAACCTAAATAATCAAATCCATCCAGTCCATCATTTTCCACGAACCCATACAAGTTCGCCCCGCCCTCTTCCCCAATCGGATCCCTAGACAGCCAGCGCCCCATGTTGGGATCGTAAGGACGCGCCAGATACATGACGGCGTGGGCTTGGGCGGTGAAAATTATTACAGCAATTGCAAAGAGGGTTTTGCGCAATGTTTTCATGCCTGCGCTATCCGCAATTGTGGACGGACTGTCAACGGCCAAATCGCTCACCAGCTCGGCAACAGCAAGGGGCGTCCGACATCCTATGAGGGACTAAAGCCATTATGACTTAAAACCGCTATTTCAAATATGCATCGCACATGGCTTTGGCTCTTTTGAGTGCTGGTAATGCCGAGGAATTTCCTTTTTCGACTGCGAGTTGAGCCCAACTTAAAGCCTCCACCGCTATTTCGTATGCATCTCCTGCTCGTAAAACAGCAAGGGCATCCATACTCCGCAGATCACCTTTCATTGCGCTAGCCCTAAAAGCTCTTTCACTTGTTTGACGCTTTTCTTTGTTTGGATCCCCGGGCGGCAGTGCAGTTCGTATTTCTTGCTTGCTCACAAAAGGCGTTGAATCTCTTGGCGTTGAAATGCACCCTGTAAGCAAGCAGGGTATAAATATCAGGCTACGCAGATTGAAGGAGTGCATTTTCTTATTCGCGAAACACACAAAGATACTACTTTCCCGGATAAACGTGCCAACCTCGCGTTTGGCCTTTATCTGGTGTCAGATCCGAATGGCGCTAAGATAAGCCCTTGCAGTCAGTGACGCGGTAGTTGTTTTTGTGTGGGATGACGCGCATTTGGCGGCGCGGTTTGTTGAGGAGTTGATATTGCTTGGGGCGTCGTTTTCGTGCACGCGGTTCGGTGCGATCTGGACGCCATGGGAGTTTGTCGCTGGCGATGATGGCCAGCAGTTCTTGGTAGAGCTGGCTTTGCCGCCGGGGTTTGCCGGTGGTGGCGTGGATGGCGTCGGCAAAATGGCGCACGGTATCCAGTGATCCCTTGAAGCTGATGCGCCCCAGTTCCACGTCGTGTTGCTGTGCGCTTTGCTGCATGACGCAGCGGATGAGGTTGTAGGCGATTGCGTTCATGCTCAGATCTACCTCGCAATCGGTTCAAGCATCTCAGGATCACGCCTCGTATATCCCGTTTTCATCCGTTGCGAGATGACACTAATTTTCATAGTTTCACCCTTGTGTTCACCGGTTAAAACTTCTGCAAACACTTCAGTGCTCGTTCCCATTTCATAATCGCGCTCCACTACAGCCTTGCGAGCAACAAATTTTGTTCCAGAATTCAATATGCCTTCGCTGTCCGTCGGCTCTTTTCCACGAAGAGTAAGCAGCGCACCCTTGGATATCCAGACGGGTTTCTTTAGCACGTAAACTTGCCCTATGACGAAATCTGTCATGCTGGCAGTGTTCCTCGTTATGTCAGTCGTGCTGCTGCACGAAACGAGCACGTGCAACAGAATGAAGATGAAGAATACTCTCTCGTTTATTTCTTTGAAACTGAAGTGCATGGGCAGTTTGGCTGCAACTGGTGAACCCAGTCTTGGTAAGAAGAAAAGTAGCCATGCCCACCAGCATCCCGTGTGTTTGTGCCAATGAATGGCTGACTTGGCCAGTTGATAGGATTAAGGAACTGCGCGTAAGGAACAGGATCATAAAAGTTCCTGTAGTTCTCCGCGCGCGCCAATCCGTTTGATGAAATGCGCGTCTCACCACCGATACCGGTGTAACATATCATCTTTCGGGCTTCTGGCTTGATTAGCGACTGAGCACGCTGAAAAACTTTCGTTCCTTGGCTGTGAGCAAAAATCTGAATCTTGCCGCAGCAGCAACCGTTTTGTTTCAAGGCGTCATAGGTCTTGTTTATTTGCCGTGCGAGATCAAATGACGCCGACTGAATCGCATGCAACTCATCGGCGACAATCTGCAAGATATCACCTGCGTAGGATGATCGGTTGCCAGCGGCGATGCCAGCATCAACGCCCACATATCGTGGAGAATTTTGCCTTAGATCATCCAACATGTCCTTTGCTCTATTTCGACTCGTAAAAATTCCGTTTACTGTGATGAGCACGTTGCAAGCGTTCTTTGGAATTTCCTGAATGTCGTTGTAGAAAATGTCGCCGGATAGAACCGAAAACGGCAAGCCTGCCAGCATCTGCAATGCGTTCATTGGATTTATGGGCATACCTCCCGCGCTGTTTGTTGTATTATTGCGTCGTCCTGGATAGCTTCCAGATGGTGACCCACCGGGCCTTCCCTCGAACCCAAGAATATCCACTGAATCAATCGAATCATTCCCCACAAACCCATACGAATTCACCCCGCCCTCCTCTCCGATCGGATCCCTTGACAGCCAGCGCCCCATGTTTGGATCGTAAGGCCGCGCCAGATACATAACGGCGTGGGCTTGGGCGGTGAAAATTATGACAGCAATTGCAAAGAGGGTTTTGCGCACTGTTTTCATGCCTGCGCTAAACACAACTGTGGCCGGACTGTCAACGGCCAAATCGCTCACCAGCTCGGTAACAACGCAGCCTCTCCCATCCAGTCGAGTGCCGTTTGTTTGTGGTAGCTCCACAGCGCATTAATGATGGCATTCGAGTCTTCCAAGTTCAGTTCTAAAATGCGCTCGATGTAGCCGGGCGGTAGCGAGCCCCGATTCAATGGCGGAGGCAAAGCTGCTACAGGAAGGCGGACGCTCTTACCCGACTTCAAATTGATGACCAACTTGTGCTGCTGGTATTTTAGCAAGGCAGGATCACCAGACGCCAACTGCCTTCGGTATTCGGCCAGTTCGTTCTTAAAATCGTTTCCTGCTTTTTCGATGGCAGGCAAATTCGTGTTGGCACTCATGAAATAATGAATCTGGACTTTCCGATTCTTGAAGTAGGCGGAGCGCGAACCTTGCGGGACTTCCAGTTTTTCGATCTCAGTCCACAACGCATACAACTGGTCGCCGAGCGGAGCTTCTTTGACGGCTTGGAGATAGTAATCCAAAGACTTTTTCCGCTGTGGTGTTTCCTGCCAGAAACTTGCCGCGAGCAGAAACATTTGTTTGGACTCGTCATACCGCTTGGCATTACCGAGACAAATCGCACGAGTGTTCAAAAAACTGGAGAGCGCCTGTCCATTGCTGAGAGGTTGTAACCAATTGTAACCTTTCACTTCCTCGTCACTGGTTTTGAATTGCCCATTCTTGTAATCCTCGTCCTCCGGCGTCAGAAACCCTTCGGTCACGGTTGGCTCGACGTTGAAGTGATTCCCGTCCGGCTCTTCGTAGCGGACGTAACGATGATACTTCGCTCCGGCGAGGTTCACCGGATAACCAAGCCGCCGACCCAGTGCGACGACGAGCACCGGCATGGACGCACACGTTCCGAAATGTTTTCCGTCGAGCAATCCGTGGATGAAAACATCCTTGGAATTTGCACCTTCGCCCAGCGTCGGAATTTTCCCGTCCATCTGCGGCAGCGCCATCTCGGGATTGTAACGAATGCCGAGGTCTTTCACCAAAACAGTGCCGAGCATCATCATACGATAATAGCCAATCGAGTTTCTGTATTGTTCCGGGTGTTCGCGGAACTTGTAGAAATGGCGGGCAGTCTCGGTTTTGATATACTTCGCCATGCCGTCCAAGCGTTCAAGGCACTCGCTTACATTCAAGTCTTCCGCTCCAAGCAAACCTTTCGCGCAAAGCAGATTCATCAGCGCGATGTCTATTTCCTCGAGTTGATCCGGTTTGAGTTGGAGCAGCTCTTCCAAAGTGCGCGGGGGCTGCACGTTGATCTTTGCAGTCTCTTTCGGCGGAGGCTTTGCAGCGGGCCAAAGCAGGAACGTTGCAAAAGCGGCAACGACAAGAAGCACACCCGCAATGATCAAGCACCGACGCCTGCGAGTCACCACTGCGGCCTGCTCCAACTCGGCGAGTTGAATGAGGTTTCGGCGTCGCTTGGCGTTCATAGGCTCGCAGCGTCTGCCCGCTTTTATTTTTGCGTCAAGCTGAGAAGCGGTGCATTTCGCCAGCTATTCTGAGACGGCGGCGCAAACACATAGTTTTCGGCTCGACGATACGGCCCAAGGCTGATTCACTGTTCACGTTCAAAGTAGCACAGCTATGAACCCTCTCTCCATACCTCTGCCCGTTGCCGTTAGACGACAGGGTGAGATTATCGGCATCGTTGCCGGTATCGTGTGCTTTCCCGTCGCGCTATACGTGGGTGCGATGGAGGGGCTGTTTCCAAACGGGCCTGCCGCGCTCGTTCTTCCCATCGTAATTCTGACAGCGCTTGCAGGCGCAATCGCCAGTCTCACTGCGGACGAGAGCAAAGCGCCCGACATTTGCGGTGTGCCGCTTCGCGTAGGGGCGCGCGCAGGTTTTATTGCCTCACTGGTTGCCGGGGCGTTCACCGTTCTTGCCTCCACATTCCATTCTTTTGGAATTGGTTCCCCTACGAGTGTCGAATCCAACTTCGGAATTTTCAGGCTTCTTCTCCCGTCGTCGCCCGCGTCACGCGTCATTGTGCTCACGCTTCTTGCGCTGCCACCTTCGATTTTCTTTGGTCTCACTGGTGCGCTGCTTGCAGGGATGCTGAAAACGCATCCATCCACTTCGGATGAAACCGCATCAATAGAAGCCCCGCTACAGCAAGAGCGCAGTGTGGTTTTTCTCGTCGCCTTGCTACTCACACTCGCGGGTTACTTCTCGCCGTTGCTTTTGATTTTCAAACCAAAGCCTGCGCCCGCTATTGTCGCCGCTCCTCAGCCGGTGCAGCCGAAAGCAGAGCGACCAGTTGCGTCCCTTGCACTCACTGCGCCTGCTCCGCCGAAATGGCGTTATGAAAAGCCTGTCGCATTCGACACCGCCGAGGCGGGGCGCATCGTAGTCAAGGAAGAGCGCAATCTTGGTGAAGTCGAAACTCAGATGCCCGTCGCCATTTCGCCCGATGGACT
>CANJNZ010000053.1 GCA_947476045.1 Chthoniobacteraceae bacterium
CACTCCGGCATCGAATGAGGGACACCCTGCAACGTTACTGGGAGGACGCCAAATCCGTCCTCCAACTCATCGGTCGCGACTGGCTGCTGGTTCAACTAAACGCTATGCGGAAAACTCGAATGTCTGTTTAATTTGAGCAGATGGTATGAATCCGAAGCGCCGGAAAAGACGTCGCGCCCAAGGGTTCGTCTCGGCTGTTGGCGACACCCAGCGAATCGTGCTGACCACATCAGCAACCTTGGTGAGTATTAACGCGGCAAAGCTGAGCCAGTAGATAATCGCCAGTGTCATCCCGATGTTCCGCTCAGTTTCGATACCAGCGATTCGATCAGTTCACGCTTCGCGAGCTTATCCAGCCATTCGCCGGGAATCCCGTCCGCGCCGTAGCACGCCCCTGCAATCTGCCCGCACACGGCGCCCGTGGTGTCAGCATCCTCACCAAGATTCACAGCAGTCAGGATCGCATCGCGGAAAGAGGATGTGCGGTGAAAACTCCAGAGCGCGGCCTCCAGTGTGTGAATCACATAGCCCGATGCCCGGATTTCTTCCTCCGCCTTTTCACGATAGGCGCCGTCAAGAATTGCCCGCACTTTGGGTGAAGCAACCGGTTCGGATTTCAATCGTTCAAGCGCCTCCTCCTTTTCCATTCCGCTAAGCAGATGATGCAGGAGCGCTCCGAGCGCATGACACGAGTCCAGACACTCCTGTGCTCCGTGTGTGGTTCGGGAAGATTCGCGGGATAAGCGGATGGCCTCTTGGAGATCGCCGTTTGCAAAAATTGGCACAGGAGCAAGCCGCATGATGGAACCATTGCCGGCCGTATCGGGCGCGGTGGAGCCACAGAAGGGCTCCCGGCTTTTCTCGAAGCGCCTCAATGCACCGCTGATCGTGATGCCGATATCGAAGCAACGTCCATTGGAGGACAGATACCCCTCATTCATCCAGCGGCAGTAGCGAATCATTTGATCGTGCGCGTCGAAGTCGCCGCACTCGACCAGACTCTCCGCGATGCACAGAGCCATGGATGTGTCATCAGTCCATTCACCCGGTTTCAAATGAAAAGGACCGCCTCCCATCATATCATGAATGGGTGCAAAACTGCCCTTGGTGCGAAACTCAAGTGTGGTGCCCACTGCATCTCCAACAGCGAGTCCAAGCAGGCATCCCCGTGCGCGAAGTGAACGATAATTTTCAGGAACTTGGTTCATTTGGGATGAGCATTTCCGATTGTGCGAGTTTTGCTGGGGCGACGTGGCGGTGAACCAATTTAAAAGGTCAAACTGGAGCAAGGCCATTTCACAAGCCTAAGTAAAATTGTAGTTTGTCGGACATAGTTCGCTTTGGTTTACGATGGGCTTTGGCTCATCGCTTCGCAGCCTGATGGGACGCCAGAAGCGTGCCGATCCGTCGGCGGCGATTTGCGTAACAAATGGCAGGACACGGCCATCTGCCATCGTAGGCTCCACCTTCAGCTTTCCACCCGGTAGCACGCGCAATTTGGCAGTCCCCGCCGTAGTATCGAGTGCGACTGCCCCGATAATTCCGTCGAATACCGCTGTGAACTTCCCGACAGCGGGAACTTTGGCACCGACATGGTTTTTCGTGAGGACCGGAGCAGAAAAAGTCACGCTGGTTCCGTTCACGGTCAGTGTGCCATCAGCGCGAGTGAGTTCGCTGGGATTGCTTATCAGGCTAAAAGCAACGCCCAACGGATTGTTGGTAACGTCCGCAGGCACAAATTGCTTGGTCGTTGCATCCACCGTCCCCTTCAGTGAGGATTTCTCAGCGCCAATCTTAATGCTGATAGTGACGACACTCTTGCCAGAAATGACCACATTGACGTAGCCCGAGTTTTCAAATGTGGCACCATCAACCAAACCGTAATACAAACCTGCACCCTCGAATTTCGGTTGCTGCCCACCTCCTGGGATTGAGAAGGCGCTGGCTGACAAGGCTGCGAGCGCAAGAACGGTTAGTTTAAATTGAATTTTCGTTTTCATAGGTTTGATAAAGGGTTGGTAGTTAGAAATAGACGCGTTTTTTCAGTAAGGAGCAGGTATAGTTCCATAATTACCATAATTTGTATGGCTGTGCAGAAGTCCGCCCGCACAGGGCTTTACCTTTTGCATTCGCTGGCTAGCCTGCGCGCCCTTTTTCAAAATACACGGCCATGCTCACCAGCACACAGATCCGCCAGTCGTTCCTCGATTTCTTTCGCGAGAAAAAGCACACCATCGTGCCTAGCTCGTCGCTCATGCCCGATTCGCCGAACCTCCTTTTCACGAACGCCGGCATGAACCAGTTCGTCCCCATCTTCCTCGGCGAGCGCGCTGCGGACGTGAGCAAATGGGCGGGCGCTGTCCCCGGCAGCGACACGCGCGCGGCGGACACGCAGAAGTGCATCCGCGCGGGCGGCAAGCACAACGACCTCGATGACGTCGGCCTCGACACCTACCACCACACGTTCTTCGAGATGCTCGGGAACTGGTCCTTCGGCGACTACTTCAAAAAGGAAGCCATCGAGTGGGCGTGGGAGTTGATCGTCGAGCGGTGGAAATTTCCCGCGCAGCGCCTCTACGCGACAATCTACAATCCCGACAAATCCATCGGCGATCCCGCCGAGCGCGACGAGGAAGCGTGGAATTTCTGGGCGGAAAAATTCCGCAGCAAAGGGCTCGACCCCGCCGTCCACATCGTCAACGGCAACAAAAAGGACAATTTCTGGATGATGGGCGAAACCGGCCCGTGCGGCCCGTGCTCCGAGTTGCACGTGGACCTCACACCCGCTGGCGACACGAAAGGCGCGCTCGTGAACAAAGGCACCGCCGAGTGCATCGAAATCTGGAACCTCGTCTTTATCCAGTTCAATGCCAACACCGACGGCACCTTCACGCCGCTCCCCGCGCAGCATGTGGACACCGGCATGGGCTTCGAGCGCGTGACCTCGATCATTCAGGGCACAAAAAACTTCACCGACTTCGCCAACGCGAAAATCTCCAACTACGAGACGGACATCTTCCGCCCCATCTTCGACGGAATCGAAAAACTGAGTGGCAAAACCTACGGCTGCACGCTTCCGCAATCCGGCAGCACCGGCGACACCGCGCAGGAGAAGGAAGACGTCGCATTCCGCGTCATCGCCGATCACATCCGCACGCTCAGCTTCGCCATCGCCGACGGCATCCAGCCCGGCAACAACGACCGCAACTACGTCCTGCGCCGCATCCTCCGCCGCGCCGTGAAATATGGCCGCACGCTCGGCTTCCACGAACCCTTCTTCTACAAACTCGTCGCCGTCCTCGCCCGCACGATGGGCGACGTTTTCCCGAACATCCGCGAAAAACAAAAGCACGTAGAGGAAACGCTGAAGCGCGAGGAGGAGGCGTTCAATCGGACGCTGGATCGAGGGATCGCGATCTTTGATGAGGCCGTTACAGAGTTGACCGCGATGCGAGGGGGCTTGTTTACGGCGAAAGACTCGCAGCGCAACACGAGTTTAATTGAAATTGAGCTTAAAGGCGCCTTCGCCTTCAAACTCTACGACACCTACGGCTTTCCGCTCGATCTCACCGAGTTGATGGCCCGCGAGCGAGGCCTCACCGTGGACACCGCTGGCTTTGAAGTCGAAATGGAGGAGCAGCGCGCCCGCGCTCGCGCCGCGCAGAAGAAACAAATCATCGAGCTTTCCCAAATCGAGACGACGGTGCCGACGAACTTCCTCGGCTATGACGCGCTCTCGACCGAGGCAAAGGTGCTCGAAGTCGTCGCGCTCAAGGACAAGACCGCCGTGGTGCTCGATTCGACCACCGCCTACGCCGAGATGGGCGGGCAGGTGGGCGATTCCGGCGAGATCGTGCATGGCGCGGATACGTGGCACATTTCCAATACGCAGAAGAGCGGCAACACGTGGCTGCATTTCCTCGAGGGCGTGGATGCTCCCGCCGTGGGCACGCATGTGACGCTGGCCGTCGAAGCCCGCCGCCGCGCCGCTATCCAGCGGCATCACACCGTTACGCATTTGCTGCACTGGGCGCTGCACGAAGTCGTGAACAAAGACGCCACGCAAAAAGGCTCCAGCGTCGCGCCGGACAAGCTGACGTTTGATTTCAACAGCGCCGCACTTTCGCCCGAGCAAGTCCGCGACATCGAGCGCCTCGTGAATGAGCGCATCCTCGAAAACGCGCCCGTCGTCTGGAACGAAGTGCCCTACGCCGACGTGCGCGGGCGCGCCGACATCATGCAGTTCTTCGGCGACAAATACGGCGAGACCGTCCGCGTCGTGGACATCGGGGGTTACAGCAAGGAACTCTGCGCCGGCACGCACACCCGCGCCACCGGCGAGATCGGCCTTTTCCGAATCGCCAGCGAAGCCGCCATCGCCGCCGGAGTCCGCCGCATCGAAGCCGTCGCCGGCCTCAGCGCCTACGATTCCGCGCTGAACGACGCCGCGCGTCTGCACGCGCTCGCCGCAAAAATCGGCGCGCCGCTTTCCGATCTGGAAAAGAAACTCGACGCCGTCCTCGCACAGCAAAAGGAACTCGAAAAGACGCTCAAATCCGCCCAGCAGCGCGAAGCCGCCGGGCGCGCCAAATCGCTCCTCGCGAGCGCGGAGAACAACGCCATCGTCGCCAACCTCGGCGATCTCGACGGCGACAGCGTCATGCACATTACCGAAGCGCTGAAGGGCAGCTTCCACGGCATCGTCGTCCTAGGCGCAGCCAGCGGCGGGGCCGTCACGCTCATCGCGAGCGTCGGCAAAGAGTTTCAATCCAAAGTGCAGGCCGGAAAAATCATCCAGACCATCGCCCCGATCGTCGGAGGCAAAGGCGGCGGCAAACCCGACTTCGCCCGAGGCGGCGGCAAAGACGCCAGCAAACTCGCCGAGGCGCTGGCTGCGGCGAAGGCGCTTCTTTAGTTTTCAGCCATGAGTGGCGACTACATCGTTGAGCCGAATCCTCCGGTGGACGCGCCGCCTTTTGCTTCGCTGTATGAACGGCTCGGCGGGGAGGCGGGGTTGCAGCGGCTGGTGAAATGGTTTTATGCGCGGTTGCGCTATGAGCCGGAGGTGGAGGCGATTTTCCGCGAGCATGTGCGCGACTGGCCGCAGCATTTGCAGACGATTGTGGATTTTTGGGCGCAGGTGACGGGAGGGCCGCAGCGCTATGCGGGCGGGATGGGGCGTCATGTTTTTCTGCAACTGAGCCCGGTGCATTACGAGGTGTGGCTGGCGGTGTGGGGGAGGAATTGCAACGAGGTGCTGCCGCCGCGCGAGGCGTCGGAAATGATGGCGCTCGCGCAGGATTTCGGTAACAGGCTGCAGCAAATGAGCGCGCAACACCGCAATGCCCAGCAGCAGATGCATCCAGATGTAACATCAAAATGATGATCCGCACTGGCAGCCGCGCAAATTTCCAGATACCAGCCAAACCATGACACGAGTTTCAGACGTTCACGTTATTGCAAATACCGCGCTTCCTTCGCCGAGGGAGCTGAGTGTGGAAATCCCGCGCAGCGAGGCGCACGCGGCATTTGTTGCGGGAGCGCGCGCGGATATTTCGCGGGTAATTACAGGCGAGGATTCGCGCTTCGTGCTCATCGTGGGGCCGTGCTCGATTCACGATTTGAAATGCGGACGCGAATACGCGGAACGGCTGTCGAAGCTGGCTGCCGAAGTGCGCGACCGCGTGCTGGTGGTGATGCGCGTGTATTTTGAAAAGCCGCGCACGACGGTTGGATGGAAGGGTCTCATCATGGACCCGCATCTCGACGGCACGAACGACATTCCGGCGGGGCTGCGCATCGCGCGCGGCTTCCTGCGCGACGTGCTCGATCTCGGTCTGCCGACTGCGACCGAGATGCTCGACCCAATCACGCCGCAATACATCGCCGACCTCACGTGCTGGAGCGCCATCGGCGCGCGCACGACGGAGTCGCAGACGCACCGGCAGATGGCGAGCGGGCTCTCGATGCCCGTTGGTTTCAAAAACACGACGAGCGGAGCGGTGATTCCTGCGCTCAATGCGATCAAGGCGGCGATGCAGCCGCAGACTTTCCTAGGTATTGACGATCAGGGCCGCGCGAGCGTGGTGGCGACGGAGGGAAATCCCGACTGCCACGTTATTCTACGCGGAGGCGACGATGCGGCGAATTACGATGCGGAGTCGGTGTCGAAGACGATCGCTGCCTTGGAAAAACACGGGCTGCCGAAGACGGTGATGATTGATGCGAGTCACGCGAATTGCGGCAAGGATTGCCGGAAAATGCCCGCAACTTTCCGCAGCATCATCGCGCAACGCGCGGCGGGATCGCGCGGGATCGTCGGCGCGATGCTGGAGAGCAATCTTGTCGCCGGCGCGCAGAGTCTCGGTGAATCAAAGGACGCGCTGGTCTATGGCCAGTCCATCACCGACCAGTGCATTGACTGGGCGACTACGGAGGAATTGGTGCGGGAGCTTGCGCGCTGATGAAGCTGATTTCGTGGAATGTGAACGGCGTCCGTGCGGCGCTGAAAAAAGGGTTTCTCGATTTCCTCGCCGCGCAAGATGCGGACATCGTGTGCGTGCAGGAAACGAAGGCGCATCCCGATGATGTGGACGCGGAGTGGCCGGGCTACACGGCGCATTGGAACTGGGCGGAAAAGAAGGGCTACAGCGGCGTGCTCACGCTCTCAAAAAATGCGCCACTCGCGGTGACGCGCGGCATCGGCGCGGCAGAACACGACCGCGAAGGGCGTGTGCTCACATCGGAGTTTGCGGAGTTTTTCCTCGTGAATGTGTATGTGCCGAACTCGCAGCGTGAGCTGACGCGACTGGACTATCGGCAGCAGTGGGATCGCGATTTTCTCGCCTACTTGCGCGGTCTGGAAAAACGGAAGCCAGTGCTTTTGTGCGGCGACTTGAATGTGGCACACACGGAAATCGATCTCGCGCGACCAAAGGACAACACGAAGAACCACGGCTTTACGCCGGAGGAGCGCGCGGGCTTTGATGCGATGGTGGCGGCAGGGTTTGTGGATACGTTCCGGGAGTTTGAAAAAGCAGGCGGGCATTACACTTGGTGGAGCCAGATGAACAATGCGCGCTCGCGGAACATCGGCTGGCGCATTGATTATTTCCTGTGCTCGGAAGTGCTGCGTAAAAAGCTGAAGTCGGCGACGATTTACAAGGATGTGCCCGGCTCGGATCATTGTCCGGTCGGACTGGAGTTGATTCTGCGGAAGTGATCTAAAATTCCGCGCTCGTCACCGGACGCGCTTCGCTGGAAAGTGCCGCCATGTCTGTTTCCGTGGAGCCCATCGAAAAGGGCGGCTCTGGCCGCAAGTTCTGGCGCGTCAATGTCGCCGGACGTTCGCTTATTCTCGTGAGTTACAGCGAGGAGCGTCCTGAAAATCGTCATTACGTGGAGATCGGGCAATTCCTCGCCGCCGTCGGCGTTCGTGTGCCGCGCGTTTATTTTCATGATGAAAAAGAGGGAATCATTTTGATGGAGGACGCTGGTGGAAATGATCTGTGGTCGCATCGCAAAGATTCGTGGCCCGAGCGGCGCGCGCTTTATCAGCGGACGCTGGATCAGGCGCTGGTGCTGCACACGAAGGCGCACACGGCGGAGGGGCGTCCGCATTTGCAGCAGGAATTTGACGCGGCGCTGTATGGCTGGGAACAGGCGTATTTTATCGAGCACTGTTTGCAGCGGCACTTCGGGCTCTCGGAAAGCGAAGTCGCAGAGCACGTGGATCGCACGCGGCTCGCGGAGATCGCGGCACATCTTGCGGCGCAGCCCCGTTGTCTCGTGCATCGTGATTTCCAAAGCCAGAACGTGATCGTGCGCGATGGCGAGGTGTGCCTGATTGATTTCCAAGGGCTGCGTCCGGGTCTTGCGCAATACGACCTCGCGTCGCTGCTGCATGATCCTTACGTGGAACTGACGGCGGCGGAGCGCGGGGAGTTGCTGGCGCATTATCTCAGCGGGCTGCTCGGCGCTGGCCGGCACGAAGAGGCGCACTGGATGGCGCTGTATGATTTGTGCGCGATGCAACGACTGATGCAGGCGCTCGGTGCCTACGGCAAACTTGGCCGCACCGATGGGCGCGCGGATTTTCTCGCGCATATTCCTGCAGCGCTGCCGCGACTCATCGAAGTGCTGGAACGGGTGGCGGGGCTGGAGAAATTGCGGACGCTGCTCGTGCGTCTAGCGGCCTAGTTCGAGGAGGCCATTGGAGCCGAGGAATGGTTGCGTCTGCCTTTCGATCTCGGGGAGCTCGTCATTCGGCGGATCGATGGGGGTGATGTTCAAGTCGTGGATGTGTCCAGCGCGGGAGATGCGAACTTTCACAAGCTCGCTGGCTGTGAGGTAGAAGACGGCGTTCAGCACGTCCTCGGGGTTGGTGATTTTCCACGCGCCCATTTGCAGTAGCACGTCGCCAACTCGCAGCCCTCCTTTATGGCCGGGGCCGTCGGTGACGAGATTGCGGATGCGCGCTGTGCTTTCGTGCTCGGGTGCATCGGTGGTGCGAACGCCCGCGCCGAGCCAGCCGCTGCGGACGCGACCGTGATTGCGGTAGTCGTGGAGAATTTTGTCAGCAGCCTCGATGGGCAGCGCGAAGAGACCGCTTCCACCTTCGAGCGTGCTGATGAGGACGCCAACAGTTTCGCCTTTGAAATTTACAACAGGCGAGCCGCCCTGACCTTTTTGCACAGGTGCGCTGGCGCGGATGTGACGCGTGGCGAAGTAGCGGTTTTGGAAGCCAATATCGAAACCAGCGACGATGCCGAAGCTGGGTGAAAGTGGAAGTTCCCGCGGATACCCGAGCGTGACGACAGGAGCGGCGAGCGCGAGCGCGGCGGAGCTGCCGGATTTCAAAAATGGGAGCGGCTTGTCTGCCTCGACTTTCAGCACTGCGAGCCCGCTGCGTGCGTCTGCGACGAGGCGTGTTGCGGGAAATTTCTCATCGCCGATGCTGACGACGATGTCCTCGGTGGTGCCGCCGATGGTGTAGCTGGTATAGAGCGTGCCGTCGGCATCCACGAGAAAGCCGGTGCCGCTGAGCCGTCCATGCTCGTCGTCGGCCTCGATGCGGCAGACGGCTCCACGAGACTGGTCGAAAACACTGCGCACTTCGCGTGTGATCGCATCGGCGAGCGATTCTGTTTTCGCCTCTTCGGCGAAAGTGGGCGCCGCGATGCAGACGAACGCGACTGCAATGCTAGAAGCGAATCGGCGCAGGCTCATAGCTCGCGGGCTGTGCATCAATCACGAAGCGTGTGGGCATCCCGGGCTGCGCGTTGTTTTGCGCAGGGCGCTTGGCTCTACGGATGGCGAGCGATGGGTTGCCGGGCTGGAGTGTGAAGAATCGCTCCGTTTCAGCAGAGACGTTGGCGATATTTTCCTGCGGCAACGATGGAATCGTCTGAGCGAATTGCTGCTGCAGCGCTGGCTGGCGAGTGGGCAGTGCGATTTGGATCGCGCCGATGCCGATGAGGAGAATCGCCGCCATGGTGCCTGCGTAATTCCAATCGAGCCGCATCGAGCCGAAGAATGTGCGCAGGCGTTCGAGAGAAATTTTCCACGCTGGCTGGTGCAACAACTCCTCGCGTTGGCGACGGTGGATGTTTTTCAACAAGTCATCGAAGTAGCCCGGCGGCGGCTGCTCGTGGCGCTTGAGGCGGAGCAGTGCTTGGAGTTGCTGTTCGGTGAGTTGTTTATCTTCCATATGCTAAGCGGCTGAAATTGGCGCGAACTCGGAGAGCCACGCTTGAAGTTGTTTGTGGGCGTAGAAAAGGCGCGAGCGCACGGTGCCTTCGCTGGTGCCGAGAATTTTTGCGATGTCGGCGTGCGCCATTCCTTGAATGTCGAACATGGTCACCACGGCGCGGTGGTCGGGGGAAAGTTTCATCATCGCCTCGTTGATCTTCTTTTGCAGTTCGCCGAGGTCGGTATCGCGCACGGGCGTGCTGGCGGCGGTCAGCTCGGTGAATTCTTTGTCGTTGGCGATGCCGTTGTCCACGTCATCGAGGCTGATGGTCCGGCGGCGACCCCGCTTTTTCAGGAAGTTGAGCGTCGTGTTCGCCGCGATGGAATGTGTCCACGTATAGAACTGAGATTTTCCACGGAAGCCGCCTATGTTGCGATACGCCTTGCCCCACACATCTTGCAGGATGTCGTTCGTGTCCTCGTGGTTTGAGGTCATGTGATAGACGAGCGCGTAAAGTCGGGGGCTGTATTTGACGATGAGCGAATCAAACGCCGCTACGTCGCCGGTTTGAGCACGGGCGACCAGCTCTTCATCCTCACGTCGGCTTTGTTCCTGTTCCATGGCGCGCGCGTCCTTCCTAGCGGCGAGAGCGCTGGTGGGCAAAGCCGATTCGGCTGGAACGAAAGATGGCATCAGGGTGGTGAAACTGAGCGTTGAAGTGCTCATTGAAAACGATTTCGGTGAAAGTGCAAACGGAGAGGTGAGAGAGCCGGTGTCAGTGCGACGGTCAAATTCCACCGCGCCCAGAGCGGCAAAATCAAACTGAGGCTGATGAGGATTATCATGGCTCGATGAACTTCGTCGGCTTCAGACACGCGGCAGTTGCGGTCGTTCAAAAAAATGTGCCTCGCACAAAGGCGCGAAGCGGTTGCCTCGCACGGAGTGCGCGGAGTTCACGGCGTTTGTTTCTTAGTGTTCGGGTTCAGTGCTCAAAGAACTGAGGTTTGGTGTCACGGTGGCGCACCTAGATGGCCGAAAGTGTGCCAAACGGTGTGACATGGCGCAGCTTTCGCAATGGGCCATATTTTCGTAAATATCAGGGGCACAGTTTTATAGGATATAATCCCCGCATTGGCCCGTCACTTGCAAAGAGGGCCGACGCTTCGTTTGGAGCAATTTTTTTAAAACCAACCAATACTTTCTATGGCTAAAATCCTCGGAATTGACCTCGGCACCACGAACTCCTGTATGTCCGTCATGGATGGGCAGGAGCCCAACGTCCTCGAAAACTCGGAGGGCGCGCGCACCACGCCGTCCGTCGTCGCTTTCAGCAAAACTGGCGAACGTCTCGTCGGTCAGGCGGCGAAGCGTCAGGCGGTCACGAACGCGACGAACACCATTTTTTCCGTGAAGCGTTTTATGGGGCGCAAGTTCGATGAAGTGCAGGACGAATTGAAGCGCGTGCCTTACAAAGTCGTGAAAGCGGCGAATGGCGACGCGCACATCCAAGTGCAGGTCGGCGGAGAGACGAAAACATTTTCACCGCCGGAAATTTCCGCGATGATTCTCGCAAAACTCAAATCCGACGCGGAAGCGAAGCTCGGCGAAACCATCACGCAGGCGGTCGTCACGGTGCCCGCTTATTTCAACGACTCGCAGCGTCAGGCCACGAAGGACGCCGGGAAAATCGCGGGCCTCGAAGTGCTCCGCATCATCAACGAACCCACGGCGGCATCGCTCGCTTACGGCCTCGATAAAAAGCGCGACGAGAAAATCGCAGTGTATGACCTCGGCGGCGGAACGTTCGATATTTCCGTGCTGGAAATCGGCGACGGCGTCTTTGAAGTGAAAGCCACAAACGGCGACACGCACCTCGGCGGCGACGACTGGGACAACACGCTCATGGATTGGATTCTTGCCGAGTTCAAAGCAGACTCCGGCCTCGATCTCACCAAGCAGCCCGACGCCATCCAGCGCATTAAAGAGGAAGCCGAGAAAGCGAAAATCGCCCTCAGCTCCGCGCAGGAATACGAAATCAATTTGCCCTTCATCACTGCCGACCAGACCGGGCCGAAGCACATCCAGAAAAAGCTCACCCGCTCGAAACTCGAACAGCTCACCGATTCGCTCTTCCAGCGCACGCTCGCACCGACGCGCGCTTGCATGAAAGACGCCGGTCTTTCCGAGAAGGACATCAACGAACTCGTCCTCGTCGGCGGCATGACTCGGATGCCGAAAGTCATCGAGGTCGCGCGCAGCATCATCGGCAAAGAGCCGCACAAAGGCGTGAACCCCGATGAAGTCGTCGCCATCGGCGCAGCCATTCAGGGCGGCGTGCTCAAGGGCGACGTGAAAGACGTGCTCCTGCTCGACGTGGCCCCGCTCACGCTCGCTATCGAGACCGCAGGCGGAGTCGCCACGCCGATGATTACGCGCAACACGACCATCCCATCGCGCAAGTCGCAGATTTTCTCGACCTATTCGGACAGCCAGCCCGGCGTCGAAATCGTCGTCCTGCAAGGCGAGCGCCCGATGTCGAAGGACAACAAAAAACTCGGCACCTTCCACCTCGACGGCATCCCGCCGGCCCCGCGCGGCACGCCGCAAATCGAAGTCACGTTCGACATTGATGCGAACGGAATCCTGCACGTCTCCGCGAAAGATCTCGGCACCGGCAAGGAACAGAAAATTTCCATCACCGGCAGCAGCGGCCTCTCGAAAGAAGAAGTCGAGAAGATGCAGCGCGAAGCCGAGGCACATGCCGAGGAAGACAAAAAGGCGAAGGAATCCGTCGAGATTCGCAACAACGCCGACAACCTCGCCTACCAGTGCGAAAAACAACTCAAGGAGCTGGGCGATAAAATCCCCGGCAACGTGAAGAGCGAGATCGAAGCGAAGATCGCCACGGTGAAAGAAGCCCTCAAAGGCAACGACGTGGAGGCCATCAAAACCGCCTACACCGATCTGCAAAACAAATTCCAGGCAGCGAGCGAAGAGCTCTATAAAAACGCCGCCGCCGGAGCTGGCCCACAGACCACACCCGAAGATTTTGCGAAGCAAAACGCAGGTGGTGGCGAAGGTGCCGCGAAGAAAGACGGCGACGTCGTGGACGCAGAGTTCGAAGTTGTGGACGGCGACAAGAAGAAGTAACGCGCAATGAAACGCCGTCTCACACTTGCCATTGGCTGTCTTGCTGCCGCGATGCCTTCCGTCTCTTCGGCTGCTGCTCCGGCGCGCACGGTGAATGTCGCTCCCGCACAAACTTCCCGCTTTAGCCTGCTCGACGCCACACAGGCGGCGCACGGCGAGCTGGAAAAGCGCGGGCTTTCACCCGACCACACCATCGCCAGCGTCGTCCTGCTCAAGGGCGTGCAGGCGGGCACGGGGAGCTACGATGTGCGTATCGAACCACCGGCAACGCTCGAAGACGGGCAGCGGCTGCGCGGCTTCTGCGTCGGGCTGGATGGCAGCATCGTTCCCGTGAACGGATTCCGAGCGAAGACCGACTGAATTTTCTAATTTTCGCCGTGTTCAGCGGTCGGTGGCTCTGCCTCCGGCGGATGAAGTCGGCGATTTTAACCAACAACAAACCAACAACCAAAAAACCAAATACAACATGGCTAAAGTGAACGTTCGTCCCCTCGGGGATCGCGTCCTCGTGCAACACGTCGAGGAAGCGGAAGTCAAAAAAGGCGGAATCATCATTCCCGATACCGCGAAGGAAAAACCACAGGAGGGCAAAATCATCGCTCTCGGAACCGGCAAGCGCGACGAGGACGGGAAAATCATCCCGTTCGTCGTGAAGGTCGGCGACAAAGTGCTCGTCAGCAAATACGGCGGCACGGAAATCAAAATTGATGGGGAGAGCTACCTCATCATGCGCGAGGACGACATCCTCGGCATCATCGGCTAAACCAAACTCAACCTACTAAAAACTAACTAACTACAATGGCAGCTAAACAACTCCAATTCGACGAGACGGCGCGTCAGGCACTCCTGCGCGGCGTTGAAAAACTCGCACGTGCAGTCAAGGCAACCCTCGGGCCAGCCGGACGCAACGTCATCCTCGACAAAAAATTCGGCTCCCCGACCATCACCAAGGACGGTGTCACGGTCGCGAAGGAAATCGAACTCGAATGCCCGTTTGAAAACATGGGCGCGCAACTCGTTCGCGAAGTCGCGAGCAAGACCAGCGACATCGCCGGCGACGGCACCACCACGGCGACCGTGCTCGCAGAGTCCATCTACAAAGAAGGTCTCCGCAACGTGACCGCCGGTGCCAACCCGACCTCGCTCCAGCGTGGCATCCAGAAGGCCGCAACGGCCCTCGCCGCCGAACTGGCTCGCATCTCGAAGAAAGTCAAAGACCGCACCGAGATCGCACAGGTCGCCACCGTCTCCGCCAACTGGGATTCCGCCATCGGCAACATCATCGCCGACGCGATGGATAAAGTCGGCAAGGACGGCACCATCACCGTCGAAGAAGCGAAGTCCATCGAAACCACCCTCGACGTCGTCGAAGGTATGCAGTTCGACAAGGGCTACATCTCGCCCTACTTCGTCACCAACGCCGAGACGATGGAAGTCGTCCTCGACAGCGCCTACATCCTCATCCACGAGAAGAAAATCACGAGCCTCAAGGACATCCTGCCCTTGCTCGAGAAGGTTGCCAAAACCGGCAAGCCGCTCCTCATCATCGCTGAAGACGTCGAAGGCGAAGCCCTCGCAACGCTCGTCGTCAACAAGCTCCGTGGCACACTGAACATCGCCGCCGTCAAGGCGCCCGGTTTCGGCGACCGCCGCAAAGCCATGCTCGAAGATCTCGCCATCCTCACCGGTGGTCGCTGCATCACCGAAGACCTCGGCCTCAAGCTCGAAAACCTCGGCCTCGAAGACCTCGGCAAGGCCAAGCACATCACGATTGACAAGGAAAACACGACCATCGTCGAAGGCAGCGGCAAGCCCTCCGACATCCAGGGCCGGGTGAACCAAATCCGTCGTCAGATCGACGAAACCACCAGCGATTACGACCGCGAGAAGCTCCAGGAGCGCCTCGCCAAGCTCGCCGGCGGCGTCGCCGTCATCAACGTCGGTGCAGCCACCGAGACCGAGATGAAGGAAAAGAAAGCCCGCGTCGAAGACGCCCTGCACGCCACGCGCGCAGCCGTCGAGGAAGGCATCGTCCCCGGAGGCGGCATCGCCCTCATCCGCGCGCAGAAAGCGCTCGATAACCTCAAGCTCGAAGGTGACGAGAAAGTCGGCGCAGAAATCGTCCGCCGCGCCATCGAAGCGCCACTTCGCCAGCTCGCCGACAACGCGGGCCTCGAAGGCGCGCTCATCGTCGCGGAAGCTAAGAAGCGCAAAGGCAACGACGGTCTGAACATCGCCACCGGCGAATGGGTGGACCTCGTGAAAGCCGGCATCGTTGACCCGACCAAAGTCACCCGCAGCGCGTTGCAAAACGCAGCCAGCATCAGCGGCCTGCTCCTCACCACCGAGTGTCTCATCACCGAGATCCCGGAGAAGAAAGCAGCCCCAGCCGGCGGCGGTGACCACCACGGTCACGGCGGCGGAGAGTTCTAAAAACTCCCGCTCTCGCAAAGAGCTAAGTAAATTCACAAACCGCCGGTTTCCGAAAGGGGACCGGCGGTTTTGTTACATATAGTCCGACCAAACGTAAAAACTATCTGCATTCAAACGATGAATCCCTTCTTTGGTGGTATTAAAGCCGCCGCCGGATCGTTCGGGCGATTGTTTTGGGGTCCTGCCGGAGGTCTTGGAGTGCGACTACCATCAGACGGTTTCCTTCAATCGTATAAAACAGTCCATACACCGATTTCCCCACGCGAGTCCGCCTTACAGCGCCGATTTTCGATCTCGTTGCTAATTTTGGAAATTTTCTGAGCAACTCCAACTTGCGATCCAATGCACGGAGAAATGCGTCTCCACCAGACGTCTCGTCGAGCAACGAGTAAATCTCATCCAAATCGGAATCGGCTCCGGAGAGGATGATGATTTCCATCACCGTTTTTTTCTGAGTCTTGCTTTTACCTCAGTCCAACTCTTCGCAGAGGAAGGATTGGCGCGGTAATTCGCGATTCGTTCATTCAGCGCAGCAGTCAATGTCTTGTCTTCCACGGGGCTGCCATACACTTCATCAACAAGCTCGGAAATCAGGATGCGCTTCTTCGCGAGGGAAAGGGCGCGCAATTGAGGAATCGTTTCCGTAACCATGCTCTGCATCTTATCGGGGAATCAAAACGTGGCAAGTGCGTGCTACGCGAGCGCCGTCCCGAAACAACGGCATCATTGATGTCCGAACAGGAAATTTAGTTTTGAAGAGGTTCAGCGGAAATTGAACGTAACAGATGATTTCATTGCCGAAGGGGGTGATTCGCGCGATTCTCACGCGCGATTTCCACCGGATGAAGAATACTCTGCCAATGTTCGCTGCGCTGTTTGCGTGTGCTTTTTGCCCGGTGCTCCGCGCGCAGCAACCGGCAACGACGGATTTCCAAGTGTATCGCGGGACGCAGGTGCCGCCGGAGGTTGAGCGGATTTATGAGAAGGGGCTGAAGTATCTCGTGGCGGCGCAGAATGCCGACGGAACTTTCCCCGGCCAGTATGGGACGGAGCCGGGCGTGGTGGGGTTTGCGCTGATGACGATGCTGGCGCATGGCGATGATCCGAATCACGGGCCGTATGCGAAGGCGGTAAAGAAGTGCGTGGAGAACCTGCTGAAAAATCAGGCGGAGAACGGCTACATCGGCACTTCGATGTATAATCACGGTTTTGCGACGCTGGCGCTGGCGGAGGCGTATGGGACGGTGCAGGATGATCGCATCGGACCGGCGCTGAAAAAGGCGGTGGAGCTGACGCTGAGTTCGCAGGACAAAAACAAATTTCACGGCTGGCGCTATTCGCCCGAGGCGCAGGATGCGGATTCGACGGTGAGCGGGGCGTGTTTTGTTTCGCTCATCGCAGCGCGCAATGCGGGTGTGAAAGTGCCGGAGAAAAACATCGAGGATGCGCTGAAGTTTTTCACCGACTGTCAAAATGTGGGCGGCGGTGACATCGGCTACATGCCGCGAAGTGGCGCGCATGGCGGGGCGACGACGGCGATTGGCGTGGCGGCGTTTGCGTATGCGCGGAAGAAGGATCATACGACTTTCACCAAGGCGCTCAAGGCGATGAAAGGCAGCGATGAAAACGGGGGCGGGTATCCTTTCTACTACGAGTATTACGCGGCGCAGGCTTACTT
Organism: Chthoniobacteraceae bacterium; assembly: GCA_947476045.1. Lineage (GTDB taxonomy): Bacteria > Verrucomicrobiota > Verrucomicrobiia > Chthoniobacterales > Chthoniobacteraceae > SXWH01. Next base: position 16,953 of record CANJNZ010000053.1, read on the forward strand.
TCAGAGCGACTTCAAGGCGTGGCAGTCTTGGAACGACAAACAGGTGAAACGGCTCACCGAAATGCAAAACGAAGACGGTAGCTGGGACGCCGGCCTCGGCCCCGGAACGAGCACTGCACTCGGGCTGCTCTCCATCGCGCTGAACTACCGCTACCTTCCAATCTATGAACGCTAAACTCACGGCGCGCGGTGTTCGATTTGTGGTGGCTGTCTGGCTATTCCTGTTGTCGCCAGCATGGGCGGAGAAAATTATCGAGGTGCAGGAGCAAGTTGAACTGGACGGTCTGGATGAGTTCATACTCGGCGGCGATGTAATCGTGAACGGCAACGTGGTGGCGCCGAATCCAAACAAGCCCCCAGATAAGGCGCAGGAGAAAGATGGAGCAGGCGAGCAAGTGCTCGAATTGACGGACGGCTCGCAGCTTCATGGTCAGCTCGTTTCCCTCGGAAAAAGCGAGGTCGTGTGGAAGCGTGCGGATGCCGAGCAACCGCTCATTTTTTCGCCGCAGGAAGTGCGCAGACTCATCCTCGGAAAGCCGCTGCCGCTCAAGGATGCGAAGGCAAACGCTACGCTCAAACTCAGCAGCAACGACTGGATCACGGGGGAACTGAGCGCGCTGCATGAAGGGAAATTCCAGATCGAAATCGGCGGCGCAACGAAGCTCGAAGTCGAGCGCGGCAATGTCGAGTGGCTCGCACTTTCTCCCGCAGCGCCGCCCGATGCCTACGATGGGCCGGTCGGGCCGATGGGTATGTCCGGCTGGGATACTGGCGGCGAAACAGGCGGCGCGTGGGATTACGCGGATGGCGCGTTCATCGCCAAAACGCCGTCGCTGATTTCGCGTTCGTTCGATGCGTTGTCGGACAAGGTGGACATCCAGTTCACGTCGGGCGACGGGGGCAGCAACAATCGCGGGATGGCCATGTGGCTCCAGCCGGGGAAAAATATTCGGGGCTACAGCAAAGGATCGGTCTATCTGCGGTTTCAGGCGAACAGCGTGAACGCGAACGTTTACACCGGCGAGCAAATGAAAAATTTCAGCGCGGATATTCCGCCCGAAAAAGAAGAGAAGAAAATTTCGAAGTATCGTCTGCTCTTCGACCGCAAGGACGGGCGGCTGATCGTTTTCATGAACGGGAAACAAATCGCCGACTGGGATTTCCCGGAGGCCAAAGAAGCGCCCGCTGGTGGCTTGATCAACTGGCAGCCGAATTACTGGAACTCCGAATCGCCGTGGACACTCTCGAACATCCGCGTGCAGCCTTGGGACGGAAATCCTGTGCCCGATGCGAAGGACGATGAGGCCGGAAAGGATTTGATCAAAGCAGCGGCGACGGAGCGCAAAGCGGGAAAGCTGGAAGGCATCACGCCGGACGCGGTGAAATTCAGCGGTGCAGATGTTTCGCGAAAGGAGGCGATTTTTCTCCGGCTCACATCGCCTGCCAATGCGGAGCCGCCGCCTGCGACTGTTGCGCGCGTGTGGCTCAGCACGCGCGGCGAATTCGATGTGACGGGGATCGGTTTCCGCGACGGGCAGCTCAAGGTGCGCACTTCGTTTGCGGGCGATCTCGCTCTGCCGCTGTCGGCGATTCGCTCGATTGAATTTCCGCACAAAGCCACCGCCGCCGAGAAGGCCGTGGCTGACGGAGGTGACACGCTCATTTTCAAAAACGGCGATCAACTGCGCGGGACGCTCAGCGCCGCGAGTAACGATCAACCACTGCAATGGAAGCCAGTGAAAGGCGACAAGCTCATCGCTTTTGCGCCGGGCAGGCTCGCGGGCGTGCTGCTTGCGTCCCGCAAAGATGCGCCCGCATTTACCGGCGGTGCGGCGGTGCGTTTTCAAAATGGCGACTGGCTGCCCGGAAAATTACTCGCGCTAGATGGACAAAATTTACGGCTCGGCACCGCGCTTTCTGGAGAGCTGAACATCGCGCGCAGCGGCATCCGCACGGTTTATTTTGGAGCGGAGGGGGAGGCGCCCGTTTGGGATGGTGCGAGCCAGCGCGAAGTGTGGATGGGCGGCACGACGGTGCCCGGCTACTACGGCTCTTCGCGGGCAAAAAAGGACGAGAAGAAACCAAACCCGTGGCGCTATCTCGATGGAGCTTTCACTTTGATCAGCGGCAGCAGTCGCAATGGAAACGGGCAGAATCTCGGACGCAAATTCGACACGCTGCCGGAGAAGGTGGACATCAGCTTCGAGCTTTCCACGACGAAGGGCCCGGCGGCTTTTGCGATTCAGCTTTTCGTCGAAGAGAACAGGCAGAGCGGCATCATGGTGCAGGGGAGTTGGGACAGCGTGTATCTTTACGACATGTCGCCGCGAAAGCAGGGCGGCGCGTTTTTTAATCAGCCACAGCAAATCGAGTTTGGACAAAAACTCGGCGGCGAGGCCAATCGCCGGCATTTTCGTTTTCTCGCAGATCGAAAAACGGGACGGCTATGGATGTTTGTGAACGGTCAGCTTGTGGGTCAGCTCAAACGGCGCAGTTCGAGCGAGGATAATCCAAAACCGGGGAAGGGCGTGGCGATTATTCCACAGCCGATGGGCGCGCGCGTGACGGTGTCAAATTTGTGGGTCGCGCCATGGAGTGGTGCGCTGCCCGTGCAGCCCAAAAAGGATGACAAGGGAGAGAAAGAGGAAGGGGTGGAAAAGAAAAAGGAGGAGAAGAAACCCGAGCCCCGGACGAGCGACGCGCTCGCGCTCGTGAATGGCGACGAGACGCAGGGTGAAATCGTGAGCGCCACTGCGGACACACTTACAATCAAGTGCGATGCAGGCGAACTCGACATCCCCATCGCCCGCACATTGATCGCGGACTTCGCCAGTCCGCCCGCAGCAGCGAAGCCCGGCATCCGGTTGCGCTTCGCAGGCAAAGGCGCACTCACGGTGCAGTCGTTCAAAATCGAAAACGGGAAAGTTGTTTGCCAGAGCGCGAATGCGGGCGAACTCAGCTTCCCGGCCTCCGCGCTTTCGGAGATTGTCTTTCAGCCAAATCAAGTGCGCCCATTCGAAGGAGCCGGTGGAAAAGACGGCAATGCTGGACAAGCTGGCGGCGTATGGGGTGGCGGTGGTTTTCTGCAAATTGATGAGGAGGGGGGATTTTTCCAAGGAGGTCGGGTCATCATTCGAGAATAGGAGTTTCCATTTTGCGGCTCGCACTTCGCTGCGCTGCTGCCAAAAATTGCCACTGCGATGGAAACGACGCTCATCACATTTCTCCAACTCCCGCTGCTAACCGATGGCGAAGAACGCACGGAATCCATCGTGCCTGTCGTTTTAGCGGAAGAAGCAGTTCCATCGCAGCAAAACACCGAACTTCCGGAAACGTTTTCCGATTTTCCGAGCTTGCTCGACGAAGCCATCGCCCGGCTTTCCGCGCCCGATGACGCGAGCGTCGTTTTTCCAGACGATGAAATCCATCGCGACATTCTGATCCCGTTATTGCCAGCGATGCTCGGCGATGCCGCGATCCGCGAACACTGGTCCGCTGCTGGCATCGCTGATCGCGAATGGATTGCGGATGATTTTGAAATCCCCGTCACTGCGAGCTACCACGCGAGCCCCGATGCGCGCGCTCTCGCCGACACTCTGCTCGCCGAGCCGTCCTTCCGCGAATTGTGCGCCGCTTTGTTGAATCAACTGCGTGCCACGCCATCCATCACAACGGAAATTTCGCCATCGTTGGAAGAAGTGCCGACAGTCGAAGCGGAAACGTCTTTCACTGAAGCGCCACCAGCCGATCCGCTCGATGCACTGTTAGCGCGCTTGCGTGAACCGGGCGGCATACCTCTCGCCGAATTGCTGGCCGAACCAGAATTGCTCGCGCGCCTAACTGGCTCCGTAGGCGAACGACTCCGCGTGATCGCGCTGCCCGCTTAAGCCTTGCTGGTTCGCAACAGCGAGTGGGCGCGGGTGAAGTGGGTGTCGGAAAATCCCATCGCGCGTTTGAGTTGGTAGTCGCGCTCGATGATGTTCGGTTCCTTCTGCCAGCGACGATATGCGCTCCACGGCACGAAGCCGCGCAGCGCGGCCCACAGGCCGGAGCAGGGGACTGGAAAATCGCTGCCATGCAACAGCCGTTCGCCAAGCAGTCCGGCATTCGGGCCGACGCAACGATGCGCGTGGCGTCCGCGAAGCGGGACGTTCCAGGCGCTCGTGTCGCCGTAAAGATTTGGCCACTTGGTAAGCATTTCTGAAAAAGTGTGGAAATACTCCGGGTCGCCCAGTCCGCTTTTGGTTGCTGCGTGCGCGGCGATCACGGTCACGCCACATTCGAGTGGTTGCGTGAGGATGCGCGGGTCGGAGAAAGCGTGATTGATGACCTGCACGGTGTGCTCGCCGCCGGTGTGGGCGAGCAATGGCAGCCGCGCTTCGGCGATGCGTTCCCAAAATTTGCGGTAGCGCAGATCGTTGCAGTCCACGTTGTGGCAGTTGGGCAGCATTTTCAAAACCGCTGCACCAGCTTCGAGGCAGCGTTCCAATTCATCCAGCGCATCGGCGCGTGCTGGGTGGATGCTCACAGCGGGGATAAACTCGGGATGCTCGCGCGCGAGTCGCAGCACGTAGTCGTTCGGCACGTGGAAGGAGCCCGCGTCCATTTTCGTGCCGTCGGCGGAATACACTTCGTCCTGTGCGAGGAGCACGACGGCACCGAGGGATGATTCGCGCACGAGCCGCAGCAGATGTGCGACGTAGCGTTCGTCAAAATCCGGCGCATGCAGTGAAATCCCTCTCAGACCGATGTGGCGAAGCATGTATGCGCCCATCGGTTTTTGCCACCATGTTGCGCCGAGTTTCACCCAGCAGCCGGAGCCGCTGCGACCGTTGCCGACGAGATGAACGTGGGCGTCTATCGGGGGTTGTGACGCGGCATTCATCGCGCTGTGCTTGTGCTAGCAGATGCTCAGCACCTTCTCGACGATGTCGAGCGGGCGCGGGAGCTGTTTCTTTTCCAACTCGGGGCTGTAGATCGCAGGCGCGTCCATCGAGCTGATGCGAAGAACTGGTGCGTCGAGATCGTCGAATGCTTTTTCCTGGAGCATCGAGGCGATTTGTGCGCCGACGCCGCAGAATGGTTTGTTTTCCTCGATGTAAACGGCGCGGTGCGTCTTGCGAACGCTGGCGAGGATCGCTTCTTCATCGAGCGGGCGGATGCTGCGCAAGTCCACGACTTCGGCGTTGATGTTGTGCTCGGCGGCGAGAAGTTCGGCGGCCTTGAGCGCGGTGAGAGCGGCGCGTCCGTGGGCGATGAGCGAAATATCGGTGCCTTCGCGTTTCACGTCGGCCTTGCCGAGCGGGATGAGATATTCCTCCTCGGGCACCTCGCCTTTTTCGCCGTAGAGCAGCGTGTTTTCCATGAACATGACGGGGTCATTGTCGCGGATGGCGGATTTCATCAGGCCCTTCGCATCGTAGGCGGTGGCGGGGCAGACGACTTTCAGGCCGGGGATGTTGGCGAGGAAGTTTTCGTGGTTGTGCGAGTGGGTCGCTCCGACGTTTGTGCCGCCGTTTGCGGGGCCTCTTATCACGATGGGGCAGTTGATGAGGCCGCCGCTCATGTAGCGGACTTGTGCGGCGTTATTGATGATCTGATCCCATGCAACGGCGGCAAAGCTCCAGAACATCAGCTCCATCACGGGGCGGATGCCGAGCATGGATGCACCGATGCCCATGCCGATGAAGCCCGCTTCGGAAATCGGCGTGTCCATCACGCGCTTGCTGCCGAAACGCTGCCATAGACCGCGTGTGACTTTATACGCGCCGTCGTATTCGGCGACTTCCTCGCCCATGAGGACGACGTTCGGGTCGCGTTCCATTTCTTCGGCAAATGCCTGATTGAGTGCGTCGCGGTATTCGATGAGTGCCATGTCTTACAAAAAATCTAAAAGTTGAATCGGGCCGGTGAAAAATCCGGCGGTTAGGAATTGAAGAAGTGTTTGCCTGTGCGGCCAGCCTCGGTCTGGCGGTCCACTTCAAAATAGACGTCCTGTGTGATGCTTTCCTCGCTGGGGATTGGGCTTTCGTCGGCGAATTGCGCGGCGGTTGCGGCCTCGGCTTTGGCGGCTTCGTCGAGTTGCTCGTATTGTTCCTCTGTCAGGGTTCCTTCTTCGAGCAGGCGGCGTTTGAAAATCTGGATGGGATCGTGGTTCTGTTTGTAGTTCTCGATTTCCTCTTTTTGCCGGTAGCCGCCGGTGTGTTTCGCATCAGCGACGGAGTGGCCGTAGTAGCGATAGGTGGCGATTTCGAGAACGGTCGGTTTGCTTTCGTTGTGTGCGCGCTCGATGGCGGTCTGCACGTTGGCGCGGACTTCGTAGATGTCGGTGCCATTGCATTGCCCCCATGCGATGTTGAAGCCCTCGGCGCGTTCGGCGAGGCAGCTCTTGAATGACGAGCTGCGCGCGAGGCTCGTGCCCATGCTGTAGCCGTTGTTTTCGATGATGTAGATCACCGGGATGTCAAAAAGGGCGGCCATGTTCAGGCTCTCGTAAAAGCATCCCTGGTTCACCGCGCCATCGCCCATGAAACACATCGCGGCGCCCTTCACGCCTTTGTATTTCAGCGCGAAAGCGAGGCCGAGGCCGAGCGGTGTCTGGCCGGCGACGATGCCGTGACCGCCCCAGTAGTTCTTGTCCGGCGCAAAGAAGTGCATCGAGCCGCCTTTGCCTTTCGAGCAGCCAGTGACCTTGCCAAACAATTCGGCCATGCACTCGTTCATGGTCATTCCGACTGCGAGAGCATGGCCGTGGTCGCGGTAGGCGGTGATGACGTGGTCGTCGTCGCCCATCAGCGATACGCAACCCACGGCGACGGACTCCTGCCCATTATAAAGATGAAGGAAGCCGCCCATTTTCTTGGCCTGATACTGGCGGAGCGACTCGGTCTCGAACCGGCGGATGCGCACCATTTCGGTGAGGAGCCGCACTTTCTGCTGTGCAGAAAGTTTGGAATTGATGGGTGTTTTGGCGAAATCGAGTTGTTTAGCTTTAGCGGCGGAGGCCATGGCAAAAAGTGTCTTGTTTAATGGTGATGCTCATCCGCGCACGGACAAGCGACGTAATTATCGCGGCGCATCCTACGGAAGCACGCAAGCCGCGCAACTCTCGAATCACACAGAATCGCAAAAACGCATTCAAAGGTTCCTGTGTTTCTGTGGTTGCCCCTGAACGCCGGTGCACATATTTCGCTGAGCGTTCGATTCTACCACCACATGAAAACCACCATCGCCCTGTTTGCCACACTCCTCTCCACGTCCGTGCTCTTCGCCGAAGACGTGAAGCCGCTCAAAGCCCTGCTCGTCACCGGCGGGTGCTGCCACGAATACGGAAAACAGAAGGATGTGCTCAAGCAGGGCCTCGAAGCTCGCGCCAATGTGATCGTGGATATCGCCTACAGCCCCGACAGCAGCACGAAGCCGCCAATCGAAATTTACGGAAAGCCGGATTACGCGAAGGGATATGATGTGGTCATCCATGACGAATGCTCCTCGAATCAAAACGCCCCCGACGTCATCACGGGCGTGCTCCAGCCGCACGTGGACGGTATCCCCGGCGTGAATCTTCACTGCGCCATGCACAGCTACCGTTTTGGTAGTTTCGGCAAGCCCGTGCCCGCCGGAGCGGATAATGCGCGTTGGTATGAATATCTCGGTTTGCAGTCCACGGGACACGGCGCTCAGCAGCCCATCGCGATTACTTTCACCGACAAAGAATCGCCTATCACCAAGGATCTCGCCGATTGGACTACGGTGAACGAAGAACTCTACAACAACGTCCAGATCCTGACCGGCAAGACGCTGGCTCGGGGCAAGCAGGGCAATGCGGACAATGTCGTCGCATGGACGAATGAATACGGCCCGAAGAAGACGCGCGTCTTTTCGACCACCATCGGCCACAACACTGCAACAGTCGCCGATGAGCGCTATCTCGATCTCGTGACGCGCGGCGTGCTCTGGGCCACCGGAAAACTCGGCGACGACGGCAAGCCCGCGAAAGGCTACGAGGCCAAAGCAAAGTAATTCGCAGATTGCGCTTTTCCGCGCGGCGCGTTTGGCGCACAAACGACCGACTTCAATGAAAGTCTCCGATCTGCGCGGCATTCTTACTTACGTCCCTCGCTTCCGCGAAAAGACATTCGTCATCGCGGTGGATGGCGAGGTCGTGGCGTCGCCAAATTTCTCCACCATCCTGCTCGACCTCGCCGTGCTGCGTTCGCTGAACGTGCGCGTCGTGCTCGTTCACGGTGCAGCGGCGCAAATCGAAAAGCTCGCCGCCGAGCGTGGTGTAAAGCCGAGTAATACGAACGGCACCGGCATCACGGATGAAGCGACGCTCAAAGTTTCGCTCGATGCGGCGACCACATTGATGAATGACATCATGCAGGGTCTCACGAGCGTGGATCTGCGCGCCGCCTATGCAAATGTGATCATCGCACACCCCGCAGGTATTCTGGGCGGCGTGGATTTTCAGCACACCGGCAAGGTCGAGCGCGTGGATACCAAACTCCTTCAACTCCTGCTCAACGACGGCGCGATCCCCATCGTGCCGCCGATTGGTTTCGACGGTGAAGGCCGCACTTTCCGCGTGAACAGCGACGCCATCGCCGTGGAAGTCGCCGAGGCTTTGCAGGCGATGAAAGTGATCTATCTCGGCGCACGCGACGGCGTCGAAGTAGCTGGCGCGCTCGTGCAGCAGCTGAGCATCGCAGAAGCGGAAGATTTGGTGAAAAAGCGCCGCGCTCAACTCGACCCGGGCACGCTTTCCAAAATCGAGCACGGCGCCCGCGCCTGCCGGAACGGAGTGCCGCGCGTGCATTTGCTGAACGGAAATACGGATGAGGCGTTGCTTGCAGAGGTGTTTAGCACCGAAGGCGTGGGCACGATGATTTACGGAAACGATTACCAGCAAATCAGGCGCATCTTTAAGAAGGATGTTCGTGCAGTGCTCGCATTGATCAAATCGAGCGTCGAGCACGCCGAACTGGTGAAGCGCACACGCGCCGAGTTGGTGGCGCAGCTTGATGACTATTGGGCGCTCGAAGTGGACAGGCAACTCGTCGCCTGCGCCGCCGTGCATTTTTACCCCGAAGCGCAAAAGGCGGAGCTTGCGTGTCTCTACGTGGCAAAGGCGCACGAAGGCCAGGGCTACGGTCGCAAGCTCATGGCGTTTGCGGAGCAACTCGCCGCACAAAAAGGCGCGAAGCATATTTTTGCGCTGAGCACACAGGCGTTTAATTACTTCCAGCAAAAAGGCGGCTACGTGGAGGTCACGCCCGACGAATTGCCGCCGGAGCGCCGGAAAAAATACGACGCGAGCGGCCGCAATTCCAAGGTGCTCCAAAAAGCCGTCATCGCCACAACCGCAGCCGAGGCCCCGCGCGCTTGATGAGCGAGGCGTGTTCGTTTTTTTCAATATGAATAGCGGAATCCTGCTCGATGCGTTGGTCATCGTGGCTTACTTTGCCATCGTGCTCTTTATCGGGCTGCGTATGAGCCGTGGTGAAAAGTCGGTGGAGGGTTTTGCGCTCGGCAATCGCCAGATTGCTTGGTGGGCCGTGCTGGCGAGCATCCTTGCGGCGGAAATTTCTGCGGGCACATTTTTCGGTGCACCGGGCGAGGGATTCGCGCTGCGGAACTACACTTACATCCAACTCATTATCGGCTACCTGCTCGCGCGTATCTTGGTGAGCGCGGTTTTCATCCCGGCCTACTACCGCTACAACGTGGTGAGCATTTACGAATTTCTCGAAATGCGCTTCGGCCCCCAGACAAGGCGCAGAGCGTCTGCGGTGTTTCTTGTCACGCGTTTGCTGGCGAGCGGGACGCGGCTCTGGGTGCCCACGGTGCTGCTCGTGATGATCTGGAATCTCGCGCATCCCGATGTTCATGCGACGCCCATGCATGAATTTTGGCTCTGCGGCGGCGCGCTGGTTTTCATCACACTTGCGACGGCACTTTATACGACCATTGGTGGAATTCGCGCGGTGATTTGGACGGACGTCATTCAGATCGTCGTGCTCGTAAGCGCGCTCGGTTTTTCGCTGGGTTACCTCGTTATTCACAACGGCGGCTGGAGCGCCGTGAGCAGCACTTTGCTCGATGCAAAAGTTTTCGATACCGGGATAAAAGATGGAATCGGTTTTTGGGCGAACGTGAAGGGCGTGCTGGAGCAGGAATACACGTTGTGGGCGGCGTTTCTCGGCTCGACGTTTGTGACGCTTGCAACGCATGGCACTGATCAAGACATGGTGCAGCGGATGCTCACCGCGAAGAACAAGCGCCAGAGTGCAGCGGCGACAATTCTGAGCGGGCTTGCTGATGTGCCGATTCAGTTCGCGGTGCTCGCGATCGGTATTCTGCTGGCAGTCTATTACGGCGCAAATCCAGATCCGCTTTTGCCGCGCAATCCCGACACCGGCGCTGTCATCGCAAACAAAGCGTATCCACATTTCATCCTCACCGTCATGCCCGCCGGCCTGCGCGGACTGGTGCTTGCCGGCGTGCTTGCAACGACGATGGGATCGTTGAGCACGGCGATCAATTCCCTCGCGACTTCCTACGTGCGCGACTTTCATTTCCGTTGGTTTGGCGAGCCCTCGGAAGACAAGGGCCGCGTGCGTGTGCTGCGGCTCGGCACGGTGATTTTCGCGCTGCTGTTTATAGTCGTCGGCCTTGGCACAGCGTGGGTCACGGCGATGAATCCGCAACTCCGCATCATCCCGATCATCCTCGGAATTTTTGGTTACACCTACGGTTCGCTGCTCGGCGTCTTCCTCGTCGGCCTTTTTACGCGTGGACGTGGGAACGATGTTGGCAACGGCATCGCGATGCTGGTCGGATTTATCGTCGTCGTAATATTGAGCGGACTGCACAACGATGTGTGGCGACTCTTCCACCCAGGCGTGAAAAACGCCGTGCTCTGGCAGGCGGACTGGCTGCCGGTGATAGAATTTCCGTGGCGCGTCTTTTTTGGAGCCGTCACCAGCTTCGCGATTGCAGTTTGCTTTCGCTCGCCGAGGCGCATGGATGCTTGATTCCAGAGCCATGACCACGTGCGGATCGTCTTGTTTGCGTGACTTTCATGTCACGACAACGCGCCAAGCGTGCAAAATTCGGCACTCCAGCGCGGGGCAAGTTTTTTCTTCAAAAAAAGTTTCCATATCCACAGCGAAAAACCTTGTCCGCAATCCTCGCTATTTTCATGCTCCGCGACCTCCGGCGGTCATGAAAATCGCTGGTGTGAATAACTCGTGAACAACTCGGCATTTCATCAACCATGTAAACTTTCTGTCGCTTGCCCGGCGACGGAAGTGCTGCCGCATGTTCAAAATAATGTAGTCATCGGCGTTCCACGCTCATCCGTCCTGCAAAACGTTTCGCGAAAGCGTTTTACAGGTTCATTTTCCGGCTGCCCAGCCGGAAGTGTGGAACGCACCCACGCGCCTCCAGGCTAGAAACTAGCTCAGTTCCGCGCTTGCCACTCCCCCATAACAGCCCGAAAAAACGACCAAAACCGCCCTGTGGATAAAATTCCTACTACCGAAAATCTCGCGCCCGTCTGGGCCGAAATTGCTTCTGCGCTCCGCGCAGAGGTTTCCGCTGATATTTTCGACCGCTGGTTCAAGGAAACCGAACTCGTCGAACTTAGCTCTGAACATCTCACGCTTCGTGTCCCGAATGAGATTTACCGCTATTGGATCGAGGATAATTACTTCGACCCGCTGCGTGCCGCTGCGTTGTTCACATTAAAGAGCGCCCGCGAAATCCGCTTTGTAAGCGCCGGTCTTGCCAAGGTGCCTCACCATGAGCCCGAGCGCGTGAAACCCCGCGTGCAGCTCACCGAGGAGGAGACCGACGAGAAGGCCGTGGCGAACGGACTGAATCCGAAAAACAGCTTTGATAATTTCGTCGTCGGCTCGAACAACGAATTCGCCGCTGCCGCCTGTCGCGCAGTTTCGGAGAATCCCGGCAAAGTCTATAACCCGCTATTTTTCTACGGCGGAGTAGGTCTCGGCAAAACGCACCTCATGCACGCCATCGGCCATCACTTGATGTCCACGCGGAAGATGAAGGTCTGCTACGTCACGAGCGAAAAATTCACTAACGAGTTCATTGATGCGATTCAGAACGGAACACTCGTGAAATTCCGCAAGCGCTACCGTCAAGTGGACGTGCTGCTCATTGACGACATTCACTTTTTCGCCGGCAAGGAGCGCTCGCAGGAAGAGTTCTTCCATACGTTCAACACGCTGTTCGACGGGCACAAACAGATCGTCCTTAGCTCCGACCGACCGCCCGCTGAAATCGGCAACCTCGAACCGCGACTCGTTTCGCGCTTTGAATGGGGTCTCACCGCCGAGTTGCAAGCGCCCGATGTCGAAACGCGCATGGCTATCTTACAAAAGAAAGCGGCCAGCATCGGCGCGATCATCGAGCCTGAGATTATCCAGTTTGTAGCCGAGCGCATCCGGACAAACATCCGCCGCCTCGAAGGCGCACTCATGCGAGTCGCGTCATTCCGTTCGCTCAGCGGCACCAAGCCTTCGCAAGAACGCATCGAGATTTTGCTCAAAGATCTTCTGCAGGAAGAAGCGCGCCGCACCGTCAGCGTGGAGCAAATCCAAAAACGCGTGGCAGAACACTTCGACGTTCGTTTCGCCGACATGACCAGCAAACGACGCCCAAACAGCATCGCCTTCCCGCGCCAGATCGCCATGTTCCTCACGCGTGAGCTGACAAAAATGTCGCTTTGCGAAATCGGCGACGCCTTCGGTGGCCGCGACCACGGCACCGTCCTCCACGCACACCGTCTGGTGAAGGACCGCATGGGCGACGACGACAAAGTGAAGCAGGTCGTCAAATTCCTGAACGATCAACTCCAGCGTTAAAAACGCGGACCGCCCGCGACTGGAATCAACTGGGTCCAAGGGGGCAGTCCTGCCTCAGCGGTTTTCTTCGTGCATTGGCACTGTTGCAGGCATACAAGCCGCACCTCTCGCGCTTGGGCGCGACAAAACTCATCTTATTTGCCATGAAACGCCGTTCACTTCACTCGCTCTTTGCGCCAGTCACCGCGCTCTTTGTCGCCGCCGCTTTTACCTCTTGCGAAAAGGCACCGGAAAAAACAACCGCGCCGCAACCTGAGCCAGCCAAGCCAGCCGCCGAAAAAGCTGCCGAGGCTCCAAAGCCAGCTCCTGCAAATCCCGCGCCGGCCCAGCCTGCTGCGGATGCGGCGAAACCGGCTGCGCAAGTTGCGGACGTCGCGAAGGTCGCCGCGACATACGGCTTCGCCTCTCGGCTTCCCAAGGATGTCGAAGGATTTTCCGCCATCTATCACCTGCACGACATCTGGGTTTCATTCAGCAACAGCAAATGGGCCACGACGCTGCTCGACTTGGAGCCAGTGAAGAAGGATCCGCAAATCCAAAATTCCATCAAACAGTGGAACTCGCCCGAAGCGCAGAAAGTGAAAGATCTATTGGAGGCAATCGTCGGCAACGAATTCCTCGTCGTCGAGCCAGCCGGATACGCCAGTAAAATTGAGCCGCTCATGGAAGCATACGGGAAATTTTTAGAATCCTATTTGCAACAGGCATTTCTCGCCGGGCTGAGCGGCAAGCAAATGGGGCCGAAGGAAATTCAAACCCTCATGCAGAACGCGGCACCTGAACTCGTTCCGGCTTTTGCAAAATGCGATGTGCCACCCATGCTACTCATCTCGAAAGCCGGAAAGGCAAAGGCCGATATTGATGGTGCTTTCAAGCAACTGACCGGAATGGTCGGCACCAAACTTCCGCCCGCTTTCGAACTGGGCAGCTTCAAAGTCGCGGATAAATACGAATTCCAAACGCTGAGCGTCGTAGCCAAAAAACTCGTCGCCCAATTTCAGGAGGTGCAATTTGAACTTCAACTTAAGGAACTCATCGGCGACGAAGCGAAGGCCAAAGAGCTTGTTGCGCAAATTTCCGCCAAGCACGCCGAACTCGCGTGGGGCTGGGTGGACGATTATTTCGTCGTCTCCCTTGGCGTGGATCACAGTCACGTAAAATTTGCCGCGACAGAAGCAGACAGCGCTCTCGCGATAGCCGATGTGGCCAAGCGTGCAGTGCAATTTGCCGACAAAAAGCCGATGGGTCTCGCGTATGTGAGCAAAGCGCTCTTCGAAAAATTTTCTCCTCGGATGGAGTTCGCCACCAAATTCAACGGCATCTCCAACGAACTCCGTGGCATTTTGAAGCCCGAGCACATTACCGCGATGCAGGCCGATGTTAAAAAACTCGAGGGCAAGGCGCAGTCGCTTTTCACGCGGCAGTTCGATCCGATGGTAGCGGTTTCCTACGTTGAGTCGGGAATTCACGCCGATGCCTTCGGCGGGTTGCGTAACAGCAGCTACGACTCATCGAAGCCGCTCGGTTTTGCCAGCCTCGCCACACCGGCATCTTTCCTGTTTTTCGACAGTCGCGCCAACGGCCCGCACAGCAAGGCCATCGTGGATTTCGTTGAAGAGGGAGCAATCACGCTCTGGGGTTGGTATGAAAAATACGGACGCACCATGATTCCTGAAGAGGAGCGCAAGAGTGCCGCGATGGCCGAAGGCATGGTGAAACCGATGGTGGAGCAACTTTGGAAATCTGGTCGCCTTCTCGGCAAGGCACTCGGCGACGAGTCTGCATTCATCCTGGACCTCAATGGCAATGTGCCGAAACTTCCCGAGATTCCGCCCTTCCTTGCTGACGGAAAAATCCCGCGCATCGCGTATGTCGCCGAATTGAAAGACCGCGCCGCACTCTCTGAGTCGTGGAAAGGTTTTTCGGGCCTCATCAAACAAATCGGCGCATTTGTCCCGCCCACTGCGCTTCCGCAAGGCGTGCCTGAGGCGGTGATGAAAAAGGACGGCGATGTGGAGTTGCACTTCATCCCGCTGCCAGTGCCCACCGACGATGTGTTGCCGCACATCGCTATCAGCAAGGACCGCTGGATCATCAGCACATCACCAAGCTTTAGCAAAGAACTCGCATCCAAAGCCGTCGCGACCACCGGCCCTGCGCTCGGCAGCAATGATCAGGTGAATTTCAGCGCCGTCTGGGATCTCGCCGAAGTCTGGCTCGGAGTTTTGGACAAAAATACCGAGCAAATGCTCGGCCCCGGCGAAGCGAAGGAATTCAAAGAGAACCGTTCATTGATCAGCACCGCGCTCAAACTCGCCCGCTGCCTGAAAGGCATGGAAAGCCAAATCTCCGAGGAATCCGGCCAGGCCCGCATGAGCGTCCACCTCAAAGTCGAAGACTTGAAGTAACTCTAGTATCGCAGCACACGCGCAAGGAAGCCGCGGCACTGTGCGGATTTTGGGGCGGTGAAGACTTGCTCGGCGGGGCCGCTTTCCACGATGCGGCCTTCGGCGAGCAGTGCTACGACATCGCCGACACGGCGGGCGAAACCCATCTCGTGCGTGACGAGAACGAAATCGCGGCCCTCGCTTTTCAACTCTTCGATAACTTCGAGCACCTCCGCTGTCATCTCAGGGTCAAGCGATGAAGTGGGCTCGTCTAAGAGCAACACGCGCGGTTTTACGGCTATGGCTCTGGCGATGGCGACGCGCTGCTTTTGTCCGCCGGAAAGTTCCGCTGGTTTTTTGCCGGCGTGCTCGCCGAGCTGGAATCGCTTTAGCGTTTCGCTGGCGATGTCCCGTGCTTCGTCAGGCGTGCAGCCGTGAACTTTTTCGAGGGGTAGAGTGATATTTTCCAGCGCGGTGAGGTGCGGAAATAAATTATATGATTGAAACACGACGCCGAGCCGCCGCCGATGGGCGCGGAGGGTTTCTTCGTTGGAAAAATCTACGGCAGTGCCGTCGAGCGCGATGGCGCCGGAGTCCGGAGTTTCCAGACCGGCGATGATGCGGAGCAGCGTGCTTTTTCCGCCGCCAGACGGACCGATGAGGACGATGGAGCGCGCTTCGCCGAAGTCTGAGTTGATGCCGTCGAGCACTGTCTTTCCGTCGAAGGACTTGGTAAGTTGGTTCAGTTGGAGATGCATCAATGGAGTAGTTCTGATGCGATCGCACGTAAGTTGTCTCTGCAAAAATCCTAAACCATAACCTTTACGCCCAGTAATCGTGGGGCGGGGCCGCCTTGCTGCGTGGCGAAAACTTCATGTCTGCCTTTCTAGAGCATTTTCTATTTATATTGTCGCAATTTTTGGGAAGGTGTGGCAAAGAGGAGTGAATGAAAAGTTACAGCAATGACTTGAGAGAACGCATAGTCACGGCGCGAGCACGCGGCGACAGCGCGGCGGAAGTCGCTCGGCGCTTCGG
>CANJNZ010000054.1 GCA_947476045.1 Chthoniobacteraceae bacterium
CGCTGCACAGAACTTTGCAACTTCTGAGTGTCCATCCATTTGAGAAAATGCCTCTCCATGAACTACTTGCAAAACATGACTTCAACCCTTTGACACCGCAAGATTGCAACCAATTACTACTGTGGTAGTTACTGCCGGACACTCGTGAACAGAATTAAAAACAGCGCTTTGTTTTATGGCTATTACGGATAATGGCAAAAATTAGGGGCGCGAACAAGGGAAATTTTAATTTTTTTAAATACGGCAAGGTTTCTGTTTCAATATGACTTTCATTTTTGATAACAAAACGGATCACTGAAGCTCTATTTGTATCTTTGTGAGTGCAGTTTTACATCAGCCCAACTAAATACCACCAACCGTGCAAACATCACCTGACTCCGATATCAACTACCAGAGCGGAACTCTTACCGAGGGGCAGAAGCTCGCTGGTTGCTATGTTCTTAAGAAAAACCTTTCCTCGCCCGAGTGCGGCACCATCTGGCTCGCGCAAGATGAGGTGCTTGGGAAAGATGTATCGCTCCATTTCATCCCGCCGACGGTATTGAAGGATGCGCGTGCGCTAGCGGAATTAAGGCAGGAGGTGAAACGCAATCGCCAGCTCATCCATCCAAATATCCTGCGTGTTTATGACCTCGTGGAGGACGGTTCCTTTGCGGCTGTATCGATGGACTGTTTCGACGCCAATTCGCTTGCCACGATGCTACATGCGATAGAGCGTTTTGAACTGGAAGATGTGCAGAATTGGCTTGTGCAGGTCGCTGAAACTTTGAGCGACGCACATCGCATACAACTCATTCACCGCGATCTGTCGCCGTCCAATATTTATCTGCGTTCTGATGGCGGAGTGCTTGTCGCGAATTTCGGTATTTCGCGAGCTGTGCGTGATGCATTGGAGCGCGCAGGGATGGTCAAGGGTGCCGATGCTCATCTGTCCTATACCAGCCCTCAACAGATAGATGGTGAGAAGCCAGTGTCCACGGATGATGTGTATGGAATGGGCGCGCTGATTTTCGAACTACTGACCGGGCATCCAGTTTTTGCCGGCGATGACATCGTGACGCAGATTCGCAGGGGAGTTCCACCTACGCTCGCTGACTCGCGTGGCGGTGCGGAAGTGCCGGAGGCCTTGGAGGGCATTGTAGCTTCGTGTCTTGCAAAGACTGTCGAGCAACGTCCGAAAAGCTGCGGTGAAGTTGCATCTCTGCTTGGGCAGATAAAAGCGGGAGCTTCTTCTCCGTTAAAAACCTCCCCTTCGCAACCAGCATCTGAATTTCGTGAGAGCGTTGTTGAGCAGCCTGCAACAACTCCTGCGCACACTACCCAGTCGGATGCGAAAGAAGTGGAGAATGTCACCTCATCCTCTGTGAAGTCCACCCTGCCTCCGCTTCCACCCGCCAGCCCTGCGAAGAAAGCGCCACAGACTTTATCTTCCAGCTTTCCTGATCTAGATCGCCCACGCTCGAAGGCCCCCGTGGTTCTTGTCGTTCTTGCAGCGGCTGCTCTTGGCATCGGCATGTATGTGCGTAACTCGAAAGAAGACGCTGAGCCCGCTGACAACGCTGCTGTCGTCGAAGAGGGTGCGACCCAGCCAGCAGCGGTCACTAAGCCAATTGAAAAACCCACGGAACAAGTCGCTCCTGATGCGGTCGTCGCTGTGACTCCCGATACACAGCCGAATACTGTTGCCTCGGTAAAACCGGTAAAGCCCGGAATCATTGGAGTTGATCCAGTAAAGCCAGAGGTTGTGAAGCCCGAGCCGGTAAAACCTGAAGCCGTGAAGCACGAACCGGTGAAACCTGAGCCGGTAAAGCCCGAGCCAGTGAAGCCCGTGAAACCAGTGGATGTAAAGCCAGTGCCACAGCAGCCAGTTGACGTGGCGGTTGCGCTTACGCTTCCGACTACCCCGGCACCGTTGCCGAAGCTGGCAATTCCCGCCGGAGCAACGGCTGCGCAAATCGAGCAACTTCTCGCTGAGCGCCAGGCTGCTGCCGATAAGCAGCGCGAGGCTGCTGAAGCTGCGGAGGCAATTCATCAAAAAGCATCCGCGCTCCGCGAAACCAGGCAGAGCGAAAACGATTTGATCAAAAAAGCTCTTGAAGAATCACGCAAGATTCTCACGCCCGTCATCGCGCAAGCGGCTACGCTTGATGCCGAGCACAAGAGACTCGAAGAGGCGGCGCAGAAGGCGAAAGCAGCAGCGCTCGAAGCTATCAAAGCATCCGAAGCTGCTGAAAAAGTTTTCGCGGAGCACACTGCTTCCAGTGCAGAAAAGCTGACGGCCCGCCAGAAGGCTGATGCTGAATTACGCGACCTTGCGCAACGTGCGGCCGAGCGAGCCAAGGCGCTAGATGAAGTCAGTAAACAAGTCACACAGGCGGACTCCCTGCGTCAGCAAATGCAGCTTGCGATGCGGCAGACGGAGCAGGACAAAGCCGTGCTGACTGCGGCTTTTACCAAAGCCAAAGCTGCCGAAGAACTTGCAATAGCGAAGGCAAAAGCCATCGAAGAGGCTGCGCTTGCAAAAGCCAAAGCTGCAGAGGAAGCCGCGCTAGCGAAGGCCAAGGCGGCAGAAGAGGCTGCACTGGCGAAGGCCAAAGCCGCCGCCGAAGAAGAAGCTCGCAAAGTCGCAAGGGAGCAAATCACCAAGCTCGAAGAGCAGGTGAAGCCGCTCGATGCGCAGGCCATGAAATTCAAAACAGCACTTGCAAGTCTCGCAGAGCTTGGTGAAGCGGGCGTCGAACCGTCCAAGCAGATTCAAGCGAAACTCGAAGCTGTCAATGCACAGGCAGCCGAGATTCGCGCCCAGATCAATAAGCTTGGAACACCCGGAAACGTCACGGTGCCGAATGTGCCAAAGCACC
The DNA here is from genome assembly GCA_947476045.1 of Chthoniobacteraceae bacterium. Lineage (GTDB taxonomy): Bacteria > Verrucomicrobiota > Verrucomicrobiia > Chthoniobacterales > Chthoniobacteraceae > SXWH01. The sequence continues at coordinate 2,862 of CANJNZ010000054.1, forward strand.
CAACGCCTACACCAGCGCCAGTGATTAAGGCCGCTGTCACGGAGCCAAAACTCCCGGTTGAACCAACGCCTCCAGTCGAGCCCGTCGCCGCAACGGAAGCTGGTCTAAACTCCATCGGCATGAAATTCGCCGCGGTGGGCGATGTGCAATTTTCCGTTTATCCAACCACGCGCAAAGACTTCGAGGCATTTGCCAAAGCCACTTCGCTGAAGAGCAAGGCATGGCAGTCGCCATCGTTCCCGCAGGGGCCCGAGCATCCTGTGGTTAACGTCACATGGCGTGAGGCCGATGCCTTTTGCAAATGGCTCACTGATAAAGAGCGCAAAGCGGGGCAACTGAAAGCCAACGAATTTTACCGCCTGCCGACCGATCTGGAATGGAGCAAAGCCCTCGGTCTTCCTGCCGAAACTGGCAAGACTCCCGAGGAGCGCGATATGGATGTGCCCGATGTGTATCCTTGGGGAACTCAATGGCCGCCGCCATCTGGCGCGGGCAATTTCGCAGGTGAGGAAACCAGGAGCGAAACACCTATCGAGGGATATAACGACGGCTTTCCGCACACCTCGCCTGTCGGAAAATTCAAGCCAACGGCAACTGGCATCTACGACATGAGCGGCAATGTCTGGCAATGGCTCGCCGACGATTGGAATGCCGAGCGCACCAATAAAACTTTGCGCGGCAGTTCGTGGTATAATGGCGCTCTCGCACTCAGCCTTCTCTCTTCCTGCCGCATCGGGTCATCGCCCGACAAGCCAAACGACACCTACGGCTTTCGTGTTGTGAAGGCTGCCGAGGTCGTAAAAGGAAAGCGCTGATCGCAGTGGCGTCTACCTTCGCCCCTCGTCGGCGTCGATGTAGTCGAAGAAGGTTTGGATTTCGTCACGAGCGGTGAACCCACTTTCGACTTTGCGTTGCGCGAGTCTTTCGCTGCCCGAGTCATTCCAGCCGCGCTTGCGGAGGAATTCGTTGAAAAAGTGCTGGTCCTGATCCGTGACCTTGCGGCCATTGGCGAAGCACCATGCGAGCAACTCTTCATCGGTGCCGCCCGCTTTCACGCGCTCGGCGATTGCCTCGTAGCTGATTCGAAAAAACTGGGCGCACACCTTGTCGAAGCCATCGCCGAGATTCAGGATGTAATCGGCGGGGAGTTTTCCTGCGGCGTGCAGGCGGATTTTATCCACCATCCTGCCGAAATAAACGAGAGTGCCGACTTTGTCGTGCGGGCTGCGAAGACCGGGAATATTCATATTTGCGGAGATACGCAGACCGAAGTCTTTGTGCAAGTGCGCGAAAGCACACGCTCATGCTTGTATTTTATTGCGAGATGAAAAAGGATGTTTGCGGATGACCAATGCTCAGCCAACTAAACAGAATACTCCAGCCAGTGAAGTGTGGCTGAAATTCTGGGGCGTGCGAGGCAGTATCCCGACGCCGGGGGCGGGCACGGTGCGCTACGGCGGCAACACTTCGTGTGTCGAACTGAGTGCTGATGGCGAACATATCATTTTCGATGCGGGCAGCGGTCTGCGCACGCTCGGGCTTGCGCTGGCGGCAGAGGCAGTAGGGCAACCGCTTTCGCTCACGTTGCTTCTCACGCACACGCACTGGGATCACATTCAAGGCTTCCCGTTTTTCGTGCCCGCATACCAGCCGCAGAATCACATCCGCGTGCTCGGCTACGAAGGCGCACGACGCGAATTGCAGGACACGCTTGCGGGCCAGATGGAGAGCCCCTACTTCCCGGTCGCACTCGCGCAGATGCCGGGAAATATCGTCATCGAAGAATTGAAGGAAACGAGCTTTAGCGTTGGAAGACTCGCGGTTCGGGCCGTGCGCACAAAACATCCCGGAGTGACGATGGGTTACCGCATCGAGACGAGTTCGGGAAGCATCTGTTACATCCCAGACCACGAATCCACACCCGGAGAACGCAGCGGCGAAGTTGGCGAATTCATCAAGGGAGCCGACATCGTTTTGCTCGATGCGCAATACACCGCAGATGAATACGTGATGAAAAAAGGGTGGGGTCACGGCTGTCTTGACGACGTGGTCCGCATTGCACGGGAAGCAGGAGTGAAGCGACTGTTCCTGTTTCACCACGACCCTGCGCACGACGACACGTTTGTGGATGCGATGCTCGCCCATGCCCGCGAACTCGCCGGACCGATGCTTGTGGATGCCGCGAGGGAAGGGGAGCGCGTTATGCTCAGCCGTTCACCAGTCGGTTAATCTGCGCTGCTGCGAAGGCCGCGCCGAAACCGTTGTCAATGTTCACCACGGTCACGCCGCTGCCACATGAAGTAAGCATCCCCAGCAGCGCTGCGACGCCGCTGAAACTCGCACCATAGCCGATGCTTGTGGGCACGGCGATCACCGGCCTGCTCACCAACCCTGCGACTGCGCTGGGCAGCGCGCCTTCCATTCCAGCCACCACGATGACCACATTCGCCGCTTCCAACCGGTCGCGCACCGCGAGTAATCGGTGCAGCCCGGCCACGCCCACGTCCGTGATGCGCTCCACTGTGTTTCCGAAAATTTCCAGCGTCACCGCAGCCTCATCCGCCACCGGCATGTCGCTGGTTCCTGCACACACCACGGCGATGGTGCCGCTGAGTTTCGGCAAGGCGACGCGTTCGACGGTGATGCAACGCGCCGTCTCGTGCCAGCGCGCCTCGGGAAACTCCGCCACCACCGCCCGCCATTGTTCACCGTTAGCGCGGCTCACGAGCAGCACATTTTCTTTTTCCAAAATCACCCGTGCGATCGCGACGACCTGCTCAGCGGTTTTGCCCATCCCGAAGATCACCTCGGGAAAGCCACACCTCCGCCGCCGGTCGGTATCCACCCGTGCAAAGCCCAGATCCGTGTAACCGTCCGGCATTCGTTAAGCCTTTGGCAAAGTCGCCGAATCCTTCGCAAGCGGGAGGCGCAGCGGGATCATTTGCGATTTAAAGAAGCCAAGTCGCGAGAAGAACTCGTGGCCTTCCTCGTTGATGCGATCGGTGAGCAGGGTGATGCGCAGAAACTCCTTCTGTTTTGCATACTCGATGGCGTGGCTGAGGAGTTGCGAACCCACGCCGCGCCCGCGGAATTCGTGATGCACGATCACATCTTCGAGCAGCACCACGAAGCCGCCCTCCGCCGTGCTGATGGTGAAAAGCAGATTCACCATGCCAATGATTTGTCCGTTCCAACGATAGACGAAAATACGCCCGCGGCTTGGTTGTTCGAGGATCAGTAAAAGTCCGCGCTCCTGTTTCACGCGGTCGGGCACGAAGTCGCCTTCGTGGCTGAAGAGGTCGTAGAGCAAATCCACCATCGCTGGCAGATCATCCATCGTCGCTTGCTCGATGACTGGTTTGTTCATCTCGGACATGGAGCGTCTTTTCGCGGAGGAAGGCCGCGTGCGCAAGGCGCGAATGAGCGGGCGATGCTACTTCGTCACGCCTTTCAGGGATTTCATGAAGGCTTCCAGTGCTTCATTGCTCTCCTTCGGCAGCGTGCCCGGATCACCCACGATGATATTTCCCAAAATCGAGCGGTCTTTGCCTCCCTTGAAGAGCACGAAAATACAAACCGCCGTCTGGCCCTCAATTTTCCCCGCATAAGTCGCCGTGTATCCCGTCAGTCCATCTTCTGTTTTCTCCTTCGGTTTTCAGCTTCAGCCGCGTCCTTCAAAGCCTTCACCATCTCCGGCAGCATTTTTTCGAAAAGCTCCATGCTCGCTGCGACCGGAACTTCTCCGAAGTTCACGGAAATACGGCCATCCGGCGCATTGATGGAAATGCTGCCATCCTTTTTATCCACTTCCTGCTTCCAGCCCTTCGGCACATCGTAGGTGATGACAGGATTTTTCTTCGGGAAAGTTTTTTCCTCCGCCGGCGAAGGGGACAGCAATGGGAGGAAGAGAATTGCGATGAGAAGGCTGAATGTTTTTTTCATAAAAGAAGAGCGCTGAAATGTTATAAGTCCTTGGAGCTTTCGAGTTGATTGAAGTCAATGAAATTGGAGCTTCGTGCGAAGGATTCCCCTCGCAGTTACGGGAGATTTTCGGCTAGCAACAACGCCGTGAAAATCATCTGTCCCGATTGCACAAAAGAAATTCCCCTTGCTGATGCGAACCCCTCCACGGATGTGGCGCTTTGTCGTTCCTGCGAGAAAACCTTCAGCTTCGCTGCTCTGACCGATGAGGCGGAGGAACTCGCTGTCGATCTCACCAAACCACCCGCCGGCATCTGGGTGCGCGAACTCGGCGGCGGCTTTGAAGTCGGCACCAGCAGTCGCTCGGGTGCCGCCTTTTTCTTGGTCCCGTTTACCCTCTTTTGGTCCGGTCTTTCTCTCGGCGGCATCTACGGCACGCAAATTTACAAAGGGCATTTCGATTGGAAGTTATCCCTCTTCGGAATTCCCTTTCTCCTCGGTAGTATGTTTTTGATTCCGATTTCGCTGATGGCCGCATGCGGAAAAATCATCGTCCGCGGAGCTGGCGACATGGTCAGCATCTCCACGGGTGTCGGTCCCATTTGCTTCACGCGTCGCTTTCGCTGGAGCGAAATCAAGCGCGTCCATGAATCCGTCACAAAATACCAGCAAAACGGACGCAGCCTTCCGCTCATAGAACTCGAGCGCGAAGGGAAACCCATCCGCTTCGGAAGTCAGCTCAGTGAGCCCCGCCGGAAATTTCTTCTCGCTATGCTCAAGAGCCTCCATGCCGCAAAGCGATAGTCGCGCAAGGCTGTAGGTAGGAGCGTCAAACGTGCAGCGGGCTACACGCGGAAAAGCGCGCCCATCTTTTTGCCGAGGATTTTGCTGGCGATGGCGATGGTAAGACCGAGGAAAACCATCGCCCACACGCCGAGCGCGGCGGCGAGGAATTTGCCGTCGCCGATGAGTTGGAAGAGTTCGTAGATGGCCTTGGTGATGGGGTAGTGCTGCTGCTGCTGGGCGAGGATGAGCGAATCGCTGACTTCGAGCATGGCGAATGAAAAGGCGAGCAGTGCTCCGGCGAGGACGTTGGCGGCGATGAGCGGGAAGGTGATGCGGCGTAGCGTCCGAAGGGGAGGGCAGCCGAGGTTTTGCGCGGCTTCTTCGAGCGTCTCGCTCGTTTGCTGGAGTCCGGCGACGGCGCTGCGCACGACGTAGGGGAGTCGCCGCACGGCGTAGGCGATGACGAGCAGGAGCGTCGGGTCTTTTCCGGGATTCATGAATTCAAAGGCGCGACCGGGCTGTGTCATTGAGAGGTAGCCGAAGGCGAGGACGAGGCCGGGGACGGCGAGGGGCAGCATGGCGATGGCGTCGAGCAAATGGCGGCCCGGCAATTTCGTGCGCACGATGACGTAGGCGATGGCGAGGCCGAGCACGATGTCGAACGCAACGCTGAACGACGCGTATTTGAGCGAGTTGGTGATGCTGGGGACGGTGAGGTAGTGACCGAGCGCGTCGGCGTAGTGTTGCGTGGTGAATTCCGCAGGGAGCACGGTGCGATACCAGTCGCCAGCGAAGCTTTCCAAAACGACACCGATGTGCGGGAGCAGTGCGATGAATGTGATGCCGGCGAACGCGAGCGCGCACAGCGTGCCCTTCGCCCCCGAGAGTGTTCGCGCGCCGGATGCGGTGGTCGCCTTTCCCGACATCGCGTGCTCGCCGCGTCCAAAAAGTAGCTTGCTCGCGAGGTAGAGCAGCAGCGTAGCGGCGAGCATCACCACTACGAGCGCGAACGGGAACGGATTGCCGGAGATTTCCTTGATGCCATGGAAAATCTGCACGCTGGTGACGCGCGTGTAGTCAAAGATGAGCGGCGTGCCGAGTTCGGTGAATGCGAAGATAAAAACAATTGTCCCACCTGCAAAAAGCCCCGGCATGATGAGCGGAAGCGTGATACGCCGGAAGCGGCGCAAGCCGGTGCAGCCGAGATTTGACGCCGCCTCCTCCATCGCGGGGTCGAGGTTTGCGAGCGCCGCCGTCAGATTGAGATAAAGGATCGGGTAAAGGTGCAGCGCGTTCAAAACCACGATGCCCCAGAACTGCCCGCGCCCTAGCCAGTCAATCGTTGCACCGGGATCAAGCAGCCCCAGTTGCGTCAGCATCGTATTGAGCGCGCCATATTGCCCGAGCATCGCGCGCACACCGATGGCGCCTACGAACGGCGGCAGAATCATCGGCACCAGCACCAGCGCATTCAGCAATTTCTTGCCGCGAAAATCGAAGCGGTCGCTCAGAAAAGCGAGCGGCAGCGCGATGGCGAGAGTTGCTACCGTGCTCGTGAGCGCGAGCAGGAAACTATTGCGCAATCCCTCGACATAGATCGGGTTTTTAAAAACCTCCGCGATGTAGGCGAAAGTGAAACCTCCATTCGCATCAAAGAACGCCCGCTGCACCGTGGTGACAAGCGGCCATACGAAGAACGCACCGAGCAGCGTAATCGTCGCCGCCCACACGAACCATGCGAGGCTTTTGGACATGGCGTGCGTTGTAGCGGAGGCGGCGCGCGGAGCAAGGGCGCACGTTCAGTTCAACGTGCGGGCGACAATGGCGTCGAGCACGGCGACCTGGGCGGCGATGCGGCGTTCGAGGGCAAATTCACTCGGCGTCTCCGTGGTGAAGGCGTGGTCGGTGTGCTCGAAGTAGAGCCAGATGGCTTCCGGGACTCCGATTTTTGCGAAGGTCTTTGGCGTGACATGGCGGCGGATGAGTCCATTGCGGGCGCCACGACCTTCGATGCGCTTGCGCGGGTCGTGGGGGAGGGCGCGACTGGCGGCGGCTATAAGTTTCTCCCCGCAACCGCTGCGACGCGTGACCTCGTAGAGATACAGCCCCTCCGCGTCGTAATCCTCGTGCAGATTCACACTCGCTGCGAAGCGCCGCTTTCCCACGATTTGGCGGACGGCGGTGACGACCGGGTGGCGGCGGTGAAAATTGCGATTGAGGTCCAGCCCGGCGGAATCCGCGCGCGTATTGTGCATGAGGCCCCACGGATTCAGACACGGGAAAATGAGCAGCGGCAGCGTGCGCAGGCGTCCGGCATTCTTTTCCGCCCAGGCGAGCAGACCCTCGGTGCCTGCGGGTTCGTCGCCGTGGATTCCGGCGGAGAGGTAAATGCCGTCGCGCTCTGCGAGAGCGGGCGTCTCGATGTAGAAAAGAGGAACGCCATCCGCCTCGGCAAACGGGAGCAGGCGAAGACCGGCGCGCCGGGCGAGCGTTTTCCAGCGAAGGACGAGGTGCGGGTAGTGATGCGGGCTCATGGACGGTTGGAAAATGGCGAATAGAGAGCGTGGACGAAAGCTCTTTGCGCCTGCATTCGCGCAGTAGGGGTGGATTTTACAAATGCGAAACAATTTTCAATCTAGCCGCACATACGGGCTTTACGATGACGTGCCACTTTCATGCGCATAACGCCATGAGCACGCCCACGAATGTCACCAGCAAGGAGTCCTCTTCAATCCACATCAGTGACGCCCTTGCTGTGCTGGCGTGGCGGGAGCGCCGCGACGAGGCTGCTGCGCATTGGCTGCGCGAAAAATACTATCCGCTGCTTGTGCAGCTCGGCGTGCAGTTACTCAGGCAACGCGAGCAGGCGGAGCGCATGGTGCATGCGGCGTTTGAGCGCGGGCTTGCGGCCATCGAGGAGGAGGATGCGCTGCCGCCGTTGATGAAACTTTTCACGGGCATGGCGTTCCGCGTGTGCGCGGATATTCAGTGCGAGTCCGCAGCGAAGGCGGCGTAAGGCGAGCGCGGCAGGCGGGGGGCGGTGCGCAGCAGGGGTTCGTGCATTGCATGGAATTCACGAATTCAATGGTTGATCCGATTCGACGAATGCTGGAAGCATCATAAACCAAACAAGCAGACGTCTTCAGAAACCAATACACCCCGCATTATTTCCCAGTGGCCGCCAACGACGAATACATACTCGAAGTCCTCAAAGACACCCTGCTCATTCCAGATGATCAGATTCAATTCGCCCGGGAGGAGGCGCAGAAGACCAAAAGCGGGAGCACTGTGGATGTTCTTGTGGAGCAAGGACTGGTGACACAGGAGGACGTTGCGCGCGCGGTGGCTTCCACTGCGGCCATGGACTTCATCATTCTAGACGATGTGCAGGTGCCGGTGGAGGTGACTTCGCTCATCAAGCCCGAGGTCGCAAGACGTTATCGTGTGGTGCCTATCGGCATGAGCGATGTCGGCGGCGTGGTGGTCGCGGTGGATAATCCGCTGAATTTTGATTCGCTCGACTCGGTGCAGACGATCCTTCAGCGCGATGTGGAGTTTGTATGCACTACGCCGGCATCGATGAGCACAGCGTTGGTGAAATATTACGGCACAGTCGAGGATGCTGTGGCTACGATGGAAAGCCTCGTGGGGGGAATTACCATCGGCGACACGTCCGTGACCGTTGAGGGTGCCGAGGGCGAAAAGGGCGACGCGCCGATTATCAAGCTCGTCACCATGATGCTCATCGAGGCCTACAACATGAGGGCGTCGGACATTCACATCGAGCCGCTCGAAAAACGTCTGCGCATCCGTTTCCGTGTGGATGGCATTCTGCTCGAAATGCAAAATCCGCCGAAGAAGCTTCAGGCGGCCATCATTTCCCGTCTCAAGATCATGACGGGCACCATGTCCATCGCCGAAAAGCGGCTTCCGCAGGATGGACGTATCCAGGTGAAGCTCGGCAAGAAGCAGCTCGACCTGCGCGTTTCGACGATCCCGACCACACATGGCGAATCGATCGTTATGCGTATTCTGGACAAGACCTCGCTTTCACTTGGTCTGCCACAGCTTGGTTTCCTTAGCGACGATCAGGAAGTCTTCGAGCGGCTCATCACGCTGCCCGATGGCATTCTCCTCGTCACCGGGCCGACCGGATCGGGAAAAACGACCACGCTTTATGCGTGCCTCAATTATATCAACAAGCCCGACAAGAAACTCATCACCGTCGAAGACCCGGTCGAGTATCAACTCAGCGGCATCAATCAGGTGCAGGTGAATGCAGATGTAGGAATGAGTTTCCCGGCTGCGCTGCGTTCGATGCTCCGTCAGGCTCCGAACGTGATCATGATTGGAGAAATTCGCGACGCGGAGACTGCGAATATCGCCATCAACGCTTCGCTGACCGGCCACCTTGTCTTTTCCACGCTCCACACCAACGACGCTCCGAGCGCAGTCGCGCGTCTTGTGGATATCGGCGTGCAGCCGTTTCTCGTATCTTCCGCGGTGCGGGCGATGATGGCGCAGCGTCTTGTCCGGAAAATTTGTCAATCATGCAGGCATCCCTACGAAATGACGGAAGGCGAATTGCGCGCCCTCGGTATTGATCCATCGCAGACAGTGGATGCTTCGGTGATGAGGGGAACGGGCTGCGAAAAATGCAAACAGCTCGGCTACAAAGGCCGCGCCGGCATCTTTGAGATTTTCTGTGTGGACGATGAAGTGCGCCACATGATCAACCATCGCAGCACCACTGTGGAACTCCGCAAGCGCGCCCGTGAAATGGGCATGCGCACGCTTCGTGAGGACGGAATACGCAAAGTCCTTTCCGGCATGACGACGGCGGATGAAGTCATCACTGCCACCATGTCTGACGCCGACTGATACAAACAACATGGCACTCTTCGGACATGTGAAAACCAGCACGCTTCCAGCGCCAGAACCGGCGCCGCGGATGGTGCCTCCCGTCGCCACTGGCGCGCGCGGCGCGTTTGCTCCGATAGACGATTTGTTGCGTATCACCATGGAGGTCGGAGCCTCGGATATTCATCTCTCGGTGGGAGCGCCGCCTACGCTCCGCATCCATGGGAAACTGGTTCGCATGGAGACACGTGCGCTCTTTGCCGAGGATATGGATCATTTGGCGCGTGAGATCGCGAGTGCCGAGCAAGTCCACCGCCTCAACACCGAGGGAAGCGTGGACTTTGCGATGACGCACCAGGGCAAGAATCGCTTTCGTGTAAGCCTCTATCGCCAAAAGGCAACAACCGCGATGGCGATGAGGCTGTTGCCAAAGCAAATGCTGTCATTCCCGGAAATCGGGATGCCCTCCGTCGTCGAGCAACTTGTCCGAATGCCCCGCGGACTCGTTTTAGTAACGGGCCCGACTGGCTCGGGAAAAACGACAACGCTCGCGGCGATGCTGAATGCAATTAATACGCAGATCGGAGCGCACATCGTCACCATAGAGGACCCCATCGAATACATTCACGAGCACCAGCTCGGCATGGTGCATCAACGCGAAATCGGGACGGATGTCCCGGGCTTTGCCGAAGGATTGCGGCGCGCTTTGCGACAGGATCCCGATGTGATTTTCGTTGGTGAAATGCGTGACCTCGAAACCATGGAGACGGCCATTCGTGCTGCTGAGACCGGGCATCTGGTCTTCTCAACACTGCATACGACAGGTGCCGGACGGACCGTCGATCGCATCGTGGATTCCTTTCCCGCGCATCAGCAGGATCAAATTCGCATCCAGCTTTCGACCAATCTCAAGGGCGTGATCTCGCAACTGCTGGTCCCTCGCATCGACAAACCGGGCCGCATAGCGGTCTTTGAAGTGATGACGAATACGCACGCAATCGGAGCATTGATCCGTGATAACAAGACGTTCCGCATTTCGACCGAAATCCAAACAGGCGCCAAACACGGTATGCTGACCATCGAGCAGTCGCTGGTGGACCTTTACCTGAGCGGCGTGATTTCCCGCGAAGAAGTCTTTGGCAAAGCTCAGGACCCCGAGCTTGCTGCGCAACTACTCGCAGGCCGCGAACCCAACCGCTGACAATTTCCCATGAATGTAAAACAAACCCTGAATCTTTTTGTGGATGCCGGTCTCGTGGACAGCGGCGTCGTGGATGATATTCTTCAAGAAGTCGCCAGCACCGGCAAAAGTCTCTGCGAAGTCCTTGTTGATTACCAGGTTTGCGACGAGGCAGGTTTTTATCGGGTCATAGCGGATGCCATTGGCGCGGAGTTTGTGGACTTGAGAAAATTCGATGCGCCTGCGGATATCGTGAAACTGCTGCCGGCAGGCCTTGCCCAGTTGCACCGCGCGTTCCCGCTCGGCTACGACGACCACATGCTGACGGTCGCCTTGTGCGATCCGTTGAATCAACAAACTCTCGAAGACCTTCGCTTTTCCCTAGGCAAAGATATTCAAGCCGTGGTGGCACCCATCTACCAAATCGAGGATTTGATCAAAAAATACTACGGGTCGGACGCTGCATCTCTCGACAGCATCCTTGAGGAACTCGGCGGCGGCATTTCATTCGGCAAAGAAGGAGGCGAGATGGACATCAAGGAGCTCGAAAATGAGGCGAACGCCGCGCCCATCATTCGATATGTGGATCTCGTGCTTGCACAGGCCATTCAGGATCGCGCGAGTGACATTCACTTCGAGCCTTTCGAGACGGAGTTTAAAATTCGATATCGCGTGGATGGCTCGCTCTACGAAATGTCCCCGCCGCCCCGCCACCTCGCAAACCCAGTCATCTCGCGTGTGAAGGTGATGAGCAATTTGAACATCGCCGAGCGTCGCATCCCGCAGGACGGTCGCATTCAAAAGATCATCGGAGGAAGGCCTGTGGATTTGCGCGTGAGCACGCTGCCCACGCAGTTTGGAGAATCCGTCGTGCTTCGCGTGCTGGATCGCAGCACTGTGCAACTCGATCTCGAAGCGCTCGGGATGCCGGACGACATCTACAATTACCTCCTGCATACCATCGAGAAGCCCAACGGAATCTTCATCGTTACCGGTCCCACAGGGTCGGGAAAAACGACGACGCTTTACGCCTGCCTCAACAAGATCAACACGGTGGATTCCAAAGTTCTCACCTGCGAAGACCCCGTCGAATACGATATCGAGGGCATTGTTCAGGTGCCCATCAACGACAATATTGATCTGACTTTTGCTCGAGTTCTCCGCGCATTCCTGCGCCAGGATCCCGATCGCATCATGGTGGGTGAAACGCGCGACAAAGAGACTGCGCAAATCGCCATTCAAGCTTCGCTGACGGGCCATCTGGTTTTCACGACACTTCACACGAATGATGCCCCGGGGGCAGTCACCCGGCTCATCGACATGGGCGTGGAACCTTTCCTACTGTCCGCTTCGCTCGAGGGTGTGCTTGGTCAGCGTCTCATCCGTAAAATCTGCACGCAGTGCAAAATGACTTACGAGCCAAGCGAGACAATCCTCGCGCAACTCGGGCTCACGCCCCAGGAAATCGGAGACAAGAATTTCTTTTTTGGAAGGGGATGCGACTACTGCAACAACACCGGATATCGCGCACGCAAGGGCATCTATGAATTGCTGAATATCACGGATCCGTTGCGGGAGTTGATCAATCAGCGCGCCCCTTCGGTGGTGATGAAGCAAAAGGCGATAGAACTCGGAATGGTTACTCTCCGCGACGACGGCCTGCGCACCATCTACGAAGGCCTGACGACCATCGAGGAAGTGCTGAAATACACGTAGTCACTTACTGCAACTGCGCTCTTCAATGAGTGCGCCAGTTGTTATTGAACGGCTTTTGCCCGCGCTATCGCTGCCATCATGCCCATCGCCTTGCTTACGGTCTCGTTGTATTCGCCCTCGGGAGTGCTGTCGGCCACGACTCCGGCTCCAGCCTGCACATAGGCTTTTCCGTCTTTAAGGACGACGGTCCGCAGTGCGATGCAGGAGTCGCTGTTTCCATCGAAACCGAAATAGCCGACGGCCCCGGCGTAAACGCCGCGTTTACTTTTCTCGAACTCGGCGATGATCTGCATGGCGCGCACTTTGGGCGAGCCGCTCACCGTGCCTGCGGGGAAAGTAGCGCGCATTACATCGTAGGCAGTGCGGTCCGGTCGTAGGCGTCCCTCGACATTGCTGACGATGTGCATGACGTGCGAGTAGCGCTCAATGATCATGAAGTCATTCACCCGCACGCTGGCAAATTCACTGGCGCGGCCAACGTCGTTGCGCGCGAGATCAACGAGCATGAGGTGTTCGGCGCGCTCCTTTGGATCGGCGAGGAGATCGGCTGCGTTGGCGTCGTCCTCCTCCGGCGTAGCGCCGCGTTTGCGCGTGCCCGCTATCGGCCGGATTTCAATTTTTCCGTTCACGGCCCGGACGTGGACTTCCGGGGAACTGCCGACGAGGCAGAAACGGCCCGCGAATTTCATGCAGAACATGTAGGGTGACGGATTCACAAAACGCAGCGCGCGGTAGAGCGTAAGCGGGTCGCCCGTGTAGTCCGTTTCAAAGCGTTGCGAAGGCACAAACTGAAAGACGTCGCCTGCGCGGATGTATTCCTGCCCGCGTGTGACCATGCTCATGTATTCTTCGCGCGTGGTGTTGCTTGTTGCGCTCGCAGGGGCGGGAGATGGTGTGATGGGGAAGGGGGCAAGCCGGGCCGGTTTGGCGAGGCGCGCCGCGATGTCGGTGATTGTTTTTACCGCCCGCGCATATGCGGCGTCTGCATCGCCCTCGATGAAGGCATTTGCGACGATGCGTAAGCGGCGCGTGCGGTGGTCGAATATGAGGACGTTCTCAGCCAGCACGAAGAGGCTTTCTGGCAGTCCGAGTTCGTCTTTTGCATTTTCAGGAACTGTGGGTTCAAAAAAACGCACCATGTCGTAGCCAAGGAAACCGACCGCTCCGCCCGCAAAGCGCGCACGCAGTTCCGCAGGCTCGCCCGGTAGTGGCACGTAGCGGTATCGGGACATCAGCTTTTCAAGTTCGGTGAGCGGGTCATGCTGGGTTTGGAACGTGCGGGTCTCACCGTTTTCCGTCACATGCACGGTGCGTCCATGGCTCTCCATCACGATCCGTGGCCCTACGATGACGAATGAATAGCGGCCGGTTTGCTCGCTCTTTTCAACACTCTCAAAAAGGAATGTGTAGCCGCCATCATCGAGCCTCGCAAAAGCGCCGACCGGCGTCTCCGCATCTGCGATGAGCTCAGTGAATACCGGCACGAGATTCCCCTGCCTCGCGAGTTCGCGGAACTCGTTCTGTGTTGGTGTGAATTGTGAAATCATGCAGTCATTTTCCGTAGGTTTTTGCTGCATCAAAAAGCAGCTGTTCTTCGATTAGCCGTGGCAGGCCATGCGAATCGAGTTCCTGAAAAAAGCACGACTCGTAGCCTGTGTGACACGCCCCGCCTTTTTGCTCCACTTCAAAGAGCAGGGTGTCCTTGTCGCAGTCCACGCTCCATTTGATGACACGCTGTGTATTCCCGCTCGTCTCGCCCTTGAGCCAGTATTTTTGCCGCGAGCGGCTGAAGTAAACCATCATGCCTTTTTCGAGCGTCATGCGGATGCTCTTTTCATTCATCCACGCCAACATCAACACGCGCCTGCTTGTTGCGTCCTGAACGATTGCGGGGATGAGTCCGTCGGCGTTGTATTTAAATTGGCTGATCATTGGATGAGTAGTGAGTGGTCTGAGAAAATAAAACAGCCCGAGGATTCGCTGCTGAATCTTCGGGCCGTAAAAGGCGGCGCACAGTGGCGACGACTGCACCGCTTTCGCGGAGCAGGCCCGTCATATATGCCACCAGTGCCAGTAATTCGTCATGTGAAGCCGGAGATACGCAGCGCTGGCGCATGCGGCAAACGAAATTTTCTCCACTGCATGTAGAGACAAACACATTCGAGGCACGGTTTTGGCTTTATCACCGCCGACTATACCCGATGACAGCCGCTGACAGACCATTACAACTAATCTCGACAGAGGAGCAGGAACAAATCCGCCAGACTATCGAGATGTTTGAGGTGATTACACAGGCAAATCCACAGGATGTGCAAACCCTCGAAATCCTCAAGGAGGCCTACGAGCGTATAGGCCAGCAAAAGGATGCAGTGTCTGTTTCACGCCGTCTTGCCGATACCTACATGGAACTGGGGCAGTATTCTTCTGCTCTGCTTGAATACGAAGGCATTTTGCAAGTGGAGCCCGATAACGCGGAGATCATCACTGCGCTCGGAGAAGTCGAGGCACGGCTTTTGACTTCGCAGCAGGATGGGGATGAAAGTATGAACGGGATGGGCATCGACCTCGATTTCAGAGCTGTCGTGCAAGACACAGGGAGTCTCATCGCCACCAAAAAGACACAGGCCACCGAGCGCAGTATCTTGGGAGGCATCGGAAATTTGGACAGCGAAGCCATCACCGCACGCCTGGCAGGAGCGGACGACGGTCAGGATGCGCTCATCAGGTTTTTAACTAAGCACCGTCTCGTGACGGATGACGTGCTGCTACAGTCTCTAAGTATAGTGCGTAGAAAGAACAAAGAGCGCACTGCGGCTTCACCTGCAGCATCTTTGATCGATGAAATCGTAACGCGTGGTGCTGTTGATCAGGAGCAGTTGATTTGCGGCATACTGGATCGCTCGAAATTCGCTTACATCCCTCTGGAGAATTACGACGTGGATCGTCAGATCGTAAAAATGCTCCCGGACGTCCTCACGCTCGGGCGCCTGATTGTTCCCTTCGATATTCTTTCTCGCACGATGATGATCGCCGTGGCGAATCCGTTCGATGCCGCAGGCAAGGAAGCCGTCCAGCAACTCCTCGATTACAACGTGCAGTGGCACCTCGCATCGCCCGCATCCATCCTGAAGGTTCTCGCTGATACTTATAACAGACACTAAAAGTCACCATGAGCATTAAATCTTTTGGCGAACGAATTGCAGATGTCCTCATTGAGGACGGTCTGCTTCTGTCGAGTCAGCTTGAGGAGGCTATCGCCGTGCAGAAAAAGCAGGGTGGTCGCCTGCTGAAAATCCTCACGGATAATAGCTACGTAACCGAGCAGGACATGGTAATTTCCATGGGACGTTGCCTCGATACCCCTCCGGTGAATCTCAGCAAAATCCGTGTTCCCGAGCATATCCTGGAACTTGTGCCGAAGGAAATGGCGCGTGCCTACAAGCTCGCCCCGGTGTGCAAACTGGGCAACAAGCTCTTTGTGGCGATGGCCGATCCGCTGAACGTGCTCGCTTTGGACGATCTCCGCCAGCGGACGAAGATGGAGATCATACCGATGATCACCACTGAGCGCGCTGTGACAGAGGCGCTATCGGGGGTCGGGCAGGCCACAGCAACGATGGATGCCGTGCTGCGCGACGCCGTAGAGGCTGCTGCGCAGACGGCTGAAGTGGTGACCGTCAAAAAGGAGGATATCGACCTCGATAAGATGGCATCCGACAGCGCGGATGCGCCGGTCGTAAAAATCGTCAATCTGATCCTCGTCCAAGCGATCAAGGAAAAGGCGAGCGATATTCACATAGAGCCCTTCGAGAAGGAGATCAAATTGCGCTATCGCGTTGACGGGGCGCTCATCGACGCGAGTTCACCGCCAAAGTCACTCCAGCTTCCCATTGCATCGCGCATCAAAATTCTCGCGGGTCTCGATATTGCCGAACGCCGTCTTCCGCAGGATGGACGTTTCCGCATTCGTGTCTCTGGCAAAGAAGTGGATTTGCGTATCAGCATCCTGCCAACGGTATATGGCGAGAAGATCGTTATTCGTTTGCTCGATAAAGGGGCGCTTAGCGGGAGCATCGATAAAATGGGGCTCGATGAATATACGCTCGGTATTTTCAGGAGCGCCATTGATGCGCCACACGGAATGATCCTCGTCACGGGCCCGACTGGTTCCGGTAAGACGACCACGCTCTACACGCTTCTCAGCGAACTGAATAACCCGAAGTATAACATCGTCACCGTTGAGGACCCGGTGGAATACCAGTTGACTGGCATCAATCAGGTCGCAGTGAAGGCCGACGTTGGCCTCGGCTTTGGCGAGGCACTGCGTTCAATTCTGCGTCAAGATCCGGACATCGTGATGATCGGTGAAATTCGTGATAATGAAACGGCTGACATTGCTGTGAAGGCCGCGCTTACAGGTCACCAGGTGCTTTCCACACTCCACACGAATGACGCTGCAGGTGCCATCGCCCGTCTCGACGATATGGGCATCGAACCGTTCCTCATCAGCTCCTCGGTAATCCTCACTTGCGCCCAACGTCTCGTGCGCCGCCTGTGCCCGAATTGTCGCGAGGAGTTTACCCCCGAGCCGGAAATCCTTGCCAAATTGAACATCGAAGACGACGGGACAGTCTTCTATCGCGGGGCAGGGTGCTCGCGATGCAAAGGACGCGGTTACCTTGGTCGTGCCGCCATTCTCGAAGTGCTGCCGGTGAGCGAGGCCGTGCGACGTCTGATCATCAAACGCGCCAGCGCCTCGGTGATTAAAAATCAAGCCGTCAGCGAAGGGATGAAAACTTTGCGCATGGTCGGCATAGACAAGGCGCGTGAAGGAGTCACCTCACTAGAGGAAGTGCTCGGGGTCACTTCCGAGGATCACTAAGCACGCAGCTTGCGCAATCCGCCCCCCTGCGTGGTAGCCTGTGCACATGAGCTTTCTAACTGCGCTCTTCAGCCATCGGGAATCCACGTCCATCCGACGTGTCACTCTCGGCGCATTGTCCATGGCCTTGCGCAGTGAAAGTGTCCGTCCGCCTGTTCAGCCACACCGCCCGCCGTTGACGTCGCACGACGAAAGCGCCATTCGCACAGAACTCTCAGGCGCGTCACTACAGCTTCGAGCGGATCCGGCTGTTCCATTTCTGGCCACACTCGCGCCTGTCACCCTCGGGGGAGACTCCACATCGAGCGCGTTACCAGAAAACGTCAGCGCTCCGCATTTGGAATTCACTAACAAAGCCATCATCCATAGTCCGCAACCACTCGCCGATGGTGTCGGACTGCTCGCATTTGGCCTGAGCCTTGAGCAATCATGCCAATCGTAGATTACGCCATCCGGGAAGTTCGCTTTCGTATTGTCGTCGCGGGTTCGGTGGCCGCTGGCAAGGGAACAGTAATCCGTCGCCTCCATGAAAGGATGGCGCCTGCGGACCGCGGCGAAATCTTCGTGCGCCCGATAGGCGCGGATCAATTCACAGGTTTTGATTTTACTTCACCTGAAATTATTTCCACGGCGGATCACCGCGCCCGCTTTGAGGTAATCACACTCAGCGGGCACGTGACCAATCCAGCGCACTGGAAACGTCTGCTTAACGACGCGGATGCAGTTCTTTATGTCGCAGACAGCCTGCCATCGAAGGCGGATGAAAATCGCTTGCTCCTCTCCGAGATCGCAGGCCAGCAATCGTTCGCGGATATGCCCATTGTATTTCTCTACAACAAACGCGATTTGCCTGATGCCGTTTCTGTCGCAGAAATGGAACGCATGCTCAATCCAATCGGTGCTCCCGCATTTGAAACCATAGCGACCAATGGGGATGGCCTCGCTCCCGTGCTCGCGGCACTGTGCGCGCTCGCACTCACATAGCATGGCTTTCACTCTCGTAACGGTCGCGTCAGGTGCGCGCAGTCTGCGCTCTCTGGAGCATGGCGAAACATTTCATCCGGTAGTCGGGCCGATGATCGAGGCGCGCGGACTGCACGTGGAGCAATCACGCCTCGTCGAGCGTGCGCGGGAAATGAGCGGGCCGTTGGTAATTTGGGATGTTGGTCTTGGCGCAGCGGCAAATGCAGTCGCAGTGTTGGAGGCATTTCGCGGGGTTGCAGCACAAGTCGAGCTGCACAGTTTCGACAGCACGCTTGAGCCGCTTGCCTTCGCCCGCGCGCACGCGACGGAACTCGACTACCCCACGCCGTGGCTGCCCTCAATTGATGCACTGCTTTCATCGGGCACTGCGGAAACCGGCGCGGTGCGCTGGCATTTTCACCAAGGGGACTTCTGTAAAATTCCAACTGCGCCCGCGCCCCACGCGATTCTCTACGATCCATATTCACCGGCTGCGAATCCCAGTTTGTGGACGCTCGAACATTTCACGCGGCTCCGCAAAGTGCTGACCGAGCCTTGCACACTCACGAACTACAGCCGCTCGACCGCAGTGCGCGTCACGCTTGCGCTGGCGGGATTTTATGTGGGGCGTGGCTCTGCGACAGGTGAGAAAGACCAGACCACCATCGCTGCGACACATCGCGAACTGCTAGCTGCGCCGATGGGTGCAGCGTGGCTCGGGCGCGTCCGGCGTTCGACGTGTGGTGCGGCTTTGCGCGAAGGTGCCGGGCCGGGGCCGATTTCCGAGGAGGATTATCGCGTGCTGAGTGAGGGGATTTTATTTCAGTAGGTCGAGCACGTTGGGCACAAGCGGCACGTTGGGGGTGAACTTCTTGACTGTGTCCACTGCGCTCTCAATGCCCTTCTTCGTTGAATCCAGCGCGCCGCCCGCCGCCTCGGTGACTGTGTCGATCACTGCGCTGCCTGCGGCAATCGCGAGGCGCTCGGTGAGGTCTTCGTGCCAGTTGTCGGTCGTGCCGGTGATGCGCAGCGTCGTCCACGCGTAACCGTCCTTCATTGTGTTGAAAACTTTCTCCTGCGCGCCGGGCAGCCATTGAAGCGGGCCGGGTGTCACACCGATGGCAAACGTTCCATCAATCGCCTTGCCGCGCACCGTAAATGAACCACGCACTGCGAGCAGTTGCTTGGCTTCGAGCACGAGATTCGTCACCTGCCAGCCTTGCGCATCATAGCGCACGTCACCGCTCGCCTGGCTGAGTTCGAGTCGGCGAAATTGCTCCGTTTTCAAAAAGTCAGCGATCTTGTTTAGGACAGGCAGCGTTTCGATCACACCGTTATCGAGGCGCACCTTTCCTTTCACCAAGGGCACCGCAGCACTGCTGCCGAGTTCCATTCCGAAGTTCAATTCACCGGCGAGATTTCCATGCAGTTTGGCTCTCCAGTCTTCGGGAAGCAGTGGCGTTACATTGATGCGGCTGAATTTAAACAAAAGATCCGCGCGCTTGTCGGTGACGATTTCTCCGCTCGCTGTGATCTCGCCGCCGTCCTCCCGCAGCTTCGCCTCCTGCACAAAAAGCGACGGCTCCTTATACACGACGCGTGCAGAATCGAGTTCGAGCGATGGCAGGCCGAGTTGAATGAGTTTTCCTCCGTGCCCTTCGACTTTCCATCCGCCCTCCACTTTCTCCGCGTTGACGCTCGTGCCAATGAGTCCTCCTCCGGGCCAGGCGACCCGCGCGTCGCGGATGGTGAGGTTGCTCAGATCGGTGGTGCGTTCCTTTTCGAAATAAGGAGGTAGCGGAAGGTCAATGCGGTCCTTGTAACATTCAATGGTGAGACGCTGCACTTCAACGTTCTCAATGCGAAAGCGTCGCTCGCCGAAAATCACGCGCAGGATGAACGGCAGCGAAATGTCGCCGCGAATATTCTCCACCTTCACAGCGGAGAAGCCGGCCTCCGAAGTGCCGGACGCATTGAAGCCATCGCTGAAAAACTGCGGGCCTTGAAAACGCACTGGAGCGACTTCCACTTTCGCGCGCATTCTGATCGATGCCTTTTCCTGAAGCTGCTGCCGAAATGCGGGGCTGCGGAGATAAGAGTTCAGCCAAGCCTGACCGATCAACGTGGCGGCGATGAACAACACGATGAGCGAGCCGAGTGTCCATGCTAGGACTTTGGGCCAGCGTTTGGATTGTGTTGCGTTGCGACGGGACATTGGGATGACGGATGAGGAATATCGAATGACGCATGAATGTCGAATGACGAATGACGAATAGGCATGATTCGTCATTCGACATTCGCCGTTTTTCCGCACAGAACGACCTCGTCATCAACCCGTCCACTGCTGTGCTCGCACTCAAAGACATCACACTCTCCATCGGCAAAGCTCCCGACGAGCAATTGCTCCTCAATCAAGTTTCCGTCCTTGTCCCGCGTGGACACTTCGCCGCGATCATCGGGCCGTCGGGCTGCGGAAAGAGCACGCTACTCAAAGTCATCGCCGGAATTCGCGAACACACGGATGGTAGTGTTCATTGGGAAGGGCGCGACCTTTCCGTAGAGGGCGACATGGCGCCTCACGAGATTGGCTACGTGCCGCAATTCAGTATCGCGCATGAATTGCTGAATGTGGACGAGTGCATCGAAAGCGCACTGCGTTTGCGGGTAGACGGACTGAGCGTGCAGCAACTCGATGAGCGTATTGAAAAAGTTTTAAAAAGCGTCGGTCTTGATGAAATACCCGACCGCCGCGTGGCGCTGCTTTCCGGCGGACAAAAGCGCCGTCTTGCAATGGCGATAGAGATGGCGAGTTCGCCGCATCTGCTGCTGTGCGACGAGGTGACGAGCGGGCTCGACCCGAAGAGCGAGGATGAGATCGTGAGGCTCATGCACGACCTTTCGCGCAAGGATGATCGCATCGTGCTCAGCGTCACGCACAGCCTCCAGCACGTCGCGCTCTACGACAGCGTTATCGTGCTCTATCAGGGTCAACTGGCCTATCACGGTTCGTCCGAGTTGCTCGTTCATTACTTTGGCATCAAGCGCCCCGAGGATCTGTATCCGCGCCTCGCGCAGCGCCGCGCGAAGGACTGGCACGACTCGTGGCTGAAATACCGCTCTGCATACTACGAGCAAAGCAAGCTGCCCGACATCACTGCTGAAATCAAAAAGCCGGAGAAGGAAAAAAAGAGCGATCCGGTGAGCGATTCAGACGTTTCGCCGGAAGTAAGCGAACAGGAGGAAGTCGAGCGTCTCCGCGCCATCGTGGAGGGGCGAAAACCGAAGGACGAGAAACCTGCTGAGAAAAAGAAACCCGACGAGGTCGCACTGGAAACGCATCCGCCAACGCCCGGCGTGTTCGCGCAATTCGCCGTGCTGCTCGCGCGGCGATGGAAACTTTTCTTCCGCGACAAGAGTCAGTTGATTCTCCAACTCGCGCTACTCTTCGGCTTCCCGTGTCTCGTTGTGATTTTCGCGCTCGATGGCCTGCCCGATGTAAAACGCCTCGGCGATAGCGGCGTGGGCACACTCTTTGAGCGGATGAAACAGGAGTCCGAAGTCTTTAAGAGCATCTCAAAAACCGGCGGCCTCGTCTCGGGGCTGATCATGTTCCAAGTGATCCTCCTCGCGCTCATGGGCTCGAACAACGCCGCACGCGAAATCGCCGGAGAGCGTTCGCTGTTTGAAAAGGAAAAATTCGCCGGCCTCAGTCCGCTTGCCTACGTGGGGAGCAAGGTCGTCTTCCTCGGCGCGCTCGTCTTGGCGCAGAGCATTTGGATGACGCTCTTCGTGAATCTCGTCGTCGGCTTCGAGGGCAGCTTCCTCATGCAGGCGCTCAGCCTCATCCTCGTGAACGGAGCGATGACCGCAGTCTGCCTCGCCATTTCCTCGTGGACGAAATCCGCCGAGCAATCCTCGTTGCTCTCCATTTACCTCGTCGGTTTCCAGCTTCCGCTCAGCGGTGCAGTGCTCGCGCTGCCCAAGGCCATTGCGCTGCTCACGCAAGTTTTCATCGCGAGCTATTGGGGGTGGAGCGGCTTCATCCGCTCGATGGAAAGCACGCGCTATTACGACTCGATGACCAACACTGGCGTGCTGCCCACCGACCCTGCAGGCGGTCTGCTCTGCGTGTGGGTGCTGCTCGCGCACATCGTCCTCGGGCTCTTCCTTGCCTACACGGGGAGTAAAAATTCGCGCTGGGAGTAAACGGCAATGACAGGCGTGAACACACTCGCACTCGCGCTCGCAATCGCAGGCTACGTGCTGCTCATGCTCACGAACCCCGTGCGCGCCAGCCTGCGCGACGGCTGGCGCAGTGTGCGGAGGTATCCCGTGTTGTGGCGGCGGCTCGCGTGGCTCGGCTGCGCAAATGCACTCTTCCTCCTCGCGGTGAATCTCTCCTTTCAATGGCGCGGAGTTCCCATGCTTACGTGGGGGCGCAGTTCGTGGCATGATCCCTCGCTCTGGCTGAGCGGCTCGCCGGATTCGCTATGGTGGCTTCCGCCCTCGGCGATTCGCGAGGGCCTCTGGCAAAGCTGGCTGCCAGCGCTCGAATCTGTCGCCGGGCTTTTCAACAACGCCGTCACCACATTCCCCGTCGCGCTCACCGCCGTCGTCGCTCTGTTCTTCAACCGCCACCGCTATTGCACACTGCTCCGCTCCGCGCTGGTGCGGCGCTTCGGAGCGATGGGCTGGCTCATGCTTGCGGGCGTCTTCATTGGTGCGCTTGCCGTGCTCGCAAAGGCTGTGCTGTATTTTCATCCACCCGGAATCTCCGACTCCATGACCGTGCATTTAGCCGCGCTTGTGATGTGCCCTTCTTCGCTCTTCGAGTATTTATTCGGCCTCGGCGTGCAGGTCTTCCTCATCCTCCACGCCTACGCTTGGGTGCGCGGCATCACCTTCGAGCCGGATGCGCTCCGCGAATTCGCACTGCGGAGACTTGGTGCGAGTGTGAAATGGGCGGTCATCGTCGTGCTTGCGGGGACTCTGCTCGTCGAACTACCGCAAGTGCTCGCGCTCGGCTGGGGCGTCGCGCTTCCGCCGAAACTACTCACCATCACGCGCGCGTCACTCGCAGTCGTGCTCGTCATTTTCTCCACCATGCAGGCATCGCTCGCGCTCCACGGAGAAACTCTCCGCCGCGCGTGGCGCGCCCACTGGCAGCTCGTGCGACGGCACACTTGGGAACTGGCGTGGTTCCTCATCCTCGCGGCGGTCCACCTCTACGCGCTCGCAGTTTTGCGCACGCTCGTGCTCAGCGGGGTGGGGGAGAATACCGCCCTCGGCGTCGTGTGGACGCTCGCCTGGCCGCTCCCCGCCGGACTCATCGCCGGCTGGATGCTCGCCTCATGGGTCTGCCTCTTCAAACGCTGCGAGTCGTAGCCGCCCGGCACCCCTCCCACCCCTGAAAGTCGCCCCTTTTCCTCTGAAATGCCCCACCCAGATGCGCCCTGAAAATAGCCCAGCGTTTTAACGCTGGGAACCCTTCCCAGCACTGAAGTGCTGGGCTATTTTCAGGGGGCGCGACCGCCTTACTGCGGCGGGTTGTAGGTGCCGTCGGGGAAGGTGATGTCGGTGTTCGGCAGGGCGGCGCGCAGTTCGCGCAGCGCGGCGGCGAGGATATTGTCGCAGGCGACGAGGACGAGCCTTTGCAGGGCAGTGAGTTCCTTGAGGGTATCCACGTTTTGCAACGCGGGGCAGGCGCCGAGGTAGAGGTCTTGCAGGCCGGTGAGGCCCTTGAGGGCGTCCACGTTTTGCAGCGCGGGGCAGAAGATGAGGTCGAGCCCTTTTAGTGAGGTGAGGCCCTTGAGGGCGTCAAGGTTTTCGTCGTTACATCCCCGAGCATGCAATTTTGTGGGATTGAGCTGGTGGAGCATTTCGCGGTAGCGGCCAAGGTCGGGGACTTCTCCCAACACAAGCCAGCGCTCGTGCTCGCCCCATGTCTCCTTTTTGAGCGCATTGTGCCAGTCCTGCCGGATGAGGCTGAGGGTGTCTTCGCACTCCCACGTGAACCCCGCCTCCTCCGCTTCGCGGACGGCGTTGTTGTAGGTGTTGAGCTTCCACAACTGCCAGCCGATGCCGCTGAGGAAGACGACGATGAGCACGCACCAAAGCTTCTTCCCAAAGCTGCTCTCGCTTTTCGTGGCGTGCCCGTCTTTCACCCCCGCCTTCTGCCGCACGCGGCGAACGATGACAAGGCGCGTCCGTGTTTCATGCGGAGCTTTTCAAACGCGGCTCCCACGCACTGCTTGCGCTCCACGCCCGGCTCGGCTTTCCATCGCGGGCGTGAAAAGTGAACCGCTCATCGAACTCCGCAGCGTCTCGTGCGCTCGCACCGAGGCGGGCGTGCGTGCGCGTATCGCGGAGGTGTCGCTGGCTATCGAGGCGGGCACGGTGACGCTGCTGGTGGGCGAGACGGGGTGCGGGAAGAATTTACTCCTGCGTCTGCTGGGCCTGCTGGAGGTGCCGGACAGCGGTGAGGTGATTTTCGCCGGGCAGCCGACGGCGCAGCTCACGGACGATGCGCGTGTGGAACTGCGCACCCACACGTGCGGCTATCTGTTCTCGTCGCCGTTCCTGCTGGCGCAGTTCAGCGCGCTGGAGAACATCGCGATGCCGGTTTTCAAAATCTCGCGGCTGAGCCCGGAGGAGGTGCGCGCGCGGACGGAGGAGTTGATGGCGTTTGCGGGGCTGACGGAGTTTGCCGAGTCGAAGGATCTGCCGCCTTTTCTCCAAAAGCGCGTGGCGCTCGCGCGCGGGCTGGCCAACGATCCGGAGGTGCTCTTTGTAGAGAATCTGGACGAGATGATCGCGGGCGACGCGAGTTTCCGCGAACTGCTGCACGCCGCAACCGAAAGATTTGGAGTGGCCGTGGTCGCGGCGGCGCTCCCTGCCTGCGCGGCGCGGATTGGCGAGCGCAGAATCGAAGTCGCCGGAGGTCGCGTGGCTTGCGATGTGACGCCGTGACCGAAGCCGAGCAAATTACCCGCGCGAGCCGCTCGAATCTCGCGCTCGCATTCATCGCGCTGCCGCGCGAGAGGCGCAGCGACATCACGACGTTCTACGCGTTCTGCCGGATCGTGGATGACATCGCGGACGAACCGGGAGAGCGGCAGGCAAAGGCGGATGCGCTCGCACGCTGGCGCGATGCGGTGTCGTCGCGCGTGGATGGCGAGCACGCGCTCGCGGCGGACATTCGCGTCCTCATCGGAAAATATGGCATCCCGGTCGCGCATTTTCACGAGATCATCGCGGGCGTGGAGATGGATCTGGATGGAGCGAGCTATGCGACGTGGGAGGAGTTGCGGCTTTACTGTCACCGCGTGGCGAGCGTGGTCGGGCTTGTGAGCATCGAGATTTTTGGCGCACGCGATCCGGCGGCGAAGGAATACGCGCTGCAACTCGGCCTTGCTTTGCAACTCACGAACATTATCCGCGATGTCGGGCAGGATTTCGCCAACGAGGGGCGCGTCTATCTGCCTGCGGAGGACATGGCGCGCTTTGGAGTCACGGGCGAGGACATCGCGGCGAAAAGGCACAGCGATGCGTTTCTTGCGCTGATGGATTTCGAGGCGGAGCGCGCTGCGGGCTTTTACCGCGCGGCGGTGGCTGCATTTCCACGAGGCGACAGGCGCGCGCTCGTCGCGGCGGAAATCATGCGCGCGGTCTATGGGCGTCTGCTTTCAAAAATGCGCGCCGACCGCTGGCGGGTTTTCGACCGCCGCTACTCGCTCGGAAAGTTGACGAAGCTATGGCTCGTCCTACGCGGCGTGCTGGGCGTGTGACGTTTACTTTTTGCGGAAGTTTTCCAGCGAGACGGCGGGGATGAGCACGCCTTTGAGTTCGCGCCGCCACCACGTCACGGGGTTTTCTTCGGCGCGGGTGAAGTGGTAGTCGTAGTAGAGCAGGCGCACGAAGCGTGGCGGTTCGCTCGGAAATGGATTCTTTTCGAGCAGGGCAAGGACGGTGGGTTCGCCTTCGAGCACGCGGCGCAGAAGGGCTTCGAGCCAGTAGGCGTTGCTCGGTGGGTGGAGCGCGGCGAACCACATCTGCCAGTCGAGCCGCGGCTGGTGCGGCGCGACGAGCGAGGGGCTGCGGTAGAGGCTGCCTGCCTTGTAGGGGAATTCGTATTCGCGCCAGACGCGGCCGTCGTCGCTGCCTTCGAGGATGATCTCCGGGCGCGCGGTGGTCATCGTGCGGAAGAGTCCGTAGCCATTGAAGGTGCGCAGGAATTTCCACCACTCAGTCTGTGGGGATTTGCCGGTGCGGTCGTATTCTGCGCGCAACGCGTCCATTTCACGCTGCTGGGCGGCGGCACCGCCGAAGGCATCGAGCATTCCGCCGAAACTCAGCGCGACGGATGCCGCTGCCATTGCGCAGGCCGGGATGAGTGGCCAGCGCGGTGAGGGTTTGCTTTCCGCAATGCGCGCCAGGCGCCGCAGGAAACGCGTGGTGTCGTCGAGGAAGGGGACGCAGAGCGCGATGGTGATCCAGTTGAAGTAGGTGTAGTTGCCCGTCGCGATGATGGCGAGTTGCAATGCGATTTGCGCTAGCGCTGCGCTGCGACGGAGCGTGCGCCAGCGCGGCGGCGCGAAGAGCAGAATGGGCGTGGCGATTTCGACCCAATACATCACCCAGCACATCCCGCGGTGGAGCCACGCGGGCCACTGGTGCGCGAACCACGATGTCCACAGCGGGAGCGGCTGTGTTTCAAAATGGAAATCGAGTGCGGAGTAGTTGAGCCACGTCGTGTCGTTCCATGTGAGCTTCACGATGCCGGACTCGATCATGAGGCGGAAAAAGAGCCACCACAGCAGCCAGCGTCCGATTTTTTGCGCGGATGTCTCGCGTCCCCATTGCGGGCGCAGCGACCACGGGAGCCATGCGGCGGCGAGTGGTGCCGTTTCGAGCAGGAGCGCGTCCCATTGAAAATTGGAGAATGGGCCGCCGACGGTCATCAGCGAAAGATAGAGCGCCCAGCAGACGAGCGCGCATACGCCGGGGCAGAAGCCGGCAGCGAGTGTGATGGCGAAGAGCGCGCCGAGCCAGCATTGGGCGAGCAACCACGTGTCGCTGTGGCCGAGCCAGCAAAGTGTGGGATGCTCGATGGCGCGGAACGTGTCTGCTTTTTGCGCCGCGATGAGTTGCCCTCCCACGGGCAGCAGTCCGTGTTCGCCGACCAGCCCGCGCACTTGCGAACCCCAACTCCAAAACGCCACGAGAAAAATCGCACCGAACGCGATGGCGAAAACGCGGCGCGCTGCGGTGAAGGTATTTTTCTCCACCGGCAGCAGGACTTTTCCTTTCCGTGTGGCGAATTCGACGCCGCCCCAAAGCAGTGCAAACACCGTCCACAGTGCGATGCAGCGCGCGAGCGGGTCGGAGAAAATTCTCTCCAGCGCCGCCCACAGTGGGAGCGTCGTGGCGAAGACGGCGAGTTGGAGGAGGCGCGAATTCGTCATGGCGCGAGGCTACTCGCCTTTGCCGAGTGAGACGATGATTTCAAACTCCGCCGCCGTGAGTGGCATCACAGAAAGGCGCGACTGTTTGAGCAGCGAGATGTTTTTCAAAGCGGGCGTCGCCTTGACGGTTTCGAGCGTCACCGGAGCAGTGAAAGCGCGGACTGGCGCGAGATCCACGCAGTCCCAGCCGGGTTCATCGGCAGTCGGGTCGGGATGCGCCGTGCGGGTGACCTTGGCGATGCCGACCACTTCCTTCCCCACGACGGAGTGATAAAAAAGAACGAGGTCGCCCGTTTTCATCGCACGGAGATTATTCCGCGCCTGAAAATTACGAACGCCTGTCCAGGCGGTTTCTTTGTCTTTCACGAACTGCGCCCACGAGTAAGCCGTGGGTTCCTGTTTTACCATCCAGTGCTGTTTTGCCATTGCTACAGGGCGCTCAACGCAGCGAAGAATCGCAAGCGAAAACTTACTGGGGTGTAAAGGACCGGACAGAGAGTCGTGGAGGTGACATTATATGAGCCCCCTTGTTTATTTGGGTTCGAATAAGGAGTGAAATTCCCAGTTGAACAATTCACTTCCAGCGCTAGCGTCCCTCTCGTGCTTGTTGAAAGTCACCTCATCTCCCGCAATTCAAACACAATGAGAATCCGCCATATTTCCATTTTAACCATTTTGACACTGCTCTTCGGAGCCAAAATGAGCTTTGCCCAACCTGTGGCTATACAGGCCAACGGCGACACGATTACCGACACTATCGTGAGTGGGCCATATACATTTAATAACCTGACTGAAAACGATAGTTCATCCGGACCCATATATCTTTATGCCGTGTCAAAACCTGCTCGCGGTCGTGTAGAAATCCGGCCCGGCAATGTGGTTATTTATACGCCATCAACTTCCTTCAGAGGCGAGGACACTTTTCAATATGCCATAAGCTCTTCTCCCAACGGTGGTGGCTCAATCTCCAGCGCAACAGTCACCATTCGAAATCCTTATTACATAAATCGTGGCACATACACCAGTGCGATTGCTGGTGCACATCAGACCCATGAGGATTCGGGCTACCTTTCTTTGACGGTAGATCCAAAGGGTGTGTTTACAGCATCGGTTCGATTTGCCGGTCACTTATTTCCAATTAAAGCAGTATTTGATGCCGGTGGTCATTACACTGCGACAATTGTGCGTCCTGCCCCTCTTTCCGCTTTGAGTCTCGACATCCAGTTTCCGTTCGAGGGCCCGCAGGAAATATCATGTGTTCTCACCAACGGTGCGGAGACCACACCTTTTATCGCACCGCTTAACTTATGGTCGTCTATCAATCCTCCTGCGTTGGCAGGTCGCTACACTCTTATGCTTCCGATTCCGGATTTAAATTTAACAACTCCAAAAGGGGGGGGCTATGCGACGATGGTTATAGGCGTTAATGGCACTGCAACCTTTACCGGGCGCACGGGCGATAATCGCAGATTCACCACATCCACCAAGCTTCATGTGAATAATAAAGTGCCATTGTATAGTCCGCTTTACAGCGGGCGAGGGAGTATTTTCGGGGATGTAATTCTTAATAGAATCGATACAGACAGTGTCTCACTTGATGCCAGTTTGGTTTGGACGAAATTGCGGAATACCAAGGACAGATACTTTCGAAGTGGATTTATACGAACTATAACCGCACGCGGTTCCAATTATATTGTGCCTCAAGCAAACACCTGCGTGCTGAACACGTCATCTGTCACAGATTTTAATTCTAATTTTACGCTTGCTGGAGGCATCTTGCGTTTGCCTAGAACCGAAAGAGCACTACTGGGCAACCGACCTGACTTCGATCTTTATAAGTTGGCATTTGATAATTCGAAGCGACTTCAGGCTTCTATTAGTATCTCAGCAGCAAACGGGACCTTTTTCGGCTCGTTCTTCGATGTAAGAACTCGTAAAAGATACACAGTAAGCGGAGTTTTCGCTCAGGGCGATAATGTAGCATATGGCATATGGAGCACCACAGCGATAGGTGGTCGTCCTGGTAGCGTGATGCTCGTTCCGGATTCTATCGAGTAGATGCTCAAATAGACACGTCCTCCTGCCCGGAGTGCTATACCCTGCGCCGCCGCACGCCAAGGAGCAGACCGAGGCCACCGAGCAGCGACATCGCCACGCCGGGCTCTGGGATCGTCTCCAAAGTCAGTGTAACCTCTGAAACCCCGCCAGTGCCATCGTAGGATATCCGATAGGTAAATCCTGAGGGCGCTATAAACGTCTGATCGTCATTCATCCCGGCAAACATATTGTTGCCGGGTCCTGTGCTCGTCCAACCTCCGTCGGCATAGTCGATGATCGTCAACGGTGTTCCAATATAGGGAGCAGCTATCGTTACCGCATCAGACACGCTCACTGACAAGTTCAGCACTGCACCACTGGAAATAGTGAG
>CANJNZ010000055.1 GCA_947476045.1 Chthoniobacteraceae bacterium
ACTCCGGCATCGAATGAGGGACACCCTGCAACGTTACTGGGAGGACGCCAAATCCGTCCTCCAACTCATCGGTCGCGACTGGCTGCTGGTTCAACTAAACGCTATGCGGAAAACTCGAATGTCTGTTTAATTTGAGCAGATGGTATGAGCAGGCTCAGGAACCCACGCCCAAAGCTCCACTTCCAAAAGCCGAACCACGTATATCCCAGCCGCCAAAAATTGATGCGCCTGCAAAACCCGCAGATGCGAAACCGCTGCCTGCTCCAAATCCGGAAGTGCCGAAGCGTGAGGCCGCGGTCGGAAAACCACCCACACATCCGCAGCCTGAGCCCGTGATTGAGAAGCCAGTGAATGATCTTAAAAAGCCGAAGAGGGAGGCGGCTCCAATCGCCATACCGGTTGCAGAAAATCCAGCCGACGCTGAAAAAAAGGCTCTCAAAAAACTGGTGAAGCCCTTGATTACCAATCCCGCTCCAACTCCATCAACAAGTGTTCCCCAGCCTCCGAAGCCGGGCCCTGCTTCTTCCGCACAAGAACCAGCGGGAGCGAAAACAAATCCTTAATTCTCCACCGCAGTATGCGGTTTTAGAGCCGCAGAACGTTGCCGCTCTGAAAATGCCAGCTGCTATTTGGGGAGAATCGACGGTCGGTCACTGAGTTTTGGAACGGGCAGTGCGCTGGGAGCGGCGGGGCGTTCTCGCGTGGCACCCACGACCACCATCGTGCCGTCCGGCTTTTTGCGGACTGACGCGCGTCCCTTCGGTGCATTCCACAGGCTTTGACCAAGCCACTCGCCATTCACACCGATTTTGGTGAGCATATACTGACTTGGGCCAGTCATGTGAAAGGCGTGGAGTGTGTTTTCGTTGTCATATTCACCGATGGGTGTGGAGCCACCGATGAGGCGACCCAGCGGGTAAGTGCCATAGTATGCGCCCGTAGCCACATCCTCCACGCGGGCATAGAGCGTGAGCTGATTTCCAGTCTGAAAACTGAGGAGCGTCATTGAGTGATACTGGCCTGCATCCTCTTTTCCGTTCGGAACTCCAACCGTCTCCGACCACAGCTTCCTTCCTTCGCTGATGTCCACTTTGAAGACATCTGAAATCATGTATTTTTCCGTTTCAGAAAAGTAGATCGCGGCGCGCACTTTGTAGGTGGCCAGTTCATTGATGGGATAAAGTTTCAGCAAATCGACCGTGCGGGAAACGCTGTCGCCGGCGAGCATGGTGAGCGGATCGTTTTTGTAGTCGGCCTTGCTGGGTGCGATGGGCGTGTCGCTTCCACGGATGACCTCAAATCCAAACCACTGGTGACCCGGGGCATCACGCAGGGTGATATCATGGCCCGTGAGATTGCGAATATGCACCGTTGCGGGGATGGGTTCTCCGCGAAGGAAAATGTGCCGCTTGATTTCGATTCTTACATCGAGTTGGGCGTGCGCTTTCCCGGCTGCGACGAGGAGGATGAGGAAGCAGAGAAAGTGTTTCATGGTGCGGGTCATTTGCGTTTCACGGTGCGGAAGCCGATGTAGAGCGTGCGGGTGTTCGCATTGATCATGTCATCCACATAAAGCTCATCGGATTCCATCGTGAGAACGACCTTCTTTGGTTTTTGTCTGGCTGGATATACCTTGTGGCAATCCTCCGCAGGAACTTTCTCCACACGTTCAAACATGGCGATGGGGTCACTCGCAAAAGAGCCGCCTTTGACGACTGGAAACTGTTTTTTTCCATCAAAGCGGTATGTCCATTCAGCGACATTGCCAGCCATGCCGATGACTTTAAACGGGCTTGCATCGCCGCTGAATTCATCCACGGGCGACCAATAGTTATAGCCGTCCTGTGGCTTGTGCGCCCCACGCGCGAGCGGCTTGTAGTCCTGGTTTGAGTTGAATTTATCCGTCTTGAGCTCGTTGCCCCAAGGATACTTGTAGCCATTCAGACCACGGGCTGCGGCCTCCCACTCCTCCTGCGTCGGAAGATCGCGCTGCTTCCAATGAGCGTAAGCATATGCGTCCCACCACGAGACGGTCACAATCGGGCAGTTGAGATCCACAGGAACGCCAGGGTTGTTTTTGTCCGTAAAAACCATGGCGTCACGCTGGGCAGCCCTTCCGATGAGCTTCTTCACATCGTCCGTGATATGCGACACGCTCTTGGGCGCGTTCGGGTGATCATATTTGTGCTCGTTGGCTCCGCCGTCAGCTTCGCAAAATTTTATAAACTCCGCATACTGACCGATGGTCACTTCGTATTTATCAATATCGAAAGCCTGAATGTTGACAGTGCGCCCATCGGCACCGATTGGATAACTTCCTGCTGGAATTTGCACCTGAGCATCGAGCGTGCGCTCATTGGAAATGAGGTATTTCCAAACAAAGAAGATCACCAACAACACGAGCGCGGAGATGGTGGCGATCTGGAAACCAGCCGCCTTCTTTTTTGTTTTACGAGCGGCTTCCACGGCCTTGATCGCGACCACGTCGGCCGCTTTAATTTTTGCAGCCTCGACGGGAATGACCTTGGGCTCGAGTGCCTTTACAGCCTGCAAAACGATGGGCCATGACGTGATGGGATTTTGAATCCCTGCCATGCGACCCAGCAATGCGCGGAGTCCTGGCGACTGGGCTTGTGAGTGCACGAGTTGGGAAATCAGCCCTGAGAGTGTCTGGATTTCGCGACTGGTAGTGACGCTGGGATCGGGGCTGCTCGTCGCGAGATTTGCAAGACGCGGTATGTTATCGCTGCCAAAACGGATGCCGCTCGCATCGAGCGGACTATGCGCAAAGTTGTGCGACCAAAGATAGTTCAGCGCCTCACCTGTCGCCTTCATGACTTGGAGCGCAGTTTTTTCATCGAAGCCCTCCCCTGCCCTGATGAGGTCTTCCAGTGTCGGGCCATCGAGATACTCGTGTGTGTAAAAGACGAGCCCATTGCGCTCATCAGCCTCGAAAACTGAAATGATAAACGGATGCTGCACGGCCGCCTTGGCACGTGCGTCGGCGAGAAACTGTGCGTGTGCATTTTCATTCTGACTGCTCGCGGGATCGAGCACCTTGAGACCCACGGGGCGGTTCACACTGAGTTGGGTCGCAACATAAACGGCACCCCAAATGCCTTTGCCGAGGAATTGCTGCACGCGGTAATCACCAAGCTGGACTCCGATGAGTTGATCCGGTTGCGCGATTGTCTGCTCCTCGTGCTGCTCTTTGTATGGAACAGGCGCAGCGACCGGCTCCGGTGGAGCGACCGGGCGTGGCGCTGCCGTCGCTGCTTGCGGGACTTGGATAGGCTGAGCTACGGGAGGCTGGGGAACAGCGACTGGCTGTGGACTTGGCATTGGCGGGGGCGGCGCGACCTGCGGGACAGCTCGCACTACGGGAATTGGCTGAACTGCCAATGGCACCGCTTGCGGGACAGCGACAGTCTGCACAGGAACAGGCTGCGGGACGGGCGTTGGCTGGGGAACGGGCGTCGGCTTCGGCGCCACTGCTTGCGGCACTGCTTGCGGCACTGCTTGCGGCACTGCTTGCGGCACTGCTTGCGGCACTGCTTGCGGCACTGCTTGCGGCACTGCTTGTGGCACTGCGCTCACCACGGGCGTCGGTTGAGCTATCGGCGCGGGCTGCGGGGCGGCAATTGCTCGCACCGACACAGCAACCGGTTGCGGAACGGGCTGTGGCTGGTGAACGACAACCGGCTCCGGGACTGGCGCAGGCACGGCTTGGGGCACAGCGCGAGCAACTGGAGTCGGCTGGGCTACAGGCTTCGCCTGCGGGACTGAAACGGCTTGCACTGGAGCGGCGACTGGCTGCGCAACGACAGCCTGTGGCGCCGCTGCGACTTGTGGCACCGCCGCGACAGGCCGTGCTTGCGGGACTGCAACGGCAGCGCGCGGAGCGGCGACAGGCTGCGGTGGAGCGCTCAAAGCCTGTTCGATTGCAGCGACGAGTGCACGGACTGCTTCTGCATTCACCGGCTTGGAAAGCATCGCAGCGCCAGCCATCTGCTCAGTGTAATCACTGAGATCATAGCCGCTGATGAAAGCTGCGCGCATCCTTGGAAATAGCGCCTGCAACTCACCGCGCAGTGTGATGCCGTCGGTGGGCTCCATCACCACGTCAGTGATCAGTAAATCCACACCCCCAAGAGTCAGCGCATGTTCGTGCGCCTTTTGTGCATTGGCAGAAACTCGCACATCGTGACCGGGCGCGGAGTTCACAGCAGCGATGAGCGCCTGGAGGACGCTCGAATCATCATCAACTAGAAGAATTCTCATCAGTATTATTCGGAAAGTGTGAAGGACGCCGGGAACTTTTGGTTCAGTGCGACAGGTTCTGCCTGGGTGTCCTGGAGTTCGCCCTTGTAGTAGAGCCGGACGATGTAGCCGTAGTATTCGCGGGGTTCCCCACGCCCGGTGCTTGCGGCAAGGTCGTAGCTCACTTCGAGCGTTTCATTGTCGCCATCCGCCCAATCCGCAGGCGGGTTGCCCCAACGGTTGCTCACGTTGGCGCTTGTGCGGACGATGTCCTTGCCATTGAGCTTTTCAAAAAAAAGCACAAACACCTTCACGTCGCGCACGCTGATCGTCTCACCGGCTCGCGCCCGGATTGGAACACCCAGCGTGAATTTTTTCGCCGACCCGGCAGCAGTTTCGTTATCCATTCGCGACAGGCCGAGCGCGAGTATCTTGCCTTCGGGAATCGCCGTCGTGGCCGGCGCGGGAGCCACCGTGCGTGTGGTGTCTGCGATGGCCGCGTTCAGTTTCCCCTGCGCAGCAGAGTAGTAAACTCCCGCCCGCTCTCCCATCGCAAGAATACGCCTCCACTGCTCGGCAGCCTTGTTCGAGAGACTCATTTTTTCAAATGTGTAGGCCTGCTCGGCGATTGGTAGCGGATCGCTGGAGGCAAGCGTGGCTGCTTCACGGAATTTCGCCAGCGCACCTGCGGTATCTCCACTTGTGCGCAATAATTTGCCCTGCTCGATCAGTTCAGAAAAATGCGGATCCACTTTGGGCGTCAGCGCGCTCAGCGGAACAGGTGTGGGTCGCGACTGGCCTTTACCCGGCACGGTGGCAGGCACCGCAAGCACAGGTGCAGCTTTGGGCTTTTCCGGGACTGCTGTCGGCACAGAGTCAGGCTGGACTGGTGCTGGCTTCAAGGCTGAGGGCTGGGCGCCAGTCGATGCAGTGGACTCGGGCGACGCGCCAGCAAGCGGATCACCACCGATGTTGAGCGGACCCTCCGGTGGTGGCGACTCGGCCATGAGTTGCTTGACGTCAATTTTCTCGGGCGGTTTGCGCGGCGCTTCCTCCTCTTCGACAACTGGTTTTTGTTTATGGAAAAAAGACCATGTGACCATCCCGAGCTGCACCACCGCTGCAACGCCAAGCACCGCCGCCGCGACGACAAACGTGCGGCCAAACGATTGGCGAGGGTTGGGCGATTGATCGGGCATTATGAAAAAGTGGGCGCGAGGCTAGGGGCACGTTCGCTGACTGTCAAACGCACCCAGCATACTTTGACCTCGGAGCCATGCTGGTGTAGAGCAACCGCAGAATTCCGCAAATGAAACGCCTGTTCGTATTCACAACCATCGCACTCGCCGCAGCCGCCGCAGTCTGGGCCGCGATGCGCCCCCCGGCACCGCCAGCACCAAGCACCCAGCAAAAGCCGGAGGAGGTAAAATCGTGCTGCCAGCGGCCGCCCAGCCGCGCATCGCTGCTCACGAAGTAACGCGCGCAAGGCACGTCACCCATTTACCACGGCGCGTGATACGCTCGAAACGGCACCGCTGTTTCTTAAACGCCGCAATCACATCGTCCGCCTGCTCGCGCAGGATTCCGCTCAAAATCAGCGCGCCTCCGTGCTCCACGGCAGACGCAATCTGCGGCGCAGCTTCGATCAGAATCGGCCCATACACATTCGCCAAAACCACCGGCCAGCGGCGCTGCGGCTTCCATTTCAGCACATCGAAACGCTTCACGACCACTCCGCGCACGCCATTCGCTGCCGCGTTCTCCTTCGCCAGTCGCACAGCCGTCGCATCGAAATCCCCCGCCTCCACTTTCCTCGCGCCGAAATGCCGCGCCGCCAGCGCGAGAATCCCGCTGCCCGTGCCGATGTCAAGCGCGTCCCATTCCCTCCCGCGCAGCGACGCCGCCACATCGGCGAGAATGCGCAGACACGTCGCCGTCGTCGCGTGCTCCCCGGTGCCAAATGCGAGACTCGCCGGAATCAACACACACGGCACACCGTCCTTCGCAGCAGCAGCGCGCTCTTTCTCCGTGCCCACCACCACGAGCTTCCCGCGCACACGCAGCGGCGAACGCGGCTCCGGTTCGAGGTCACGCTTCGTCAGCGCCTTCGCCGTGCGCACCGTCCCGCCAAATTCCTTCGTCAGCAAATCCGCCTCCGCCCGCGTGAGCTGATGCGCCTCGAGCCGCAGTGTCTTCAACCCCTTCAGCACAAAAATCACCAGCCGCTGCCCCAGCCAGCCGAGACGTTCCTGCCACACATCCTCCCACTTCGCGGGTGAAAGTTTCCGCCAAACCAAACGCGCACCAGCGCCCGTGCTCTTCACCTTGCTCATACGCGTGCGCTACTTCCTGCGGAAAATGACGATGTGCTGCTGCGGCAGATCCTTCTTCGTTTCCACCCATTCCAGCTCCGGGTGCAGCGCCATCTCCTTCTTCACCTGCGCCTCCGTCATCTTGTGAACCTCCTTGATCGGCACCTTCGGGTCCTCCCCGCGAAACTCGATGAACACCAGACGCCCGCCCTTTTTCAGCGCCGGGATCATCGCCCGCGTCATCTCGTAGGGAAAATCAAACTCGTGATACACATCCACCATCAGCATCAAATCGCAGCTCTCCGGCGCAAGCTTCGGGTCCTTTTCCGCGCCGAGCACCGGCTTCACATTTTCCACCCGCAGCATCTTCATCCTCCGCATGAGCAAATCGAGCATCTCCTGCTGGATGTCCACGCCATACACCACGCCCTTCTCCCCGATGATGCGCCCCATGCGGCTCGCGTAATATCCACTCCCGCATCCGATGTCCGCCACCGCATCCCCCGCCTTCAAGCCCAGCGCCGCCACCGCCAGATCCGTGCGCTCCTCCTCCTCGCGCTCCGGTCGCTCCAGCCAGCCCGCAGCCTGATGCCCCATCACATGCGCAATCTCCCGCCCCATGAAAAACTTCCCAATCCCATTTCGGTCATGCTGCTCCCGCGTTTCGTAAAGCGGCTCCGGCAGCTTCGGAGTCTCGTCCGATTGAGCAAGAGCAGTGAGGAGAAAAAGGATCGCGAAGATGCGCATGACGCCAGACTGCCCACGCATCCCCACAAGTGCAAGCGCAGGAGCAACAGCACGCAAAACCCGAAGGCCGCCATGCTCATCAAACAAACGGAGCGCGCCCCGTGAAGAGCGGGCGCTAAAAATGACAATCCTCTTCCGCCTCTAGGTGTCTTCCCTGCGCTTTGCATGGACGTCCCTCCGCTTTCCATGGACGTCCATGCGTGAAATGGGGGCCGCCCCACGCCGTCCATGGATGTCCTTCCGCCTTCCATGGACGTCCATGCGTGAAATGGGGGCCACCCCGCGCCACCCATGGACGTCCCTCCGCTTTCCATGGACGTCCATGCGTGAAATGGGGGCCGCCCCGCGCCACCCATGGACGTCCTTCCGCCTTCCATGGACGTCCATGCGTGAAATGGGGGCCACCCCGCGCCACCCATGGACGTCCCTCCGCCTTTCATGGACGTCCATGCGTGAAATGGGGGCCACCCCGCGTCGCCCATGGACGTCCCTCCGCCTTTCATGGACGTCCATGCGTGAAATGGGGGCCACCCCACGCCGCCCATGGACGTCCCTCCGCCTTCCATGGACGTCCATGCGTGAAATGGGGGCACCCCCATTTCATCCGGGGAACACCCCGCAACAGGGAAGGACGCCAAATTTCCCCGGAAAACCGCCCCCGCCGCAGAAAAGAGTGCCCCCCTTTCAGACAACCCCGCCACTCTCCCCGCGAACCCCGTCCCCTCGGCAGCCGACTCGAATATGGAAAAGCACAGCGACCCCCATCCGCATCCCAGCCCGCTCCCCGCGAACCCCATTTGCCCAATAGAGTTGGCACCCAGATTTCTTCGAGGTGCCGCTGGCCT
This sequence comes from Chthoniobacteraceae bacterium, assembly GCA_947476045.1. Classification (GTDB taxonomy): domain Bacteria; phylum Verrucomicrobiota; class Verrucomicrobiia; order Chthoniobacterales; family Chthoniobacteraceae; genus SXWH01. Next base: position 8,165 of record CANJNZ010000055.1, read on the forward strand.
TGCTGCCCTCCGCGATATTCTGCTCCCCCGAGCGTGCGGCCTGCACCATCTGGTCGTGGGTGCGGCTCCTCGGACTGATGGTGCGGTCACAAAACCGCACCGTGACATTGGTGCAAAGCTGCGCGTTCTGAAAGCTCTTGAGCTTCCGATAGCCACCGTGCTTCGGGATGAGCGGTTCGGGTTCCACAGGATTATTCTTCCCCTCCCAAGTCCATCCCGTCAAATCGGTCCATCCAGTCCACCCTGACACCCCGACTCCCCCGCGCCGCGAGGCAGCCCGGCAGGATCGTTTCAAAGCAGGGGTGCGGCAGGCTCATCGCCATGCACAATGTCCGGCGCCGATGATCGTGATTCCCGGAACGCTAGAACGGTAAATCGTCATCGTTAACAGAATGTGCCTCTGGGGCGACTCCCTTGGGCAGTGGCAAATTGGTGACTATAAATAGGTTTAGAATGTCATCCCGATCCATGAACATAACTTGGCTCCGCTTAGTTGCGTCGAGTTTATTGCCGAGCCAATTTCGAGCAGCTTTGGTGATCTCTCCACCAGCGACGATAAAAGCGTGATCGACTAAAACGCGCTTGCCGATCTCAGGATCAAAAATTTCATGCCCCAGCATCATCGTGACCTGATTGTGAATCTCTGCGACATTCGCGTTCGCGGCTGCGCTTACGCCAGCTGCATCAAGCTTTCCTTTCTTGGCCTGAATACCGAAATACAGAACGTGCTGAGTCGGCAACGTGAACTTCATCCATACGTCTTTGCCATACTCCAACGCTTTGTCTTTGTGCCCAGCGACCGTAACACGATGAAAACCAAGCTGTCGGAACAGAGGTAACAATACCTCCTCGATTAACGAGTCCTCTGATGCCTGGTCGAGATAGGCAATCATTTGCTCGCGCTTCTTTAGCTCCAGCGCAGAAAACGGTCGGTGCGGGTTTGGGGAGGCTATCGCAATGGTGTTGGTCGAGAGATGGCGCAGATAGCATAAATTGTCTGGCGCGTAGAACGACTCAAACCCCTCGCGAACAAGAGCAGCGTTTAGCAGCGCCAGCGCACCTTTTCTTTCCGCCGATTCATTCACCGCATCTCCCTGATCCATGAGCGTAGCAATCACGCGAGAGAATGCTTCAGGCGGAGTATTTGCGTTGGATTGCGGCTCTACGAGGATTTTTCGGAGCGTTTCAGCGACCCAATAGTTTCTCGTTGATCCATCGTGCTCGTAATCAGTATCGCAATCTCGGAAGAACTCTGTCAGAAAGCTACTGCTTCGATAACGGAAGAAGCTCTCCTCAGCCTTGAAATTGCCGCAAATCATATCTGCGATCTGCGTAAGGGTTCGCTGCTTGAATTCCATAAGTTAGATCCGGTTCTATCCTGCAAAAAAGTCGGAACAATGCTAAGTGCTACTCATATTGTGCCAAAAGCCGATGATGTCGGTCAGCCCTCCTGCTCCGCGTGGATTTTGACATGGATATGGATGTGGTCGTTGACGATGTGTTTGCCGAGGAAGCGGAAGAGTTTGCCGGAGCCGTAGTGGCTGCCGAATTCGGTGCGGTCGAGCGTGAGCACGCCCTGGCCGGTGAGGCGCGGGCCGTCCATGGCGATGAGCACGGGGAACTCGAGCGGGCGGCTGATGCCCCGGAGCGTGAACGTGCCGCGCAGGAGAAAGTTTGGCGTGCCGTCGGTGCAGGCGGCGATTTTCTCGGCGGCATCGGCGGTGAACTGCGCGGTGGGATGGTGCTCCGTGTCGAAGAAATCGGCGGTGCGCAGGTGCGCGATGAGCAGGGCGTTCATCGCGGAGTCGCTGATGTCCTCATTGGCGATGCTCGTCATGTCCACGGTAAAGCGGGCGCTCGCGAGCTGGCCTTGCCGCAGGATGATTTCGCCGGCGGAGAGCTTCACGGTGCCGCTGTGGTGATTGAAGAGATTGCGCCCGGTCCAGCGGATGACGCTCTGCGCGGTGTCGAGCAGGAAGGTGCCATCGGGGACGGGCGGCTGCGGCAGATGGCCGTCGCCTTCGAGCGGCAGACCGGCGGCGCGCCATTCCGCGAGTCCGCCATCGAACGGCTGCACCTGCGTGTAGTCGGCGGCGCGGAGTTTTTCCCCAGCGGTCGCGGCATCGAGCGATCCCTCGCCCGCGCCGTAAACGACGATGGGGGCGGACGCGTCGTATACGAGAGCGCGGACTTGATCGAGGAAGGTCATCTCATACACGCACGCGTTTTGCGAACCGGGGATGCGCGTGGCGGCGAAGACTTCCGGCGGCAGGACGTGGAGAAGCGTCGGCGGCTGCGCAGACTGAATGAGGGTGTAGAGTTCGAGGGCGGTCATCAGAAGAGGACTAGCAAACGTGGATAAAAAGAGGCGCGTTCGAGCGAGAGCACTGCTCTGGTCATGCGTGCGAACTATCCTAAACGACGGACTAGGAAACGACAAAAATGCTGCAGCATCCGGGGAATGCCGATGCACCCAGCGCGTCGGATTTCACTCCCCCCGTCCTTTTCTCGACAACCTTTCCGCCTGCGCGCAGTTTCAATTTACCATGCAAAACCTCTCCTCTCTCGACCGCCGTCGCTTTCTCACCCGTGCTGGAATGAGCCTCGCGCTTTTTGCGGTGCCGGGCGCGTTTGCCGAGCAACTCATCCGCACTCCCGCGCAGACGGAGGGGCCGTTTTACCCGGACCATCTGCCGCTCGATACGGATAACGATCTCATCGTCATCAATGACGCGATCACTCCCGCAGTCGGTGAGATTACTTACATGAGCGGGCGCATCCTCGATGCGCAGGGCGACCCGGTGCGCAATGCGCTCGTGGAAATCTGGCAGTGCGACAACTGCGGGGCCTACCTGCATTCGCGCACGGGAAATGCGGACAAGCGCGACAGGAATTTCCAGGGCTTCGGGCGCTTCCTCACGGGCAGTTCGGGCGAGTATCTTTTCCGCACGATCAAGCCGGTGTCGTATCCGGGGCGGACGCCGCACATTCATTACAAAGTGAAGGCGAAGGGGAAAGATTTGCTGACGACGCAGTGCTACATCAAAGGCCATCCCGGCAATGAAAAGGACGGCATCTGGCGCAGCGTGCGCGATGAGAAGTTGCGCGACGCAATCACAGTGGATTTCGCCCCGCTCAAGGGCGCAAAGGCGGGCGAACTCGCAGCGCGTTTCGACATCGTGCTCGGCGTGACGCCGGAGAGCTGACACGCGCACGTCACACTTTCCGTCTTTCCCCGCGCGCGGTGCGTCGCTTTTCTGCACGGCGTGCAAACTATTGTTATCGGTCACAAGAATCCCGATATGGATTCCATCTGCGCAGCGCTCGGCTACGCGGAATTCAAACGCCTGTCCGGCTGCAAGGATGTCGTCGCCGCGCGCTGCGGCTCGACGAATGCGCGCATTGATTTCGTGCTTCGTAAATTTGGCGTGGAGCCGCCCATGCTCATCAACGACCTCTCCCCACGCGTCCACGATGTGATGCAGCCGAATGTGGTCAGCGTCCACGCCGACACCGCCATCTACGACGCCATTCAACTCATCGAAGGCCGCCGACTGCGCGGCCTGCCCGTGGTGGACGATCACAATCGCTGCCTCGGCCTGCTGAACGCATTCAAAATCACGCATCATCTTTTCCCCTCGCGCGAAGAAACCACCGCAGCGCGCATCGTCACCGCATCGCTCGCCGATGTCGCACGCACGCTCGGCGCCCAGCTCGTCTGCGGGGAACTCGGCAATGAGGAGGAGCAGCTGTTTCTCGTCGTCGCCGCGATGCAGCGCGGGACGTTTGCCACGCGCCTCGAAAAATACACCGCCGAAAAAAGGCATCTGGTGATTTTCGTCGGCGACCGTCCGCGCACGCAGTTGCTCGCCATTCAAAATCGCGCGCGCGCTGTCGTCGTGACCGGCGGACAGCCCATCGGGGCCGATGTGGAAGTCGCCGCCCGCGAGGCTGGCGTCACGCTTCTATCGGTGCCGGGCGATACGGCGACGAGCGTGCTCATGGCCCGTGGGGCTACGCGCGCGGGCCGCATGTTGGAGACAGACTTCCTCGCCTTTCAACACGACGCCCGACTCGACGAAGCAAAGCACCGAGCAGCCGACAGCAGCGCGTTTATTTTTCCCGTGCTGGATGACCACGGCGCGCTCTGCGGAATTCTTTCAAAGTCGGACTTCATCAAGGACATCCCGCGTCAGCTCATCCTCGTGGATCACAATGAACTCGATCAGGCCGTGCGCGGCGCGGACCAGACGCCGATTATAGAAATCCTCGACCACCATCGCCTCGGCGGAATCACCAGCGCGACGCCCGTGCTCTTTTGGAACAACCCTGTCGGCAGCACTTCAACCATCGTCGCGCTCAGCTTTCAGCAACACGGCATCGCCATCCCTCCACGCACTGCGGGACTTCTGCTCGCGGGGCTCATCAGCGACACGCTCAATCTCAACTCGCCCACCACCACGCAGACCGATCGCACATTGCGCGAAACACTCGCACGGATCGCCGGCGTGGACGCGGATACTTTCGCGCAGGAACTCTTCAGCGTCGGCAGTCCGCTGCTCACACTCACTCCGCAACAGGCCATCACCGCCGACTCGAAGCCATACACCGAGGACGGCCACCGTTTTCTCGTCGCGCAAATCGAGGAGCTCACCCTGGCGAATTTCCCCGCGCGGAGCGAAGCCCTGCTCGCCGCTCTCGAAGCCCAGCGCGCCGCCGAGAAAGTGCTCTTCACCGCGTTGCTCATTACGGACATCACTACGCAAAGCTCGCTGCTCCTCGCGAGCGGCGATGATCGCTTCCTTTCAAAAATCCAGCACCCACGAATTGCGCCAAACCTCTGGCAGCTCGATGGAATCGTCTCCCGCAAAAAACAACTACTCCCCTATCTCATCGAGTGCCTCGGAAAAATGTCGCCGGGCTAAGGCTGTTCAAGCGAGCAGAGCTTTTACGACATGCCCGGAGACATCGGTGAGGCGGTAGTCGCGACCGCCGTGGCGGAATGTGAGCTTTTCGTGATCGAAGCCGAGCAGATGCAGAATCGTCGCATGGAAATCATGCACGTGAACACCATTCTCAACGACATGTTCACCGTATTCGTCCGTCTTGCCGTAGGCGATGCCGCCTTTCACGCCAGCGCCTGCGAGCCACGAAGAATACGCAGCAGCCTGATGAGTGCGGCCCTTTGTTCCATCCACATTCGGCGTCCGGCCAAACTCTGTCGTCCACACGACCAGCGTGTCTTCGAGCATCCCGCGTGATTTCAAATCGCGCAGCAAACCGGCGATGGGGCGATCTACGTTTTTCGCGAGCGGTCCGTGCGTGGCCATGTCGCCATGCGCGTCCCAGTTGTCGTGCGAGCCAACGTCAATCAACTCGATGAATCGCACACCGCGTTCGGCGAGACGGCGCGCTACGAGACACTGCCACGCGAAGCCTTTACTGGAGCCGCGCTCCAAGCCGTAGAGGTCGAGAGTGGCGTCGGTTTCATGGCTCAAATCGAGAACGTCCGGCATCGTCATTTGCATTCCCGCTGCGGTCTCGAATGACTTGAGCCGCGCGACGAGCGCAGGGTCGGCGGGATGCTTCTGCTGGTGCTTGCGATTGAAGCGGTCGAGCAAACCAAGTTCCAGCCCCTGCACTTCAGCCGACGGCGAACGGCGCACGAGATTGGGAATCGGCTCTGCGCCCGCAAGCACGCGCGTGCCTGCGTGAATGCCGGGCAGAAAGTCGGAGCTGAAAACTTGCGTGCCGGCGTAGGGCAATTCCGGCGCGAGCACGACAAACGAAGGAAGATTTCGATTTTCCGTGCCCAAGCCGTAGCTCACCCATGAACCCATGCTTGGCCGCGCGAAAGTGACCGATCCGGTGTGAATGCCGAGCGTGGCCTGGAAGTGATCGTTGTGATCACCGCGCATCGAGCGCACGAGGCAGATGTCATCCATGCACTCGCGAATGTGTGGAAAAAGATCGCTCACCTCGGTGCCGCACGTCCCGCCGGGTTTGAAATCCCAAAGCGGTGGCAGATAGAGTGAAGCGCCCGGTTTGTCCGACGTGGGCTTGCCGCCATCGGCTTTCAATCTCGGCTTTGGATCAAACGAATCCATGTGCGACACACCGCCCGTCATGAAGAGGAAAATCACCCGCTTCGCCTTCCCCGGAAAGTGCGCACCCTGCGGAGCCAGCACGCCGCCATCCTCCGCGAGCAGTTGATTCAAAATGCCGGGAAACATCATGGAGCCCGCAACCAGCGAGCGAACCATCTGTCGGCGTGTGCAGCAGGGTTGATTCATATTTTTAAGGCCTCGCACAAAGGCACAAAGGCACGAAGAGATTGACAAGGAAGATGGCTCCCACGGGACTTGGCATCGCTATGAATGAAAACCAAATTGCTAAGATCATCGTCAATGCAGCCTACCAAATTCATACGAAACTTGGGCCGGGATTGCTGGAGACAGTTTATCAAGTTGTGCTCGCGCACGACTTGAGGAAGCAGGGCCTGACCGTCGAGCGAGAAGTTTCCATTCCCATTTTTTACGATGGCTTGCGTTTCGATGAAGGATTTCGGGCCGATCTGATTGTGGGCGACAAAGTCATCGTCGAACTCAAGTCCCTCGAAGCCCTGAATCCTGTTCACGCAAAACAAGTCCTCACACAAATCCGTTTGAGCAATCGCAAGCTCGGTCTGCTGATCAATTTCGGTGAAGAGCTTATCAAGAACGGCATTCGTCGTCTCATCAACGGAACAATCGCACTCGAAGACGAAACAAATTCCTGAGTCCCTTCCTTCGTGCCTTTGTGACTTTGTGCGAGGCGTCATTCGATGAAAACAAACTCGTTTGCTCCGAATAGCACGCGGCAATAACTCGCCAGTGCGGCTTCGGAACTCTGCTCTGTTGCGTTCTTCAAGGCGTCCAGGGCTTGCGCGAGATATTCCTGCGCGGCTTTGATTTCATCGGGCTCGGCGGGACGACCGAGGGTGAGTTCGTTCACATAGGATAGCCGTGCGGCTTCGTCGGAAATGTCGCGCGTCATTCGCTGCGCAAGCTCGGTCGCCTGTTCATGCGCAAACTTCGCATTCATCATCCAGAGCGCCTGGAGCGGCGTGTTGCTGATTGGGCGAACAGCGGTGGTCGCATTGGTATCGGCGCCATCGAAAGTGGACATGAACGGTTGTTTTTTGATGCGCTGCTGCATGATGTAAACGCTCCGCTTGTTCGTCGGGTAATCAGCGAAGAACTGTTTGTGCTGTGTGTATTGCCATTCGCTTTCGCGGGGAAATGGATGCTGCCCGCCGGGTGACTTATCGAGCGTGCCTGCGATCATGAGAATGGAGTCGCGCAATTCCTCCGCGCTCATGCGGCGGCGGTTGAAATGCGTGAGCAGATCGTTATTCGCATCCTTCGTCTTGTAGTCGGGATTTTCATCCGAGGTCATCTGGTATGCGCGTGAAAGCATGATGTCCCGATGCATCGCCTTGACCGACCAACCGCTCTCCACAAAGCGCGTCGCCAGCCAGTCGAGCAACTCGGGATGTGTCGGACGTTCGCCGCGTGTTCCGAAGTCGTTCGGCGTTTTCACCAGTCCGCGACCAAAGTGATGTTGCCAGATGCGATTTACCATCACGCGGGCCGTCAGCGGATTTTTTGAATCCGTGAGCCAGGCTGCCAGCACAAGACGCCCGCTGCCCTTTTCCTCCGGTGGCAGTGTCTGCCCGCCGAGCACCGTCAAGAAACCGCGAGGCACCTCCTCGCCCGGCGAACGCACATCGCCTTTTCGATGGAGGCGCGCATTTCCCACACGCGTGCCTTCCATGACGGCGTATGCCTTCGGATAAGCATCTGCGTTTTTTACCAGTTCCTTTTGCCGCGCCAGTGCCGCATCGCGCTCGCGACTTGCATCCAAAAATGTGCGCTGCGGCTTTTCGGAAACGACCTGTGTCGGGTCGGGTTCGTTGTCTTCCGCCTTTCGCGAAGGCAGCGCCTTCCATTTCGCACGGGCTGCTTTTTCGCTACGCTCCAGCCGCTTTTTTTCCTCATTCAATTTCTCCACGGTCTCATCGAGTCGCGCGAGTTCATCGGCTTCGGATTTGCGTTTTGCAGCCTCGTCGGGATTGGAGATGAGCGGCGTGAAATCCTTTGTGTGCTTGTAAATTTCCGTCCCCGGAAAAGCGAAAGTCGAACTCTCGAAAATGCCGTAAAGCGCGTAGTAGTCGCGCATCGGCACGGGGTCGAATTTGTGATCGTGGCAGCGCGCGCAGCCGAGTGAGAGGCCCATGACGGTCTTGCCCATGTTATCAATGAGGTCTTCGAGCGTGAGGTTGAAATCGTAGTTCCGCGAGCCGAAGCGCCGTGCGATGGCCAGATAGCCTGTGGCCACGATTTTTTGGAAATGATCCTCATCATTTTCCGGCGGCATAATATCGCCGGCAATTTGCTCGCGGAGGAACTGGTCGTAGGGCTTGTCCGTGTTGAAAGCTTCAATGATGTAGTTGCGGTAGCGATACGCCGACGGCACGGGGTAGTCGGAATTGCAGCCCGACGTATCTGCGTAACGAACCACATCGAGCCAGTGCCGTCCCCATTGCTCACCGTAATGTGACGAAGCGAGCAACCGATCCACCACCTTTGCAAATGCCTGTTCCGAAGTGTCAGCGAGAAATGCGCGCATCTCCTCCGGCGTCGGCGGGAGACCGGTGAGGTCGTAGGTCGCCCGGCGCAAAAGCACGCGCTTGTCCAGATCAGCACCCGGCACCAGACCATTCTCCTCCATCTTCGCGAGGAGAAAACGATCAATCTCCCCGCGTGACCAAATCGTATTTTTGACCGCAGGCAACTTCGGTTTCTGCACAGGCTGAAACGACCACAGCTTTCGCCCTTCATCCATTTTCGCTGCAAAATTTGCGTCCGCTTTTCCAGTGGATTTCCCTTCGCGCGGATCGGGCAGCCCCATTCGCACCCACTCCTCAAAATCCTTCACCTGTTCCGGAGTCAGACGGTGCTTCGGCGGCATTTGCAGGTCTTCATTCGTATAGCGAATCGCCTCTATCATCATGCTCTTATCGGGATTCCCTAGCGTGGCCGCAGGTCCCGAGACTCCGCCTTTTAAAATATCGCTGCGTGAATCCAGCAGCAGTCCTGCCTTCACCTTTTCAGCATCCGTGCTGTGACACTTCGCGCAATGCTCTGCCATAACAGGCCGGATCTTCTTTTCAAAAAACTCAATCTGCTCCGGCGACTCCGCTGCACGCAAAACTCCCGCCGCCAGCGTGGCAGCAAGAATGATTTGCATGATGCGGTGCTGTTTCATGTGAAAATTAAGAACATGCGAGCGCTGGGCTTTTGCAGCATCCCAACATGACCCGCAACCGCATTCATGCTTTGGGAAAATTCACTCTGAAACGGCGAAATTTACGCGCTTACGCCGAGACGCATCACCGAGCACCCATGCTTACTTTTCAGCAGCAGGCTCGGGTGTCGCCGCAGGTTTTGTCTCGCCTGCCTTTTTGGCTGCGTCCTTCTTTTTACCACCCTTCTTTTTGCCCCCCTTTTTTGAATTCTGAACCTGCTCGGTGCCCGTCTTGTCTTTTTTCTTCTTTTTGTGAGAAAACATTTTCCACGCAACCAGAGACAAAATGAGAACGGCACCGATGATGATGAGAAGGTGCGTATTGGTGAAGGCTGCACGCCGTTTCGTGGTTGAGTTCATGTAGTTGAGATGGGTTGGCACTTTGTAACCAAAGGCGGGTGAAAAGTAGAATCACTTTGGCGTGACGCTTCCGTCACTCGCCAAAAAGCCGCTAAACGCAACCAAAGCAAGCCCGCAGAAATGCAGCACCGGCTCCAAAGAGCTTGTATTTTTCAGCCTCCCGGCGATTTTCGCCGCCCAATTTCCATGGCCAAGAAAAGTATTCGCGACATCTCACTATCCGGTAAACGCTGCTTCGTGCGCGTAGATTTCAACGTCCCGCTCGACGAAAAAGACGGGCAGATGGTCATCACCGACGACACGCGCATCAAAGAAACGCTCCCAACGCTGAAGTTCCTCATCGAGGCCGGAGCTCGAGTCATCCTCGCCTCGCATCTCGGTCGCCCAAAAGGACAGTTCGATCCGAAGCAGTCACTCCGCCCCATCGCCGCGCGCCTTAGTGAAATGATCAAGCGTCCCGTGGATTTTGCGGACGACTGCATCGGCGATGCCGCAAAAGCCAAAGCGATGGCTTTGCAAGACGGCGGTGTTCTTGTGCTCGAAAATGTTCGCTTTCACGCAGGTGAAGAAAAGAACGACCCGGAACTTGCGCGGCAGATGGCTGACCTCGCCGAGGTCTATGTGAACGACGCTTTTGGCTCCGCTCACCGCGCGCACAGTTCGACGGCGGGTGTCGCGGCCTTTCTCCCCGCAGTCAGCGGACTGCTGATGGAAAAAGAGCTCACCTATTTGCATGATGAACTCGAAAATCCCGAGCGCCCGTTCGTGGTGATTCTCGGCGGCGCAAAAGTGAATGACAAAATAGAGGTCATCAATCGTCTGCTCGAAAAAGCCGATACCATCATCATCGGCGGCGGCATGGCATACACATTCCGCAAGCTGGTGCAGGGCATCGCCATCGGCAAAAGCCTCTACAAGCCCGAGTGGGAACCCATCGCGCAAGCGGCCATCGAAAAGGCGAAGGCGCGCGGAGTAAAACTGCTCATCCCCGTGGACGCGATGGTCACGGATGCGTTCGACTTTGACGCGAAGAAACTCGGCAACATGAAGCTCGCAGCCGAAGGACAGGACATCGAGCCCGAGTGGGAAGGCGTGGACATCGGGCCCGCAAGCGTGAAGCTTTTTGCCGACGAAATCGCGAAAGCGAAAACAGTGATTTGGAACGGGCCGATGGGCGTCTTTGAAATCAAAGAAGCCGCGAAAGGCACGTTCGCCATTGCGGAAGCCATCGCGGCCAACCAGCGCGCGAAAACGATCATCGGCGGTGGAGACAGCGTGAAGGCCGTGAAAAAGGCCGGCGTCGCGGACAAAGTCACTTTCATCAGCACTGGCGGCGGTGCGAGCCTCGAACTCCTCGAAGGCAAAACGCTCCCCGGCGTCGCAGCACTCAACGAGAAATAAACAACCAACTTTTCAAAACCACATGCGCAAAAAAATCATAGCGGCCAACTGGAAGATGAACATGACGCTCGGCGAGTCCGAGGCGTTCTTTGAAACATTCCTTCTCGAACTCGGAGAAGACCGAAAAGTGGAGGTGGTCGTCGTGCCTCCTTTCACCGCACTGGCGAAAGTCGGCGAAATATTACGCGACGTGCAGACCGTGAAGCTCGGCGCACAAAATATGAACTGGGAAAAATCCGGCGCGTTCACCGGCGAGATTTGCGCAGGGATGCTGCGCGAATTGTTCGTCCACTACGTCGTGCTCGGACACAGCGAGCGCCGCACACTTTTCGGTGAAAGCGACGAGATCGTGAATAAGAAAACGCTGGCCGCACTCGCGAATTCGCTGCGCCCAATCGTGTGCATCGGCGAAACGCTCGCCGAGCGCGATGGCAATCAGGTCGAGGCCGTGCTCGAAAAACAAATTCGCGGAAGCCTCGCCGGGCTTACAGCCGATCAACTGGAAGAGACCGTGATCGCCTACGAACCCGTCTGGGCCATCGGCACAGGCCGCACCGCCACGCCGGAACAGGCGCAGGCTGCGCACGCTTTTATCCGCATAATGCTGGCCCAGTTATGGAATGCAGATGTCGCTGCGAAGGTTCGCATTCAATACGGCGGCAGCGTGAAGCCATCGAACACAGCCTCGCTCATGTCCCAGCCGGACATCGACGGCGCACTCGTGGGCGGCGCGAGCCTCGACCCTCGCGGCTTTGCCGAGATCGTGCAAGAGACGCGCAAGCTGCTCGCTTAAAACACCGCTACCCGAGCTTGCCGTGCAATAGCTCGCGGAGCTTTTGCTGAAGTGGCTCACCGGGCAAACGCTCGATGACTTCGTTCAAAAAGCCGAACGTCACGAGCTGATGCGCGAGCCGCAGCGGAATGCCGCGAGACTGGAGGTAAAAGATTTCCTCCATATCCACCTGCCCGCTCGTCGCCCCATGGGTGCAGCGCACGTCGTCTGCTTCGATTTCGAGCCCCGGCGCGCTGTTCGCCTCGGCCTCATCTGACAGCAAAAGATTGCGGACTTTTTGGTAGGCATCCGTCTTGTGCGCGCCTTCATCCACGCGGATGAGGCCGGTGAAAATCGTGCGCGCCTTATCGTTCAGCGAGTTTTTGTAGAGCAAGTCGCTCGACGTGTTCGGTGCTTCGTGAATTTGCAAAGTGCGCTGATCGAAAATCTGTTCACCTTCCGCAGCGGAAATGCTGAGCATGTCGCTGCGTCCGCCGGGACCGCACAGCCGCGAAACCGCCTCGTCGCGCACGCGTGCACCACCGAGATTGAGCCGCAGAGCGAGCGCACTGGCATCGCGAGCGACGGTCGTGGTGTTGAGGTGAAAGGCGAGCGTCTTACGGCTCCAATCCTGCACGGCGACGTAGGTGACACGTGCGCCGCTGCCGACGACGATATCATTCACTCCGCAGGCAAACCCCGCTTCGTCGCCCACTGACTGGAAGTAATCCACGAGCGTCACCTTCGCATTTTCCTCCGCGATGATGAGTGTGTGTGGAAAAACGCTGGCTCCTTCGCCACTTAGCCAGTGAAACGTTTCAACCGGTAGCGCGATCTCCACGCCGCGCGGCACGTAGAGAAACGTGCCTGCCTTCACCTGCGACTCATGCAGCGCTGCAAACTTCGCGGAACCAAGAACGCCGCTTTCACGCATGAAATGTTTCTCAATCAATTCCGCCTGTTCCGCGATGGCCTGCTCCATCGGCAGCCACAGCACGCCTTTCGCGCGCAGCGCATCGCCATGAAGGTCGCGCCCGATCAATTGATCGTTCGCAAACACCATCCGACCACTCGTCTCCGCAAGACCTGCTGAGCGTTTCAAAAGAGCCGCTTGCTCATCATCGCCCAATACTTCGGCGCGTGTGAAAGGTGCAAGACTAAGCGATTTCACATCGGCAAAGCGCCACGTCTCATCCGTGCGCGTCGGCATCGCTGTGGATTCAAATTTTCCCCATGCTGCCTGCTGGCGTGCGCGGAAGGCTTCGGGATGCGAGGCAAAGTCAGGGCCAGTGGTCATCAGTGAGTCGTTCTCTTCGCTTACGGTCTCTATTGGTGCTTCGATAGTTGCGTTCATCAGCCGACGCTCCCTTCCATTTCGAGATCAATGAGGCGCTTCAACTCGACGCTGTATTCCATCGGAAACTGGCGGACGAGGTCGTTAACGAAGCCGTTCACAGAAAGGCTCATCGCCTGCGCCTCGGTGAGTCCCCGCTGCTGCATGTAAAAAATCTGCTCGGCAGAAATTTGCGAAACGCTCGCTTCGTGCTGCGAAGAGTTGCCGGTGCCGCGCACAGTGATTGCGGGATAAGTGTCGGTCCGTGATGTGGAGTTGATGAGCAAGGCGTCACACTCGGTGTTGTTTTTACAGCCCTTGAGATGCTTCGGAATGTGGACGAGTCCGCGATACGTCGCGCGGCCTGTGCCGACGCTGATGCTTTTGCTGACGATGTTTGATGTCGTCTCGTCCGCAGCGTGAATCATCTTCGCGCCTGTGTCCTGATGCTGGCCGTCGCTCGCGAGCGCGATGGAGATCACTTCGCCGCGCGCTTTGCGACCTTTCAAAACAACGCCGGGATATTTCATCGTGAGACGCGACCCGATGTTGCAATCAATCCACTTCACCTCCGCCTCTTCGTGCGCGATGGCGCGCTTGGTCACGAGGTTGAAAACGTTCGCCGACCAGTTTTGCACGGTCACGTATTGCAGCTTCGCGCCTTTCATCGCCACCAACTCGACGACCGCCGAGTGTAGCGTAGCAGTTTCAAATTTCGGCGCAGTGCACCCTTCCATATACATCACCTCGCTGCCCTCGTCGGCGATGATGAGCGTGCGCTCGAACTGCCCGAAGTTTTCCGCGTTGATGCGGAAATACGCCTGCAACGGATGTTTCACCTTCACGCCCGGAGGCACGTAGATGAATGAACCGCCGCTAAACACAGCGCTGTTGAGCGCGCTGAATTTGTTGTCGCCGGTCGGAATGACTTTACCGAACCACTTGCGGAAAATCTCCGGGTGCTCCTTCAATCCTTCAGTGCTGCCGACGAAGATGACACCTTGATCGCCGAGCGCCTTCTTCATGTTGGAATACACGGCCTCCGAGTCGAACTGCGCCTCCACGCCCGCGAGGAATTTTCGTTCCTGCTCCGGGATGCCGAGCCGCTCGAATGTCTTTTTCACGTCATCCGGCACCTCCTCCCACGAACGCGTGGGCTTTTGTCCATTGGCCAGATAATAGCGGATGTTTTGGAAGATGATGTTTTCCAAATCGTGCGACGCCCAGTGCGTCGGCATCGGCTTGGAAAGGAAAACGTCGAGCGCCTTGTGGCGATATTCGCGAATCCAATCCGGCTCGTTTTTTACGTCGGAAATGTAATCTACCGTAGCGTGCGAGAGACCGGTGCCGGCGTCGAACGTGTGCTGCTCCGGGTAGGAGAAATTGCCCGCCGTGCGGTCTATATCAATCTGCTTGGCCTGGTCGGTTGCTTCGAGAAGTTCGGTGCTCATTTGTGTCTCCTTGTGTGTTTAGGCGCTCACTGCCTGAGCGATGTCGTCTTTGATCCAGTCGTAGCCCTTCGCTTCGAGTTCGAGCGCGAGTTCCTTGCCGCCGGTGTGTTCGATGCGACCACCGACGAGCACATGCACGACATCGGGCACGATGTAGTCGAGCAGGCGCTGATAGTGAGTGATGACGAGAAAGCCGCGCCCCGGGCCACGCATAGCGTTCACGCCGCTTGAGACGATCTTCAGTGCGTCAATGTCCAGACCGCTGTCTGTCTCATCGAGGATGGCATACTTCGGTTCCAGCATGAGCATTTGCAGGATTTCGTTCCTCTTTTTCTCACCGCCGGAGAATCCGTCATTCACCGAGCGTGCGGTAAATTTCCGATCCATTTCGAGCATGTCCATTTTCTCGTAGAGACGAGCGTAGTAATCGGTGGCCTCAAGTTCCTCGCCTTCGGGAAGACGGGCTTGGAGAGCAGCGCGGAGGAAGTTGGCATTCGAGACGCCGGGGATTTCCATTGGATATTGGAAAGCGAGAAAGAGTCCCGCACGCGAACGCACGTCGGGCTCCATGCCGAGAACGTTCACTCCATCAAGCAGCACTTCGCCCTCGGTCACTTCGTAATCGGGATGTCCGCCGAGAACTTTGCTCAGCGTGCTTTTGCCGGAGCCGTTCGGCCCCATGATGGCGTGGACTTTCCCCGCTTCGACGGTGAGGTCGAGGCCGCGCAGGATTTCGGTTCCATTGGCGGCAATACGGGCGTGTAGATTTCGGATTTCGAGACTCATTTGGATTTCGGATTTCGGGCTTCGGATTTCAGATTTTTCTTTTTCGCGCACTTCGGGCACTCGCCACGAAAGGCGACTTGATGATGCGAGATGGTGATGTTTTCCGGCACCTCCCACACATCCTGCGGGCGCTTGCGTGCACGGAGCGGGAGGTCGGAAACTTCACCGCAACTGTCGCAAAAGAAATGGGCGTGATCTTTGAGGTTCGGGCAGTAACGCGAGGGGCCGCGCTCGTGAGTGACGATCTTTACGAGGCCGCAGTCGGTGAGTGTTTCGAGGCAGTTATAGACCGTAGCCAGCGAGATATTCGGCACCTGACCGCGCACTTTGGTGAAGACCTCGACGGCAGTCGGGTGGTTGCGCTCGCCCATGAGCACATCATAGACGGCACGACGCTGCCCGGTCATCCGCAGTCCATGACCGTGGATGGTGTCGTCGGGAGAATGCTGATGTTGAGCGAGCGTAGCCATGGCAAAGCACATTCGAGCCAAGGCGACACCTTATCAAGAACAATTCCTATTTAAGTTAGCGCAAATGCTCGGCATTGCTGCTCACGCCTGTAGATGCGAAAACGCTGCTGTGTTTCACCATCTTTTGTTCATCCTCATAACCCTCACCCTTACGGTAAGTCCGCTTGGGGCCGCCGATACGAAGAAGCCATCTAGCAAACCAAACATCCTCTTTATTCTCACAGACGACATGGGCTGGGCAGACCCCGGTTCTTTTGGAAACAAAGAACTGCCTACACCAAACATCGATCGTCTCGCGAAGGAGGGCACGCGGTTCACACAGTTTTACGTGGCGTCACCGATCTGCTCGCCCTCCCGCACAGCCTTCATGACCGGCAATTACCCCGCACGCTGGCGCATCAACGACTATCTCCACGAACGTGCCGCAAACAAAGCCCACGAATGCGCAAACTGGCTCGACCCAAAAGCGCCCACGCTCGCCCGCACATTGCGTGATGCTGGCTACGCGACGGCGCACTTTGGAAAATGGCACATGGGCGGCGGACGCGACGTTGATGACGCGCCGTGGCCGAAGGAATACGGCTTCGACGAACACCATGTGAACATCGAGGGCTGTGGTCCGCGCATGGAAAGTTGGGGCAGCCCGAAGCCGGAGCCGCTCGAAGGAAAAATGCTCGCTCGTTACGACTTCACCGGATTCTGGGCGGATAAAACGATGGACTTCATCCGCCGCCACAAGAGCGGCCCGTTCTTCGTCCAGCTATGGCCGATGGATGTTCACACTCCGCACGTCCCTGATCCGAACGAACTGCCGCACGTCGCCGAAACACCGCAGGCGCATCAAAAATTCAACGCCGTGCTGCGCCGCTTCGACTCCGAGATCGGGCGCGTCCTCGATTTTCTAAAAGCCGAAGGTCTGGAGCAAAACACCATCGTGGTCTTTACGAGCGACAACGGCGCGGAGCCATCTTTTCAGCGCCAGCGCACCGGCGGATTGCGTGGCATGAAATGGAGCCTCTACGAAGGCGGCATCCGCGTTCCGCTTTTGGTCCGCTGGCCGGGGCAAATTCCTGCGGGCAAAACCGACACCGAGAGCGTGCTCGCATCTATTGACCTCTTCCCCACGCTCTGTGCGCTTGCCGGAGTTTCGTTTCCAAATGACGCGAAACCCGACGGGCTCAGCGCGTGGGCGACTTTCCTCGGTTTTCCGCTGCGTCGCACCGAGCCATTGCTGTGGGAATATGGCCGCCAGCCCGACTACCGCTATCCACGTGAACCCGAAGCGCGCAGCCCCAACCTCGCCATCCGCGAAGGCCGTTGGAAATTGCTCATCAACGCCGACGGAACAGGCGCAGAACTCTACGACCTCTCTGCCGATCCCAACGAAACGAATAACCTCGCAACTAAACAAAACGACCAAGCCACCCGACTCAGCGACACCGTGCTGAAATGGAGAAAAGCCCTGCCATAAAAACGGCAAGCGCCACATCCTTCCATGACAAACAGCTTTTAAGCCTAAACCCTGCGCCGCCGCACTCCGAGCAGCAGGCCGAGGCCACCGAGCAGTGACATCGCCACGCCCGGTTCAGGCACCACGGTCAATGTGACCTCATTTGTAGTCCCATCCGCGCCATTGTAGGAAATTTGATACGCGTTCAGCCCCACCGTGAAGATGCTGTCGTCAGGCTTTCCATCAAAGGCAACCCCGTTCCACACCCCACTGTAGGTGATGATCGGAGCCGCTGTCCCCAAACTCAAAGCCGACGAACCCAAGTCACTCACGTTCATCACCGCTCCAGTCGTAATATTCAGATTCCCAGTGATACTGATGAGGTCAATGGCGACCGCCGTGGAATCTATTTCAAATTTAAAGATACCTCCCGCGTTGAATGTCACCGTGCCGGTGTTCAGCGTGCCGGCGTCATTCACTCCGTCATTCACTCCGTCATTCACTCCGGGCGACAAGGCACCGCCGTTATTCACTGTCACTCCCCCCACTGTTCCATTGCCACCTAATGTGCCGCCGCTATTCACCACGCTCGTGCTGCCGGAAATCGAACCCGCGATATCTTTGACGAGTAACACTCCTCCATTCACCGTCGTCGGGCCGGTGTAGGTGTTGGTGAGATTGAGGATGGTGGTGCCGCTGCCGGCTTGGGTGAATCCGCCGGTGCCGGTGATCAGACCGAAGTCCACACCCTGTGTCGCTGTGTTGGAGCGATTGATGGCGAGGGTGCCGTTGTCCGTGAGAGTGCTGTTGATTGAAATCGAACCTGTGGTGCCGCCGTTGCCGAGTTGCAGTGTGCCCGCGTTGATCGTGGTCGGGCCGGTGTAGGTGTTGTTGCCAGCGAGGATTTGCGTTCCGTTGCCAGCCTTCACCAAACTGATTTTATTGGTCGCACCATTGCTGATGACGCCGCTGAAGCTGGTGGTGGATGTGCCGCTGATGGTGAATGTGGCATCCTGACTGCCGCTATTGGTCACGCTTCCTCCACCTCCACCGGAGTTGGCGAGCGAAGCCACTTGCTGATTCACGCCACCGAGATCCAAAGTCGAACCTGAAGCCACGGAAAGTGCGGTAGTAACAGGCAGGAGATTGTTGGCGACGCCAGAGTAGGTGTAGGCGTAATTAGCAATGAAGTATGTGTTGTTTTGTCCGCCGTGCGTGCCGTTGAAGCCCATGTAGGCTGTATTGGCGCCAACCTGGGTGGCGATGCTGCCGACCGTATATGCACGGGTGAAGCTGTTTGCCCCATTGGTCATCGTTTCTGTCCAAATATTCGTGCCGTCATAACTGAGGTCCACATGGGTCGGACCCCAACTGCCATTGGAAAACGGTGCAGTCGTTGCGATCCAAGTCCCCGGGGTGCCGTTCGCCCCATATCCGGTTCGACTGTTATAGGTATCAATCGATATAAGCGCACTAGGCGAAATCCCGTTTCCGTAACGATTTCCATCATTGGCTCCGACATTCAGTCCGGAGTTTTGGAGGAAGAAAGTTACAGCATCCGCCACGCTCGTAGCGCCACCGTAGCTCATGTCGAATGACGCTGTGAACGCCTTGGTGACGTCCACCTTGGTATTATAGAAGGCGCTCGCGTTGTTCATACTCAGCACGTCGGCTGAAACGGTGGAGCTGTTCAATGTCCAGCCGGTGCCGTTGGTGCCGAAGCCGGTGATAGATGTCGAACCCGTCAATTTGAGCGTGCCTGCGCTCACATTTGTAGCGCCTGCATAGGTGTGCGAAACGCTACCGGCGAGTGTCAGTGTGCCGCCGCCCACCTTGGTCAAACCGCCATTGCCACTCAAAGCGCCACCGTAAGTAGTCACTGCTGCGTTATTACCGACGGTAAGTGTCACAGCCTCGGATGCGGCGGTAGTCAGCGTAATGCTACCGCTGCCCTGCAAACCACCGAGCGTCGGGGACACGACTCCGGCGGCAAAAGTCAGGGCATTGTTGTTTTTCGCCACATCCACCGTGGTGTTTTGCAGCGCAAGATTATGGCCCACGTTGATCGCGCCGGCGGAGATGGACGTCGCGCCGCCGAATGTATTCGCTGCGGAAAGGGTGACGGTGCTGGCGGTAGTTTTGGTGAGCGTGGCGGCGGCTCCTGCGAGGCCTGCGCCGATCGATCCGCTCGATACCGCATACGAGGAACCAGTGAGTGTGCCGTTGTTGATCTGTGCGCCATTGCTCAAAGTGACCGTGCCAACTGTCTGCGAAGTCCCGCCGAGATTCACGATGGCCGTGGCTCCGTCTGCAGTCAGCGGTGCCGTGCTCGCGCCGAGCGTGCCACTGCCAGACACAGCGAGCGTGCCGACGTTGACGGTGTTGCCGCCGGTGTAGGAATTCGCCGCGGTGAGGTTCAGCGTGCCGGAGCCGGACTTGATCAGTTTACCGACGCTGGTGCCGTCGCTGATGCTCGCGCCGATGGTCAAATTATTCGCGCCTGTATCCACCAAAGTGCCGACCGCGCGAGAGAGCGCCATCGGCGTGTTGATGACCTGATTATTGGAGGAGTTGTTGATGATGTCTCCGCCCATCCCGATTGCGTTGCCGCCGATGGTGAAGCTGGCCGCGCCAGCATCAAAGGTGATGCCCGTAAAGAGCGTCCCTGCCGTGAAATTGTTATTCGGTGTCGGACGAACAGAACCAGCGAAGTGCAGGATTTCACCACCGACAACCGGGGCATCCCAGTTTGCGCCAGTGGTCCAGTTGTCATTGCCGCCGCCGCCATTCCAAACCCGGTTGTTGGCCACCACCAAATTGAGCACGTTAGCCCCATAGCTAAGGAAATATCCGGCGGGCACGACACCGCCAGCTAACGTTTGCAGACTGAAATTACCGATGGGCGATGCCGTTCCTGTGAAGCTGATTAGTGGATAAGTATTGGCCGCGATTCCGGTTGGCACTTCGATGATCGCTCCGCTGGCTGCACTGAGATTGCCGACGACATTCAGGAAGTCCCGGATGGAAATATCCGTGATGTCGAAATAGCCGATGGCCCCTGCGCCTAGCGTCAAGCCACCGCCGAGGCTGAGTGTGCCCGTGCTGCCGATTCCGGCGGCGGAAATTTCGTTAAAGCGATTCACGGCGGTCGTCGCACTGATGGTGACAGCGCCAAAGATTGTTCCAGTTCCGCCAAGCAGCGCGGTAGTGTTGTCGTTCGTGTTCGTGACGGTCACAGCACTGCTGGCAACAGTGCTGCCATTCACAAGAAGTGTGCCGCCGTTGATTAGAGTCGCGCCTGTGTAGTTGTTGGTGCCGCCCAGCGTCAGCGTGCCGGAGCCGGTCTTGGTCAGCCCGCCGTTGCCGCTGCCGATCGCGCCACTGATTGTCGTATTTCCAGCGCCGGTGACCGTGAGGAGATTCGCGCCGTTGGTGACTGCGCCGCTGATGGTCAGTGTGCCTGCGTCGCTGCGGAGGGTGCCCGCGCCGGTCAGCGTGATCGTGCGATTCACGCCGAGGTCGTAAGTATTGGCCGTGGATTGCAAGGTGGTGTTTGCCGCCATACTGATCGTGTTGGTAGCCGATGCGTTGCCCAGACTATTTGCGCCGTTGATTTGCAAAGTGCCCGCGCTGATCGTGGTCGGGCCGCTGTAGCTGCTGTTGCCGAAGAGGGCCAGAGTGCCTGTGCCAGCCTTCGTGATTGCGTTGGCCGTGGTGCCGTTGCTGATGGCTCCGCCAAAAGTCAGCGTGGCGGCATTGTTGACAGTGATCGTGCGCGTGGTGCCCGCAGTCGTGCCCAGCGAAACCGCACCCGTGCCGAGATTCAGCGCGTTGTTGGTCGCCGCTCCAAATGTGAAGTTACTGTTGATCGTCACCGGATTGTTGCTGGTGTTTGTGATCGAAGCGGCGGCGTTCTGATCAATGTTGCCGCCGTTGATATTGAACGTCCCGGCCGTTGCGCCGAGCGCCGTTGCATTGTTCACAAAGAGAGTGCCGCTATTGAGCGTCACACCCCCACTGAACGAATTCGCGCCAGCCATAACGAGATTGTTGCTGGCATTCATCGTGAGACCGCCACCACCGCTGATCGCGCCATTGAGATTGGTCGGTCCACTCCCAGCGATGGTGAGCAGGTTGCCACCGTTGGCGACGCTGCCATTGATGACGAGGGTTCTGCCATTGTTATTGTTCGTCCAAGGCTGCGCTGCGCTCATTGCAAGATTGGCGTTGAAATTGGCGTTTCCTCCGGCCGGAGAACCCGTGTTCATCGTGAGACCGCCGATTCCGATCATCAGCGTCGAGCCATCCGCATTGAGGTTCACATCGTTGGGTGTGCTGACATTTGTGATGGTCAGCCCCCTGATCGACATATCCGCGCCGAGCCTCATGTCGTTCGGGTTTTGAGAAATCGAAGTGGCCGAGAGGAAAACGTTGGTGTTAGAGCCGGGAACGAGCGGTGTGGCACCGCCGCCGACTGCTGTGACCCAGTTGCTATTGGCCGTTCCGTCTGAAATTGCCCAAAGGTTGGTCGCTCCACTGAGTCCACCTTTCCAATAAGCATTAGCTAGGGGCGCAACACTGGTGATCGAAACCATGAGGTCGGTGGCTGTGCTTGAGAACGCACCGATCGAAAAATTCGTGTCGTTAAAAACAGTTCCAAGCGAATACGTGGGACTGTTGAGTGTGCTGTTTCCATTGGCGCTGTGCAGCAAAGTGTATGTGCCGGTGGAGGGACTGACACCGTTGATCCCGTAAAGATTCACTTTGACGGCACCGGAAGTGGCGGAAGCGATCCCGGCGACATTGATTTCAGCACTGGTGTTGGTGGAGCCAATCGAACCACCGATGGCTGTCGTTCCTCCCGACGCGATGGAAAGGTTTCCACCGATGGCCAATTGAGCATCAGTGCTGGCTGCGTAATTCAATATTGTGTTCTGCGACAATGTCACACTCCCAGTGCCGAGGCCGCTGGCATTGGTGACCTTCAAAGTGCCGCCAGTGATTGAAGTGCCGCCGCTGTAAGTATTGGCACCGCCGAGGATCAGCGTGCCGCCGTTCGCCTTCGTCAGCGCATTGGCAGTGGTGCCGTTGCTGATCACACCGCCGAGCGTCAGCGTATTGTTATTCACGTAGATCGTGCGGCCCGTTCCGGGTGTCGTGCCGAGTGTGATTGCGCCGGTGCCGAGGTTCAGGCTTTGCTGTCCATTAAAAGTGAAGTCGGCATTGACCGTGACGGTGTTGTTGAATGCGGTGGTCACATTCGCCTCCGCATCGAGACTGCCTCCGTTGAAGGTCAACGGCCCGCTACCCAGTGACGTGGCGCTGTTGATGAATAGCGTCCCCGCATTGATCACCGTGCCGCCAGTGTAGCTGTTTGCCCCGCGCAGATAGAGATTCTGGTATCCGCTTTTCACCAGCGTCAGCGCACCGACGTTGTCTGCGATCGGCGCGTTCATGAAAATCTGCCCCTGATTACCCGTGGTGATGTAGAGGTTTCCCGCTGCCGTCCCGTTTTGCCGGATCACGCCACCCGAACTGTTGATGTTCCAGTTGTTGTTCGCGTAGTTGAGCAGGCCGTTGGTTTCGAGGTTGAAAGCGCCGAGGGTCAGCGTGTCTCCATTTCCAACATCCCTCAGCGCCGACACCGTCCGATTTGCCGTCAGCGTCTCATTCCCCTGAGTGCCAAGTATGCCGCTCCCCATCGTGTAGGCGTTCGCCGCATTCGTCCACGTCGTCTGCGCCGAAACGGCGATGTTCGCAGGCATGATATTCCCCGACCCATCATAAATCGCGTAGTCCCGCTGATTGCCGTTGTCCGCACCGGTCGTAGCCCACGCACCGATGATCTGACCGACCGGGGTCGCCGCCGCACCCGTGACCTTGATCACATTTGTCGCCGTATTCGGCTGAGTTGTATTCGCGGAGAAAGTGATCACCGAAGTTCCATTGTGAGTCAGTCCGCCGAGAGTCAGCGTCTGTGTGTTGTTGGCGACCCCGGCGGAATTCTGCTGCAACCACACATCGAATTGACCGCTATTCGTCGTCACCGCTCCGATGGTCTCGGAATAGTTCGCGTTGTTCGTGGCAGAATTACTCACATAGAAACCGCCGCCCGTCGTAGTTATCGGAGCGCTGTCGGCAACACGGTTAACGAAGCTTTCGTTGGCACTTCCGCTGTTCAGCGTCAGATTACCCTGATTGATGGCGATGCTCGTGGATGAAGCGATCGCACCGCTCTGGCCTCCAAGATAAATGCTGCCCCCATTGATCGTCGTCGGTCCGCTGTAGGTGTTGGCACCGTTGAGATACATCTGGTAAACACCATTCTTGGTCAAACCACCGGCACCGCTGATGGCTCCATTGATGGTGGGAGTGTTCTGAGCATTGGAAGCCAACACCGTGTTTATCGTGAGCAGGTTCCCCTGGTTGTCCACGTTGCCGTTGATGGTCAGAAAGTTCCTTCCGTAATTGGGAGGGCTGACGAACGGGCTGTTGATCGTCCAAGTTTGGGCTGCGGCCAGCTTGATGTCGGTATTGATGGTGATGGTCTGCTGATCCGGAGCACTGATGAGATTGAGGCCGCCGCTGCCAATCGTCAGGGTATAACCATCGGCGTTGAAATTCAGCGAGTTGGTGGTGTTGGTGGTGTTGATCGTCAGGCTCTTGATGCTCATGTCCGCGCCGAGAACCGAGTTGGTCCAAGCATCATTTCCGGCCGGGGATGCTCCAAGAATAACGTCAGTGTTGATCCCGGGAATGAGTCCCTGTGCCGCTCCCGATGGGGATGTGGACGACCAGTTGCTGGCCGTGCTGCCGTTGGATGCCGTCCAAGTTGTAGTGGCCCCACTCAGTCCACCGCGCCAATACGCTGTGGTGAGCGCAGTGGCGGTGGTGACAGCGATTTGCAGATCCGTGGCCGAGCGGGTGAACGCTCCCACCGTGAAGTTCGTGTTGTTGTAAACGAAGCCGAGTGTGGGTGCTGTCGTCGGGTTGAGCGAGCTACCTGCTCCGCCGTGGATCAATGTGTAGGTCCCGGTCGCGGGCGACACGCCGCTCACTCCGTAGATGTTGATGCTCTGTGCAAAGTTCGGGATCACTGCCGCTCCGACCACGTTGATCTGCGCGCTGGTCGGCGTCGATCCGATGGCCGCGCCGATGGTGGCGTTGCTCGATCCGGTCGCTCCGATGAAGGTCAGGTTTCCTCCAACCGCCAGCTGCCCGTCCACCAGCGGATTGTAGGTGAAGTTCTGCCCGGG
>CANJNZ010000056.1 GCA_947476045.1 Chthoniobacteraceae bacterium
AAGAATGTAGCGGCCGGAGTTCATGGGCCGGCATCGTCCACGGAGCCACTCCGAAATTCAAATGCGTGACATCCATTTTCATGCGCAACTCACGCAAACTTCGCTGCTAACAAAACACCGACCGCGCATCAACCGGACACCCGTGACATCAACTGTAATTTCGAGCGCCTCAAGCAGGTCATTCTTCATTCAGAACGTGATGTCTAAATCGCCTATGCAATACTGCGCCTAGCTATTAAGTCTCGATACGTTGCCCGCAGGGTTGCGGGGTCTTGTGGGAGGAGACGCGGTGAAGGCCGGATGTGTTGCTTGCACTCGTTGGCGGAAGTGCGGAAAGTGTGGGCCATGCGAGCGATTGTTTTGCTTCTTGTCCTTGTCCTCTCCGCCAGTGCGGAGACGGTGACTTTTCGCAATCACGTGCAGCCGATTTTGATGAAGACGGGCTGCTCGACCGGCGCGTGCCACGGGGCGGCGGCGGGGCAGGGGGGATTGCGGCTCTCGCTGCGCGGCTACGATGACGAAGGCGATTTTCTCACGCTCACACGCGGCGCGTTTGGGCGGCGGGTGAACCCGAGCGAGCCTGCCAAGTCGCTCATCCTGCTGAAGGCCACGAGCGCCGTGCCGCACAAGGGCGGCGAGCGTTTCAAAGTGAATTCGCCGGAGTGGCGCACGCTCGTGGATTGGATCGCCGAGGGTGCGCCGGGGCCGCGTGCGGAGGATACGCGCATCGAGCGAATCGAAGTGCAGCCCGCGCAGGTGCGTCTCGCTCCGGGTGAAAAGAAGCAGTTCACCGTGCGCGCGCATTTTTCCGACGGACACAGCGAGGACGTGACGCGCTGGGCGAAATACACGGCGGCGAATCAGACCGTGCTCAACGTGGACGACGCGGGCCTCGCCACGGTGGTCGGCCACGGCGAGAGCGCGGTGACGGTCTGGTATTTGCAAAAGGTCGCGTTCGGCACGGCGAGCGTTCCGTTTGAAAATCAAATCGCCGAGAGCATGTGGACGCAGGCGCCGCGCAGGAACTGGATTGACGATCAAGTGCTGGCGAAATTGCGCGAGCTGAACCTCCCGCCATCGCCGCGCAGCAAGGACGGCGAGTTCGTGCGCCGCGCATTTCTCGACACCATCGGTGTGCTGCCGACTGCAAATGAGGTGCGCGATTTCCTCGCGGATAAAAGCGCGGACAAGCGCGACCGGCTCATCGAGGCGCTGCTCGTGAGGCCGGAATTCGTGGATTACTGGACTTACAAATGGAGCGACTTGCTGCTCGTCACGAAGCGCAAACTGCCGCTGCCGACGATGTGGTCCTACTACCGCTGGGTGCGCGATCAGGTTGCGTCGAACACGCACTGGGACGACTTCGCCACGAAGCTCCTCACCGCGCAGGGCAGCTCGCTCGACAACGGCGCGGCGAATTATTTCGTCATCACGCCCGACCCGCGCGACGTGTCGGAAAAAACCGCCGTCACTTTCCTCGGCATCTCCACCGTGTGCGCGAAGTGCCACAACCACCCGATGGAAAAATGGACGAACAACGACTACTTCGGCTATGCCAATTTATTCTCCCGCGTCCGCATCAAGAACGGAAAGAGCGAAGAGCGGATCGTCTTCGCCGCCGATGACGGCGACCTCGTGCAGCCCCTCACCGGCAAGCCCCAGCAGCCGCGTCCGCTCGGCGGACAGCCCCTCGCACTCGATGCCGCAGGCGACCGCCGCGAGGCGCTGGTGAAATGGCTCACCGCTCCCAAGAATCCCTACTTCTCCCGCGCCATCACAAACCGTGTGTGGGCGAATTTTTTCGGCGTCGGACTCGTCGAAGCCGTGGACGACATCCGCGAGACCAACCCCGCAAGCAACGAGCAACTTTTCGCCGCCGCCGCGACATGGCTGCGCGAGCACCGCTACGATCTCCGCGCGCTCATGCGCGAGATTTTGCAAAGCGAAACCTACCAGCGCACCAGCGCCCCGCTGCCGGGTAACAAGGACGAAACGCGCTTCTACTCGCACTACTATCCGCGCCGTCTCATGGCCGAGGTGCTCCACGACGCCATCGCGCAAGTCACCGAAGTGCCCACGCCTTTCACCACGCGCGACGTCACCGTCGAGGGCGACAAACAAACGCCGTTCCCCCTCGGCTGGCGCGCACTCCAACTCCCCGACGCCAACACCAACAACTACTTCACCAAAACATTTGGCCGTCCCGCGCGCGAGCTGACTTGCGAATGCGAGCGCACCACCGAGTCGAACGTCGCCCAAGCCCTCCACATCGCCAACGGCGACACACTCAACGCCAAACTCCGCGCCAACGATGGCTTCATCACCAAAGTCCTCGCCGCCAAAAAACCCGCCGCCCAGTGGCTCGAAGACGCCACCCTCGCCACGCTCGCCCGCGTCCCGTCGCCCGCCGAAATCCAAGCCGTGCAAAACTCCCTCGCCGCCGCAAAAGACGAACCGCGCCTCGTCGTCGAGGACACCCTCTGGGCCCTCCTCAGCAGCCGCGAGTTTTTGTTCAACCACTGAGCAGCCGAGTGATGTCGTATGACGTTTTGTTGATGGCGAATGATCAGCGAGGGAGTCTCCTCGTTGTAAACTCAATGATCGGCCCGCGCGTCTTGTATCGAAATTCCGGATGCGCACTCACGCGCACTACAAGCGTCTCTCCGCGAGAGAAGTCATACGACTATTACAGTAGGACTGCCATATGGCGCGTAGCGCCAGCTACTACGGTAGCCGTGGGTGAAGCGACAGCGAAACCCACGGAAAGAAGGGAAGACGCAAAGCGCCGCGTAGCCGGCGCGACCGTTCACGTGACACCGTTTGTCGCACCGCATACGCGGTGCATGGCTTGCACCAGCTAGCCGTGGGCTGCGTCGCTTCGCTCCTTGCACACGGCTAGCGTTGTAGCTGGCGCTACGCGCCAATCATTTCCAGCAATGTATTTGTAGAAATCATATCATCGATTCGGAGTTGCGTATTCTGCACGTTGTTGCGGACGTTTTTTTGCGGAGACTATCACGCCAAAATGAGAGCGCCTGTCGCGTCTGTGGCGCGGATTACTTTGGCAACTCGACCTTGAGCACTCCGTAGTTGCCGAGAGGGAACCAGAATCCTTCAGCGGGAGTGCCATCGGCTGTAGCGGGATTTACCCAGAGCCATCCGGGCAGGTGATAGGTGCCGAGGTTTTTGATTTCGGCGGGATTCGAGATATCCAGCGCAGTAAGGGCGCTTCCGTAGCCGTCATATTTCTGCGAGAGGATGACATCGCCAAATGCATGGCTGTTGTAACCGGCGTATTTCTCTTCATCGAGAAGCTTGAATTTTCCATCGTCTTCAAGCCGCCAGAGCGCGGCGAAACTTGCGTATTCGTCTTGGGTGTCGCTGAGTGACTTCCAGTCAATGGCGAAGAACTTGTCTGCGATGGGGAATGCCTCGCCTCCGTTGTGGGGCAGCGTAGTAATGAGGTGGAGTTTTTGTCCGTCAAACGCGGAGGCGTGAATCACCTGGCTTCCCCATAGTCCTTTTCCGCGCGAGTCGTAGTCATGTCCGCGTGTGTAGATGATTTTTCCATTGCTGCGCTGGCCGATCAATTCGCCAGGGGAACTCACGGGGTCGGATACTTTCACGCCTCCTTGCGAAGTGTAATCCAGCACATGCATCGCGTGGCGGTTTGCAAAAGCATCTTCTTCAACCGGCGGCACAATGTCTTGTGTTTCGACGTTCTCCTCCAGGGTGATCAACTGCATGGGCCGATGATACGGGTAATACGGTCCTCCGTTCACAAAGCGCGTAATGAAGACTTTGCCGTTTGTCGCTACAGGAGCGCTGAATTGCCCCCAGCCCTTTGCCTTGATTGTTTCTCGTCCGACGTAGGCCGGTGCTTTCGGATCTGTGACATCGAACTGGTCAAAATTTCTTTCCGTATTCGTCGGATAATACCACGGCATGAATGCTCTATCGGCGACCATCAAAGCGCTGACTGAACGAACGGGCGTGGCGACATCGTTCATTGCATAAATCGGGTAACCCCAGCCTTCGTTGCCGCCGCCCACGAGGACCATTGTTCCGTCTTGTGGCCAGACGATGCTCGATGATCGATGTCTGTCGATGTTGATCCGGTCTGTCCGCAAAGTTCCTGTGTTGATTATGCGGGGCAGGGAGGTGAGGTCGAAAATACGGAGCGTTGCACTTGGTGGTGCGAGGGTATCGACATTCGGGGGAGTGATTTCCTGCTGAACGACGTAGAGGTATCCGTTGCGCACATCCGAGGCGACCAGTATGTCATTTCCAAGATCAAAAATACTCAGCGAATCGTCCGGCGAATTGTCCTTGGAGACCGAGATTACAGAAGCAGCCTCGCCGATGCCTCCGCCGATTTGCACGAGATGACTGCCGATGTGCCACACGTGATCCGTGCGCCAGGCGAGTTGCAGATCATTGGTCACCACGGGTGCATCGCGGTCGGTGATGTCTGCCGTGAGCAACGAGTCCTGGGAAAATGCGAGCACGGAGCCTTCGTGGACTGTCGCGCGGCGAGGAGCGAAGCCGTGCGGGATGCGGCCGCGCAGGGTGAGTGAATCTGCGCCGAGATCCACAAGTTGAATACCGCTCGGCTCAGCGGTGTTGCTCGAACCGCTCCACCAAGACGACCAGCCTGCGCTCACCGGCAGCATGATGAGACCTGCCTCCGGCAGCACAGAAAACGCCTTTTCGTCACACGTCGCCTCGCTCCACGCCCCGCGCTCGGTCACGGGCAATTGTGTGAGCAATTTTGGATTCTTTGCATCAGCCACATTGAAAAGCGAAACGGTCACACTGCCGTCGAGGAAGCCAACCGTCACGAGCCGGTTTCCCAGCGGTGCGAGGTAGGTGCTGAAGCCCGGCACTTCCAGTTCGCTCGCAATCGTCGGCGTATTTTTGTCGGAATTGTCCACGATCCACAGCGGGTCAATCCGGAAGAAAGTCACCACGTAGATGCGGTCGCCGTCAAAACGAGTGCCATGCACCTGCTCGCCGAGACCGAGTTCGAGATGGCCGAGCGCTTGCGGGCTGTCGGGATGGCTCACGTCGAAATTATCCAGACGCGTTTTGCTGCGGCGTCCGTTGTTCCACCACCCTTGGTAAAATGAAATGGCGCTCAATATTCCGCCTTCCTCGCGAAGCTTGAACTTGTCCTGCACGAAACCCTCCAGCGCCACGCGCCCGCGCAGCGTCACTGTGCCGTCGGGATTGCTGATATCCACGAGCGTCACCGTCGAGCGAGTGTCGCCGATATCCCAGCGGTAGGAATTTTCCGCCACCATGAAAAAGTGGCTGCTCGCCTGCACGGCGTCGAAATATGAGTAGCCGTCGCCCTCCGGTGTTTTGAGCGTCACTGTATTGCGAACGACCGGGTTTGAGGGAACGCTGAGGTCGAATCCGGTGATTTGGATTTTCGTGCGATAATACCATTGGCTGGTTGAAGTATCCGGCACCCTTGCTGCCACGTAGAGCGCTGTGCCGGCGAGCCGACTTTCCAATATCTGACCGGAAACGGGAAGGGTGGCGACCAGCGCAGGCGTGCCGGGTTTCGTATTGCAAATAATCACCGAACTCTCGGCCCCCGCAGGCTGATTCACATCCCAGCCGAGCATATACGGTCTATTTGCAAGCAGCGCGACATGGCCATCCGTCAGTTCGTAAAGAGCCTCACCCGAAGCAGGCAGCGACAGCGTTCCGAGCATCGCTGGCTTTGCCGGGTCCTTCACATCGAGCACCTGTAGGCCGCGATATTGGTTATAGAGATAAAGGCGGTCGCCGCTCAGCTTCCAAATATCGCTCTCGACGACCGAGCGCGGCGCGGCATCGCTGTCGGAAGCCTTCGTCCCATTCAACGCTGCACCGCTGTCGAGCGTCAGACCGCCACCCGAAGAAGTCGTAGTCGTTCCGAGCGTGATGTTTTGCGAAGACGCACCCTCCGGCGGTAGAAAATCGCTGATACCCGTAAGAAAATTCGGGGGCACCTGCCCGGGCCTCGTGCCTAGAACACGCAGCATCCGCCGAGGTATCGGCTTCTTCATTCTGAAAAAGACGTGGTCCCCCGTAACCTTCGACTTGTTCACAGCGAGAGTCTGCCAGGGTTCGCCGCGCCGTGCGGTCCTGTGTTGCAAAGTCACGCTTTCAAACCCCGCCGGCACCCTTACTCGGACGACGCGGTATTTAGCCGAGACGATTTCGGGTGCTGTGACCAAAGCAAGGGATGCCGCGTTTGAGAAAAGCAACCCTGCGAGAACTGTGAGGACGATTCGAAGATTCATGGTGTGGGATAGGGCTCGGAAACAATGCACGTGAAATACGCATTACGAAAGGGGATTATTAGCGAAAAATTATTGGATGCGCATCCATCTCGGGGGCTCACGACACTAGCGATTAAATGGAACAAGGCCTGTTTTGAAATGTGAAATTATTTCAGGTATTTTTGGCCTGCGACTGCTCGAAGAGGGCGCGCCAGTAGTCGAGGCGTTCTTTGACGCGCTTTTCGTGGCCGTTTTCGCCGGGCTCATAGTAGCGGCGGCCTTCGGGGAGGTAGGCTTGCGGGATGTAGGCGCCTTCGCCGTCGTGGCTGTATTGGTAGCCGGTGTGGCCGAGGGTTTTTGCGCCTGCTTTGTGCCCGGTGCTGCGGAGGTGGCGTGGGACGGCGAGGGTGACGCCTTGTTTCACGTCGGAAAGCGCGGCGTTGATGGCGGCGTAGGCGCGGTTGGATTTCGGCGCGGTGGCCAGATAGACGGTGGCGTGTGCGAGCGGGATGCGGGCCTCGGGCATCCCGATGGATTCGGCGGCTTGTTGCGCTGCGATGGCGAGCGGGAGGCCGTGCGGGTCGGCCATGCCGATGTCTTCGCTGGCGAGGATGACGATGCGGCGCGCGATGAAGCGGATGTCTTCGCCGGCGTAGAGCATTTTCGCGAGCCAGTAGAGGGCGGCGTCGGGATCGGAGCCGCGCACGCTTTTGATAAAGGCGGAGATGGTGTCGTAGTGCTGGTCGCCCGTGGCGTCATAGACGACGGCTTTTTTCTGGATGCTCTCCTCGGCGGCGCCTTTGGTGAAATGGATCACGCCGTCTGCGCCGGGCGGTGTGGTGAGGATGCCGAGTTCGAGGGAGTTGAGAGCTTTGCGGGCGTCGCCGTCTGCGATGGTGGCGAGGTGCGAAAGTGCGTCGTCGTCGGCGAGCGTGCGATGGCTGCCGAGGCCGCGCTCAGTGTCGGCGAGTGCGCGGCGGAGGAGTATTTCGATATCCTCAGGGGCGAGCGGTTCGAGTTGAAAAACCTGACTGCGCGAGACCAGCGGGCTGTTGACGTAGAAGAACGGATTTTCCGTCGTCGCACCGATGAGCCGCACGGTGCCACGCTCGACATCGGGGAGCAGGGCGTCCTGCTGGGCTTTGTTCCAGCGATGGATTTCGTCCACGAAGAGGATGGTCTTTTGTCCCGAAGTGCGAAGGCGGCTGGCTGCTGCGGCGACGACTTTGCGTAGGTCGGCGATGTTGCTCTCGACGCCGCTGAGTTGCTCGAAACGGCACTTGGTGGCGTGCGCGATGATTTGCGCGAGTGAGGTCTTGCCGGTGCCGGGCGGGCCGAAAAGCAGGATGCTCGCGATGCGATCCGCCTCGATGGCGCGCCGGAGAAGTTTGCCGGGGCCGAGGATGTGTGCTTGCCCGGTGTATTCGTCGAGCGTGCGGGGGCGCATTCTTTCCGCGAGCGGGGCGGCGGCGCTGACTGCGGCGGGAGTTTCCGTGGCGAACAGATCGTCGGACATGGCGCTCAGATTTCAAACGCCAGCGGTGAGTCGCCGGGCGAAAGTTTCAGCAAATCCTCGATGGTGCGCGCATCGAGCAACGCCGTGATGTCGCGGCGAAGCGCGGTCATCATTTTGCGCAGCGGGCACGTGCGCGGGTCGGGGCACGAGCAGGGCGCGCTTGGTTTTTCGAGGGAGCAGGGGACGGGCGCAAGCGGGCCGTCGAAAATGGCGATGACTTCGCCGACGCGGATTTCCTCCGCCGGGCGGATGAGTGTGCAGCCGCCGCCGACGCCGCGTTTACTGGCGAGAAATCCGGCGCGACGCAGCGCGAGTAGGATTTGTTCGAGGAACTTGATCGGGATACGCTCGCGTGTGGCGAGTTCCTGGATGGGCCACGATTTGCGTGGCTGCCGCGCGATGGCGGTGAGTGCGCGCAGGGCGTATTCAGCTTTTCGCGAGAGGCGCATCAGTTGTGCAATTCGCTGCCGGGGCCTTCGTCGTAGAGCTTGATGGCGGGGCTGGAGTCGCCCTCATACATGTGCACGTTGGATTTCTGTTTGCCCCGGAACAGGGAGCAGCCAGACGCACCAACGACGACGGCGATGAGCAAGAGGACGCGGAGTAGTTTCACACGCGCAGGCTACGAGTCCCGGCAATGACTGGCAAGGGCGGGGGAGAGTGGTTTATTATAAAAGAAAACCGCCGCAGTTTTCCGCGGCGGTTTTCGTGAGATGCAAATGCTGGCTGGTTTAGTAGCGGTAGTGCTCGGGCTTGTAGGGGCCGTTCGGATTTACGCCGAGGTATTCAGCTTGAGCCTTCGTGAGTTTGGTGAGCTTCACGCCGATTTTTTCCAAATGCAGGCGGGCGACTTCTTCGTCGAGGTGCTTCGGTAGGCGATAAACTTCGGCGCTGTATTTATCTTTGTTCCGCCAGAGGTCGAGCTGCGCGAGCGTCTGGTTGGTGAAGCTGTTGCTCATCACGAACGATGGATGGCCGGTGGCGCAACCGAGGTTCACGAGGCGGCCTTCGGCGAGCATGTAAATGGTGCGGCCATTGGGCAGCGCGTAGGCATCATACTGCGGCTTTACATTGGTTCGCTTCACACCTTTGTGAGTGTTGAGGCGCTCCACTTGGATCTCATTGTCGAAGTGACCGATGTTGCAGACGATGGCCTGATCCTTCATTTTGAGCATGTGTTCGAGGGTGATGACGTCCTTGTTGCCAGTCGTGGTCACATAGATGTCTCCCCAGCCGAGCGTGTCCTCCACGGTGGTCACTTCAAATCCTTCCATCGCCGCTTGCAGTGCGTTGATGGGGTCGATTTCCGTGACGACGACGCGGGCACCGAGGCCCTTCAGCGAAAACGCGCTGCCTTTTCCTACGTCGCCGTAGCCGCAGACGACCGCGACCTTGCCAGCGATCATCACGTCGGTGGCGCGCTTCAAGCCGTCGCAGAGTGATTCGCGGCAGCCGTAGAGATTGTCGAATTTCGACTTCGTCACCGAGTCATTCACGTTGATCGCAGGAACGAGCAGCTTGCCCGCTTCCTTCATCTGGTAGAGGCGATGCACGCCGGTCGTCGTCTCTTCGGAAACGCCGCGCCAGTCCTTCACGATTTTCGTCCAAATGCCGGGGTGTGTCTTTGCCACGCGCTTGAGCAAATTCTTGATCACCTGCTCCTCGTGCGAACCGCTCGGCGTGTTTACCCACTTGTCGCCGTTTTCGAGTTCGTAGCCTTTGTGGATGAGCAGGGTCACGTCACCGCCGTCGTCCACGACGAGCTGAGGGCCTTTGTCGCCGGGGTGAATGACTGCGCGCAGTGTGAGGTCCCAGTATTCTTCCAGCGTCTCGCCCTTCCACGCAAAGACTGGCGTGCCGGAAGCTGCGATGGCGGACGCAGCGTGATCCTGTGTGGAAAAAATGTTGCAGCTCGCCCAGCGCACGTCCGCGCCGAGGGCGACGAGTGTTTCGATGAGCACCGCCGTCTGGATGGTCATGTGCAGCGAGCCGGTGATGCGGACGCCCTTGAGCGGTTTTTCTTTCGCGTATTTTTTGCGCACGCTCATCAAGCCCGGCATTTCGTGCTCGGCGATGACGATTTCCTTGCGGCCCCATTCAGCGAGCGTGATGTCTTTGACGTGGTAGTCGTGCTTTGCTCCGTTGCTGCCGTTGGTTTTCAGCGCGACCTTGGTGCGCGCGGGTGAGAGTTTGATTTTAGCCATGTGAGTGATTCGGTTTATTTACGTTTGAGGTTATTTGCCGGATGCTTTTTTGAGCGCGGCGACTTTGTCCGTGGCTTCCCACGTGAGGTCTTTGTCGCTTTTGCCGAAGTGTCCGTAGTTGGTGGTTTTCGAGTAAATCGGGCGGAGCAGGTTGAGTTGCTTCACGATGTCTGCGGGCTTGAAGCTGAATACTTTCAGCACGGCCTTGAGGATCGCGTCGTCCGGGATACGGCCCGTGCCGAACGTGTCAATGTGCACGCTCACCGGCTGCGGGTGACCGATGGCGTAGGCGAACTGCACTTCGCACTTCGCGGCGAAACCTGCTGCGACGACATTCTTCGCCACCCAGCGGCCCATGTAGGCTGCGCTGCGGTCCACTTTGCTCGGGTCCTTGCCGGAAAATGCACCACCGCCGTGACGGCCCATGCCACCGTAGGTGTCCACGATAATCTTGCGGCCAGTGAGCCCGGTGTCGCCCTGCGGCCCGCCGACGACGAACTTGCCGGTCGGGTTGATCAAATACTCGGTGTCCTTCGTGAGCATTCCTTTTGGCAGGACGGCCTTGATGACTTTCTCGATGCAAAATTTCTCAATCTCCGCGTGCTCCGCATCCGCTGCGTGCTGCGTGGAGATGACCACGTTCGTGATGCGCGTCGGCTTGCCGTTCACGTATTCGACGGAGACCTGCGACTTCGCATCCGGGCGCAGCCACTTCGCCGCCTTGCCCGCCTTGCGGATGCGCGTCAGCTCACGTCCGAGACGGTGCGCATACATGATTGGCGCTGGCATCAGCTCAGGAGTTTCGTCGCTCGCGTAGCCAAACATGATGCCCTGATCGCCCGCGCCCTGCTCAGCGGTCTTCTTGCCTTTCACCTTCTTCGCATCCACGCCCTGCGCGATGTCGGGCGACTGCGCGGTCAGGATGTTTTGCACAAAAATTTTGTCGGCGTGGAAAACGTCGTCGTCATTGATGTAGCCAATCTCGCGCACCGCATCGCGGACGATTTGGACGTAGTCGAGTTTCGCCTTGGTCGTGATTTCACCGCCGACGATGGCGATGTTGCTTTTCACGTAAGTCTCGCACGCGACGCGGGAGAATTTGTCCTGCGCCAGACAGGCATCGAGGACGGCGTCGGAGATGGTATCGGCGACTTTATCGGGATGGCCTTCGCCAACGGATTCGGAACTGAAGATGTAACTATTGGACATTGTAGGATGAAAAATGGAGGGGCCATATCGTGTGCGAAAGCCAATGGGTCAAATCGAAACTTGGTGGAAATACGCATGGCGCATCGTCCGCCTGCTTGCCCGCAGATGAAAAACTGCGCAGCTTCGCGCCATGAAATTTCTCATTTTGTGTCTGCTCCTTCCCGCCGCGCTTCATGCCGAGTTGAAATGGGAACGCACCTCGCAGCGCATCGCATGGAAGCCGGGACAAAAGGAAAGCAGCACCGAGTTTGCCTACACGAACGCCGGAAAGTCACCCGTGAAAATCACCGACGTGCGCGGCGCGTGCGTCTGCTGCACGAGCGCCCACGCCACCAAGCTCCGCCTTACCCCCGGCGAGAGTGGCGTGGTGAAAGTGCGCGTGGATTTCCAAGGTAAAACCCTCCCCATGACCAAACCCGTCACCATCTCCACCGACGACGGAAAAATCACCGCACTCATGGTGGAAGTCACGACACCCGGCGGTCAGCCCGTCACCATCCCGCGAGCCGCGCAGCACGGGCGCGGGCGCTAATTTAGAAAACGGAAGTCAGACGAGGCGAAGAGGGCGCGGCAGAAGCTGGTCCATGCGGCTTTGTTGTCGCTGGCGTTTTTCATGCCGGGCAGAGATTTGTCGCCTTTGCTCCAGTTGCTAGGGAATTTTTGGAAGAAATTCCATGTGGCTGTTTTTTCCGCAGGCGTGGGTGCGCGGCCAAGCGTGAGCCAGTAGGCGTAGCCGAGGCGCTGGTCGAGATTTGCCGTCGCGCCACCGGTCGGGCCGCTGGGGTATGCGCTTGCGATGCGTTCGGCGAGTTGCGCAGCGCATTTGGCGGCAAATTCGTTATTCAAAAGATAGAGCGCCTGCGCGGGGACGTTTGTTGTTTCGCGGGCACCGGTGACGAGGCTGGTGTCGCTGAAGTCGAACACCGCAAGCGCGTCGGGCGGCACGTCGCGCGCGACGGGCAGATACACGCTGCGGACGTTTGTGCCGGAGCCGCTGTTGATGAGTTGCTCCTCACTCACACCCATGAAGCGCGGGCCGCCGATGGGCGCGTCGCCGCTGCGGGCGATGAGCGTGGGCTCGGCTTTGTCGAGTTGAAGCTGCCCGCTCGCGGCGAGCATCGCATCGCGGATGCACTCGGCGTCGAGTCGGTGCTTGCTCATGCGCCAGACGAGCGAGTTTTCGGGATCGGCGGCGAAGTCGGCGGGATTGTATTCCGACGACAACTGGTATGCGCGGCTGAGCGTGATGTCTCGGATGAGATGCTTCACGCTCCAGCCGTAGCCGCCCTGCGCGACGGACGTGGAAAATTTCACGGCTAGAAAATCGAGCAGCGCCTGATTGTCGGGCTTCTTTCCGGTGTTACCGAAATTATCCACACTCTCGACGATCCCGCGGCCAAACATCCAGTGCCACACGCGGTTCACGATGACTCGCGAGGTGAGGGGATTCGCCGGCGAAGCGATCCAGTCGGCAAGTTCCCTCCGTCCGCTTTCATTGCGTGGAATGCTCGCGCTGGCGGCGGAAAGCGCCGTCGGAAAACCACGCTGCACTTTTTCGGCGGGCTTGCTCGCATCGCCGCGAGTGTAGAGCGCGCTGTCACCGATGCTCGCAAACTCCGGTGGCCTGCCCTGGCGAAATTGCGGCCCGCGCTGCATGAAATTCCGAACGCCCCGCTCGAACGCCTCGCCCTTGCTCGCCGGTAAATCCTGCGCGCCCATCGCAAGTGCCTTCTGCTTCCCGCTCAAATCGTAGTTCTTCAACTCCGCATCGATCTGGCCAAGCTGGGCTACCACCGCGAGCGCGCGCCGCTGATCCGCGCCCTGCGGCTTTGCGTCCTTGCCGTCCAAGCGCTCCTTGAATCGTGCCGCGATATTTTCCTGCTGCTCCTTCCGCAGTTCGGCGAGCTTCGCTTCTTTTTCCGCGCGCTCTTCCGCCGAAAGCGTTTTTCCCAACGTCGGCGCGGTTCCAGCGGGTAGTTCGATAAGTTCGCTGGAGTGGCGGTTTTGAATTCCGACTGCCGTGCCGTAGCGCGTTTCGGTGCTTAGAAAAATTCCGGCCATCGCGTAGTAGTCGCGCTGCGGAATGGGATCGAATTTGTGATCATGGCAGCGGGCACACGCGATGGTCATGCCAAGGAACGCCTGCGAAACCGTGTCCACCTGCTCATCCGCGAGGTCGAGGCAGAATTGCCGGGCGTTTTGCTCGTTGAGACCCTTCGGCCCGATGGCGAGAAAGCCGGTCGCCGTCAATCGCTCTGCGCGCTGAGCATCCGTGCCGGAAGGCAGCAGGTCGCCTGCAATTTGCTCGCGCACGAATTGATCAAACGGCTTGTCCGCATTGAACGATGCGATGACATAATCACGATAGCGCCATGCGTGCGGGAAGGCGATGTTCACATCCTTCCCGCTCGACTCCGCATAGCGCGCCACGTCGAGCCAGTGCCGCCCCCAGCGTTCGCCGAATTGCGGCGAAGCAAGCAGGCGGTCCACGCATTTCGCCAGCACAGTCTGCTGCTGCGCCTTCGTCGTCGCGGACTGCCATTCCTTCCAAAAACTCAGCGCCTCCTGCGGCGATGGCGGCAGCCCCGTGAGGTCGAAATACACGCGTCGCATCAAGGTCATCCCATCCGCATCTGCGACGGGTTTCAGATTTTTCGCCTCCAGAGCCGTGAGGAGAAAACGATCCGTATCCGCCAGCGCCCACGTCGCGTCCTTCGGTTGCGGTATCTTTTGTTTCTGCGGTGGATGAAAAGACCACCATTGTTTCGCGGCCTCGTTGTCGTATTTTTTCACCACCTTCGCTGCACCATCACGCGGATCCGGCGCACCCATCGTCACCCAGTCCTCGAAATCTTTTATAATCGCATCCGGCAGCTTCCCACCCTGCTTCTCGGGTGGCATCGCAAAATCCTTGTTGGTGTAGCGCAGCGCCTCGATGAGCACGCTGTCCTTCAAACTCCCAGGCACCACCGCCGCCCCGCTGTCACCGCCGCGCCGGATGCCCTCGCGCGTGTCGAGCACCAGACCCCCCTTCACCTTCTCCGATTTTTCCGAGTGGCACTTGTAGCATTTGTCCGCCAGCACGGGCCGGATCTTCTTTTCAAAAAAGTCGAGTTGCTCGGCAGCCGGCTTTTTCTCCGGCTCGATGGCCGCGCCCAGCGTGCCGACGGCACATATAAAGAGCGTAAGGAAAATCGGCGGTTTCATGATGCGTGAAACCACGGAGTCCGCCGTTGGTTGCTCGGTTTTCTTTCTTACATAAGCTCCAGCTTGCGGGCCGCGCATTCGTTGCGTATCTCGTGGTCGATGAAAATTTCTCTCGCCTACGGTCGCGGCCATTTGGATGTCGAACTTCCCGACGATCGCACCACCGTCATTGAACCTTCGCACATGGCCGAACTTCCCGATGAGCGCGCCGCGATGGTCGCCGCACTCGATGCTCCCGTGAAGTGCAAGCCGCTGCGCGAGCAGATCAGCGCGAGCACGAAAATCGTTATCGTTCATACGGACATCACGCGCGCCACGCCGAATGACCGTCTTATCCCGTGGCTGCTTGCGTATTTGGAAAGCGCGGGCGCAACGCGCGAAAACATCACGCTTTTAAACGGCCTCGGCACGCATCGCCCGAACACCAAGGCCGAGATGGAGCAAATGCTCACACCTGCCGTGGTGGCGAACTATCGCTGCGTCAATCACGAGCCGGAAAATGACGACGCCCACGTGCAACTCGGCGTCACGAAAACCGGCGTGCCTGCGTTGATCAACAAGCACCTCGTCGAGGCCGATGTTCGCATCATCACCGGCTTCATCGAGCCGCATTTCTTCGCCGGATTCAGCGGCGGGCCGAAGGGCATCATGCCCGGAGTCGCCGCGCTCAAGACCGTGATGAGCAACCACGGCGCTGAAATGATCGGCGACCGTCGTTCGACATTCGGCGTCACCGAGGGAAATCCGATTTGGGAGGAAATGCGCGACATCGCCCTGCGCGTCGGCCCGAGTTTCCTGCTGAATGTCGCGCTCAACGAGCAGCGCAAGATCACCGGCGTCTTCGCAGGCGACCTCATCGCCGCGCACAAAGTCGGCATCGAATTCGTCCGCGCCGGTGCGATGCAACGTGTGGAGAAACCGTTCGACATCGTCATCACCACGAACAGCGGCTACCCGCTCGACATGAATCTTTACCAGGCCGTGAAAGGAATGCGCGCTGCTGATCTCATCGTGAAGGACGGCGGCACCGTCATCATCGCCGCGGAGTGCGCCGAGGGCGTCCCCGCCAACAGCCCGCACGACAAACTCCTGCGCAGCGTTGCCAGCGGCGAGGAATTGCTCTCCAAGCTGAACACCCCCGGCTTTGTCTGGCCCGAGCAATGGCAGGGCCACATCCAGAGCCTCATCCAGCGCCGCGCCGAAATCCAAATCTACACCGCGATGGACGACGCCACGGTGAAGGCCGCGCACCTCGTCCCCTGCCGCGACATCTCCGCCGCCATCCAAGCTAAACTCGGCCCGAATCCCAACGGAGCCAGAATTGCCGTCCTCCCCCAAGGCCCGCTGACAATTCCCTACATCGGGTAGGGGGCTCAGCACTGTTGCGTGTTGAGTGTGTCGTGTTATCCTCGCGTCACTATCATGCGAACATCCAATCCCACACTCGGCGAAAATACCTTCACGCAGCCCGCGCTGGTCGGTGAACAGAAGATGACGATTCAAGGAGCGGTGAATAAAACCGCCATCCTGCTCGCGCTGTGCATGGCCACGGCGATTTACTCGTGGCAGAAGTTTGAAACGAACCCGGCTTCCGCCATGCCGCTGGTTTTCGGTGGTGCGATAGCGGGATTCATTTTCGCCATGATCACCTGTTTCAAAAAAGAATGGGCTGGAGTGACTGCGCCCATCTACGCGCTCTGCGAAGGACTTTTCATCGGCGCGATCTCGGCGGTATATAATCAGAAATTCCAAGGCATCGTCCTTCAGGCGGCGATGCTTACGTTTGGCACTCTCTTCGCATTGCTCGCGGCGTATCGCAGCGGATGGATTCGCGCGACGGAGAATTTCAAACTCGGCGTCGTCGCGGCAACGGGGGGGATTGCTGTCATGTATTTTGTGTCGTGGATTCTCGGGATGTTTGGCGTCCACATGGGTTTCATGCACGACAGCTCGATGCTCAGTATCGGCATCAGCGCCTTCATCGTCGTCATCGCGGCACTCAATCTTGTGCTCGATTTCGACTTCATTGAGCAGGGAGCGCAGCTCGGTGCGCCGAAATATCTCGAATGGTATGCCGGCTTCGGTCTGCTCGTGACGCTCGTCTGGCTCTACTTGGAAATCCTCCGCCTGCTCGCTAAACTCAGCTCGCGCCGCGACTAGTCGCGTTCGGGCACGTCGAGTTGTTCGCCGGTCATTTCTTCGTATTCGGCGAGGTGGTCGGGGCGTAGGGGCTCGCTGACTCGGTATTCTTCGCCGAGCCATTTTCCGAGGTCCACCATCTTGCAGCGTTGTGAGCAGAAAGGACCGAGTGGTTCGGTGAAATATTCCGTCAACTTTCCGCAGATGGAGCAGGGAAGTTCGGTTTTCTTTTTCCCGCTCATAGCGCCCAGACAGTCTGCCCGCCGACGATGGTGCGGACGGCGCGACCGCGAAGTTCCCAGCCGTGAAAGGGATTGTTCCGGCTGCGCGATGCACTCGCTTCCTTGTCCACGGTCCATTCGAGGCCGGGGTTGATGAGGGTGACATCGGCAATTGCGCCGACGCCGAGCGTGCCGCGATCCAGCCCGAGAAGTCGGGCGGGGTTGATGGTGTAAAGCTCGACGAGGCGCGAGAGGTCTATCGCTTTGCGTTTGTGGACGAGGATGTCGAGGAAGAGGCTGAGTTCCGTTTCGAGGCCGAGGATGCCGAAGGGCGCTTGATCAAATTCGACTTCCTTTTCAAATCCGCAGTGCGGTGCGTGATCACTGGCGAGTATGGTGATGGTGCCGTCGGCGATGCCTTCGATGAGTGCTTCGACGTGTTCCTGCGAGCGAAGCGGCGGGTTCATTTTGAAATTCGTATCGAAGCCGCGGATGGATTCGTCGGTGAGCGCGATGTGGTGCGGGCAGACTTCGCCGCTGATCGGGACTCCACGGGCGCGTGAGCGGCGTAGAATGCCCACGCTACCAGCAGCGCTGAGGTGCTGGCAGTGGATCGGCGTTCGGGTCAGTTCAGCGAGAAGGGCGTTGCGGGCGACGATGATTTCCTCGCCCACGGCGGGCCATCCGGGAAGGCCGAGTTCGGTGGAGACGCGGCCTTCGTGCATCACGCCTTTGCCGACGAGATTGTAGTCCTGACAATGGTCCATGATCGTGAGGCCAAACATCCCGGCATACTCACACGCGCGGCGCATCACTTCGTGGCTCTGGATGCAATGTCCGTCGTCCGTGAGCGCGACGATGCCCGCTTTGCGCATCGCACCGATGGGAGCGAGTTCCTCGCCGGCGATGCCTTTTGTGAGCGCGCCGGTTGGAAAAACATTCACGCACGCCTCGGCTTTCGCTTTTTCCAAAATCCATGTTACCACGCTGGCGTTGTCCGCTGCGGGATTTGTGTTCGGCATACACACCACGGAGGTGAAGCCGCCCGCCGCAGCGCATCGCGCGCCGCTGGCGATGGTTTCTTTTGCCGACTGCCCCGGCTCGCGAAAGTGAACGTGCAGGTCAATCAAGCCGGGCGCGACGATGAGGCCAGTGGCGTCTATCGTTTTGATTTCGGATTTCGGATTTCGGATTTCGGATTGGGGCGCGATTTTTCCATCCACGATGAGCAGGTCGGCGATTTCGTCGCGCTTGTTGGCGGGGTCGAGGATGCGGCCGTTTTTAATGAGAAGTGAGGACATAGTTTTTATGCAATGCGTGTTTCACTGCCTCCGCGCGCTCCGGCGCAGAGATAGAGAACGGCCATGCGGACTGCGAGGCCGTTGGTGACTTGGTCGAGGATGACGCTGCGTCCGCTGTCTGCGATGTCGCTGTCAATTTCCACGCCGCGATTGATGGGGCCGGGGTGCATAATTAGGGCGTCGGGCTTGAGGAATTCGGCGCGCGCTTTGGTGAGGCCAAAGAGCGATGTGTATTCGCCGATAGAGGGGAAGTATTCTTTGCGCTGCCGCTCGTGCTGGATGCGGAGCAAATTGACGACGTCCACCTGTGGCAGGAGCGAGTCGAGGTCGTGTGTGACGGTGACGCCGAGGGATTCGAGCGAGCGCGGGACGAGCGTAGCGGGACCGCAGAGGGTGACGCGTGCGCCAAGTTTGGTGAGTGCGTGGATGTTTGAGCGCGCGACGCGCGAGAAGAGAATGTCGCCGATGATGGCAACGTGCAGGCCGGCGAGGTTGCCGTCCATTTTCCCCCGATGCTCGCAAATAGTGAAAGTATCGAGCAGCGCTTGTGTAGGATGTTCGTGTGCGCCGTCGCCGGCGTTGATGACGCTTGCGCCAAGTCGCTCGGCGAGAAATTGAGCAGCTCCGGCGCTGCTGTGGCGGAGGACGATGATATCGGCGAGGAGTGCTTCGAGGTTGCAGGCGGTGTCCTTGAGCGTTTCGCCCTTCGTGAGCGACGAGGTGCTGGCGGAGATGTTCACTACGTCGGCGCTGAGGCGAAACGCGGCAAGCTCGAAGCTGATGCGCGTGCGCGTGCTGGGTTCGACGAAGAAATTGACGAGCGTTTTTCCGCGAAGAGCGGGGACTTTTTTGATCTCACGCGTCCCGACATCCTTGAACGCGGAGGCGGTGGTGAGGAGGTGGCGTAGTTCGGCGACGCTGAGGTCGGCGATGGAGGTGAGGTCTTTGCGTGTCCAGTTGGTCATGAGCGTTTTCATTTCGCTGAGTTGTCGAGCCACACGGCGTCTTCGCTGACCCCGTCGGTTGCGGTGAGTCGGACATAAACGCGCTCGCCAAGCGCGGTGGGGACGTTTTTTCCGACGTAGTCGGCGCGGATGGGAAGCTCGCGGTGGCCGCGATCAATGAGCACGGCGTATTGGATGCGGGCCGGGCGCCCGAAGTCGGCGATAGCGTCCATCGCAGCGCGGCAGGTGCGTCCGGTGAAGGCGACATCGTCGGCAAGAATGATGGTGCGGGGCTCTAGGTCGAAGGGCAGTTTCATCGGCACGATGGCCGGGAGCGGGCGGCGTGCGAGGTCGTCGCGGTGCATGGAGACATCCACGATTCCGCCTTCGATGTTTGTGCCGCTGAACTCGCTGACGAAGTGCGCAAGTCGTTCGGCGATGGCGACGCCTCGCGACGGGATGCCAACGATGGCGAGTTTGGTGAGGTCGGGATTGCGCTCGATGATTTCGTGCGCGATCCGTTTGAGGGATTTTTCGATGGCTGCTGCGTCGAGCAGCAGTCTGGCGGTTGGGCTTGGTGGTTGGTTCATGTTTGCTCCTTTGCGACCTCGCAGTGTCGCTCTTAAAGGCGCGGATGGCGTTTCATATCATGAAGCGCCGCCCTGCTTTGCCGCGCGCCATTTGGCACGGTGGTTGACGATCCAGTCGAGGAGCGCCTTTTCAAATCCGATATCGTGGCCGGCCTTTTCGCTCTCGAACCACTTGTGACGGAGAATTTCCTCCTT
This sequence comes from Chthoniobacteraceae bacterium, assembly GCA_947476045.1. Taxonomy (GTDB): domain Bacteria; phylum Verrucomicrobiota; class Verrucomicrobiia; order Chthoniobacterales; family Chthoniobacteraceae; genus SXWH01. The sequence goes on from CANJNZ010000056.1 coordinate 19,802, forward strand.
CTCAGCGAGGAAGCGCTGATAGAGCCGCGAGGATTTCATGAGGTTGGAATCGGCTTCGTTCATTGCGAATTGAACGTGCCGTTTGTAGCACGGACGTCAAGGGGGTGTTTCGCAGCCGTCACGTTTGTCATAATTAGTGGCAACCGCAGCCTTCGCCGCATCCGCCGCCGCTGGCGTTGAGACCCTCGACGCTCAGGCCGACTCCTTGAAAGGCGATTTGCTCGCGGACTTTCGCGAGTAGCGAAACGACGGGTTCGGGCGGCGGTTCCGCGCACGCGAGTGAGATGCGCACGGGGCGACCGGCGAGTTGTGGCAGTTGCTCGGTCATTTCGCCATCGAGGGCGAAGGAAAGGTAGGAGTTCAGTTTTTCCTGGAGTTGGAAAAGTTGCGTGTCGCCGCCGTCCCACGGGCGCGGCTCGAACATCACAAGGACGACTTCGCCCGTCGTGGGGTCCTGGCCGAGTGCGTCGAGCACGGCGGGATTGGCGACGCCGTTTTGCGCGGCGGGTTCTTCGTGATGCTGGCAGCAGTGGTCGCTCATTGGATTTATTTTGCAGGGTCGCGCGGGAATTTTGCGTAGGGCAGGCGTGCGCCTTTGTAGGTGTATTGGTCGGCGCGGATGTTGCGCGGCGTGGGAAAAAGGGATGCGCCACTGGCGGCGATGATGTCGTCTTGATCAATGCCGTCTCCGCTGACGCCGATGGCTCCAACGAGCATTCCTTTGCGATAAAGCGGGAAGCCGCCCGGGAAAATGGTGACGCCGTTTGGAAGGTTGGGGTTACCGGGGAAAGTGCCAGTAGTTGGGTTTAGCCCGAGGCTCACGCTTTCTTGAAAACCGAAATACGGGCCAAAAGGTCGGCCATCCAATCCCGGTGGAAAGAAACTCTGCGAGAGGAAGCCCACGGTGCGGCAGCTTTGCGCGAGCTGGGAGTTGCTGAAGAAAACGGCGGTGCGTGCCTTCTGCGCGCTCACGTCCCATGAAAACATTGTTGCTTCACCGGTGCGGAAGATGCCGAGAATCGGAGGTGGCTCGCCTGCCTTGTGAGGATTGCCTACGACGGTGATGAATACTTTCGCGCTTGTTCCCAGCGGCAGACGGATGCCTGCGCGTGTGCGCCGAGCGCGCAGTGCGGCAGCAGTGATGATGCGTTTCACGTCCTTCTCGCTCAGGCGTGCCGCTTTTCCGATTCTTCCCGGCGTGGGGTCGGCGCGGATGGGGAAACGAATTTCACCCTCGAAGCCTCCGAACGTTGCACGCTCGTAGGGATACGGCGCAGGCGAGGTTTGAATCGGATAGTCAGCCACCTCCTCGCCTGCGCTGCCGAGGGTATCGGCGGATGCTTCCGGGAAATCCTCGGGCCGCTTGTCGGTGTAAGCGAGCCGCACGCCGCCAGCGAGCACATCGGTGGCTAGGATGTCTTCGTCAGGGCGATAGCCGGTTTGCGCGGCGAGCGCGATTTCCTCATCGGTGTCCGCACCAAATTTAAATCCCGGCGTGGAGTCCTTCTGCGTTTCGTTTGCGATGATCGCGGCAGCCGCACTGAGATTCGTCGGCGAGCCGTCGCCTGTGACGCCAACGCCACCGACGAGTTCGCCATTTTTATAAAGTGGCACGCCTCCTGGGCTGTCCTGCAATGATGTGAAAATGACACCCGGCGCTCGTGCTCCCGGCGACACGTTCGATGCGACGGGCGCGCTTCCATCAAATCTAGTCGGGATTTGTTTGATGCGGTTCACGTCGGAGTAAAAGAGATTGGAAAATCCAACGCCAACGAGTGGGCCGGGCGGGGTGTTTTTCACGCCGGGCGGAAAGTGTTGCTGGATGATCCACCCCGCCGTGCGGCTGGTGAAGGCATTTTGATTACTGCTCAGCAATGCTGCCGAACCAGCGCGCCCAATCGCCCCGGATAGCACTTCGTCCGATGGTCGAGCACCGCCGCCGACATCCCAGACTCCAAGCACAAACGCCTCCCGATCCACCACGGCAATCACAGAGTTTTGCGAACGGCTCCGTGCTGCATGGACTGCTTGCCCGATGACGCGTTCAACGTCCTCCTTTGTCAGACGCTCGCTGGCAACGCACGGCAGCGCGAGGCAGAACGAAGCATATACGAGGGTGGTGATTTTCACGGACAAGAAATTGCAAAGCTTCCGCGAAAAAGTCGAGCACACTCAAAGCAGGTGGATGCTTGGTTCATACGAGGCTCGCCAGTTTTTTGGGCAGGGGGGAGGTGAAGCTCATTTCTTTTCCGGTTTCGGGATGCGGGAAGCGCAGGAAGCTGGAGTGGAGGCCGAGGCGTTTGGCGGGGTCGGTTTTGGCTTTGTATTTTTCGTCGCCGACGATGGGGTGGCCGAGGTCTGCGAGTTGAACGCGGATTTGGTGGCGGCGTCCGGTTTCGAGCGTGAGTTCGACGAGCGTGCGCGTGGGTTTGCGGGCGAGGACGCGGTAGTGCGTGATGGCGTGGCGTGTGAATTCCGTCGGCGGCGAACTGAATACTTTGAATGGATTCGTTTCGTTGAGATCGGATTCCATGGTTCCGCTGTCCTCGGGCAGGCGGCCTTCGACGACGGCCTCGTAGCGTTTCTCCGCTTTGTCCCAACCGGCTTGCAGCGTCTCCTTCGCCTGCGCGGTCTTTGCAAAAACCATGAGGCCGGAAGTTTCGCGGTCGAGACGATGGACTATCCAGACGCGCTCGCGGGCCTTTTGCTGGCCCTGACGGAGGTAGTCGGTGAGTTGAAAATACGCGGTCTTTTCCTGTTCCGCCTCGCTCGCGATGCTGAGGAGATTCTCGGGTTTGTTGATGACGATGATGTCGGCGTCTTCGTAGTGAACGGTGATTCCACACGCGAGCACCGAACGCGGCGCTGCAAAGCGATCCGTGCGAATGGAGACAACGTCGCCGGGGTAAAGCGGATGATCGAATTGCGTGATGGGTCGGTCATTCACCATGACGGACTGAAACTTCAGCCAAGTGCGAATTTGCTTTTTCTTTTCGTTCGGCCACGTGGCGAAAAGATATGCGAGAAGTTCTGCGGGTGCTTGGACGGTGGATGGCTTTGGCATGGTGATGAACTACGCGCGAGGTGTGCTGGCTTTCGCGCCCAGCGCGCAGGCAGGAAGCACAAAAAGAAATGTAACGAGGATGCACCAGCCAACGCCGATGCCGCAGAGAAGCCCGAGGCCGCGCAGTGCGGGGTTTTGCGCCCACGCGAGCGAGCCAAAGCCGACGACGGTGGTGAGTCCGCTGAGCAGGACGGGTTTCATGATGGTGGTGAGTTCGCGCAATGGATCGGGTGTGCGCATGGCGAGTGCGACGTAGATGCCGTAGTCCACACCGACGCCAAGGACGAGCGGGAAAGCGAGGACGTTGAAAAGATTCAGCACGATGCCGGTGGCTTTCAGTGTGACGCATAGAGCGCCGACGCTGAGTGCGAGGCCGAGCATGAGTATGATGACGGGGCGCGCCTGACGCAGGAGCAGGGAGAGTAGGACGATGTTTAGGCCGACCATGAGGCAGGTGAGTTCGGTGAGTTTGTGTTTAGCCCACGGTTCCAATTCCGTGAGCGTGAAGCTCCAGCCGGAGACTTTGGTTTCAACGCCGGGAACTACGAGTGCACTGCGAAGCGCGGCAGCTTGAGTGGCGTTGGTGATTTTCTCCGGTGGCCAAAGAAACGCGACGCCGGTGTGGCCGTCGCTGCCGAGAAAGCGTTCGAGGAGAAACCACCATGCGCTGTTGAATGGGAGATTGTGTCGCCACTCTACGACGCTGAGATCCCCCGCTGCTGCCTTCGAGAGGGTGTCGAGTAAACCGAACGCGCTGGCGAACGTGGCTTGATTCAGTTCCTCGTGTTGGATGGCGCTGGTGAGCGCGGTGCGCGTGGCTTCGAGTTTCGGGAGGCGCGTGGCGTTGGCGGCCATGCGGCTTGGTGAAAATGCGAAGGCTGCGGGAGTGGCTGCGGATTTAAGTGTGCCGTTGGAGACGAGCGCAGCCCACGCGCTCTGCGCTTTATCCCAGCGTTCGGAAAATACTTCGGGATCATCGGCGGAGATGACGACGAGCAGGGGCTCCACGTTTCGCTGAAGCTTCGCAACGATCGTGCGCATCGCGTGGCCCGCGTTGCTGTCACGTGGTTCGAGCGACTTGGGATTGATGTCGAAAATAATTTGCCCGAACGGTGCGAGCGCGATGGCTGATAATGCCAGCAATACCAGTGTGCTCGGAACAAGGAGTCGCGATGGCTTTGCCAGCACGAATGCGGGGAGACGCGTGATGTATTTGCAGAGAAAGTGCGCGACGAACATCGAGGCGACGGCGAGACCCGCGCCGGATGCGATGTTTTGCCAAACATTCGCACTCCACGATGTGATGCTGCGTGCGATGAACCAAACGCCAACTGCACCAGCCGTAGCCAGCAGGACGAGGATTGCTTTATAAAGCAGGCGTGGGAGTCGGATGCCGAGGAAGAGCCAGAAAAGCGTGAGCATCGTCGCGGCGGCGATGAGGATGCCGCAGGCGATGAGCGTGCCGAGTTGGACAAAGCCAGGTGATTCGCTGCGCAGCAGGCAAAGAAATGCGCCAGCGGTGGTGAGCGCGCCAAACCAAATGCCGCGCCCGTGTGTGTGCACGGCTCCGGCGATGGCTCGTTCGTGATCCATTCCAGCTTCGCGCTCGGCGAGATAAAGGCCGTAGAGCATCATTGCAAAATCCACGCCTAGGCCGACGAGTATCGCACACAAGCCGATGGTGATCATATTGAGCTGTCCAAAAAACGCCGCACCGCAAGCGACCGACATGACGCAGCAAAAAAGCAACGCATCCACGATGGCGCGCAGTGGCCTCCAGCGCCGGAAGCCCGCGTAAAACACGAGCGCAACGAGAACGATGCTGCTGATGACAGTGCTGGAAATATCGCCCTTCAATTTACCCGACATTTCCGCGACATAGGGAGTGCGTCCCGTGCAAAGGATTTGCGGACGCGGGCCGTCCCACGCAGCAAGGACGCGGGTTTTGAACGCTTCGACTTTTTGCATGGTCGCCGCGCACGCCGGTTCATCGAGGCTGGACTGTCGTGCGCAGGCGAATAGGACGCGCAGCGTTTGATCGGCGGAGGCTGTCGGGCGTGTGCGTTCGAGATTCATCGAAGTCGCGAGCGGTTTCAGCGCGGGGAAGACGATGCCGAGAGGATCGTATTCAAGCTGCTGGGCGGCGAGGTCGGAGCCGGAGCGGAGTTTTTCCGCAAGCTCGTGGACCCGTGCGGTGACGGCGTCTGGTTGGAGTTGGGCGAGGGTGGGGGTGATGTCGGATTGATTGAGAAGGAGCGGGAGTGCGACGGCGCGGAGTTCGTCGAGTGCGCCGGGTGCATCTATAGGTGAGCGTTCCATTACGCGCTCGACCCACGGCTCTGCGCGTAGGGCGTTGGCGAAGTGCTCGGTGAAAGCATCGAGATCCACGGTGCCACTTTCATCGAGCAGGCCGAACATCAGCTCGCGCGCCTGGCTGAATTCGCGGTCGTAGATTTTATAGACGCCGACGCTTTCCAATTTCCCCGGCAGCATATCGAGCACGTCGCTGTTCAGCTTCGCGCGTTTTGCAATGATGCCCGCAGCAAGCGCGACCAGCACGACCACTACAGCCCAAAGTCGTCGCGGGTGGTGGACGATGAGTTTAGCGATGCGGTCGAAAAGGCGCATCACGGATTCAAACGGCAGGTGATCACTTCGTTGCCACCGGACGATTTAAACTCGCGCCGCGTCTGTGCCTGCGCTGTGTGAAACGCAACCGGCAGCGCAGCCCATGCTCTCAATTTTTCAGGAGCATCAGCCGCTTTCCCTTGGTAAGAGCTTCCAGCAAGCGGACCTCGGATTTGCACTTCTTCACTGAGTGCGCCATGCGCGTAGATAGTGAGCAGTTGCAGGCCGGGGCCCTTGGTGATCTCGGCTAGAAAATTTTCGCGGTCTGCACGGATGGTGATTTCACCTACGATATTCCTCGCTCCTCCACTCGTCTGGATTTGCCCCGTGTGCTGCGCCCAGGATTTTGCAGGCGTTGGCATCGGCGAAATATTTGAGCACGCGCAAACTGCGAATGCGGCGGTGATGAAAATGAGCGACTTGATCATGCGATGGCGGATAACGAGTCGCTGACGAATGGGGAATGGCAAAGTGGTTTTGCAGCGCGCCTACTTCGTGGCAGTCGGGGCAGGGTCGCTTTCATTCAGTGGCTCCAGTTTACCCACGATGGGGTGTCGCTTTTGCACCCATAGGACGAGGTAGAAAAGCTGGAGACGCCACCACACGCTGAAGTTTGGATGGATGTTTCCGCCGAGGACGCTGTTGACGGCTTGAGGGATGCGGCAGGGTGGTTTTGGTGTGGTGAAAACGTCCACAAACTCCTCGGAATACCATGCGCTAACGAAGCGGAGGTAGCGGTTCATCAATGATGTGAGTCCGCGTGAATACCACGAGAAACGAAGTGCGCGGAGCCACGGGCGACGCAGCGCGCTGTCAATTGCAGCGGCGGCCTGCTCGGCGCTGTGGATGGCGAGGAAGACGCCGGTGGAAAAAATCGGATCAATGAAACCAGCCGCATCGCCAGCGAGGAGCCAGCGCGATCCTTGGAGGCGGGTGTTGCGGTAGCTGTAATCACCGACGGCGTGAATGGAAGTGATGCGTTGTGCGCCCGCCATGCGCTCGCGCATGAGCGGGCTTCGTGCGATGGCGGCGTCGAGCGATTCTTCGGGCGATTGTTTTGCAGCGCGGTAGTCGGCGATGTCCATCACCACGCCGACGCTGGTGCGCTTGTCGTCGAGCGGAATGAGCCAGAACCACTCGCGCTTACCGCGCACAAGGCGGGTGAGCGTTGCGTCGCGCCCGTCGTCGCGTTGCACCCCTTCAAAGTGCGCGAAGACGCTGAATTTTTGCAGATGCTCGTAGCGGCGCTTGAGATCCAGTTGCTGGCCGACGACGGCGTTGCGGCCCGAGCAATCAAGGAGGTAGCGCGCACGGATTTCACCGGTGCTTGTTTTCAAAGTGACGCCGTCGTCGTCGAAGGCGACGCTTTCAATGCTCGCAGGCTGGCGGATTTCCGCCCCGTTTTCTGCTGCGTGCTCGATGAGCATTTTGTCGAACCACGCCCGCTCGACCTGATAGGCGCTGCTGTGGTTGAGCTGGATGGCGGAGTCGAAGTAAAAACGCGTGATGCGTCGTCCGCAGGCAGTGGCAATTTCCCCGCCGTATTTTTTGAAAGCATGGGCGTCGAGTTTTGCCCGAACGCCGAGGCGGTCGAAGGTTTCCAGCGAATGCGGCAGGAGCGACTCGCCAATTTTGAAACGCGGAAACTCCTCCTTTTCGCAAACCACGACGCGCCGGCCTTTGCGGGCGAGCAGCGTGGCGGCAGTCGCACCAGCCGGGCCGCCGCCAATGATGGCTACATCGTAGATTTCTGACATCGCGCAGATTTGTGCCGTGGAGCGTTCGACTGCGCAATCACAGAGCGATTTTGCTTTTTGCTGCGGATGTTTTCCTGCCTTCTCACGCAATGCTTTGGAGCCGACATCGTTCATGGTTCCGCCGCGCTCTGCTCGCGGCGAATGTGATGCTGCCGCCGATTGCGCTCGCTCGGTTACTGGTGCCCGAGTTGGGAGGGAAGTGGGATTTGCTGGCGGTGCTTTTTGCCGTCCATCTGCTGCTGCTGCTCGCGGTTCTGCACCCGAGGTGCGCGTGGCTCGGGCCGTTGGTGTCGCGCTTTCGCACTACAAAAAAGGAGGTATGGCTGACACTCGACGATGGTCCTGACGGTAAGCGCACGCTTCAGCTTTCCGAGCAGCTCCGTGTGCGAGGTGTTTGCGCGACGTTTTTTGTCATCGGTGAAAAAGTGCGCGGGCAGGGGGAAGTGCTCCGCGCTTTAATATCTGCCGGCCACACGCTCGCAAATCACACGGAGAAGCATCCGCAGATGTCTTTCTGGCGACTCGGCTCTGCGAGTATCGTGGCGGAACTCGATGGTGGCGCGCAAGCGCTCTGCGAGGCTGACTTAGAATGGCGCTGGTTTCGCGCCCCGGTTGGGCACAAGCCGCCAGCGCTGCATCCGGCACTCGGAAAGCGGGGCTGGCGACTCATAGCGTGGACCGTTGGAGGACGCGACGGATGGAGTAAGGATTCCAGCGCAATCGTTCGTCGCGTGCTGGCAAAGGTGAAGCCCGGATCGATCGTGATGCTTCATGAATCGCGCATGTTCAGCATCGAGACAGTGCTCGCTGTCGTGGATGCCCTCATCAATGCCGGCTATAAATTCGTTATCCCGGACGACGCGGTTTTGGAGTGAATTGCACAGCGCGCTTGCATTGGCGGTGATTGAAACGGCAACGTTCGCGCTGTGCGTCTTCTGGATCGATACATAGGTCGGCAACTGCTGGTCACTGCGCTTTTTGCCATTGTTGTGCTCAGCGTCGTGCTGGTGCTGGGGAATATTTTCAAAAAACTGCTCGATTTGCTCGTGAACCAAAACGCTCCCACGAGCCTCATCCTGAGTTTTATTGCATACGTGCTGCCATTTTCACTCACGTTCACGATTCCGTGGGGGTTTCTCACTTCGGTGCTGCTGGTTTTTGGCCGGATGTCGGCGGAGAATGAACTGACGGCCTTGCGTTCCAATGGCATAAGCATCCCGCGCACTTGCATGCCTGTCTGGGGACTGGCGGCGGTGTTCACAGCAATCTGTCTTTGGATCAATATGGACGTTGCACCGCGAGCGCAGCAGCAGATGAAAAATGCGCTTTTTAACATCGCGACAAGCAATCCACTGGCTATGTTTGGAACGGACAAGGTAATAGAGGACTTTCCCGGCCACGTCATCTACGTGGAAAAAAGCTCGGGCGATAGGCTGACCAACCTGCTCGTATATAAAATTGACGCAGACACGAAGGATCTAAAAAGCGTGATGTTTGCCCGTGAGGGAAGGCTGGAGTTGGGGACGGCAATGGTGAAAAACTCCAAGGGAAAGATGGAGGAAGAGAAGCAGCTCATTCTTAAATTGATCGATGGTCGCTACGAAGAGCGGGATGAAAATCACCCGGATGAGCTATCGCGGCTGCGTAATGGCATTGTTGTCGCTGAAGGCAGCGTCGCCATTTCACTCAAGGAGCTTTACGAGAAAAAACAGAAGGCTGGTGGTGTGAGCAGCATGGCACTTGGTGAGTTGCTTGCCACGGAAAAGTCCGAAAGGACGATTGAGATCAACAAGCGTCTCTCGAACGCGCTCGCGACGCTCGCGTTTGCCTTGCTCGCCGTGCCGCTGGCTGTCACTGCGCAAAGAAAGGAAACCTCTGTAGGTTTCGCAATCTCGTTGGCGATAGGTCTGGTTTACTATCTGTTTTTCTTTCTTACCGACATGGCGCGTAACCGCCCGAATTTGCACCCCGAACTGCTCGTGTGGCTGCCAAACATCGTTTTTTTTGCCATCGGTGCTGTGCGGTTCACGAAGCTTTCGCGCAGATAAACATGAAGCCAGTCAATTTGCTGAAACTGGCATCTTTGGTGGCCCATATGATGCAGCATGCAGGGACCTGTTCATCAGATTTTGGCTTTGTAAATTCGCGGGAAATTTCACGACTCATCCAAGGGAGCGATGTCTGAAAAAAAGATGATATACACTGCCAGTGGTGCGTGGATTTCGCACATGGGTCGTGTGAGGAAGGTGAATGAGGACGCCTGTCTTTTCGGTTCTACCTTCAGCGGAGCCAGCACATCTGCGCCTATGCGCGCCGTGCTGGACTCGCGGCAATGGGTGATCGCGCTGGCGGACGGAATAGGCGGACACAAGGCAGGTGCCTACGCGAGCCGAAAAGTGGTGGTGGACCTTTCGGTTTGCACTGATATTTCGCCGAAGGGAATTAATAGAAAGTTGCTGGAGACGCATTTTAATCTGCACCAATCAGGCACAAACAATCCGGATTTGGCGGGCAGTGGCGCGGCGGTGGTTGGCATGTTTGCCAGCGAAGGTAAGCTTTATGGATTTAACGTAGGCGATGCGCGAATTTATCGACAGGAGGGAGGGCGGCTTCGCCAGATTACAGAAGATGACTCGGTGGAGCAGATGCTTGTGAATGAGGGCGTCAAAAAAGCGGATGTGGAAATTCGTCCGGCGAACATGCACGCACTCACGCAGAGCATCGGCGGTTCCACCGAGTTCATGAGCATAGAGCCGCACTTTTATCTGCTCTCGGTGACGCGGGAGGCGCGTTTTATCATCTGCACGGACGGGCTCACGGACATGGTTTCCACGCGGGATATCGAGCGACTAGTCGTGCCGGTGTTGAATCCCGTCTCTGCGGTGCAGGCGCTCTTCGCAGCTGCAATGGAGGCCGGCGGGCGGGATAACATCACCATTGCAGTGGTGGATGTCGAAAAGGCGTAGCTACGGCTCGAATTTATAGCCGAACTCGCGGACTGTGCGGATGTGCTTCGGCTCAGTCGGGTCGGGCTCGATTTTATTGCGCAATGCGTTCACAAAACGGTCAATCGAGCGCGTTGTTACCATCGCATCGTAGCCCCAGACGCTCGTCATAATGAGATCGCGGCTGAGCGCCTGACCAGGGCGGCTTGCAAAGAAGCGCAGCAATTCAAACTCTTTTGGCGACAGCGCGACCTCTGTGCCTGCGCGAGTGAAAGTGCGCGCCTCGGAGTCTAGCCGGCAGTCACCAAACTCAAAAACTTCCGCCTGCGTGTGTTTCCTGCGGCGGAGGAGCGCCTCAGCGCGGGCGAGGAGTTCTTTGATCGAGAACGGCTTTGTGACGTAGTCGTCGGCGCCAAGCTTAAGGCCGAGCACGATGTCACTTTCGTTCCCTTTCGCTGTGAGCATGAGGATGGGCATCTCCAGCTTTTCCTCACGCAGAAAACGGCACACTTCATAGCCGTTCACCTTCGGCAGCATAAGGTCGAGGATGATGAGGTCGGGCAGGTTGCGGAGCGCGGCTTGCAGCCCGGCATCGCCGTCCGTCGCTGTAACGACTTTGTAGCCTTCAAATTCAAAATTGTCCTTCAATCCGCGCATCATGGCGGCGTCGTCTTCCACGATCAGGACGGTCGCGTTCGTTTTCATAGGGTTGGTATTTTCACACGAAACACGCTGCCTTTACCGTGCACGCTCGTAACGGTGATATCTCCGCCGTGGGCTTCGACAATGCGTTTTACGATGGCAAGGCCGAGGCCGCAGCCCTCGCGTGTGCGCGAGAGTTTTTGGTCTGCCTGGTAGAAAGGGCGGAACACCGCACGGCGCTCATCATTTGTCAGGCCGATGCCGTTGTCTTCGAGCGCAAAGAGGACGCTGTCTGCGACCGCCTTGATGCGAAGGGCGATGCGTTTTTCTTCGCCGGTGTATTTGAGGGCGTTGTCCAGAAGGTTTGTTAGCACTTGCACGAGTGCATCCTTGTCGGCCAGGACTGGTGGGAGATTTTCCGGCGCGTCGAAAGTGAACGTTGCTGTGTCCAGTCGCGGACGTAGAGTTGCCACGGCCTGCTCCGCGATGTCGCGCGCCGAGGCAGGCATGAGGTTTAGAGATAAATCGTTCCGGTCGTAGCGCGAGAATGTCAGGAAATTTTCAGCAAGTTTGTGAAGTCGCTCGTTTTCGGCGGCGATCAGGTCAAGATACTCGCGTGTTTGTTTTTCTCCGTTCACACGGCCCTCGCGCAGTGTATCCACCAGCATCCGCATGGAAGCGAGAGGGGTGCGTAGTTCGTGCGCAACGGTGGCCACGGAGGTATTTTTGAATTCGTGCAGCGCGAGCTGTCGGCTCACTGTAACAGCGGCCAATCCTGCGATGAGCAGCACGGCAAAGGCGGTGAGTGCGCCCGTCCAAATCAGAATCTGGCGTTGCTCCTTGACCTCCTCATCAATCACCTGTGGCCCGATGAGGTGCAGTTGCAAAGTCGCACCCGGAATGCCGGGCGCAGCAGCCTGGGCCAGAATCTGGCCCCACGGATCGGCTTCGCCTGCGATGAGATTACCATCCGCATCCACAATGCGCGTGGTGACCTTGTGGTCCGACGACTTTTCCAGATGCGCCAAAATATCAGATGCCCGCTCGGCAGTCGTTCCTTCATTCTTTGGCACAAAGCGAAGCATGGGAGTGATGGCGTTGGTGTAGAGTTGCTGCGTGCGATCGAAAGCAAGAAGCCGTTCGCTTTTCAATGTATCCGACATGAATCGAGCCATGAGCGCGGTGGGGATGAGGGGAACAATGACGAGCAGGAGCAACAGCGCTCGCAGTTGCTTTGGGCGGATTTCGTGGCTGCTCATGTCATTCAACATAACGGCGGGCACCCGTGATAGCGAGCGCCCGCCGCATGTTTTCAATAATACAGGCGATTACAGCTTCGGGAAAAGAACCTTGATATCCGAGCCGCTCAGCCAGTCGCCATCCACGACAAATGCGTTTTTAGTGGGCTGGTCCGTGCGTTTCACAAAGTAGTTGTTGCCGTCCTTCTTGGTGGCGCCGACCTCGCCGTTGCCACCATGATAGATGACCACCGCTTTGGTGCCCTTCCACACGCCGCCTTTTTTACCCGGGTCCGTCACGTAGGTGGGATTGCTGTCTGTGCCGTCTGCAAATGCATTCGCCAGCACCGGCCAGCGCGAGCTGGACGTGTCGCCAATGCCGACCACATAGACCCAGTCCGATTCACGCACCTGCACCTTTTTGGCCGTGGCGTCGGTGTTGGCCTGCGGCGGCTTGCACCACTCGGAGGCGCGATT
>CANJNZ010000057.1 GCA_947476045.1 Chthoniobacteraceae bacterium
ATCCCACCAACGCGCCGCGTTCCGCAATGGGGTCTTCTTCACTACAACGCCCAAACCCGCAGACCAACAGAGACGCCGCCCACGCACGGACGAAGCCCGTCAGAGAAAAGTTTTTTCCCGCGGACTGCGAACTGCGGAACTTGGGTTAAATTGCGCTCGCCATGAAGGGGGAGAATGAGGAACGCTGTGCAGACTCAGGCGATGAACACTTTTCACCCGTGAATGGCGCGCGAGGAGGAAGGCGGGCGTCTTTTCTCTATGCTATGACGCCACGAATCGGCACACCGGCAACATCGGTGAGGCGGAATTGGCGGCCTTGGAAGAGGTAGGTCAGTTTCTCATGGTTGATGCCCATGCGATCCAGGATGGTGGCGTGCAGATCGTGGACTGAACATGGATCGCGAACGACGTTGTAAGCGAAGTCGTCGGTCTCCCCGACCACGGCACCGGCCTTGATTCCACCGCCGGCCATCCAGATCGTGAAGCAGCGGGGATGATGGTCCCGTCCATTGTTGCCGCCCTGTGTGAAGATGGTGCGGCCAAACTCGCCGCCCCACACGACGAGGGTGTCGTCGAGCAGACCGCGGCGCTTGAGGTCGGTGACGAGCGCAGCGGTGGGGCGGTCGGCTTCGGCGCACTGCCTTGGCAATTGGTCAACGACGTTTTCGTGATGATCCCAACCCACGTGCGAGAGTTGGATGGTGCGCACGCCGCGTTCGGCCAGACGACGCGCCATGAGGCAGTTCCAGGCGAAGCTGCCTGGCTTCTGCACGGCGGGCCCGTAGAGATCGAGGACTTCCTTCGGTTCTTTCGAGAGGTCGAGCAACTCGGGCACCGATGTCTGCATGCGGAAGGCGAGTTCATACTGCGAGATGCGCGCGGCGATTTCGCTGTCGTGCAGTGCGTCCTGATGGCGGCGGTTGAGCGCGAGCAAGTCATCAAGTTGATCGCGACGGTCGGCGGGCGCGACTCCATTTGGACTGGCAAGGAAAGGCACGGGTTCATTTCCGGCGCGGAAGCGTGTGCCCTGATGCTCGCCGGGCAGGAAGCCGCTCGCCCAGAAACGATCATAAACCGGTGATTCCTGTGGGCGACCAGCGCCGCGCGACACGAGCACGACGAAGGACGGCAGATCGAGGTTCACGGAACCCAGGCCGTAGGAAAGCCACGAACCGAGCGCCGGGCGGCCGGGTAATTGGGAGCCGGATTGCAGAAAGCTCATGCCGGGATCGTGATTGATCGCATCGGTGTGCATGCTGCGCACGAAGGCGAGCTCACCGGCGATTTTCTGCAACTCGGGGAGCAGGTCGCTGATGGGCATTGCGGAGGGTCCGCACATTTTGAACGGCCAGTGCGCGGGCGCGACAGGCAGGGTTTTCTGACCCGAGGTGAATCCGGTGATGCGCTGGCCGTTGCGCACGGAGGCTGGCAGATCAGTGCCGCGGAGCTTTTCGAGCTGTGGTTTGTGCTCGAACAGATCGATGTGCGACGGCGCCCCGGCCATGTGCATGAAGATCACACGTTTGGCCTTGGGCGGGAAATGCGGCAGGCCGAGCAGACCAGCGCCGGAAGCTGCTTCGGCAGCGCGAAGGTCGCGCCCCAACAACGAGGCGAGCGCCATCATGCCAATCCCACCGGCACTGCGCTTGAGGAAGGTGCGCCGCAGCATTTGGTCGTAGAATGAGTCGAAGGGTTTCATGTGTTACTCCCGGGTCAGTGCTTCATCGAGATTGAGGATGAGCGCGCAGGTCTGCGCATACGCCGCCAGCTCGGCTGGTGGGAAGGTGGTCGGCGGCGGATTGCCCACCGACAGCACGGCCTTCGCTGCCGTGGGATCGGAGTTATAACGATCCAGCCGTCGTTTTAGCCCGGCGGTGAGGATGCCGAGTTCGTTTGTATCCGGACGACGCGCCACGACATGTCGCATCGCGAGGATCAGCCTTTCCTCCGGTGTCGCGGCTTCGCCCATAATCCGCACCGCCAACACGCGTGCGGCGACTGAGGTGGTGACATCGTTGAACATCGCCAGAGCTTGCAGCGGCGTGTTGGTGCGCAATCGCCTGACGCTGCAAAATTCGCGACTGGGCGCATCAAACGTGGTCATGCTCGGTGGTGGCTGGGTGCGTTTCCAGATGACATAGACACCGCGACGCCACAGACCGTCGTCGGGTGCCGGGGTGTAATTATTCAGATTGCCGCTGCCTTCGCCGCCATCCCACGAACTGGCGGGCTCGTAGGGACGAATCGCCGGTCCGCCCAAACGTTCGACCAGCAATCCCGATGCGGCCAGCGCTTGATCGCGAATCATCTCGGGCGTCAGGCGGAAGCGCGGGCCACGTGCGAGCAAACGGTTGGCTGGATCGCGGGTAATCAACTCGGCTGGTGCCGCCGCGCTTTGACGATAGGTGGCGCTGGTGACGATGGTGCGCAATAGTCGCTTCGTGCTCCAACCTTGTTCACGGAATTCAACGGCCAGCCAGTCGAGCAGCGCTGCGTTAGATGGCGGTTCGGCCTGACCGCCGAAGTTTTCGAGCGTCACGACCAGTCCCGTGCCGAACAGCATTTCCCACATACGATTGACCTGAACGCGCGCAGTCAGCGGATTCGCTGTATCCACCAGCCAGCGCGCCAGGGCGAGGCGGTTGGCCGGCGCGTCGGCGGGAAGCGGCGGCAGAAAGCCGGGTGTTCCGACCTCGACACGCTCTCCGCGATGTCCGTATTGGCCGCGTTCCAGCACATACGTTTCACGCGGTTTTGCGCGATCCTTGAGCACCATTACTTCAGTCACTTCCCGGGCGTAAGCGTCGCGCGCTTTTTTCGCAGCAGCGAGTGCCGATTGCGCCGCTGCAAGCGTTGCTGCCGCAGTCGGCGGCGTGGCCGATTTCAATGTGGCCAGTTCATTTTCCGCCGCAGTGACGGCGGCAGCGAGCGCGGTGGTGCGCTCCGCATTCGCTGACCGTGGAAGGCGCACGACTGGCGCAACACTGCGCGCACTGCTGCGGATGCCGCTTTCATCGATCGAGTCGAAGTAGGCAGCGAATCGATAGAAGTCCTTTTGCAAGATCGGATCGTATTTGTGGTCGTGGCAGCGTGCGCAATTCATGGTCAGACCGAGCCACACCGTGGCGGTGGTCTCCGCGCGGTCGAAGACGCTTTCCAGACGAAACTCCTCGGCGTCGATGCCCCCTTCGGCGCTGATGCGGTGGTTACGGTGAAATCCTGTGGCCAGAATGGTTTCGGGGCTGGCATCGGGCAGTAGATCACCGGCCGTTTGCATGAGGGTGAAGCGGTCGAAGGGCATGTCGGCGTTGTATGCCTCGATGACCCAGTCGCGCCATCGCCACATCGAACGTTCATCGTCCTGCTGAAAACCATGGCTGTCGGCGTAACGCGCAGCGTCGAGCCACGGAGTGGCCAGGCGTTCGCCGTAACGAGGTGAGGCGAGCAGGCGGTCAACCACACGTTCGTAGGCATCAGCGGCGCGATCGGCGACAAAGGCGTCAACTTCGGCAGGCGTCGGCGGGATGCCGGTCAGATCCAAACTGACGCGGCGAATGAGCGTCTCGCGCGTGGCCTCAGCCTGCGGCTTCAAACCCCGGGCTTCGAGACTGGCCAGCACATGACGATCGAGATCACTGCGCGCCCACGCCGTATCCTTCACTGCCGGATTCGCGGGCCGTCGTGGTGCGACGAACGCCCAGTGCTCGGTATAAGGTGCGCCGGCGGCGATCCATTGTCGCAGCAGCGCCTGCTCCGCAGCGTTCGGTCCGGGCTTGGCCTTGGGCGGCATGCGCTCATCCTTGTCGCTGGTGGTCAGCCGCGCCAGCATCGTGCTGGTCGCAACGTTACCCGGCACCACTGCAGCTTCGCCGTCCTCGTTGTGTGCGATGGCGCCAGCGCGCGTATCCAAGCGCAGGCCGGCCTTGCGCTTGGCCTCATCCGGGCCATGGCAGGCGAAACAATACGTGGAAAGAATCGGGCGGATCTGCGTGGCGAAATCAGGCGCATGTGGAACCGCTGCACTCGCGCCCGGTTGCTTGCCTTGCTCCTTGAGGAAGGTGATGTCCGCTGCGGAAAGTTTATCCTGCTGGAACTTCATCGCGGCCCCGTCGGGCAAGGTCACGGTGACCTCTCCGGTAGCCGGGTCATACGCCTTCAGTTCAGCTTCAAACGTCTTTGGTCCATCCGTGCTGGTCCAAGTGCGGGCTTGCGCGCCGGAGACGAGCAGCATCGCCAGCACGAGCCTGATGGTTTGGTAGAATTTGCTCACGATGCTTTCTTATTCGTCAGATTCCAGAGCGGTTGATTCATTTCTTCACCCTCACGATGATATTGTCGAGTGTCCCGTGGAAGCAACCGCCTTTCGTTTTTTTGCTCGATCCAATGCGAAGGCTGAATTCGGCGAAGGAAGGTTTGCCTTTCTGCTGTGTTGATGGGCAATGATATTACTCCGGCAAACAAACAGAAGCGCCCTCGTCTTATTCGTAATCTTATTCCTACTCCTATTCTTCCACCCGGCTGCATCGGGAATATGAATAAGATGAAGAATAAGATGAAGAGGAAGCTGCCATCCGTTTGGTTGCCGGATTAATAAGCTGGAGTCGCATCGTCTTCTCCAATCACAAACCGCTTTCTCTTTCATGAACACACGCACTATCGCACTCACCGCACTCGCTTTCCTCGGAATCGTTTCCTTCGCTCCCGCAGCGGAGACGAAAGGGCCGCCGCTCAGCCCGCTGAAGCCGGCGGTGACCAATGTGCCTTTTCTGATCAGCTACTGGTGCGGCCCACCCAAGGCGGAGACGAACATCGAGCGCTACAAGGAACTCGCCGAATGTGGATTCAATGTGGCGTTCGCGGCCCTTGATAATCTGTGGTCGCCAGCCGACAAGGCGCAGGAGGAGCACAACATGAAGGTGCTCGATCTTTGCAAGGAAGCGGGGATGCAGGCGCTCATCTGGGATGGAGATATGTTGAAGGTGGGCGGCTTCGACAAAGCGCCGACTCCCGAGGAGATTCCGCAGATTGAGAAGACACTGGACGGCATGATCGCGAAGTATGCGTCGCACCCGGCTTTTCTGGGACTCATCGAGGGCGATGAAGGCATGACCCTGCCGGGGGCCAAGCGCATCGGAGCGGTCAACCAATACCTGATGAAGAAAGACCCGAAGCATGTGCCTTACTTCAATCTGCTGCCGCTTTATGCATTCACGGTTCGTGCCGAATACGACGCCTACGTGGCGAAATTCATCGAGGACGGAAAAGCGCCGTTCGTGAGTTGGGATCATTACCGCCAGATGTTCGGCGGCGGCGACGAAAGCACCTACTGGGCGAACCTCGAACTCATGCGCAAGAAGTGCACGGAAGCCGGCGTCCCCTACAATCAAATCATCGTTTCCCTCAAACACATGGGCTACCGCGAATGCAGCGAAGCCGACCTCCGCTGGCAGGTCTATACCTCCCTCGCCTTCGGCTCACGCGGCATCCAGTATTTCACCTATTGGTTCACCAAGGGACTCGCTTGGGCTGATGCTCCGTCTTTCATCGACAAGAACGGCAAGCGCGACCGCAAATACGACTTCGCAAAGAAAATCAACAACCACATCGCGAAGCTGGGCCCCACGCTCATCAAGCTCGTCTGCACCGGCGCGTATTGCTCCGGCAATCCGATGCCTCCCGGCGCAGTCCCGCTTCCCGACAACGCGCCCGTGAAAAAAATCGAAGGTGGCCGAGTCGTCGTCGGCTGTTTCCAGAGCGCCGAGGGAAAGCGCTACATCTTTCCCGTGAACCGCACCATGGGCTTCGTCGTCACCAGCAAACTCACGCTCGATGAATGGGCCGAGTCCGTCTCCGAAGTCTCGCAGGACACCGGTGAACTGCTCCCGCCCACCCCACTCACTGACGGCGTGCTCGAACTCAAACTCCAGCCCGGCTACGGCCAGCTCTTTTTGATCAACGACAAGAAGTAGGCGGAGTGGAAATACGTGCGGAGGGGATGGGGCATGATTGACATTGCTCCGCGGAAATACAGCAAATGAGTCATGCAACCATTCACGAGAAAAGTTTCAGCTACAGATCACAGCGTTTTGCGACGGATGCTGCCGATTATTTTAATCCTCCTGCTTTCCTGCCTCTCTCGCTCGCACGCGGCGGGGCTTGAGCTTCCGCTGGAGCGGCAGGTTTTTCAACGGCACGCTGATGAATCGGCGGACGTGAAGATCGCGGGTGCTGTGCCGACGGAGGCGACGATTGTGGAGGCGAAGGCGGACATCCAGCCCGGGCTGCGCGGCAAGGCGGTGGATTGGACGGTCGTGGCAAAGGACGCACAGATTCAGGACGGCAAATTCACCGGCACTCTCAAGCTGGAAACGGGCGGCTGGTATCAACTCACGGTGCGCTTTCGCAAGAGCGCGGCGGACACGGAAGCGCTCTCGCAGGCGACGGTGGACAAGGTCGGCGTCGGCGACATTTTCATCACCGCCGGGCAGTCGAATTCCGTCAACTACGGCAAGCCCCGCATGAAGTCCGGGGAAAGTCTCTCGGTATATTTCGACGGCAAACAATTCACGCAGGCGGCGGACCCGATTCCCGGAGGCGTCGGCGATGGAGGCACGCCGTGGCCCATCCTCGGCGACATGCTTTCTCGCTCCACGCGCGCGCCTGTCTGCTTCCGCTGTGCGACGGTGAACTGGCTGCGCATACGCGAATGGGTTCCCGGTGCTTTTCAAAAAAACATCGAGCGGCTCGTCGAGCGCGCAAAATGGTTTGGACCGCAGGGATTCCGTGCGGTGCTGTGGGTGCAGGGCGAGGCGGATGCCGACACTGGCCAGCACGAAGCAACACCCGCCGCAGACTACGAGCGCGATGCGAAAGCGATGATCGAGTTCAGTCGCGAGCAACTTGGCTGGCCGGTGGATTGGTTCGTCGCGGGTAACTGCTATTTTCCTCCCAACGGCAAAAACAACGAAGCGCGCGAGGCGGGCATCGCGAGCATCCTCGGTGCGCAAAAAGCGCTTTGGGACAAAGGCATCGCTCATCGCGGTCCGGACACGACAGACATCGTCGGCAGTGGCGACTACCGCCATGACGGCATCCATTTTGGCCCGAAGGGACTCACCATTCACGCCGAGCGCTGGTATGCAATTCTCAGCGGCCATTACCAACTGGCCAGCCCTGTCACACGCGCGAAAAAGTAAAAGTCTCCGGGAAGTTCGGGCGTGCGGGTGGATTTATTGCAGCTTGATGAGGCGATGCCCGGCCGCGCTGAGGTAGGCGGCGTCCACGAGTGCCATGGTTTTCAAATTGTCGCGCCCGCTGATGGCGGGAGGCGTTCCGGTTTCCATGGCGATGAGGAGTTGACCCATGGTCCCGGCGAAGGCGTCGGGGAACCAGCTTTCAGTCCATCGTGGTTCATGGAAATGGTCATCGCCTTTTGACGCGTAGCGGATGGTCGATGGTGTGGTGTAGGGATCTTTGCACCAGCCGATGTCGCCGATGGCGAGACCGTTCAGTCCTTCGATGCGCCATTGGATTCGGATGTCTGCCGGGCAGCCTTCCTTTGCGGGTCCTGTCCATGTGTCGTCAATGATGACGCAGCGCAGGCCGTTGGCGTATTCGAGGATGTGGGTGCAGATGCCGTCCGTGTGTGGGAATTGCGTGCGCGGGTCGGTGCGCGTGCTGCAAAAGATGGCCTCGGGCTCGCCGAACCAATAGCGCATGCAGTCGAGGTGATGGATGGACATGATGCGAAGGGTCAGCCAGCCAAGTTCTTTCTGCCACGGCATCCAGTGCGGGATGCCGCGCATATCAATCGTGGCAAATACCGGCTCGCCGATGGTGCCGTCGGTGAGGAGAGCCTTCGCGGTGCGGACGGACTGGTCGTAGCGCATGTTTTGATTCACCGCGAGAATGATGCCGGCTTTCTCACAGCACTCCACGGCTTCCAGAGCTTCCGCGAAATTCATGCCGAGTGGTTTTTGCGCGAGGATGCCGCGGACGGTTTTTCTTTCGCACGCGGCGCGGATGAGCGCGAGTTGGGCATCCGGCGGCACGGCGATGTCGAGCACTTCGATGGACGGGTCATCGAGGAGGGCTTCGTAGTCCTCGTGCACTGTGGAAATGGAATGACGCGCTGCAACCCTGGCGGCGTTTTCCCGCGAGCGCGAAGCAATGGCGACCGGGTTGAACCCGGCTTTGCGATAGCTCACGAGATGGCATTCGCTGACGATGAAGCCGCTGCCAAGAACGCCGATGCGGAAGTCTTTTCTGGCCGGCTGCGGAGGTTGTGTGTTCACGCGTGAAAGCGATGTGTTTTCGCGGCGCGAGCCACAGTCATTTTACCGCGGCAGTCTCCTTCAGCACACTTGCGCTGGCGTCCTTCTTGTGTTCGAGCCATGCGACGTTGGAGTTGTCGTCTGCGAAGCGCTTGATGCCGACTTTTTTGATCATCTCGTCGGCAACTTTTACGAGCGGTGTGTAGCGCGGATGATGCGCTTCCTTGTAGGGGTCGTTGCTCTTGTAGTTGTAGCAACAAATCATGGACCAGCGGGGATGCTCGGAATTGTTGCGGTCGGATGCATGGAGCAGGTTGCCGTGGAAGAAAATGACATCGCCCGGCTCGAGGATGCAGTGGACGAGTTCAAAGCGCTTCATAGCCTCATTCACGCGCTCCATGTCCGCGCCCGCCTGATCGCCGGTGAGGATGTGATCCACGCGGCCCATCTTGTGCGAGCCCTTCAGCACTTGAAGACAGCCGTTTTCCTTCGTGGCGCGGTCCACTGCGATGGACGCGCTGCACAAGTCCGGAAACAGGACGCCGTTTTGATACCAGTAGCCGTAATCCTGATGCCACGCCCATGCGCCGCCGACTTTGGCGTCCTTCATGATCATTTTTGAATGATAGTGATACGCCTCGTCACCGAGTAACTGCTCCACGGAATCCACAAGTTTGTGGCAGCGGGCAAACATTCCATAGATGCCGTCGCCCGGATGATTCCAAAGTGACAGGCGCACTTTGACGCCAGTGCCGTCGTCTTTTCCAAACGAATGTTCATCGAGTGCCTTGTCGTCCTTGCTGGCGCGGCGAAGGAGGTCGATTTCCTCCGCATCGAACAGTCCTCTTACGATGACGTAGCCGTCGCGATGGTAGTCTGAGATTTGCTCATGAGTGAGTTTGCCTTGGTTCATAGAGAATGCGGGATGAAGCGTTGATCGGGAGTAAAGGGACGGGTTTGAAGCCGATGTTACTGGCGCTACAGATACATCCGTCGTTGTGTGTGAAACATCAACTCCAAATGCCCGCGACGGTCTGGTGAATCCGTGCAAACGGAAAGGTGGATATGCATTTGATCGCTTGAAATGTGAAAATAAATTCACAGTGGGCTTCTGGCTGAGCAGTTGCTTTCAAAGAATAACGCTGGAAGTTCCAGTTCAAATCAACCCACTGAGTCTAAACCCTGTTCAACGTTTCCCGTATTCCAACTGTGCGTAAAATTTCATCCCTCTATCGAGCATCAACTTTTGTCATCTGTGCCACATTTTTTGCCCTGAGTGTTTCCGGGCGGGCTGCGAACTTTAATTGGAGCAACACGACTCAGGTATGGAGCGTCGGGGCGAACTGGGGCGGCTCTGCTCCGGGCGGGACGGATGGGAGTGATTCGCTGACTTTCGGCGGGAGTGTTGTGCCGGTTTACACAGCCACGAATGATATCGCCGCCACGCCGTTTCAACTCGACCAAATCATCATCAACGCGACGGATGCGGGGCTGACGGGTGCCAGCCATGTGATTGCCGGAAATCCGCTGCGTTTCATGAATCCGGGGTCGCAGATCGTGATTAACGACACGGGCAGCGTGACATTGAACACACCGATTGAATTCGATGACAACGCCACGCTGACGGTCACCGGGGCAGGGACCGGCACGGTGACTTTGAATGCGGGCGTGATGAGTTTTGCGGACATTTTCAAGACGGGGGCCTCGACCCTGCGCTTCGGCACGCTGCCGGTGGCGCCGGCGATTATCGCAGCATCAGGCAACCGCTGGATCGGGCGGCTGCATTCCAGCGCAGGAACGGTGCGCTTTAACAATAATGCGCAGTCCGGCTCGACGGCACTGAGGGCAAATCCCGTGATGCTCAGCAATGGTGCGCAGCTTTCCATCAAGCGCGATAACGGCGACCAGACCGGCAACTACCAGACATCGCTTCGAATGGGAAAATTGAGCGGGTCGGGCAGCGTGCTTGCAACGGTGACGGGCACCGTGGGGCAGAATATCGAGAACTACGACATCGTGATCACTGCGCTCTCGGATTCGCTTTCGAGCGGTGTTTTCGATGGCTCTCTGACTTTGCCGGGGCCGTTGGGTCTCGGAAATGACTCCGGAAAATTTATAGTTCGTGGCGACGCCACTCAGACGTTGAGCGGAACGGTGAGTGTTTACAAAGACGTGGTTGTTGGACGTGGTGCCACGCTGAAGCTTGCTGGTAACGCGAGCCTCGCCAGCCAGACTACAAACGGCGCGATCATTTTCAACGGCGGCACCTTTATTCTCGATAACACTGACAAAAACATCGATTTCATCGGCCGACTTCGCGATGGCGTGGTCAACAGTTCCACGGTGGAAACTATCGGCGGCGGCACCCTGGAACTCATTGGAAATGTATCGGGCACGACTGAGCTCACAGGACGCCTTCAACTCGGCGCGCTGAATACCAAGGTGATTCCCAATGAGAGCAGATTGCGTTCGGGTCATCTCAAACTCAGTGTCACACACAATGCAGGGAGCGCAGCATCCACGGATTTGCGTTTTCAATCCTACTCTCGCGACCAAAGCACGCTGCAACAATTCTCGACCGTGGATTTCAGCGCAAAGAACGGATCGGGCGCAGCACTTTCTCTCGGCGTGGCAGGCAATAATCCGCATATATTTTTGAGCAATGGCCTGTTTGGCGTCCCATTGAATGCAGGCGGGCTTCTCAGTTCCACTTCCGGCTCCGCATCCACTGGATGGGCCACAGTGAACGGCAGTGATTTCGCAAGCTACGACACACTGCTCGGCGTGAAGTCGGCAACCACCACTGCGTGGAGCGCGGCTTTGGCTGGCACAGCCAACGCAATCATTACCGGCAATGCAGTGACGCCGGCGACGCTCTATACGGTGAATTCGATCAAGATGACACCAAGCGCATCCGGGCAGTCTCTCAGCATTGCTGGTGCAGGGAATCTCGATTGCACGGCATTCCTCCTTTCGGGCGATACCGACTATTCGCTCAACGCAGCCGGAGTTGGTGGTATTTCAGGAGCCAGCGCCCGGTTTTTCTACGTGGAGAAAGCAACGCTCACCGTGGGCGCGAGCATCGCCCAAGGCGCCACTGGCCAGCCTCTCGTGAAGAGCGGTGCCGGCACTCTTGTGCTTACGAATGGGGGCAACAGTGCACTTCCTAATCCTGTCATCATTAATGCAGGCGTTCTTCGTGGGACGCCCGGCACGAGCCTTCCAGCATACGAAATCCGACTACGTGGCGGCACTCTCGAGCTCGCTGGTGGCGGCACTTTCAGCCGGAATATCAGTCATGGTTCCGGCGCTCTCAATTGGGCGGGCGTCGTTTCAGATCCCGCGACTGGTCTGGATGCGCCTGTGGATGAGGACCGTGGCAGCGGTGGCGTTGCAGCTTTTGGCGCAGACATCACGATCGATTTGAACGGGGTGGGGGCGACTGATATTCGATGGGAGGACACCGGCTTCGTTCGTTCCGGACACGCGCTGATCTTCGGCAGCACGTCGGCGACGCACCGCGTGACTTGGAGCGACAATCTTTCGCTCACCGATGCCGTCGCTTCCGCAAGTGTTGCGGCGACGAATTACAACGCCCGTGAAATCCGCGTGATCGACAACCCTGCCGTCACTACGGACGCGGCGACCATCACAGGCGTCGTATCCGGCAACGCCTACAATGACTTGTTGAAAACCGGCGGCGGCACGCTCGAACTCGCCAGCCCAAACGGCAACAGCTACCTCGGCGCGACCATCATTGAGGAAGGCACGCTGCTCGTGGACACGGACAACTCCGCATCATTTGCTACGATGGTAAAAAACGGAGCAACCCTTGGAGGCGACGGTGTCGTTGATGCGATTGTGCTGGAGTCGGGAGCCAGTCTTCAACCCGGGAAAGCTGGCGTAGGAACTCTTATCGCGAACAGGCTGCTTTGGCGCAGCGGTGCCGTGGCGCGCTTCGACCTCGGCAGCGCCGGCCAGTCTGATACGCTCGATCTGAACGCAGGTGTGCTCGAAAAATATCCCGCTAGCGGCACGTGGAATTTTGATTTCGGCGGTGGTGGCGAAGCAGGGCGCAGCTACACGCTCATGACTTTTGAAACGACCACTTTTTCCGCTGCGGATTTTACTGCGACAAATCTCGCGAGCGGTGTCAGCGGCACATTTTCGATCATTGGCGGCGAATTAAAATTCAACACTGCATTCCCGCCGGCTGCCATCGCCACGCAGCCGCAAAGTCAGCACAAAAATCTGGGCCAGTCGGTGACGTTTACGGTCCAGCTCCAGACGCCCGGTGCCTACACCTACCAATGGTATAAGGACAACGGGATCATCAACACAGCCACATCGGCGTCATACACCATCGCGAGCATGACGCCCAATGACCTTGCCACTTATAAGGTGGTCATCAGCAACGGCGTCACACCGGTGACCAGCGACGATGCCATTCTCTCTCTGAACGTGGCGCCAACGCCGACGCCCCAGACGGTGAACACGGATGAAGACACAGCGGTCGGCATCACACTAGGCGGCACGGACCCGAACAACGATTCGCTCACATTCACAGTGATCACACAGCCCACGCGGGGAACGCTCAGCGGCACGCCTCCGAATCTCACCTACACGCCATTTCTCAATCTCCATGGTCCGGATTCATTCACATTCAAGGCCAGCGACGGACTGCTGCAATCCGCCAGCGCGGCAACCATCACGATTCAGGTTGCCTCCGTCATTGATCCGCTCGTCGCCCACGATGACGACATCGCTCCCGGTGTTGCTGCGAATGTGCTGGCCAATGACAGCGATCCCGACGGCACGCCACCGCTCGTTATCGAGTCCGTCACCAATGGAGCCAGGGGCACCGTCGCAATCAGTGGGGATAACACCACACTCACCTACACACCGGGCGCGAATTTTTTCAACAGCGACACATTTACCTACACCGCCAAAAACGGAAATAACTCGACCTCCACCGCCAATGTCACCGTTCACATCGCACAGCCCGCTGCTTACGGAGTGGTCTCGAAAAATGGCGGAGTCTCAGGCGAACCTGCAGGCACTGTGTATCAACTCATCGGCCAGCCATCCATCACCGCCGATGGGCGCACAGCATTCAACGCCTCCTATCGCACTCCGGACAAAAAGACACGCACCGCGATACTCTTCGGAGAGACACCAGTGGTCCTCGTCAGCAATGGCAGCGCGGCGGAAGGAACGACGCAGAATTTTTCAAAATTCGGAAACCCCATCGTGAGTTCCGTCGGCGACATCGCTTTTAAAGCCACTCTGCTTGCCGCGCCAAGTGGCACTGCGGATGGCATCTGGGCGCACGATGGAAATGCGATGCGTCTTGTGGCGCGGCAGAAAGCAGACGCGCCGGGAATCGGCGGCGCGCTATTCTCCAAGTTCCTCGACATCGCTTTGCCCGATGATGGACGCGTGATTTTCACCGCCAATCTTACACCCGGCAAAGGGGGCGTCAGCACAGCGAACGACTACACATTGTGGCGCGAAGATGGCGCTGGAAACCTCGCGCTTTTGCTCCGCGAAGGCACGACGATGAATGTCGCCGGCTCGCAAAAAGCCATCAAGACCTTCACAGTCTTCGGCCCCGGCGGTGTAGGCACTCTGGATCAGCGGCGCGGCTTCAACAACAACGGTGCGATTCTCGCGCGTGTCAGTTTCACCGACAAATCCTCCGCGCTCATCCGCATCAATGGCGATGGAAGCAAAGACATCATTTTGCGCACCGCCTTTTTCTACACGGAAATCGGTGCGATTATCGCATCGTTCAATCTTCCGACGATTGCTGACGACGGCAGCATGACCGTGCAGGCAAAGCTCGTTGCACCCGCCGCCAGCGACGGCGTGATTCTTTCCCGCAGTGCGGCAGGTGTGCTGAGCATTGCAGCGCGAGAGGGGGGCACTGTTCTAAATTTAGGTGGCGCAGCTTATGGCGTCTTCAGCGATCCGGTGGGAGGCGAGACGAACCGTTCAGCATTTATCAATAAACTGAAGCCAAAACTTGGCGGCGTGACCGCTGCCAGTGACACGATTCTCTGGCGCATGAATCCCGCCGGCGGGCTTGGGATTCTTGCGCGAAAGGGGGCGCAGGCAGCCGGTGCCGGTGGTGCCGCATACAATCTCATCAAAGCGTATGCATGGACAGGCAGAGGAAATGATGGTGTTGCTTTTGTCGCCACGCTCAAGCCGACGAAGGGTCTCGTCACCGCGGCCAATGACACGGGCCTGTGGGCGGAGGGTTCGAGCGGCTCGCTCTACCTCGCACTGCGTGAGGGGCAGACCGTGCAAGTCGGCGGGGCTACGAAAACCATCAAATCTTTCACGATTCTCGGGGCAGTTCTCGGTTCGATTGGGCAGAGTCATGCCGGTAATTTTGCAGGCGGCTATGCTGTCCTCGCAGTATTTACTGATAACACCAAAGGCGTCGTCACCGCCTGGGTGCCCTAATTGCCCCAGTAATCCTAAAATGCTGTTTCAGCATTTGATGAGCTTTTTTTGAAAATAACGGATGCGCGGCGACCTGTCGTAGTTAGCATCGCAGGAATGCCCCGTTTATTCTTCGCAAGCATCCTCGTGCTTTTCCTGCAAGGGATCGGACTTGCGGCGACGTATACTGTCGGGCCCACGCGTTCTCTCAAGTCGCTGAATTCCATCGCAGATCGGCTACGCGCCGGCGATGTCGTCCTTGTGGATGGCGGGGTGCGTTACAGCGGGCAGATTACGTTTCGCAATTCCGGCACGGCGGCAAATCCAATCACCATCCGCGGTGTCGGAGCGACTCGTCCGGTGCTCGCTACTTCGGGCACATTTGTTGGCGGTTCCGTGGTTCGATTTTGGGGGCACCACTATGTGTTTGAAAACTTCGATGTGGATGGCGAGCGAAGCGTGAACACCATGCGTGGGCTTCACATCGTCGCGAATGACGTCACCATCCGGAACTGCGTGGTCCATGATGTCTCCGGCATCGGTATTCACGGTTCCGACAGCGCAGGTTCGCACACGCTTGATCAGGTTGAAGTGCACCACTGCGGCAAGGGCGAGTTGGCCCACCAAATTTACGTCGCCACGGACAACGAATATTTTCTCAACGCAGTCTTTCGCATGACAGGATGCTATGTCCACGACGGCCTCGGCGGGAGTAATCTGAAATCCCGCGCGGCGCGCAGTGAAATTTACGGCAACTGGTTTGAGGGCGGCGTCTATTATGAAATCAATCTCATCGGCGCCGACGCAGCCGCGCAGCCTGCGGGCTCGGCAGACTGGGTGCGCGAAGACGCTGATGTGGTCGGCAATGTTTTCATCAAGCATGTCAGCACATTCCCCACCTTCGCGGGAATCGGCTCGGATGGATCCGGCACCAGCAACGGGCGCTATCGTTTCGTGAACAATACATTCATCGCCGATGCGGCCCTTCCTGCGAATACTGTCTTCTATTTAAAAGGCGCGGTGCAAACACTGGAGGCGTTCAACAATGTGTTTTACAGCGCGGTGTCCGCGATGCGGGTCGCTCCCACCATCACCATCGCCCAGCGCCCCGGCAGCGGCACCACGGGCGCGGCAAACTGGGCCGGTGGCAATGTCTCTGCAATCCCGACCGCATGGACGGGCACCATCACCAGCGCGCATCCGGGCTGGCAGGAAAATCTCGTCCCCCTCGCAAACAGCGCGCTTTTTGACGCAGGCGTCACCGCTACGTGGAGTCCGCCCGGCCTCGACTTCCCGTCGCCCCTGCTGATGCCGCAAATTGAGCCGCGAGGCGCTGCGCGAAACATCAACGGTGCGGTGGACATCGGCGCATTTGAAGCACCGCTCCCCGACGGCACCAACACGCCGCCTTCGCCGGCGAACGACACATTCACCACTGGATCCTTTGCAACCGTCAGCATTCCCGTCCTCGCCAACGACACGGACGCCGACGGCGACACGCTTCAACTCGTCAGCGTCACGCGCGCCACATACGGAGCCGTGAGCATCGTCGGGAACATGATCACATGGAAACCGACCGCCACATTCCCCGGCAGAGAAACACTCCGCTACGCCGTCAGCGACGGACACAGCCTTGCGTGGGCCGAGCTTCGCATCGTCAACCCGTTCGTCACATCCCGCGGCATATTCAACGGCAACCTCGGCAGTCCCGGAGACGGATTCACCGGCGCGCTCCGCATCGTCGTCGCCAACACCGGCGCTTTCACCGGCGCTCTCCGGATCAACGGCGTCTCCTACACCCTGAAAGGAACACTCGCTGCCGACGGGCACGCGGCACTTTCCATCGTCAGAAAAAACCTGCCTCCGCTCACGCTGGACCTCGCCATGGAATTCGGCCCTCTCTCCATTCTTCGGGCTAGCGTCAGCGACGGCACCAGCACGGCAGCGTGGGAGGCGCCGCGCGTATTTTATAACGGGGTCCGGCCCGCACAAACCGGCGTCTACACCTTTCTCCTCACTACATCCGACGGCCCGCCGGGCATCGGCTACGGGGCACTCTCCATCTCCGCCGCCGGGGCGGCAAAAATCAGCGGTGCCATCGGCGATGGTCGCACCTACAGCGCCACCGGCGACCTACGTAAGGATGGCAGCATTCCTATATATGTCCCGCTTTACACACCGGCAGGCGGCGGTCTTTTCGGCACCCTCACCATTACGGGGTCCGCTGGTGCGGAAAATATCACAGGCAGTTTTGCATGGTGGAAACCCGCAGGCACCACCGGCCTGTATCCCGGGGGATTCAGCCACACTCTCGACATTGCCGGCAACCGCTGGAACATCGCTTCTTTCTCACCAGTCAACGTGACCCTAACGCTTTCGAACGGCAATCTTCCCGGCACCGTCCAATGCACCGCCAGCGTGCCAGCCATCGGCCTGCAGAACATCACCGACAATGGCGGCGGCATCCTCCGCACCTTTGAAATCAAACGCGCCACCGGACTCTACGTCGGCAAAATCTTCCATCCTCTCACAGCCCGCGAAATCCCCATCGGAGGCGCAATCCTTCAGCCACTCGGCAGCGGTGGAGGGGCATTCATCGGTCCCACGGAAAGCGGTAAAACTGAGATTCAAATCGTGACTCCCTGATTCGAAGACAATGTTCGCCGTGCGTTCTTCACAGCGGCATTTGCTTCCATTCCACGCAGTGTCCGCTATTTCCTGCGGACATGAAACTCGGCTTCATCGGCTCAGGTAAAATGGCAACAGCGCTCATCCACGGCGTTATCAAAGCCGGCGTGTGCAAGCCCGGCGACATACTCGCGAGCGACAGCATCGCAGCAATCGCGGAAAAACTCGCCAAGGAAACCGGCATCGCAGCCGCCGCCAATAATGCTGAGGTATTTGCCGCCAGCGACGCCATCGTGCTCGCTGTGAAACCCGGCGACGCACTCGCTGCCATCCAGCAAATCCCCGGGCAGCAAATGGAAAGCTCGATGAGCTGGGCATGGCGCAGCGAAGGCGGCAAGCAGACCAAGCTCCTCATCTCCATCGTTGCCGGACTCCCGATTGCAAAACTTGAAGCTGCCGCCGGCGAGCGCCTGCGCATCATCCGCGTGATGCCGAATACACCCGCACTCATCGGCGCAGGTGCAGCCGCATTTTCCTGCGGAACTACCGCCACTGCCGAGGATGCAGATATTGCCCGAAAAATCTTCAGCAGCGTCGGTCTCGCAGTGCAGGTGAAGGAAGAACTTCTCGACGCTGTCACCGGTCTCAGCGGCAGCGGCCCCGCCTACATCTACACCATCATCGAAGCCCTCGCCGACGGCGGTGTGCTCATGGGATTGCCGCGCGATCTCGCGCTCCAGCTCGCCGCACAGACCGTCGCCGGCTCTGCCGAAATGGTTTTGAAAAGCAACCTGCATCCCGCCGCGCTGCGCGATCAAGTGACCAGCCCCGGAGGCACGACCATCGCAGGACTTGAAGTGCTGGAAAGAGGCGGACTCCGCTCTGCACTCATCACCGCCGTGCGTGCTGCCACCCAGCGTGCACGCGAACTCGGTTCGGCAAAATGATCAAATTACTGGCGAGTCTGGCTTTCCGCGGGCTGCTCGTATTCGCGCTCTGCTCCACGGCAGTTGCCGCGGAAAAGCGGAAGCCATCGCAAAAAAACAATCCGGCCCCGGTGAAAGCAGTTCCGGCAGTTCCAAAAACTGCACCCGCGGCAGACACCGCGAAAAAGGAAGAAGCCCAGAAGCTTCACGACGAAGCACTCGTGGCATTTCAGCGGGGTGACCTCGTCACGGCAAAATTCGGCTATCAAAAAGTCCTCGAACTCGCACCCGACAACGCAGCCGCACTTCTCAATCTTGCACTCGTCGAGCAGCGCCAGAACCAAATAGAAAGCTCCAACCATCATCTCAAACAAATCCTTAAAAATGATCCTGAGAACGCATCGGCGTGGCTTGTTCTCGGCATCAACGCCTACCAGCAGGAAAGGCTCGATGCTGCGCACGCGCACCTCGCGCAGGCTGTTCTTTACGCGCCCAAGAATGCGCAGGCGCACCAGTTTCTCGGCGTCACGCTCGGTCGCAAAGGCTGGTATGCAGCAGGCGAGGACGAATTACGCCGGGCCATTGAACTCGAACCCAAGTTTGCCGACGCACATTATAATCTTGCCGTCCTCTATATGCAGCGCGTGCCATCCTCCATCGAGCTTGCGCGAAGCCACTATCAAAAGGCGCTCGAACTCGGCGCACCGCCTGATGCCGCGCTGGCTAAAAAATTCGAGTGACCCCTGCGCTTGCTTCGCGGCGGCATACACCGTAGCTAGCGCACAAATCATGAGCCGCTTCGTCGCGATCCTTCTCGCACTCATCGTCAGCATTTCACCTGCGTATTCTGCGGAGAAAAAATCCACAGCCAAGCCACGCCGCACCACCACACAGGCGAGGCCCGAGTCGCCGGGCGTGGCGCGTCCCTTTGCGATTCCAGACGCAAACGATCCCAGTGTATTTCCCGGCACTTCTGCAGAGGCTGCCGTGCTGTGTGACGCCGTCACAGGGCGTGTGCTATATGAAAAAAACCCGGCCATAACGCGTTCAGTGGCCAGCACACAGAAACTTCTCACCGCCCTCATCATCGCCGAGGAAGGCGACCTGAACGGCAATGTTCGCGCCGAATCCGCAGACTCCGCATGCGAGCAAACGAAGCTCGGTTTTCGCGAAGGTGAAGTTTACAAACGCTACGACCTGCTCCGGATATTGCTGGTAAAAAGCATGAATGATGTCGCCCGCTGCCTCGCCCGCGACAACGCCGGAAGCTATGAAGCCTTCGCTGAGAAGATGAACGCCAAGGCACGTGAGATCGGAATGCGACGTTCGCATTTTATCAATCCGAACGGCCTCACCGAACCCGGACAATACAGCACTGCGCAGGACATGGCGCGCCTCGCACTGCATGCCTACCGCAACCGCGTTATACGGGGCATCGTCTCCACGCGCGCACTCGCATGGCGCACACCAGCTGGCAGAAGCATTGTCTATGAAAACACGAATAAACTCCTGAAATACATGGGTGTCTGCAATGGCATGAAGACCGGCTACACCGAGGCGGCCGGACATTGCCTCGTTTCCAGCGCGAACGAAGGCGGCAGGCACGTCATCTGCGTCGTCCTTGGGGAGCGTCACCGCGAGGATATTTGGAACGACAGCTACCGGATGCTCAATTGGGGGCTCTACCAAATGAAGACGCAGCCTGGCGGAAACTAAACAGCGGTTCGGATCCGCACGGTTATGGCAACTTTCGACGACGATCTCAGCGAACTCCGCTCGCGTTCGCTTTTGCGCAAGTTACGCACGTTCGATTCGCCGCAGCAGCCCGAGATCGAGCATGCTGGGAAATCGCTGCTCAACTTCGCATCGAACGACTATCTCGGCCTCGCCACCGAACCCGCATTGCGAGAAGCGGCGAAAGCGGCGATTGATCGCTACGGTGTCGGCAGCGGTGCATCGCGGCTCATCTGCGGCACGCTCGCGCCGCATACGAAGCTGGAGGAAACGCTCGCGAAATTCAAAGGCACCGAGGCCGCGCTCAGTTTCTCCAGCGGCTACGCGGCGGCGGTCGGTGCGCTCGGCGCGCTTTGCCGCGAGGGGGACGTGATCATTTTAGACAAACTCTGCCACGCCTCGCTCATTGACGGTGCGCGGCTTAGCGGCGCGACACTGCGTGTGTTTCCGCACAATCACCTCGGCAAACTCGAAAGCCATCTCGACTGGGCGCGCACGAATCATCTTGACGGGCGCATCGTCGTCGTCACCGAGGCGATTTTCAGCATGGACGGCGACCGCGCCCTGCTCGCCGAGATGGTGGAAATTAAAAACCGTCTCGGTGCATTGCTGCTCGTGGATGAGGCGCACGCCGTCGGCGTCCTTGGTCGCAATGGACGCGGGCTCGCCGACGCGCTCCAACTCGAAGGCGAAGTGGACATCCAAATGGGCACGCTCAGCAAAGCGCTCGGCGTCGCAGGCGGTTACATCGCAGGTTCGCGCAGGCTTGTGGATTTGCTCGTGAACCGCGCGCGCAGCTTCATCTACAGCACCTCGCCGCCGCCCGCCATCGCCGCTGCCGCCACCGCTGCCATCGAGTGGATGCTCACCGATGAAGGCGAGCGCCGCCGCGAGCAGCTCTGGAAAAACCTCGCGCACTTTGCTGATGAAGTGCCGCAGCATTTCGCCGAAGGACGCACAATCCAAAGCGCCATCATCCCCATTATCCTCGGCGAAAGCGATCGCGCCCTCGCCGCCGCCGAACGTCTCGCCGAAAGCGGCATTTACGTCCCTGCGATCCGCTACCCCACCGTCCCACGCGACGCCGCACGTCTGCGCGTCACGATTTCCGCCCGTCACACCGCGCAGCAAATCAGCGCCCTCGCCGCCGCACTGCGCGCCATTTAACGGGCGTAGCGAAAGCCGGAGAGGGGAGGGGGAAGCTCCACGCCCTTCGCAAAGCAAACGACCTTGAACGCCGTGCCCATCATCTGCGGGTGCATCAACGTTTGAAAGGCGCGCACATCGCCGGGATTCGCGCCGTCCATAAAATGTCCCTCACCAAGGCCCACCATGAAGTGATGCTGGTCCGTAAAGCCCGCCCGCATCATCCCCGCCGCCTTCGCGCTCTCGATGAGGCTGGTGAAATCCACGTGTGCCGTGAGATCGACCTCGCCCGGCCGTGCAAGTGGATCCTGCTCGCGCTTGTGATTTGCGTAAGCGGAAAGCGTCCCCTGCGTCCGTTCCGGTGCGTAGTATTCCTCACGCTCGTGGCCGTAATCCACCGCCAGCACCCAGCCGCGCACGAGCTTCGCAGCCACGGCGGCGATCCATTTAGACGCCGCGAGATTCACCTCCGTGGTATAGCCCGGCGGTAGCGGCTGCGGGATTTGCGCACACTCTGCCGCCAGCGCCGGCGAGGAAAGTGGTGCATCCACAAAAACGAAACGCCCGCCATCCATGCTTACACAGCGCTCGCGCCATACTTCGCCGTCCCATTTCACCACATGGACAGGAAACGCATCCGGCAGTTCATTAGAAAAATGAACGCCGGTGAAAGGCGCGAGTGTATCGAGCGATTCATGCCACAGCACTTTCCCGCCAAACTCCGCCAGTCGCACGCGCTGCCTCGCCGCGAGCGAATTCGCCGGCTCCACGATGCGATATGTAACCGCTGCGAAACACCCATTCCCCCGCAGCGCACCCAGCACATCCGCCGCGAATTCGCCGCCATGGGCGCCCTGCTCCACGATGGAAAAATCCGCCGGTCTCCCCATCCGCTCCCACATCTCCGCGAACTGCACCGCCAGAAGCCGCCCGTAGAGCGAACCCACGCTGACATTCGTAAAAAAATCCCCCTTTCTCCCCACACGCGCCTTTCCACCCGAATAGTAGCCATATGCAGGATGATACAGCGCCTGCGCCATAAAGCGCGCAAACGGCACCGGTCCGTGTGCGGCGATTTCGTCAGCAATGATTTCAACTAGCGGCATGAAAGTTTTCCCAGTCTGCCAGAGCACTACCGTGATTGCGAGAAAGTGATGCCACTACCTAGAGGGCTTGCGTCTGCGCGGGGTTTGGTCATTCTACAGTGCTACATGTGGGATTTGCCCAAACCTAAAAAACGCTGGTATCGCCGTTGGTGGTTCACCATTCCGTTCTTCACACTGCTGCTGCTCGGCATCGCAGGGCTGATTGTGTATTTCAAAGTGAAGTCGGAGTATGAGGCGAAGGCGAAGCAGTTTGATTATTCGCGGATGGAGGCGATGGAGTCGGCGAGCCTCATCTTTGATCGAAAGGGCGTCATCATCGGGCGCATGTTCACGCAGAATCGCGATCAGGTGGGTTTTGATGATCTTCCGAAAAATCTGATCAATGCCGTCATCGCACGCGAAGACTCCCGATTTTACGAGCACAAGGGCGTGGACTACAAAGGCGTGGTGCGTGCTGTGTATGAGAACTGGCGCGCCGGCTATACCAAGCAAGGGGCAAGCACGCTCACGCAACAGCTCGCGCGGAATACTTTTCCTGAGCAACTTCCGCCGGGCGATAAAAGTAAGGAGCGCAAGATTCTTGAAATGTTCGTTTCGCTGGAGGTGGAGAAGCAGTTCAACAAGGACAAGATTCTCGAGCTATATTTGAACCGCGTCTATTTCGGGAACGGCTTTTACGGTGCCGAGGCGGCGGCGAAGGGATACTTCGGCAAGCGGGCGAAGGACATGACAATTTGCGAATCGGCAATCCTTGCGGGACTTTTGCGCAGCCCGGACAAACTTTCACCATGGGGCAGCTATCAGGCATGCATCGTGGAACGGAATGTCGTGCTGAACAACATGCTCACGCAGCAGAAAATCACGCGCCAGGAATATGACACGGCTTTCAAAGAGGAGCCTGTGCTGAAAAACAAACGCCCGCTTCACCAGGAAAACTACGCCGCCGACATGGTGTATCAACAGGTGCTGCGGAAATTCGGCAAGGACACCGCGCTCGGCGAGGGGCTGCGCATTTACACGACCGTGGATACATCACTGCAAAAGAAAGCCGAGGAGACGATTCGTTCGCAACTTGCGACCGTCGAGCGTCACGAAGGCTACGACCACCAGACCTACGCGAAATACGACGCCATCTACAAAGCCGCGAACAAACAGCCGACAGGGCCCGATGGAAAAAGGATGCAGCCCGAGTATCTGCAAGGCACCGTCGTGATGCTCGATAACCACAGCGGCGCAATCCTCGCCCTCGTCGGCGGGCGCGACTTCGCGCACAGCGAACTGAACCGCGCCACGCAGGTGCAGGTGCTGCCCGGCACGGCGTTCAAACCGATCGTCTATGCGGCGGCTTTTGAAAAAGGATTCTTCCCCGGCACCGTCGTGCAGGACGCCGTGATGGATAACACGAAAGTGATGATCGGCGGCATGACTGGCATCCTGGGCGAATGGGGCCCCGAGCGCGCGGACAACCACTTCGAAGGCACCATTTCCGCACGCACCGCCCTCGTGAAATCCAAGAACGCCGCCACCGCACGCCTCGGCATGATGGCCGGCATCGAGGACGTGCTCAGCCTCGCCGAAGACGCCGGTATCACCTCCCAACTCGCCGCTTATCCTAAAACCTATCTCGGAGGCAGCGAAGTCTCCCCGATGGAACTCACACTCGCCTACACCATGTTCCCCAACGGCGGCTCGCGCCCCGCGAAACCCTTCATCATCTCCCGCATCGAAGACAAACTCGGGCACATCATCTTCGAGGAAAAGCCCGACGTCGTCGCCGTCATCAAGCCCACCACCGCCTACGAAGTCCACGACTGCCTGGCCCAAGTCCTCGAACCCGACGGCACCGGTGAACGCGCCGCCAGCGAACTAGGTCTTCGCAAGCTCCCGCTCGGAGGAAAAACCGGCACCGCATACAATTTCACCGACCTCTGGTTCGTCGGCTACAGCAGCGAAATCACATGCAGTGTGTGGTTGGGCTTCGACCAGCAGCGTGGCAGAGCCAAACGCAGCATCTACCGCGGCGCATTCAGCAAAGACCTCGCCCTCCCCATGTGGGCGGAGTTGATGAAAGCCAGCTTTACCCACTACAAACCGCAGGACTTCACGATGCCCAAGGGCATCATCCGCGTGGAAATCTGTCGCAACAGTGGCGGCCTTGCCACCGACAAGTGCCTCGAAAACGGCGTCCGCACAACCTACCAGGAAATCGCCACCGAGGAACAGGCCCCAAAAGACCCGTGCCCGGTCCACAGCGGCATCATCTCAGAAAATATCCTCGCAGGAGGAGATCCTAATGCCAGACGTGCGATACGCCGCGAACAGCAATCAATAGCGCCCATAGAGCTGAAAGAAAAAGCCGTCATCGGCACAGACCCCTACAGCTCCGAACTCGCTGTGGAAAAAATGAAACAGCTCGCCGGCGTAGGCAATGCACAAGCTCCACTCAGCAGCGGCGACACCATCCCTCAGCCCGAGCCAACGCAGACCGTGAATCCCAACGCCCCAGCCCCCAAACCCCTTCTAGTTCCGCCCTCGCCAAACGCCGAAACCAAACTCGATCAACCCGAACCGCTGAAGTTCAACTAGCGTTTCTAGGAAGAGACATTCTATGCGTGGAGCACACTAAGCTGGCGACTATTTCAACATTGCGCCGGCAAGCAGTGTAATACGACATGGTGTGCGTTTCATGTGGATGCAGCCTTCTCTTTTCCGCTTTTCTTATTTGTATGACAGCGATGTCCTCACAGAGCTCTAAGATATTCATCGCGCCGGTTGAAAAGGGCCCGGGTGCTTGGGATGGATTTTATCGGCATTTGCTTCATCTCGAAAACATCAGCAGCGAAAAAAAGCACCAACTGACAGACGACCCCGAAGCTGCGGATTTCATCATCCTCACTGACGCTAATGACGATGATCTGTTTCGAGGGCTGCGCATACATCCACTGCTCAGGCAATACCCGGAAAAGACTTTTACAATTTATGAAGGCGATTTTCCGCAGCGTTTTGTTCCGGGTATTTTCACCTCGATGCCGAAGTCTATTTTTAATTTTAAGCGCTTCCTTCCAGGCACCTATTCTTATTGCCAGAGCCGCTGTGGAAACACCGTCGATTTGATCGAGTCAAAGCAGCGTGCAGGTGACATTTTCTTTTCGTTCATTGGTCGCAACCGCCATTTCATCCGAAACAGGCTCTTTAAACTCAAATTCAACCGAGACGACATTCTCATTAAAGACAGTTCTGAGTTTGATTATTTCAAAGAGAAAGCCAGTGGTCGCAATGACTCCAAACTCCGCTATCTGGATATCTGCATGCGGTCGCGATTCATGCTATGCCCGCGATGTCAGGGCACTTCCAGTATCCGTCTCTTCGAGGCCATGCAGATGGGTATAGCTCCGGTGATAATTTCTGACAAATGGGTGCGACCCGAAGGTCCTGATTGGGAAAGTTTCGCGGTCATTGTGAAAGAAAAGGACATCGCCCACCTTCCGGAAATTGTTGGCAAATACGATGCAAGCTGGCGGGAGCGGGGCGAACTGGCACGTCAGAATTGGGAGAAATGGTTCCAAACCAAAGACGAGTTCAACTTTATCGTAGCCAGTCTTGCTCAATTAAAGGCACGGCGTATTTTTAGCGAAAGATGGTGCCGCATATTCTGGCCCGTAATTCTGGCACGCATCCAAATCAGACGCCGGTTTTCCTCGGTAAAAAAATACGCGACTGTCTTCATGCGTCGAATTACAGGCAACGTTTCATCTCGGAAGTAGTGTTGGTATTCGATGCAAAACGTAGCCTCCTTTTTTGCGAACGCCGTTAGTTTTGTTTTGGTGGCTCGGGCTTGGGCGCGGTCTGGGGGCGGGGGATTTCTTTTCCGCTGAGGGTTTCGAGTTTGATGACGGGGACTTTCACTTTCACCGGCCCGACGGTGCGTTCTTCTTCAGTGAGGCGGGAGCGGACGTCTTCGACTTTGAAGAGTTCGCCGTCTTTGTGGCGGAGGAATTTTTGCATCTCATCCACGCGGAACGGACGGCTGCCACGACGTCCAAAGACGACGGTCTGCCCGCCGGTTTCGTCCACGACGCGGTCGCGATCCAAGCCGCGGCTGACGGAGAGCGCGGGGTCTTTGGTGCGATAGGTGGCGATGAGGCGCGGGGCGGGGCGGGGGGTGAAGCCGTAGGCGGTGGGC
The DNA here is from genome assembly GCA_947476045.1 of Chthoniobacteraceae bacterium. GTDB lineage: Bacteria > Verrucomicrobiota > Verrucomicrobiia > Chthoniobacterales > Chthoniobacteraceae > SXWH01. The sequence continues at coordinate 26,447 of CANJNZ010000057.1, forward strand.
ACGGTGTCGGGGGAAATCATTTGCAACACACGCAGGCCATTTTTCCCATCGGCGACGAGTGCATACATGCTGGCGGCGACGCTGCCAATTTGCACGGCGCGCACGTCGTTGAGTGCACCGTTCGCGGTGAAGTGTTGGTCGAGTTTCGGGCGCTCGGGGTTTTCCACGTCCACTATGGCGAGGCCGTCGGCACCGTTGGCGATGTAGGCGTAGGTGCGGGCCACGTAGAGCTTGGTGGCGTGGCGGAGTTTCACGGTCGCGCCGCGAACGGGGCGGGGTTTTGCGGGCTCCGAGATGTCGAGGACTTTCAGGCCATCGGCATCAGTGACGAATGCGTAGCGGAACTGGATGGCGACGGAACGCGGTTCGCGGAGGAAGTCGCCGGAGTATTCGCCGACGAGGCGCGGCTTGAGCGGATCGTGAACATCCACGACGGCAAGGCCGCGCGGCGTGCAGATATAGACGCGTGAGCCTGCGCACACTGCGTATTCCGCGCCGGTGAGTTTACCTTCGGGATTAAAGACGACGTCTTTTTTCAGGAAGTTGTTTTCCGGGTTGCCGTCGAAGAGGCACGCGACATCCACGATGACGAGTCCCTCTTTTCTGTCCGTGGCGAATATGTAGCCATAGACGGCGTGGATGGGCTGCTCTTCGTTCTCGGGCAGATGCACGCGCTTGGGATCATTGAGCAGTGTGCTCGGCAGCGCGACGCTGGTGCAGTCGGCGAGCGCGATGTGGGTGTTCTGTCCGAGCGGCGAGACGGGCGAGGTGAGGAAGCGCTCGCTGAAGCCTTTGTTGTCAATGTTCGCCACGTCATACACCTGCAAGCCCTCCTTGCCGCACGCGGCGTAGAGATATTCCTGACGCAGCGTGAGGTCGCGGACTTCGCCGGAGTGGTGTTCGTAGCCGGTCTTGAGTTCGCGTCCTGCTTTCTCGTGCTCCGCGAAATTGCGCGGGTAGGCGAGTTTTTGAAAGGAGGAGCCGATGGGCGATTGTGGCTCCTCGTCTTCCGTCCACACGGCGGCGTGGACGCTGCCCTCCGCGCCGATCCATGCATAGCGGCCAAAGAAATTCACGCTGCCAGTGCCGAAGCCGAGCAGCGAGGCGATCCAAGCGTTGTTGTCGTTGGCCTTGCTGAGGTGGCACTCGGTGCAGTTCTTCGTGGTGCCTACGCTGCTGGTGGTGTGTGCGAAATGCGGGTTGTAAGCCTGTCCCGCATAGCCTTCGGCGCTGACAGTCTGCTGCTGTGAATACACCCATTCACGGTTCGCGTTTTGCGAACTGACGACGACTGCGGACGATGAACGCAGCACGGCGAGACGGTGATTTTTCACAGTGGAATCTACGCCGAGCTGGAAGACGTCGTCGCGCACGACCTGCGGGTTGTAGGTGGTAAAATTGCGATCCAGCACGCCCTCGAATTTATTCTGCGGCACGCGCTGGTTCGCCTTCATCGGCAAGTGGCAGCCGAAGCACGAAGTCGCCCAACTAGTGTGGCAAATCTGGCAGTCGAACTTCTCGTTCGAGTGCGCGAGTTTCTCCGGGCAGTCCTTCGTCTCCGGCACGGTGCCCCAAGTTTCTCCATCACGGTGCATCGTTTTTGCGTAGGCGGCCTTCGCGTTGTAGCGCGGATGCGTTGGATCAATGACGTCTTTCGTCTGTGGGATTTCCCATCGCACGTCGGGCGACATGGAGGAGTTTTGGAAAAGACGCGGTTGCGGCGTGTCGAGGCCCTCCCACTGGAAGCGCGGCTTCCATGACGTGACCGATTTCGACAAATCCACAGGCTCCGTCTTGCGAGATTTTCCGTCCCAAGTTCCACCTGCGCCGCTCGTCTTGAGCGTCGTGCGTGTGTTGATCGTGCCGTGGCAGTCTATGCACATGATCGTCGTGATATTGCGGGGTTCGCCGTAGAGCAAACCGTTGCCGTGAACGTCCACGTCGAAGTGACAGTCCACGCATTGCATCCCTTTTTTCAAATGCACGTCGTTCAAGTGGACGCCGTGTTTGAAGTCGCCCTCGGGCAGCTTGTTTCCTTCGATGTCGAGCATGTTGCCCTTTTTGTCGCGTTTGAAAATCGCGCGGAAAACCCAGCCGTGTCCGTGGTAATCAGCGAACTGCGTGTGCTTCAGCTTCGGGTTTAACTCGCTCACTTTTTCGAGAAAATCCAATTTACCCCATAGTCCGCGCACCGCCGCTGCCTCGGGCTTGTGACGTGCCGACTGCACCATTTCTTCATCCGTCGGATCGTGTTGCTCCTTCGGCCACATATGCTCGCCGTCCGTTTCCTGATCCCACCACACGAAGCCGAGGTAGGGATTCACGAAAAGATTTCCCTGATGCATATGGCAGTTCATGCACATCGCGCTCGGGATGGATCGGGAGAAGACGTGTTTGACCGGATGCCCGCGTTCGTCCTTCGGGATTGTTGGATCTTTGGAAAACGAAAGACCTTGATGACCGTATTTGCTCCACCAGCCGGAGTTCGTGGGCGAGCGGTCGTTGGCATAGACGACATGGCACGCGGAGCAGCCGCTGCTGCGGTAGTCGCCGGGACGATCATTGCTGCCGAAGAAACCGAGCATCGGATCGTGGAGACGTGTTTTTTGTGCGCCAAGCACTACAGGGTCGGTGCGGTTCAGCGTGCCGAGTCCGCGCTCGCTGAGGCGGCGGCCTGGCTTGCCCGGAGGTTCATCGAGCGTGGGTGTGCCGAGCGCGAGCGGCGGCTCGGTGCCTTTTTCGAAGATGCGGAAAAGATTTCCAGGTTGCGAAAGATTGAAGCGCGGTAGCGGATAAATCGCGGCGAGCCAGCCATACTTGCGCGTCTCCTCCGCAGTCGGTGCGAAGGGCGCTTCGAGTTTCAGCGGGATGCCGTCCGCGCCGTAGGACTGTCCGACGAACGGGTTCTTCAACGGAATCGCGCCGTTGTTGTAGCCCGCAGCATTCCACAGCATCGCGCCGTGATTCATCATCGAGTGTCCGACTCGCTTCGTGATGTCGCCGTGGCAGAGTCCGCAGCTTTTTTCCGCCACGCGCAGATCGCCGGGGTTCACAAATTGTATCCACTCCGGCGACTCGTGATTGAGCAGCACGGTGGAGTTTGGCGGATTCGCGGAAGTGGGCCAGTATTCGGGATTCAGCGGTTTTGGATGCGCCTCTTCGATTTTCAGTCCGCGCTTGGGATTTCCCGTGTGGCAATCCGTGCAGCCGAGCACGACGTTTGGCGAGGCGTGCATGGAGTGTGCGTCGGTCGTCTTGTGGCACTCGATGCAGCCAGCGGACTTCCGAGCGACCTCCGCATCGCTCTGGTCAATTCGATTGCGTGGCGGACGCATCACATTTCCCGGCACCATCGGCGGGACGGAAACTTCCGGGCCGGTTCCCGTATCCGGCACCGCAGGCAAAGACTCCGTTTTCGCAGGTGGCGCAGGAGTTGGTTCACCGAGCAACCACGCGAGTGGATACGCAAACGCAAGATAGAGCGCGACCCACATCAACCACGAATACGCACGCTGGCGGAGAAACTTTGGCATAAGCGACGTGTGCTTCTAACGCAAACGGAGACAAAACTGGGAGAAGAATTTCATCATAATAAAAATGAAGACGGCATTGGTGCCGGATTCTATTTTAAAAAACAAACGCACGAGGTTTTGCCTCGTGCGTTTATTTTTGAAATTCGCTTCTGAATGCTATGGAGCGCTGACGGGATTGCCGGGCGTCCTTGGTGGGAAGCCGAGTCCGCCGGGTTTGAAGCCGGGACCGGAGGCGACTGGATCAGGACCTTCGCCAATAGGCTCCTTGATGTCTTTGCCCTCGCCAATTGGCGCTTTCACGTCCTTGCCTTCACCGATGGGCGACTTCACTTCTTTGCCTTCGTCGTTTTTGGCCATGACGATTTTTGCATCCTCGGTGCCCTGAGCGATGGGTGCGGGTGCTCCGCTGACTTCATAGTCGGCGAGAGAAAGATCGGAGAAGGTGTTGAGTTCGCGAATGTTTAAGGACGCTTCGCCGCTTTCTGGACGCCAGCGGATGGCCATGGCGGTTGCGTTTGTTTCAGCAAAGTCCGCACTGCTACGTGCGCTGGTTCCGTCGAAGGTGAGTGTCATGGAAGGGTTGAGACCCTCGATGCTCACGGGCTGGCCGGCTGCGGGTGCCTGCGCGAGGAGGAAGACGTCCGCTTTACCGCGTGCGTTTTGATCCACGAGAATGGAGAGGCGCGAGACAGGATGGGCAGAGTCGAATTTCACCACCATTCCGGACTCACTGGTGCTGGGAGCGACGCTGAGGAATGTCTCGGGATTATCGTCGATCGCACGCTGCCATGCAGTGTTTCCCACTTTTGCATTGGCGTAGGTGACGCGGCCATTCGCATAAAGGCTGGAGACACTGAAAGCCGTTTGGTTATTGACGAATTCTCCGATGGTGCTGCGCACATCCACGGTTTGTGCGCGATGAACGATCGCCTCGGTGGAGGCGGACTTGGAGCCGTAGAGATAAAGGCTGTATATTGGAGATGGATTGGTGATATTCGTCTCAATCAGGATATACTTGGATTCGACGTTGAGTGCCTGTCCCAGCTTCTTTTGGTTGATTGAGGCAATGGCCACGTCCTTGGCAATCGGCTGCCATGATTTATCTCCAGGTGCGGCGGCTTGCTGACCGGCGTAAATGGTGACAGTGCCTTCCGAGGCTTTGCCCGAGAGGCTGAAATTGGTGATCAACTGCGACTCGGCAAGATTCAGCAAATAGTGCTGCTTTCCGGCGAGGGCGGGCCAACCGGTGGTTACGTCATCGTCGAGCCACGCAGCGGCTGCTTCTGTAGCGACGTAGCGTTGCGAGGTGGCGTCGTAGAGGAAGAGATTTGCGGCGTAGTGCTGACGCGCAAGATTTTTTGGAAATGCAGCGAGTTGCGTTGCGGTTGGTGTCTCTTGATTTGCTGCGATAACTACGGCGGAGCAGGCTATCGTGAGAATGCTGGCGAGGTTTTTTGTTTTCATACTTTTTTAATGGTTAGCGGGCTTGTAACTGGACTTACAGTTTTTTTTGAATTCAGAACAGAATTCACGGGTGTCCGGTTGATGCGCGGTCGGTGTTTTGTTAGCAGCGAAGTTTGCGTGAGTTGCGCATGAAAATGGATGTCACGCATTTGAATTTCGGAGTGGCTCCGTGGACGATGCCGGCCCATGAACTCCGGCCGCTACATTCTTTCC
>CANJNZ010000058.1 GCA_947476045.1 Chthoniobacteraceae bacterium
CTGCCCATGCGCAACCGAATCCTAGCCGCCCCCACAGTATCAGGGACCGCCCAAACCGTGCAAATGTAGTGCAGAAAAACCGAGCCCGCCGCCTCGGAACCCGCATGAATGCGAGATCAGCCTCCGCGAACTGCGGAACTTGGGTTAGCCGGCGCTCCACGGATGGCTCATGGTGCCTCCCATGCTACTGGGCAGACAGCGAAGACGAATCCTGGGCCCGTTTCGGTTCGAGTCGCTGGCGCGAAAAGAAATGGCGGCCTGCTCAGCAGTGTTGTCGAGGACTTCAAGCGTCGTGGCTTTCGCATTGAGGAACCCCAGATGGCAAAGCCGAAGCCGGCACCTGGTTCCGTGCGAGGCGCGGGCACCGGCAGCACGCCGCCGAGTCCGCCAAAGGGCACGGACCGTCGCGTGGAGAAAGCGAAGCCAAAAGCAAGCGCCGCGTAAGGCTGTAATATTGCAGTAATACAACACTTTCAGGCGTTTTGACTGAAGTGTGATGAAGGCGAACTTCTTGCTCGCTGATTGACTCGCACTTCAAACGAATTCAGAGAAACGGGATCATGATTCGATTCACCCGCTCTCTCTTACTTACTTTTGCTGTCTGCGCGCCCGGCTGTTTTGCACTGGCGGATAATCCGCTCAAGCTGCTCCCGACGCCGAAGGTGATGAAGGTAGAGGGCGGGCAGATGCCGCTGACGGCGCAGGGACGCATCGTGGCGACGGACGCGGCGCTGAAACCGCTGGCCGAGATTTTATCGGATGAAATTTTGCTCGTTGCAGGAGTCAGGATGCAGGTGGCCGCGGGGGAATCGCAGCCGGGGGATGTTGTTTTGAAAATCAACCGCAAGCTGGAGGCGGATGCGGAAATTCTCACAGTGCACGGGCAGGATGTGGTGAAGACGAAGGAATATGCGCACACCATTAACGTCACGGACCGGTTGGAGATTGTGGGCTGGGATTACCGTGCGGTTTGCGAAGGCACGGCGACTTTGTTGCAAGCCATCGCATTGGATGGAGGCAAGGCTTCGGTGCCGAAGATATCCGTGAAGGACTGGCCGTATGCGGACTACACATCCATCATGGTGGACTGCGCCCGGCAGCATCAGCCCATTTATGTTTTGAAGATGGCAGTGGAGACATGCCGGATGTTCAAGGTCCGCTACCTGCATCTGCATCTGCACGACGACAACGCCTACACGTTCCCCTCCACGGCATATCCCGAGGCGAATACGAAGGGTGGGCTGCCTCCTTACAAGCTGGAGGAAATGAAAGAACTGGTTGCCTACGCGGATGCGCGCGGCGTGACGTGTGTGCCGGAATTTGAAGGGCCGGCGCATTGCACCAGCCTGCTCGATGCGATGAATGGCCAGCTCGGCAATGTGAAAAACCGCTGCATAGATGTGATCAATCCCGACGTTTATCCGATTATTGACAAGCTCGTGGGCGAGATGTGCGAGGTGTTCATGAGTTCGCCGTATATTCACATCGGCGGCGATGAAGTGGAGCCGGTCTGGTATCTGGGGAATGAGCACGTGAAGAAATACATGAAGGAGCACAATCTCACGGGCGAGCACACCATCTGGCTCCCGTATGGCGTGGAGATGGCGAAGATCGTGAAGAAGTATGGGAAGAAGACGATCATGTGGGAGGGGCGCCCCGTCGGTGTTCCGCTCGATCCGATTCTTGCGAAGGACATCATCGTTTATACGTGGTTCCCAAAAGGGCAGGCACGGCAGGCGCAGGACGCGGGCTTTACGACGATCACCGTGCCGTGGGATATGCCGCCTTTTCCGGATTTCAGCATCTTTACCTGCAACGACACCGTGCTCACGCCGAGGGATCGGGTGCTCGGCGCAAATCGCCCGATGTGGGAGATGAGTCACGAGGCATTGGCGAACAGTTACCTTCCCGGAACTTCCGAACGACAGGAGCGCACGTGGGGGCCGGACAATGTGATCGAGGAGGATTATAAAAAGAACCGTTTCGTGAAACAGAACGTCCGCGCGGATATGATCATCCGACCCGTGACCGTTACCACCGAAGGAAAACTCAAGGACGGTGTGTTTGACCAACCGATGGGAGTCACGATGTCCACAGTCGTTCCCAGCGGCAAAATCCGCTACGAAATCAACGGCAGGGAACCGCGTGAGAACTCGCCTGTCTACGAAAGCAAAATCACCGCCGACAAATCGCTGCACATTCGCGCAATAGTGTTCGACGCCGACGGAAAACGCGTCGGCAACACGACGGTCGTTCCCAAGCTGCGTTACGTTCCTTTTCAAACGAGCCTGACGACGCGCAAGCCCGTCAGTGCCGAGAAAGTCGGTGGCACCAATGAAAATCCCGAGAAGGCCGAGTATGCGAATGACGGTGTTGTGGACGGCAACAAATTCTGGGGAGCCATGCCTGCGCCGCTTTGGTGGAAGGTGGACCTCGAGAAGGAGCACAGCGTGGATCGCATCCAGGTCGTGCCGTATTTCGATGGCGGAAGATTTTACCAATACACCGTGGATGTCTCCACCGACGACAAGACATGGAAGCAAGTGGTGGATGCCAGCAACAACACAACGCCGGGCACCGAAAAAGGCTACATGCACAAATTCAACGCAACGCCCGCCCGCTACATCCGCGTGAACGTGCTCAAGAACAGCGCGAACCCTGCGGTGCATCTCGTCGAGGTGAATGCGTGGGAGCCGGGAAAATAGAGGATTTTTGTGACTTTAACTCAGTGCTTTGAGCTTGTTCAGCGCAGATGCGCAGCACCAAGCCGAGCATGAAAAAGTGGTAAGATGCTTTCCGTTTTTAGAACCGATTGCTAAGAATTGGTGTTTTAATCGGTCATTTACTTTTACCACCTATGGAAATTTTTGTTCTGCGAAACGGCGAGCAAATAGGGCCGTTCAGCGAAGAAACAGTTCAGTCGCAGCTCAAGCGCGGCGGGCTTCTGCCCACCGACAAGGCCTGGCGCAAGGGGCTGCCCGAATGGGTTCCGCTGGGCGAAGTGATGAATCCTGCCAGCAGCGAGCCACCACCTGCTCCATCGGCGCCGAATGCGAGCGGGGTGAGGAGCGGCGCAACTACGAAGGGACCGACGCAGAAACAAATGGCGTTGCTAAAATACCTCGGGGCGACTTTTGACGGGGAAATCACGTATGAAGAGGCGGCGGTGGCCATCTGCAAGGCACTGGAAAGTCCGAAGCTGACTTCGCGATTTACGAAGTGGGGAGAAGAAAAATTGCGGCTGCACCCGCAGCTTTTTCAGGACGAGATAGACTACCGCCGCACGAACCGTGTGTCGCTTTACCTCGATCTCTGCCAGGGGGAAGGGGCCAAGGTTGTGAAGGACGTGACAAAGGCGCATGTGCAGGTGCTCATTGAGGCGCTCGATAAAAAAAACGCGAGTTGGGAGGTGGATTCGCGCGCCGCTCTCTGGGATTACTTTTTGCCGACGGTTGCGGAGCATTTTCCGCAGTTGGTGCGCGAGGAGTGGAAGGGAAAATTGAAGCCGGGGACGAAGCCGAAAATCGCAGAGCCCGACGAAGAAATCACACCGTTCATTGCGGCTCCAACTCCACCGAGCGCGATAGGGGCGGCATTCCGAGGCGTGTTTTACGGGCTCGTGGTTCTCGGTGTGGCGTATGGAACGGTGTATCTTTACAAGGCGACAAAGCCGCAGGGGAAAAAGGACGCCAAGGCTGTAGCTAATGCGGTCGTTCCGCCACCGCCTGTGCCAGTAGTGCCGCCGTTCCCGGTGGACCCTGCGCCAGTTCTCCCCGCAGGCCCTGCCGGAGATCTGCCGCCGAATGGCGAAGCTCCGAATAACCCCGCACCCGTTGCACCACCTGCTGCGCCCACCATTGAACCTGTGCCAGTTCTCCCGGCGCAAGTGCCTGCGGCCCCTGAAAAGCCAGCTGGCGAAAATCCCGGCGTGCCTGCTTTACCTCCTGCTGCTGCTCCAGCGCCCGTGGCTCCGGAGCCAGCGCCCGCGCCGGCGGCTCCCGCTGCGCCGAAGACCGTGCTCACCATTACCAAGTCGGTGACGGTGCAACTCCAATTCGGACGCGTGACACTGAATCCCGGAACGCGTGTGCGCTTCATCGCGACTGAAGGGTCAAACGTGCGCGTGAATTTCAACAACAACGTGATCCTCGTGCCTGCTGCTGCGACCGATGTCGATACACCGTCGCCAGCTGCACCGACGATAGCCGTGCCGAACAACATTCCTGCTTTGCCACCGGCCTCTGTCCCTGCCGGGCCACGTCCCACAATTCCTGCCACACCGTCCACCGCGCCGAGCGCCATTCCCACGCTGCCTCCGGTTTCACCCGCGCCGAAGCCGTCTTCGGATTTGTAGCGCAGCATTCGTCTGGGCGGCGAAAATGGAACTTCGCCTTGCAAGGCGGACTTTGCGCGGACATAAGACGCGCCCTTTTTACTCTATGGAACTCTGCATTATTGGCTCCGGCTACGTCGGGCTCGTCACAGGCGCTTGCTTCGCGGAAGTGGGCCACCACGTCATCTGCGTTGATAACGACCAGCGCAAAGTGGACATGCTCCGTGCCGGCAAAATCCCAATTTACGAACCCGGCCTCGAGGAACTGGTGCATCGCAATGTCTCCGCCAAGCGCCTGCGCTTCACCACCAGCACGCAGGAAGGCGTGGATGGTTCGCAGGTCATTTTCATCGCCGTGCCCACGCCGCCGCAGCCGGATGGCTCGGTGGATATGACTTACATCGAAAAAGTTGCGCGTGAAATCGCCGCCGCGCTCAAGCCCGGCGCCTACCGCGTCGTGGTGGATAAAAGCACGGTGCCCGTGAAAACCGGCGACCGCGTGCAGGCGACGATCCAGCGCTACAACAAGGAGGCCGAGTTTGACGTGGTGTCGAATCCCGAGTTCCTGCGCGAAGGCTGCGCGGTGTCAGATTTGATGAAGCCGGATCGTATCGTCTTCGGCGCGAACAGCGACCGGGCGGCGGATTTGATGAAGCGCGTTTATGAGCCATTCAAAGCGCCGATTTTCGTCACCGATATCGCATCGGCGGAACTGATCAAACACGCGGCCAACTCATTTCTCTCGCTCAAAATCAGCTACATCAACGCCCTCTCCGCCATTTGCGAAGCGAGCGGCGCAGACGTGGAACTCGTCGCCGACGGCATCGGCATGGACAAGCGCATCGGGCGTCACTTTCTCAACGCCGGCCTCGGCTACGGCGGCTCGTGCTTCCCAAAGGACGTGAAGGCATTCATCGCCATCGCCGAAGAGTTAGGAGTGCCGTTCCACTTGATGAAGGAAGTCGAACGCATCAACGCAGCGCAACTCGAACGTTTCCTACGCAAGATGCGCGACGGACTGTGGGTGCTGAAGGACAAGCACATCGCTGTGTGGGGCCTCGCTTTCAAGCCCGACACCGACGATGTGCGCAACTCCGTGGCGATTGAATTGATCAACCAGCTCGTGAAGGAAGGCGCACACGTCACCGCCTACGATCCGAAGGGCATGGAAAAGGCGCGCGAGTGGAAATTGATCCCCGACAGCGTGAAGCTCGCCGACTCGCCGCTCGAAGCCCTCAACGGTGCCGAGGCACTCGTGCTCGCGACCGAGTGGAAGGAATTCGCCAACGTGGATCTCGATGAGGTCAAAAAGAAGATGCACACCCCGCTCATTTTCGACGGAAGAAATTTCTTCAACCCGAAAACCATGAAGGAACTCGGCTTCACCTATTACAGCGTGGGCCGACCTATTACGAAATAGGCTCTGCGTCCGAGTCGTCGCGCGCCAGCCGCGAAACCACAAAAGCTGGAACAAGCGCCCACACTGCAAAAGCAACCGGGAACCAAATCAGCATGTGCATCATGCTGAATACGCCTTCCTGTTTGCTAAACCATCCGTCCATCGCGCCCACTGCCCAGGCAGTCAGGCCGATAGCCGCCGCTGCGAACAGGCTGGTGCAAAATCCAAAACCGAACACGACGGCTTTCTTCAATTCACCCCGAGACACACGCGCCTTCAGCCGGTCGAGCGTGATCGCTTTCAGGTGAAAGTAGCCTTTCAGCGGCAGCAGCCACAGCAGCATCGGCCAGATAATCACTGCGAACACCACAAATGCCACCGAGTGATCTGATGCCGTATTAAAACGAAAAAGCAGACTCAAACAAACGAGCCATGTAGCGGCGAAGTGACCTGTGCAGAACCAGCGCATGTGAGTGGAGAAAGCTCTTCTAAAGCAGGCGCGAGGCCAATGCACGCAGGAATTCCCCGTCTGCGGCCTATGCGCGCCGTCTGCGGGCAAGCAGCCCCAGTCCCGCAAGCACCAGCATCGCCGATGACGGCTCCGGGATGATGGAACTAATTTGGCTGCTGTAGGTCTTCAGATTGGCCGAGTATGTCTCGTCGCCATATACTGAGGTGCCGGACGGCTGCCCGTTGAATGTTCCCGTCGTAAGCATGATGCCCCCGAGCACCCAGTTGCCTCCTTCTTTCCAGAATACCCCGCCGCCTGAGTCGCCACCGCCCGCCTGCGCTTCATCGGTCGTATTGTTGTAGGTCGTTTTGAAAAGAGTGACGTCACCAAGGCCGTAGTCGAACACATCCGTCGTGCCGCCGCCGCTGAACGCCGTGATGTTATTCGTCCCCCAGCGCAAGGACTGCTGCCCCGGCGTCCACTTGTATCCCTGCGCATTGCCGGGGCCGCCGGTTTCAGTCCAAGTCCATGTCGCTGGCACCGTGTTCACATTCCAGTGAGTTTCGGAAGCATTTCGATCCGGCCCGTTGCCCATCATGGTAAGTGAAAGCCCGTTCGTTGGATTCGCACTCGCGAGCGTGAGCGATGACAGCCCCGCCGGAGTGCTGGTGAGTTGGAAAAGCGCCAAATCCGTGAGCGTCGTATCCGCATTTTGCAAACGCACCGCGGTCCCCGCGTTTACGCTGTATTCACCTCCATTGAGAAATACCGTTACAAACTGAAAGCCCGTGCTGCCTGCATTACGCACGCCGTGATAGGCCGACAGCATCCAACCATTTCCAAGATACACGCCGCTGATGAAAAACCCATCCACCGTGTCATAGACCCGTCCCACATTTGCCCAGCCGAAATCATCCACAGGGGCAGTGGTATTTTGAGTTCCATCGCCCCCGGCGAGAACCACCGCGCGAGCTTGCGATGTGAGAAAAAGCGAGGCGGCGGCGAGTAGAGAGAAAGTTCGAGGAAACATAGCCCGCACATGTTTTCACAAAATAATCAGCCGTCAACTGGAGCCTTCGCCAGCGCATTTGCTCTCCGCCCGCGCTTGCACTTTGTGGAAGCTGTGGCTACTTGCGCGTTTTTCACGACGTATTTCACAAGCCGATGCATAAGAGCGATATTCCGCGCAAGACCATCTACCGCCTCTCGCTCTACAATCGTGTGCTCCAGCGGCTTCGCGATTCGGGGCAAGGAACAGTCAGTTCACAAGCGCTCGCCACTGCCGCCGGGGTGAAGCCGACGCAGCTTCGCAAAGACCTCACTTACTTCGGCCAGTGGGGAACGCGCGGGCTTGGTTACAATGTCGAGGGCCTCAGCAAAGCGATCAGCGGCGTGCTCGGCATGGCGAAGTTGCAACCGGTCATCCTCGTCGGCGCGGGTCAGCTCGGAACGGCGCTCCTGCGCTACGGCGGATTTGCAAAAGAGGGTTTCGAGGTCGTTGCGGCGTTCGATGCCGACGTTGACCGCAAGCGCCCGCGCGACATCAAAGTGCCCATCCTCCCCGACACGCAGATGACTGCTTTCATCCGAGAACGCAGCGTGAAACTCGCCATCCTCACCGTGCCCGGCAGCGTCGCGCAGCAGGTGGCCAATGAACTCATCGCCGCCGGCGTGCAGGCTATCCTGAATTTTGCCCCCGCCGTGCTCCACGTGCCCGAGGGCATCGTCGTGAACAGCGTGGACCTCGCCATCGAACTCGAGAACCTCAGTTATTTCGTAAAGTGAGCGCGCGCCTCGCAGAAGTCGCCGCGCCGGACTTCGATCTCGCGATCACGCTTTCGTGCGGACAGCTCTTTCACTGGCAGCGGAAGGGCGCGGGCTGGGTCGGCGCCATCGGCGAGAGCGCCTGCTACGCGGAGCAGCGCGGCGATGCGTTGTTTGTCACACGAGGCATGGAGGAAATTGCGCACCGCTACTTCGCGCTCGATCATCCGCTCGCGGAAATTTACGCGACCTTCCCGCGCGACCCCGCGATGGATGCAGCACTCGCCGCATGTCGTGGAATGCGTATCGTGCGCCAGCCGCACTGGGAGTGCATCGCATCATTCATCACCAGCGCACAAAAGGCCGTGCCGCACATCACGCAGATCTCCCACACACTGCGCACACGGTTCGGCAAACGCATCGGCGATAGCCCGCTTTTCGCCTACCCGACGCCCGACGCGCTTGCTGTGCTGGAAGAGGACGATCTGCGAGCCTGCGCACTCGGCTATCGCGCAAAAAATCTCCTCCGCGCCGCGAGACAGATCGCCAGCGGGGAAGTCAGTCTCACTGCTATCACAAAGCTCGACGACGAATCCGCGCACCGCGAGTTGATGCGTCTCGGCGGTGTCGGCCCGAAGGTCGCAAATTGCGCGCTGCTCTTCTCATTCGAGCGTCTCGCTGCGTTCCCGATCGATGTCTGGATCGAGCGCGTGCTGCGTCAGATTTACTTCGTAAAAAAACGCCGCGTCACCGCCGCGCGCCTTCGTGATTTCGCTGCGAAATATTTCGGCGCATACGGCGGCTACGCGCAGCAGTATCTTTTTCACCACGCGCGCACCAGCCGTCCTCAAAAATCCTAATCACACCCATGCTCCTCGACGCCGCTCTGAATCCCGCCGACATCGCCCTTCTTCCACAGCGCGATCTTTCCGGCACGACCTGCGTAGTCTTCGACATCCTCCGCGCCACATCCTCGATGATCACCTCGCTGGCGAACGGCGCGGCGGAAATCTGGCCCGTCACGACCATCGAAGAGGCCCGTGCGCTCAAAGTGCGACTGCCCGACGCTATCCTCGCCGGCGAACGACACGGCGACCGAATCGAGGGATTTGAACTCGGCAACAATCCGCTCGAATACACCGCGCTCGCAGGCCGCCGCATCATCACCACGACGACCAACGGCACCGTCGCCCTCCGCTCCTGCGAACGTGCGTCGCGGGTGCTCGTCGGTGCGCTCTTAAATCTCGCCGCACTGCGCGATGCCATCGCCGCCGAGTTGCGCGTGATTCTCGTCTGCGCGGGGACGTTTGAGACATTCGCTCTTGAAGACGCCATCGCCGCCGGGCTGCTCGCTTCACTTTTCCCCGATGCGGAACTCACCGACGCCGCCCGTGCCTGCGTCGCCACTGCGCGCTCCTTTGCCACGCCGCTCGACGGACTGCTCGCCGCGCGCAACGGCCACGCACTTTGCGCAAAGGGCTGGCGCGACCAGATCGAATGGTGCGCTCAAGTCTCGCGTTTTGCCGCAGTCGGTGCAATGAGTGACGGCCTCATTCGCCCGCTGTGAACTTTTCGACGACCAATCCGTCCCCGATTCGCAGGTGGCTGGATGCGTTCGTCGCCATGCCCGACCGCATCCGCCTCCCGCTCGCCATCGTGCTCGCGCTGCTCGTGCACGGGCTCGTGATGGTGGCCGTGTGGGTGTGGCCGTATATCGCCGGGTTGCTGCAAAAAATTCTCCCCGCCAGCATGACGACCGCCGTCGTCTCCCCGCCGCCGCCTCAGGCGAACAAAAAACTCGAAGTGATTTTAATGACGCCCACTCCAGCGCCCGCGGAGGAAAAAAAGGAACTCACCGTGCAGGAAGAAAATCTCCTGGAGGAAAAATTCCGCCAGCTCCCCGAGGAAATCCGGCAGGAATACATCGACGTCGAGGGCCTCGCAAAAAAGAAGAACCTCAGCAAACGCGCATTGCTCGAAAGCTGGCAGGACAGCGTCGCCGGCTCCAAAAAACCCGGCAAGGGCGATGGCGATTTGCCCGGGCAGGAGGGACGCACGGACTTGCCCTTCACTAATTTCAAAAACCAGCAGGCCAACGCCGGCGATCCGAAAATTCCCGCAGAAAGCGAAGCCGCGAACAATCCCAAGCCGCTGCCAGCCTCGCGTCCCGTCGCGATAGAGCAACCGCCGATTTACAAACCACGCCCCATCTCCAAGGCCGAATTTACCGCCGCGCAGCAAACGCCGGATAAAATCCCGAAGACCGCCGATGTTGCGCCTGCCTCACTCCCCACGCCATCGCCACGTCCTGCCCCCATGCAACTCGCCAAGGCCACACCACCGCCCTCAGTAAAAAAAGTGATTGAAGCCAGCGAGGATCAAATCGCTCTCTATCTCCGCCAGACAGAGCAGCCAGTCATCCCCGTCGAACACCCTTTGACGGAGCCGCCGCCAAAAACCACACCAAAGCCCACGCCTCCGCCGGTCGTAAAACCTACGCCTCAGCCGGCTCCGGTGGAGAAGCCCACGCCACAACCGCCTGCCGAGCCAAAGCCCACGCCGCCTACTTCTGTCATCGTCGCGCTGAAGTCTCCGCAACAGCCCGCGCGCCAGGCCCCCGGCCACACGCAGCATATGGAGCAGCGCAAAATCGAAGGAGGGAATGTCCCGGCGGGAGACAATGGGGTGGACGCCATCGCCACGGTTCGCGGCCGTTATGTGAAAGGCTTGAATCAAGCCGTCAGCTCACGCTGGTCTCTTTATGTGAATGATTCCAAGCAGGGGAGTATGATCGCCATCGGATCGGTCACCCTGCGTTTTTCGCTGAATGCGAAAGGCAAAGTCATCAGGATGCATGTGCTCGACAACACCTCGAATTCCGCGCACGCCGCATTGTGTGAACGCTCCTTTTACGATGCACAGTCCGATATTCAGCCACCACCGCCCGAGTTGCTAAAGAACGGCATCTTCGAGGATACTTTCACTTTCACTCTCTACTAAAATGCTCATCCGAATCCTGCTCATCCTCGTCGCATTTGCCGCGCCCGCATTCGCCCAGATGGGCGGCCGTTACTCGCCACCGCCGAGGTCAGTCGTGCCGCCGAAACCGGTTGTTATCGCCACGCCCGCCCCCGAGCAACCCGTGCAAAAACCCAAGGCAAAACCGCGCGCCCGGCCCGTGAAGCCCGCCGAACCGGTTGCCGCCACGGTCGTCCCCGGTGATTCGCCCGCACCTGCCGAAAAGCCTGTAAAGCCTGAAAAGCCAGTCATCGAAACGCCCGCCGTCGAAAAACCGGCACCGGTATCTGTGGTGAAACCAGTCCCGGCACGTTCCGGCTCCTCCTACACCACGAAGGTGAAAGCTGCTTTTACCAAACGCTGGGCTGATGCAGCGCAGCCGCACATGACGGAGTTTCAGCCCGGCAATGTCAGCGTTGTCTTCAAGCTCGATGCAGGGGGAAAAGTCACCGCCTTCTCCATCTCCGAGAACAGCTCCAACGAAGCGTTTGCGAAATTCTGCGAACAGTTCGTGCGCGATACGGCCTTCGACCCGCCGCCCGCAAAGTCGCTCATCGACGGACAATTTGAAGTCCCATTCACCTTCTGGATTTACTGATTACGCCCATGCTACTCGCTGCATCGTTCCAAGACATCTACCAGTTCTTTTACAAGGGCGGCATCTTCATGGTCCCGCTGCTCGCGTGCTCCATCATCGCCGTGGCGGTGATTCTTTTGCGCGGCCTCGCGCTGCGCCGCCACCTCGTAATCCCTGATGAATTGCAGAAGGAAATCGAGCGCCTCGCGCCCAACGACACGCCCGACGCAGTCGTCCGCCTTTCCCGCCTGGTGCGCAACGACGACACCACACTTTCCCGCATCGCGCAGGTCGGCCTCTCCAATCTGCACCAGCCCAAGGACGAAAACATGAACGCCGTCCAGACCGTCGCACGCCACGAAATCGGCAAGCTCGAACACGGCCTGCACATCCTCGAAATCATCATCGGCATCGCCCCGCTGCTCGGCCTCCTCGGTGCAGTGAGCGGACTCGTGCAAGTCTTCGGCGCCTTCGGCGAAAGCGCGACGCAAAGCGATCCGCACCGCATCGCCATGGGCATTTCCGAAGCGCTCAGCACTACCGTCGTAGGCATGGCAGTCGCCATCCCCACACTCATCGCCCACGGTCTGCTTGCCAAGCGAGTCGAAGTCATCGCCGCCGATCTCGAACTGCTCGTCTCCGGCCTGCTCACAAAGTGCTACAATCAGAAACAGCGCCGCCCCTCGACCTTTGCAGACTTCGCCACCGAGGGTGACGCATGAATTTTCTCCCCCGCCGCCGCCGCAGACCCGAGGTGATCATCGTCTCACTGATCGATATTTTCGCCATCCTCCTGATTTTCGTCATCGTCACCACGACGTTCAAAAGCGAACTTCCCGCAGTCACCATCAAGCTCCCCGATTCCAAGACCGCCGTCGCGGCGGAAAAAGGCGACGAAGCGCTGCGGCTATCCATTTCCGAGAAAGAGGAAATCTTCCTCGGCGCAAAAAAAGTCACCATCGAAGAACTGCGCAGCGAACTCGAAAAACTACAAAAACTTCCCCGTCCGCCCAAACTCGCCCTCGCCACCGACAAGCGCGCTCCCTTTGGCACCGTCATAGCCGTCCTCGACGCCCTCAAGCAGGCCGGCGTGAAAGGCGACCTCACTGCCTTCACCGAGCAGAGCGACAAGCCGTAGGCCATTGACGCCGCGCATCAGCGCCACTACATCCCCACCGTGCTTTCCGAAAAATACGTCCTTCCCAACTGTCAGGCATCCGTTCTCTGCGAAGACATCCGCCGCGAGATCACCGGCATGCAAACCCTCGTCGGCGTCATCAACGCCGTGCCCGCCCCGCAGGTGCCCGTCGGCTTCCTCAAGCTTTGCATGTGGACTCGCTGGTGCAACGGCATCGGCCAGTTCAAACAGACCGCCCGCATCCTCGCGCCCGACGAAAAAATCATCGGCGAAAGCACCCTCGAATTTCAGCTCAAGGACATGGAAATCATGGCCACCAACGTGAACCTTTTCAGCGGCGTGCAGTTCAAGGAATACGGCAACTACCACGTAGAAATCTACCTCGATGACCAGCTCATCATCCGCTATCCGCTGCCAGTGATTAAATTCACCCTCCCCGGCCAGCCCGCACAACCGCCGCCACAGGTCGCGTAGCCTGCCTCCCAAATCCATCCTTAGAAAAAAGCCTATGACGGGTATTCACAACAATCCAAAATCAAAACTCATGAAATTCATCCTTACCATTTTCACCGCATTCGCAATGAGCGCGACTTTCGCCAGCGCCGAAGACGCCAAACCAGCCAAGGCTGAAAAAGCCAAGAAGCCGAAAAAATATACCGAGGAGACTTTCAAAAAGAAGGACGCCAACAGCGACTCCAGCATCACAAAGGAAGAATTCGTAAAAGACGCCAAGGACGCAGCCAAGGCCGAGATCGTCTTCAAGCGCAAGGACGCCAACAGCGACGGCAAACTCACCAAGGAAGAATTTCTCGCCTCCAACAAAAAGAAGTCAGCCTAAGCCCAAATCTTTTGAACAGCGCCGCATTCACCCAGCGTGGATGCGGCGTTTTTTTGCACGAGAAGCGCAAGTCTGTGGTTCACAACATGATTTCGCAAAAACTCCAATGTGTCATAAAAAGCACACCGAAAACATCGCAATAAAGAAGCAGTTTTGATTCTGAGGTTGTAATTTACCCAAACCTGCGTTCCGTCCAACTACCCCCAAAAAACAACAAACCAAAACACAACACCATGGGATTATTCGACAGCCTCCTTGGCTCCATCACCGGCAGCCTCAACAACAACCAGCAAAGCAACCTCATGAGTTCCGTCGCAGGCCTCCTAGGCCAGGGCGGCGGCATTCAGGGGCTGCTCACCAAATTCAGCAGCCACGGCCTCGGCGACCTCGTCAAAGGCTGGATTAGCACCGGCCCCAACCCGCCCGCCACCGCAGCACAGGTCCAGCAGGTCCTGGGCGCGGATCAACTCCAGCAAATGGCCGCACAGAGCGGCGTCGCCCCGGATCAAATCGCCGGCCACGTCGCCCAAATCCTCCCGCAGCTCGTGGATAAACTTACCCCCGACGGACAGGCACCCAGCGGCGACGCCCTGCAAAAGGGACTCTCTGGTCTCCTTTCCGGCGGACTCGGCAAATTGTTCGGCGCCTAATCTGCCGCACCGGGCATTCCGCCTCCATCGGCAAAATAAGCTCCGGAAAAAATCCATTTCTAGCGCCGCACTCACCAAAGTGGGTGCGGCGTTTTGCCTGCCCGTGTGCGGGCACACGGCACCGCGATTCAGCTTCTTTGATGTGCTGGAGGGCCAAAGGGGAGCATCCAAGGTCTTCCTCCTTGTGTCTTGGAGTTTCAAATGGAGCCGCCAGCAAAGTGTTGGTTTGAAATCTCCACTTCTTGTTTTCGCGCAGGGTGGTGCGTAGCGTGACGGTATGGCTGTGACTTTTGCTAACCGATATAATGTGGATCTGCTCGATGAGGCTTACGCGCGATGGCTGAAAAATCCCGAGGATGTGGAGCCTTCGATGCGGGCGTTTTGCGAAGGGTTTCATCTCGGTTTTGCGCAGTTTGAAAAGAAACAGATTTCTGGAAATGGCGCGGCTCCCGTGGGCGGGGATGGCGCGCTCCAGACGCGCGTGGATGGGCTCGTTTATGCCTACCGCACGCTCGGGCACACGCTCGCGTGGACGAACCCGCTCGCACACAACGCGCCGAAAAACGATCTGCTCGCGCTGCGCGAACTCGGCTTTTCCGACAAGGACCTCGATCTCCCTGTCAGCTCGAAATATTTTCTCGGTGGCGACGCGATGCCGCTCCGCGAGATGCGTGGGAAGCTGGAGGAAATCTACTGCGGCAACATCGGTTTCGAGTTCATGCACATCGCAAATGCGCGGGTGCGCAACTGGCTCCGCGACCGCATCGAAAACCGCGCGCAGTGGGTCGCGGATGCTGCGACGAAGAAGCGGATGCTGCGGCACATTTTGAAAGTGGAGTCGTTCGAGCGATTCCTGCACACGGTGGCCTACAAAGGGCAGAAGCGGTTCAGCGCGGAGGGCGCGGAGTCGTTCATCTCGGCGCTCGATGCGGTGATCGAAAACTGCCCGCGCTTTGGCGTGGAGGAAATCACGATGGGCATGGCGCATCGCGGGCGTCTCGCGGTCATCACGGAGTTTTTGAAAAAGCCCTACCGGCTGATGTTTCAGGAGTTTGATCCGAACTTCATCCCCGATTCGGTCTATGGCGACGGTGATGTGAAATATCACCTCGGCTATGTTAACGACCGCGTGGTAAAGCCGAGCGGTGCGACGGTGCAGGTGCGGTTGAGCGCCAACCCGAGTCATCTCGAAATCGTAAATCCCGTGGTGATGGGCATGACGCGCGCCCGCCAGCGCATCCGGCAGGACACGGTGGAGCGCAGCAAGGTCGTTCCGATTTTGATCCATGGTGATGCCGCGCTCGCGGGTCAGGGCATCGGACAGGAGGTGCTGAACATGTCGCAGCTCCAAGGCTACCGCATCGGTGGCACGGTGCATTTCGTCATCAACAACCAGATCGGCTTCACCACGCTGCCCGCCGACGCGCGCAGTTCACAGTATTGCACCGATGTGGCGAAGATGGTGGAGTCGCCCGTCTTTCACGTGAATGGAGATGATCCGCTCGCGGTGCGCTACGCGATGGAACTGGCGTTTGAGTTTCGCCAGCAGTTCAAGCACGACGTTTTTGTGGACATGGTCTGCTACCGCCGCCACGGCCACAACGAGAACGACGATCCCGCTTTCACCAGCCCGGATATGTATCGCGACATCGTGAGCCACCCGAGCGTCGGCACGATTTTTCGCGACAAGCTCGTCGGCGAAAAGGTGCTCACCGCCGAGGAGGCCGAGTCTTTTCAAAAGGAGCTGTGGAAGCGGCTGGAAGATGCGCTCGCCGAGGCGCAGGCTGTTGCCGCGCAGAAAAAGCAGGGGCGCGAAAAACGCGACGCCAAACTCGAGGGAAGCACGGCCGTTCAGCAGCCTGCGTATTCGCACGCACCGGTGGCGACTGCGGTGGCGAAGGACACGCTCGCAAAAATCATAGGAGCGATGACGACTCCGCCTGATGGCTTCGCCGTGCATCCGCGCGTGAAGACGTTTGTGCTCGATAAACGACGGCAGGCGTTCGAGCGCGGCGAGGGAATTGACTGGGCGACCGCCGAGTCGCTCGCGTGGGGAAGTCTTTTGCTGGAGGGCGCACCTGTGCGTCTCAGCGGGCAGGACGTTCGCCGTGGCACTTTCAGCCAGCGCCACGCATATCTTTACGACACCGTCACGCGCCAGCGCTGGTGTCCGCTCGACAACATGCAGCCCGGCAAGCAGGCGAAAATTTGCATCTACAATTCGCTGCTCAGCGAGGCGGGAGTGCTTGGTTTCGATTACGGCTACTCGCTCAACTACCCCGAGATGCTCTGCCAGTGGGAGGGGCAGTTCGGCGATTTCGTGAACGGCGCGCAGGTGATCATCGATCAATTTATCGTGAGTGCTGAGAGCAAATGGCAGCGCCCTTCTGGCATCGTGCTGCTGCTCCCGCACGGTTACGAAGGTCAGGGCCCCGAGCATTCGTCGGCGCGGTTGGAGCGGTTTCTCCAGCTCTGCGCCGAGGACAACATCCAGGTCGCTGCGCTCACCACGCCCGCGCAGTATTTCCACGTGCTGCGCCGCCAGATGAAGCGCGATTTCAAAAAGCCGCTCGTGCTGATGACGCCGAAATCCATGCTCCGCCTCGAAGCCGCTGCGTCGAAAGTGAGCGACTTTAGCGAGGGACGTTTCCACGAAATTTTCGACGGCACCGAATCGCTCAACTGCGAACGCGAGCAGGTGACGCGCATCATTTTCAGCACAGGGAAAGTGTTTCACGATCTCGTAAAGTTCCGCGACGAAAACGAAATCGGGCGCACCGCTTTCATCCGCATTGAGCAGCTCTACCCGCTGCACGAGCGCGCGTTGATTGACGCCATCAAGTGCTACCCCAACGCCATGAAATTCGTCTGGTGTCAGGAGGAGCCGGAAAACATGGGCGCCCATCGTTTCATCAAGCCCCGCCTGCAAACTCTGCTCCACGAAATCAAAGGCAAATGGACCGACATCCCCTACGCTGGCCGCGACGAAGCCGCCAGCACCGCAGTCGGCAGCAAAAACGTGAGCGACATCGAGCAGCGCCAGCTCGTCGAGCGGGCATTCAGCGCATAGCAGGCCTGATGATTCCGGCTTCCCAAACGACGGAATCGTTTGCAATGCGCGCCCGGTGCGGCCAAATGGCTGCGCGCTGTGGCCGACGATTCCGCGAACATCACACACCGACCGAAGCTCCTCGTCCTCGAACTATGGGGCCTCGGCGATCTTACTTTTGCGACGCCGATGCTGCGCGCCGCCGTGGAGCGCTATGACGTGACGCTCGTCGGCAAGGCTCACGCGCAGCCGTTGCTCGCTAGCACTTTTCCGCAGATTCGCTTCATCGCCTACGATGCGCCTTGGACGGCCTATCGCGGAAAATATCGTCTATGGGCATGGCGCTGGCCTCTTTTGCTGGGGCTTATTTCGCGCCTGCGCCGCGAGCGGTTTGATGCTGCTGTCTCCGTGCGCAACGACCCGCGCGACCATCTGGTGATGTGGCTTACCCGCGCACGCCAGCGCTACGGTTTCCCATGGAAGACCAGCACATATTTTCTCAACCGCCCCGTGCAACGCACGCGCCCCAAGCAGCACAAAGTCGAGGACTGGTGCGACCTCGGTCACGCGCTCGGCTTCGTCAAAATGGACAATGGCCCGCGTCTCGATCACGCAAAGTATCGCTCGGCGAAAGTGGATGCACTTTTTGCGAATGTGACGAAACCGATCGTTGTGCTGCACCCGGGTGCGCGCATTCCGGTGCGCCGCTGGCCCGAGGCGCATTTTGAAAAAATAGTCCGCAAAATGCGCGAAGTTTTCGATTTTCATCTCGCCCTCATTCCCGATCTCGATGGCTACGGTCTCGGCCTCGCGCCGCTGTGTGATCAAGTCCTGCCCGCGCTCGGCGTGAACGAGCTTGTGGACGTGCTGGGCCGCGTGGAGTTTCTCGTCTGCAACGACTCCGGCCCCGGCCATCTTGCGGCGTGTTGCGGACGTCCGTCCGTCGTTGCTTTCGGGCCGACCGATCCGGATTGGTTTCGTCCGTGGGGCGACATCCATCACCTCGTCATCCGCGACATTTGCCCGTGGCGCCCCTGCTTCGACTACTGTCTTTTCCAAGAGCCGTATTGCATGACGAAGCTGCTGCCCGACGCCGTGTGGCCGGAAATTTACAAACACCTTCGGACGCAAATTGGACGCGGCGTGCTTACATCGCGATTGCTCCGCGAGAGCGTCAAACAGCCATGAGCACGGTCGCCGTCATCGCCACATATCGCAGGCCGGCGGAGCTTTCGCGGCTACTCGCTTCGCTCGAAAAAAGCACGGTCACTCTGCATGGCGTCGTCATCGTGGACAACGCGGGCGATGCCGCCACGCGGGAAAATGTCGAACGCTGCTCGCTGCCTCACCGCTATCTCGCGCCGGGAGAAAATTTGGGATGTGGCGGCGGGCTGCATCTCGCGGAGGAGACGGCGCTGCGTGAATTTCCGATGCTGACGCACGTATGGGTGCTCGATGACGATGCATTCGTGGAACCCGCCACGCTCGGCACGATGCTTGATGCGATGCGTGCGAACAGCGCAGGCGCGGCCTGCCCGATTGCAGCGGATGCGGACGGGCGGTTGAATTGGTTTCCGGGGCTTAGTGAGAGGGCGAAGTTCGATGTGCTCCGCCGCGTCGCAACACCCGGCGAGTATTTGGAAAAATGCGGCCCCTCACCCGTGCCCTTCACATGGGCCACAGGCGTTGCCTTGCTTGTAGATCGCGAAGCTCTGCTGCGGGCCGGATTGCACCGTGTGGATTTTTGGATGCGTGGCGAGGACCTCGATTTCTCTCTCCGCGTCACCGCAGCGGCCAAGGGAGTTTTCGTTCCCGCTGCACGTGTCGCACATCTTCCGCCCGGCGGTGGCAGGGTCGTGGATGATTTCCCCGAACGGATGAAGCACGCCGCTATGCTGCAAAATTGTGCAATGCTCGCCGTCCGCACGAAACATGGACGCAGTCTCGCGCGCCACTGGCCCGGCAACGCGCTGCGCCATCTCCGCCGCTTTGGCCCAAGCGCGCTCGGCGATGTGCTGCGGGCAGCGTGGCTCGGTGCTGTGTGTGGATTGCCTGCGGGAGCAAAGGGTGGCGGCTATTTCCGTGAAAGGCTGGCAGCCTTTACACGCTAGCTGCACCGCCAGCGCGCCGTCGGTTTTTCTGCGCGGAACGTTTTTCTCCCCGCGCCGCCCCGCGTGAAAATCTGGTAATCGAATGGCTGCACGCGGAACGCTCCGCTGGCCCACATACGAGCACGATGCGCCGCGAGCAGCAGCGGGGCGCACAGCTTGACCCACGCTGGGCGCGCTGCGGAGATGACGGCTTGCTCGCGCGTTGTGAGAAGAGAGAGGCCGAGATTTTCCCCCGTCTCGGCAAACGCCGACACAAATCTGCGCATCACGCCCACACGTGCGCCTGCGCGCAGCATCGCCATGAACCACCACCAGTCGCCCGCCGACTTCCACTGCGTGTCGAAGTTTTTCCACACACGCCGCCTGAAAAACAGCGCACAGCTCGCCACGGGAAAACGCAGCCAGCAGTGCGATTCGACGGGCCGCAGCGAAAAGCGGTGAGCGACGTAGCGGCCATCGCCATCCACGACAAGATTGTCCGCGAGCAGGACGTCCACATCAGGATGCTCCCCAAAATACGCATCCACCGCAGCGAGCGCGCCGGGCAGATATTGCTCGTCGCAATTCAGCCATGCAAAAATTTCACCGCTCGCTCTCGCAAAGCCGCGATTGAGTGCGTCGTAGATCCCTTCGTCCTTTTCCTCAAAAAACTTCGCGCGTGTTTCAGCGCGCACCCATTCGCCGACATCGGGGCCGCTGCCGGCATCCTGAATAATTTGCTCATTCTCGACGCCCTGATCCTCCACCGAACGCACGCAGAGCCGCAGCCATTCAGACTGTCGAAAGCTGGGTGTGACGATGGAAAAGCGCACGCGCGGAGCATCCAATATCCGCCGCCGAACTTCCATCATTCAATTCACCTGCCGCCCGAGTTTTCAGAAATAACCGCGAATTGTGGTGAACATTACGGCATTCGTGGCTGTCTTTCGCGTTGTCATTTCCGCCGCCGACAGGGATAGCGTGCGGGCACTAAACACGACCCCAATTATGCAAACAGCAAATACCACCCAGGAAGCCGACGTGGCAGCCATTGACCGCCTGCGCGACATCTACGGAAAAGTCCGCACCGAAATCGGCAAGGTCATCATCGGTCAGGATCACGTCGTCGAGAAACTGCTCACGTGCGTTTTTGCACGCGGCCACGCACTGCTCATGGGCGTGCCGGGGCTTGCGAAGACGCTGCTCATCCACTCGCTCGCGGAGGTGATGCACCTTTCGTTCAGCCGCATCCAGTTCACGCCCGACCTCATGCCGAGCGACATCACGGGCACCGAGATTTTGCAGGAGACCGAGCAGGCCGGGCGTCGCGCGTTCGAGTTCGTGAAAGGTCCCATCTTTGCCAACATCGTGCTCGCCGACGAAATCAACCGCACACCGCCGAAGACGCAGGCCGCGCTTTTGCAGGCCATGCAGGAGCAGCGCGTGAACTCCGGCAAACACAGCTTCGCGCTCGATAAACCGTTCTTCGTCCTCGCGACGCAAAACCCCATCGAGCAGGAGGGCACTTATCCGCTCCCCGAGGCGCAGCTCGACCGCTTCATGTTCCTCATCAACGTCGGCTACCCCAGCGCTGCGGAGGAATTGCTCATCGCAAAAGCCACCACCGGCGCAGCACCGCCGCCGCTCAACAAAATCATCGAAGGCCACGAAATCCTCGGCTTTCAGGACATCGTCCGTCGCGTCCCCGTGCCCGAGCACGTCTATGAATACGTGGTGAAGCTCGTCCGCAAATGCCGCCCGCGCGAAGTCGAGGCACCGGACTGGGTGAAAAAATACGTCATGTGGGGCCCCGGCCCGCGCGCCGTGCAGTATCTCATTCTCGGGGCAAAAGCGCGCGCCGTCCTGCAAGGGAGCTACCTCACGCGAATGGAGGACGTGCTCGCCGTCGCCGAGCCCGTGCTCGCCCACCGCATCCTCGTCAATTTCCACGCCGAGAGCGAAGGCATAGACAGCGCGGAGGTCATCAAGCGCGTGATCAAGGAGACGGAGGCATGAAATTTCGGATTTCAGATTTCGGATTTCGGATTTTCGTGGCAATCGCAATTGCAGCGTTACTTCCACATTCAGCATTTAGCTCAGGGAAAAAGGAAAGGGTTGCCAAGTCAGCACCATCGTTTGTCGCAACCGTCAATGGCCATAGCATCAGCGTTACGTTTGTCTTCGGGAAATTTGACCCGAAGCAGCGTGTTGTGACGAAGCGAATACAGAAGAACGATGCCGGTGAAACGTATGAGGAGGTGCTGGTGAACGGGAAACCTGTCTGCGGTTTGGATAACGCCGCACCCTCTCCGAATCTCTCTGAAACAATAGAGAAGATTGTTCTTCGCTGGGACGGAAAATTGGTGCCCGTTCCAGAAAGTCTATTTGATCATGTTGTGTCGCCTCACCAAGGCACTGAGTTAGATGGAAAAAATGGTGGATTGGTTTTTGTTCCCGATCCGCGAGGCATAGCCATCGCAATCTTGCTGGATGTGGGAGATGGAGGTGGAGCAAACAGAATCGCGTGGATGCTTCGTAAGGACGGAAAACACAGAATTTTGAACTACAGATTTCTTGAATTCAGTAACTAGACACCCAATCAGATGAACCCCTCCACCAACCTCGACTTCCTCGACCAAGGCGTCATCGCGCGGCTTTCGCGGCTGATTTTGAATGTGCGCAATCCGATGCTGGGGTCGGTGACGGGGCTGCATCGTTCGGCGACGCGCGGGGCGAGCGTGGAGTTTGCGGAGTATCGGAAATATGCGCCGGGGGATGACATCAAGTTTCTCGACTGGCGCGTGTTTGCGCGGACGGACAAATTTTTCATCCGCGAATTCGAGGCGGATACGAATCTGCGCTGCTACCTCGTGGTGGATACGAGCGGCTCGATGAAATACACGTCGCAGCCCGACGGCGGGACGCGGTTTGATTATGCACGCAAGCTCGCGGGGACGCTGGCGCATTTGCTGGTGCATCAGGGCGACGCGGTGGGGCTAACTTGTTTTGCGGAGAAGGTGATGGATTTGCCGCCGAGGCACACGCCGTCGCACTTGCGGCAGCTTTGCCAGACGCTGGCGGACGCAAAGCCGTCGGGCGAATCGAACATCGTGCAGACGCTGCATGATTTTGCGGAGCGCATCCGCAGTCGTGCGCTCGTGATTGTGGTGAGCGATTTGTTTTGCGAAGTGCCGGAGTTGCTCGATGCGATCAAGCACCTGCGTTTTTACAAACACGACGTCGCGCTTTTTCACCTGCTGGACCGGCAGGAGATGGATTTCGATTTCACGCGGCCGGTGCGTTTCGTGGACATGGAAAGCGGGGCCGACTTGATCACCGACCCGGCCATCGTGCGCGAAGCCTACCGCGAGGCGCTGGATGACTATCTCACGACGCTGCGGCACGGCTGCCAGCAGTTCCATGTGGACTATCATTTCACGTATCTGGATCAGACCTTCGAGGGAGTGCTGACGCAATTCATGCTCCAGCGCCTCCGCGCATCGAAGAAAGGAGGGAGATGAATTTCGGATTTCGGATTTCGGATTTCGGATTTGTGGGTGCGCGTCCCTGCTGCTTCTCACGCTGCTTTGCCCTGCGAAAGGCAGATGAACTTCACACGGGCGTTCGGATGCGGGCAAATCCGCAATCCGCAATCCGCAATCCGCAATCGCCATGAGTCTCCTCCAGCCATGGACGTCGTGGATTTTCCTCGCGGTGCTGCTGCCGATCATCATCCACATGCTGAACCGGCTGCGTTATCGCACGGTGCATTGGGCGGCGATGATCTTCCTGCTCAAGGCGAACAAGGCCGCGACGCGACGCGCGAAACTGCGGCAATATCTGCTGCTGCTATTTCGTTCGTTGATTTTGTTTTTTCTGCTGTGGGCGATGATGCGGCCCATCGTGGGCGGCTGGCTTGGCTCGGCGGCGGGCGGCGCGCCGGAGGTGGTGCTTGTGGTGCTGGATCGTTCGTCCTCGATGGAGGGACGCGCTCGGGAGAGTCAGGAAAGTAAGCGCCAGCACGCCCTCGCCCTGCTCGCACAGGCGGCGAAGCAGAGCGCGGGAAGCCGGTTTGTGCTGATCGAAAACGCGCTGCGTCAACCGCTCGAAATCGCCGACACGGCGTCGCTCGGCGCGATGCAGATGGCAGAGGCGACGGACACTGCTGCGGACATCCCCGCGATGCTGCGAACGGCGCTGGATTACCTCGTAAAAAACAAACCGGGTAGCGCGGAAGTGTGGCTCGCGAGTGATTTGCAGGCGAGTAACTGGCGGCCGGACAGCGCCGAGTGGCAGGACATCGCGGCGCGTTTCACGGCGCTGCCGCAGGAGACGCGGATGCGCGTGCTCGATCTATCGTCATCAGGCGGAACGAATCTCAGCGCGGCGGTGAAGAGCGCGGATTTCCGCCTCGCACGCGGCGCGACGGACAATGGTCAGCTTGCGCTTTCGCTCGAAATCAAAACGGGCGGCGCGACGGGGACGTTCCCGCTACTCGTCACGCGCGATGGTGCAAAATCGCAGACCGACATCGTGCTCAAGGCTCCTGTGCAGCGGCAGGCGTTAAAGTTTGACGTGGCTAAACTCGCGGAGGCCGGCGGTTGGGGAAAAGTGGAACTGCCCGCAGACGATCATCCCGGCGACAACGCGGCATATTTTGTCTATCGCACGCCCACGCCGCTCGCTGCGGCGGTAGTTGCAACGCTGCCCGGCTCTGGCGCGAGTCTTCGTTACGCCGCTGCGCCGGATAAGACGCGCACGGATCGCATAGCGGAATTGCTCACGCCTACAGGTGCGTCGGGAATTCACTGGAAGGGAACGGCGCTCGTCGTGTGGCAAGGTCCCGCGTCCGATGATGCGGTGGCGAAGCAACTCCAGGCTTTTGTGGAAAGCGGCGGTGTGGTGCTCGCATTTCCGACTGGCGGAGAGAGTGGCGCGGGCCCGCTCGGTCTTTCGTGGGGCGCTGTCGAAAATTCGGGGAAGGATCTTTTTCGTGTGACGAACTGGGACGAGCGCGATGGTCCGCTCTCGAACACTGACAACGGCACCGCGCTCCCGCTCGCGCGCCTCGAAGTGTCGCGTCGCCAGCTCGCACACATCGCAGGCGAGACGGCGCACGTATATGCGACGTTCGCGGACGGTCAGCCGTTTCTCACCGGGCAGCGCATCGGTGCGGGAACATTGCTCGCGTGCGCGACGCTGCCGGAAGCGGACTGGAGCACGCTTGGCGACGGATTCGTGATTCTCCCGCTCGTGCAGCGCGCGCTCGCACTTGGCGGCGCACGACTCGCGCCGCCCTCGATGGCGGTAGCGGGTGAATGGCAGCCCGGCGATGTGACATGGAATTCCGTCGAAACGGATCGCCGCCGCGACCCGCGCTGGCACGCCGGGCTTTATCAAAGCGCAGGCCGATATCTCGCGCTCAACCGCCCGGACATCGAAGACAATGCGGACACCGTCGCGCGCGAGCGTCTGCCGGAGTTGCTGCGTGGTGTGAAATTGACGGTGCTCGCCGGTGCGCTCGATTTGAAAGCCGACCGTCTGCAAAGCGAAATATGGCCCGCGATGGTGATCGCGACGATGGCGTTCATGTGCCTTGAAATGCTGCTGGCCACGAGCAAGACGCTCATTCCGCAAAGACCAAAGGCGCGCGCGGCAAAACCGACGGAGAAAAAAGAGGAGGTCGCCGTATGAGCGAAGGCTGGCAGATCAATACAGCGCCGTGGGTGCTCGGTGTGGCGGGTGCGTTTCTCATCGCGAGCGTGTGGTTCTTTTTCCGCTCGCTGCGACGCGAGGGGAGAAATGGCGGGCTGATCGCGCTTCATGCGCTGCGTCTGCTCATCGCGGTGCTCATCGCGCTGACGCTGCTGCGGCCCGAACGTGTCGTGTTTGCGAAACACAGTGAGCAGCCGCGTGTGGTGGTGCTGTGGGACGGCTCGGGAAGCATGAACACGAAGGACGTCGTCACCGGTGAGAAAGAGACAACGGCGCGCGCGGAGTGGGTGAAGCAGCAGATGGAGGCAAAATTTTGGTCGCCCCTCGAAAAGCGATACAACGTGACCGTGGAGCCGTTTTCTGTGCCGCCTGCTGATCCAAAAACGCTCGATGCGGAAACGGAAATCGGCAGCAATCTCGCCGAACCACTCGATCGTGTTTTGAAGCAGCACGCCGACCTGCGTGCTGTCATCATGATTACCGACGGGGATCATAATCTCGGCAAGAAGCCCAACGAAAGTCCCATCACACCGGCGACTATGTTTCAGCAGAAGCAGGTGCCAATTTTCACACTCGGTGTGGGCAGTGAGACGTATCTGCCGGATGTGGAATTGATGAACGTCCTAGCGCCCACTTACGGACTTGTGAATGAGCGCATCAGCGTGGTGGTGACGCTGCAAAACCATCTTCAGCGCGAGGTGAAGACAGTCATCAGCATCAGCGGGCCGGGCGGCGCGACGGGATCGAAAAACGTGACGCTGCCGCCGATGGCGCAGACGCAGGAGATGATCGTTTTCACGCCGCAGGCGGAGGGCGCGGGAGATTTCAAAGTGAGCATTCCTGTGGAGAAGGAGGAGGTTTTTCCCGCGAACAACGAGCGCACATTCCCGCTGGCGGTGCGGAAGGAAACGCTGAAGGTGCTCGTGGTGGATTCGCAGCCGCGCTGGGAATTCCGCTATCTGCGCAATGCGTTGATGCGCGACCCCGGCGTGTCGGTGAACACGGTGCTCTATCATCCGCAGATCGGCATGGGCGAAGGCGCGGGCTATCTCAACGGGTTTCCTGGCAAGCGCGAGGAGTTGCAGGGCTACGATGTGGTTTTTCTCGGCGACGTGGGCGTTGGAAACGGGATGCTTTCGCCGGAGCAGGCGACGATGTTGCGCGGGTTGATCGAGCAGCAGGCGAGCGGGCTCGTCTTTCTCCCCGGCGCGCTCGGGAGACAGAAATCACTCGCTGATTCCGCGCTCGGCGATCTCATCCCGGTGGAGACGGACTATGCGAAGGGCAGCGGTTTTGCGAGCGGCGCTGAAGCCCGGCTGGAGCTGACTTTTCGCGGACGCGATCACTGGCTCACGATGCTCGCGAGCGAGTCGAATGCGAATCAGGCCGTGTGGCGCGGGCTGCCGGGATTTTATTGGTATGCGCCGGTCGTGAAGGCGCGACCCGGCGCGGAGGTGCTCGCGGTTCACGAGGCGGCGCGAAATCAAAGCGGGCGCATCCCGCTGCTCGTTACGCGTGCGGCGGGCAACGGCAAAGTGCTCTACATGGGCACCGACTCGGCGTGGCGTTGGCGCAAGGGCGTGGAGGATACCTACCACTATCGTTTTTGGGGGCAGGTCGTGCGGTGGATGTCGCACCAGCGCCACCTCGCGCAGGACGATGGCATCCGCTTTTTCTACACGCCAGAACAGCCGAGGCGCGGCGATAAAGTGCGGCTCAACGCGACCGTGCTCGAAAAACTCGGCGCACCGATCACGCAGGGAAAAGTGAGCGTCACACTGAAAGCGCCGGGTGGCACGAGCGAGACCGTCGAACTTGCTGCCGAAAACGAAGAGTGGGGCGTTCACAGCGGAGTTTTCATTCCGCACGAGGGCGGAAAATACGAAGTGGAGGTCGCGTGCGAGAACGCAGGCCGCCGGATGAAGGCGACGCTCGATGTTTCTGTGCCCACTTTGGAAAAAGAAGGACGGCCCGCGAATTTCGCCATCCTCCGCGAAATTTCCGCGCTCACGAACGGCAAGTTTGGCGGCCCCACCGATCTCTCGCAAATGGTGAACAGCCTGAGCCTGCTGCCCGAGCGCAAACCGGAGGAAATCCGCTTCCGACTATGGTGCGACAAATGGTGGTGCGCCGCTCTGCTCGGCCTCTTCGCACTGTATTGGGTCGGGCGAAAGATCGGAGGGCTGGTGTAAGGCCATGTCTAACAATTTTCTGACAAAAGAACCGTTTCACTTCCACCGAAGACCGTTATTGTTTCGACGCAAAAAATGGCAGCCATGAATACGAACCAACTTCCGGATTCACTTGTGGCGCAGCTCCGCTCTTACGAAGCGCGGCTGCGAAGAATGCAGACCATCGCCGCGTTTGCTGGTGGTGTCGCGGGACTTCTCATCACCTACGTCCTGCTGTTCGTCGCCGACCGTTTCATCAATACGCCCATCGCGGCGCGCATGGCGCTCACGGTGTGTGGTGCGGTACTCGCGGCGTGGTTTGCACAATCGTGGGCGAGGTATTGGCTGTGGAATCGTCGCGGCCCGGCGCAGCTTGCGAAGTTGCTGCAAAAGAAATTCCGCACGCTCGGCGACCGTTTGCAGGGCGTTATCGAACTGACGGAGACGGATGAGTTGCCGGAGAATATTTCACCAGCGCTGTTGCGCGCGGCAGTCCGGCAGGTCGCGGAGGAATCGGGGCGTTTCAATTTCGAGCAGGCGGTGCCTACGAAGCCTGCGAGGCGCTGGGCGTTTGCGGCGATCCTCGTCACCGCGTTGACGGCTGCGCCTTTCGTCTTTGTGCCGCGCGCCGCGACGAATGCGGTGCAGCGCTGGGCGATGCCGTGGGCGGATATCGAGCGTTACACGTTCACGACCGTCGAGCAGTTGCCAAATGAGTTGTTCGTGGCGCACGGCGAGGAGTTCCCGCTCGTCGTCGGTTTGCGTGCAGACGCGGAGTGGAAGCCCGGGAACGCGACTGCGCAAATCGCGCTGCAACCGAAGATAATCGCGGAAGTTTTGGAAGGGAAAGCGCTGTTTAAATTTCCCGGCCAGACGCGCGAGGGGACGCTGAGCCTGCGCTTTGGCGACTACTTGAAAGACATCGCCGTGCATCCGCTGCACCGGCCTGAGCTGAAGGAACTCGAGGCGCGCGTGCAATTGCCCGACTACCTCGGCTACCCGGAGACACGGGTGAAAATTCACGGCAGCGCTCCGGATTTTCTCGCGGGGAGCAAAGTTGCGTTCGAGGGAAAAATCAGTCGCAGCGTGGGCGGCGGCGAGATGCGCATTGGAGAGACAACTCATGCGGCCAAGACGGAAGGCGACATTTTCACCACTCCAGTCACCCCTCTCGAAGAATTTGGAAAAGAGATCACGCTGCGCTGGACGGACATTTACGGACTCACTCCAGTGCAGCCCTACCCGCTGCGCATCGGCACGACGAAGGACGCGGAGCCGCGTATCGAATTGCAGGGTTTGCAGGAGCAGGAGATCGCGATTTTGCCGCATGAAAATGTTCGTTTCACGCTCGCGGGCGGCGATGACAACGGGCTGAAGGAAATCTGGATCGCGTGGACGACTCGTCGCATCGGTGAAAAGACCATGGCCGAAGTGAAGAAAAGCGACGACAAGGATTGGGTGGGCAAGCTGTGGGAGGATTGGAAAACACAAACTGCGGCAAAGAAAGAACAGCCTCCCGGCCCGAGTGAAATGCCGCGCATCGCTGGCGCGCAGACGATGAAGGAAATCATCAAGCCGATTACATGGACGCCCGCTGAACTCGGTGTGGCGCAGGACACGATTATCGAGCTGACCGGCTATGCACTCGACTATCTGCCCGAGCGTGTGCCGAGCCAGACTCATAAACTCACCATCTACGTCCTCTCGCCGGAGAAACACGCCGAGCGCGTGCGCGAGCGGATGGATCAAGTGCTCAAGCAACTCGATGATCGCATTCGCGACGAAGAACGTGCGCTCGAAGAGAGCAAGGCGATCACCGACAACAAAAAGGAACTGAACAGTGAGCGCACGGCCGAGGACATCAAGAAAGTGGAAGCGGGCGAAAAGGCGAACGAGGAGGCTCTTCAAAAACTCAACGAGCAAATCGCCGACATCATGAAGGACGCGCTTCGGAACAAAGACATCCAGCACGACACGCTCAGCGAGTTGAGCAAGATTGCCGAGACGCTTCAGCAAAAAGCTCAGCCGGAAATGCAGAACGCACAGCAGCAGATGGCGAAGGCAGGGCAGAGCCAGCAGCAACGCGAACAGGATCTAAAAAATGCGCAGGAACATCAGGAAAACGCGCTAGCGGCGATGCGCGATGCAGCGTCGAAGATGCAGACAGCGAACGAGAATTTGTTCGCGCGTAATTTTTACAACCGCCTGCGTCACGCCGCATCCAGCGAGATGCAAATCTCCGACGGCCTGAAAAAACTCGCCAAGAAAACCATCGGTTTAAAGACCGACGAAATCGGGGAAGGAGAGAAGAAAGAATTCGATGGAGTGGCAGGGAAGCAGGACGGTGCTGTGAAGGACGTGGACGGGATTCAGACGGACATGACGGGATTTTTGCGCCGCGTGCCGAACGAAAAATATCAGGCAGTCGTGAGCGAGATGGAGGAGATGCGCGTGGTGGGAGAACTCGGAGAGCTGGCGGGTTTCGTGCGTGCGAACCTCGCGATGAAGAGCGTCGGTCGCGCAAAGACGTGGGGCGATCAACTCAACAAATGGGCCGAGATGATCCAGAGCGAGTGCAAGAGTGATGGCAAGGGCGGTGAACAAGAGACGGACCCTGATATGATGGAGTTGATGATCGGAATGGTTCGCGCTGCCGTGGCGCAGGACAGCATCCGCGAGCAGACCGGTGATCTGGAAAAGCAGAAGGACACGAACGCAACCTACGCTGGCGATGCAGACAAACTCGGTGGCGTGCAGGGCCAACTCGGTGGGGCAATCAAAGAGATGCGCGAGAATCCGAAGTTCGGCAAATTCATGGGCGAAGTCGGCCCGCTGCTCGACAAAGTGGAGGAGTTGATGCGCGAAACCGGCGGTGCGTTGCGCAAGCCGGACACAGGTCAGGAGACGGTGACGACGCAGGGAGTCATCATCGAGATCCTCGTGCCGCCGGACAAAAAAGGCGGCAAGCCATCCGAGAGCAAGAGCATGGCGCAAATGCAAAAGCAGATGCAGCAAATGATGCAGCAGATGAGCAAATCCCGCACGGCGGGTCGCAATGCCTCGCGCAACGCAAGCAACCTCGCAGGCACCAATGCCGAAGGACCCGGCGGCGGCAAAAAAGCGAACACGCGCCTCGTGGATAAAACTGGCGGCGCAGCAAACGCAGGCGAGTGGCCCGAGGAATTTCGCGACGCCTTGCAGAGTTACATCCAGTCCATCGAGGAGCAGAAAAAATAGATTGGCCGGGGAAGCAGATTCGTAGTTCACATTCGCCCGCGGATTCGCTCTAAACTCCCGGCATGAAATACACACGGCTCGTTCTTGCCCTTTCGCTCATCCCTGCACTTGCGCACGCTCATCCCGGTCACGGCGCTGAAGCCAGCGTTCTTGGCAGCGGGCTGGCGCATCCTTTTACCGGCCTCGATCATTTGCTCGCCGCGCTCAGCGTCGGGATGCTCGCTGTGACTTGGCGTCGTGCATCGCTTGCCGTTGCGTTTCTATTCGCTGGCCTGCTCGGCGGATTCGCGGGTGCAAAATTCGGCGCCTTCTTCGGACTGGAAACCGCGCTCGCCATCAGCGTGCTCGTCTTCGGTGTGGCGCTCACGTTTCACAAAAAATTCGCGCAATCCGCAGCGCTCTTCATCGTAGCCGTTGGTGCTGCCATGCATGGATGGGCGCATGGCAGTGAGGCGACGGGGGCAATGAACATCGCCGGAATATTTCTTGGAACCGCTGTCATCGTCTCGCTCGGTGCTGTCGCCGCACATCTCATCCGCCGTTCACCGCGCGCCATCACTGGCCTCGGCGCGGGCGTTGCAGTGTCTGCGCTGGCGATTCTGGCCGGTGTCCTTTAGAGCATATTAAAATAAACTGTAGCCGTTTTCTGGTGGGAGTGCTACAAGGAGGGATGAAAACGACATCCATGGATTTGCGGACCCGGATAGTGGCCACCTACGACGAGGGCAGGAGCACGCGGGAGGAGGTGGCGCGGCGCTACC
>CANJNZ010000059.1 GCA_947476045.1 Chthoniobacteraceae bacterium
CCGCCTCCCGCTGCCCGCGCGGCGTCCACACTCGCCCGATCACATCCACTTTCAATATCTGCTCCGCTTTCCGTTTCATAGATTGCGTAGCGTAACGACTACGCAATCTACGACCACGCTTACTCAACGGTGCCACGCGTGACGCTTACGATGCTTTACCACTCTCAGGTGAGCCGTAAGCAATAGGATAGATTGCGAGCAGTAAAGCAACCTGCAGGAGGTATCTTGTCCGCTTGGCGTTCATTGTGTCGCAGCGTCGCCCCGTCTTCGCTTTTGCGTCAAGCGCAAGTAGTTGCTCGATATTCGTGGCGGCTTCGTGGAGGAGTGGACGCATGACACGCGAAGACTTGCTCGAACTCGCCACCGCTTTCCGCGACGCTGCGGCGGAGGACATCGCGGGGGCGGAGGCTGCGGAGCAATTTCACGCCGCCACACTTCGCGCCCACACGCGGTTGAACCAGCTCGAAGCGCAGCTCTTTGCCGACTACGAGGTGCGCGTGGATTGCAAGGCGGGCTGCGGGGCGTGCTGCCATCTTGCGAAGATTGATGTGCGGGCGCACGAGGTGTTCGCGCTGGCGGACTGGATTCGGAAAAACTTCACCCCCGCCGAGTGCGATGCCGTGCTGGAACGCGCGCAGGCTCACGCGGCGGCGGTGGCGGGGCTGACGCTGGAGCAGCATCTCCGAACGGTGCGCGCGTGTCCGCTGCTGCGCGACATGAAGTGCAGCGCGCACCCAGGGCGTCCGGGCGTGTGTCGCATCGGCCACTCGCAGGATGTGCGCATTTGCGAACGCGCTTTTCAAAACCCAGACGACCTCGCGGCAAAGAGCGGTTCGCACGCGGAGACGAAGCTGGCGATGACCATTGCGAGCGACGGCAGCACGTTTGCTTTCATCGAGGCGGGCTTCGACAAAACCGCCTACGACCTCGGCAGCGCCCTCGCCGAAGCACTCGCCAGCCCGGCACCACAGGAGCGCTGGCTGCGCGGCGAGCCTGCATTTTCCGAAAGTGCAAAGGCCAAACAGGAGACGCCCGGATAGCGTCCGCCTGCATTCGTCATTCGACATCCGCCCGTCATTCCGTCATTCGACATCAGACATTTTCCCGTGATCCAAATCCGCTCTCTCACCAAATCCTTCGGCGCTCTCACCGCCGTGGACAACCTCGACCTCGACATCAAGCAGGGCGAGTTCTTCGCCTTCCTCGGGCCGAACGGCGCGGGCAAGACGACGACGATCAAAATGCTCGCCGGTCTGCTCCGCCCGACGAGCGGCACGACCATCGTCGGCGGCTACGACGTGCAAAAGGAACCCGAGAAGGCCAAGGCGCAGCTCGCCTACGTGCCGGATTTTCCTTTCACCTACGACAAGCTGACGTGCATCGAGTTCATGCACTTTGTCGGCGATATTTTCGGCATCGCATCCGCCGACATCGAGCAGCGCACCGAGGCGCTCTTTGATCGCTTTCACCTCCACGATTACCGCCACGAACTCACTGAAAACCTCAGCCACGGCACGCGCCAGCGTCTCGTCATCAGCAGCGCGCTGCTCCACGAGCCGCGCGTGCTCGTCATTGATGAACCGATGGTCGGCCTCGACCCGATGCACGCGCGCATCGTGAAGGACGAATTCAAAGCACGCGCACGCGCCGGCATGACAGTCTTCCTCAGCACGCATCAACTCAGCGTCGCCGAGGAACTCGCAGACCGCATCGGCATCATCCATCGCGGCCAGCTCATCGCGCTCGGCACCGTCGAGGAATTGCGCGCTTTGAGCACGGAAAAGGGCGCGCTGGAAAACGTCTTCCTCTCCCTCGTGGACGCGGAGGAAATCGCCCGCGAACGCGCCTAGCCTCATGTTCACGCTGCTCAATACCGATCCTTCGTCCAAAGCCCGCCGTGGCCGGCTCGTCACGCGGCACGGAGTCATCGAGACGCCCATATTCATGCCCGTGGGCACGCAAGGCTCGGTGAAGGCCGTTTCGCCGATGGAACTGCGCGAGTTGAAAGCGCAGATCATTTTGGGAAACACCTACCACCTCTTCGTGCGACCGGGCATGGAGGTGATGAAAAATTTTGGCGGCCTCCATCGCTTCATGAGTTGGGACGGCCCCATCCTCACCGACAGCGGCGGCTTCCAGGTTTTCTCTCTCGCCAAGCTGCGCAAGATCACCCCCGAGGGTGTTCATTTTCAAAACCACCTCGACGGCTCGCCGATGTTCC
Source organism: Chthoniobacteraceae bacterium (assembly GCA_947476045.1). Taxonomy (GTDB): domain Bacteria; phylum Verrucomicrobiota; class Verrucomicrobiia; order Chthoniobacterales; family Chthoniobacteraceae; genus SXWH01. Next base: position 2,222 of record CANJNZ010000059.1, read on the forward strand.
TCGGCCCGCGCGAGGCGATGGAAATCCAGGCCGCACTCGGCAGCGACATCTGCATGGTGTTCGACGAATGTCCGCCGCATCCCTGCGAGCGCGACTACGCCGCAAAAAGCCTCGCACTTACGCTGAAGTGGGCGCGCATGTGCAAGGAAGTGGAAACACCGGGGCTGAAATTCGGTATCGTGCAGGGCAGCAGCTACGCCGACTTGCGACGCGAAAGTGCTGAGGCACTCGTGCAGATTGGCTTCGATGGATACGCCATCGGCGGCGTGAGCGTCGGCGAGCCGGAGCCGGAAATGATGAAGGCCGTCGAGAGCGCAGAGCCGCATCTCCCAGCCGACAAGGCGCGCTACGCCATGGGCCTCGGCACGCCGCCGCAACTCGTGGAAATGGTCGCGCGCGGCGTGGATATGTTCGACTGCGTGCTGCCCACACGCATCGCCCGCAACGGCACCGCCTTCACCGAGCGCGGCACGCTGAATTTGAAAAACGCCGAGTTCACGATGGACGAAGGGCCCATCGAGGAAGGCTGCCAGTGCTACGCCTGCCGCAATTTCGCCCGCGGCTACCTGCGCCATCTCATCAAGGCCAACGAAATCCTCGGCCTGCGCCTCGTCTCGCTGCACAACCTCCATTTCTACCTCCACCTCATGGAGCGCATCCGCGCCCACATCGAAGCCGGCACCTTCGCCGACTTCCGCCGCACCTTCGTCGCCAACTACACCCCTTGGCAGGCCGTGCCGGAATAGCTTGGGCTGCTCGACGACTACTCACCGCGCCTTGCAATAACTCAGACCCGCCATTGACCGCAGGGCGCGGGGCCAGCATATTCCGCCCCCTTTTTCCAAGGAACCATGCCGAGTAACACACGCAATTTCTGTATCATCGCCCACATTGACCACGGCAAGACCACGCTGTCTGACCGTCTGCTGGAGTTCACGGGGACGATCCAAAAGCGCGAGTCGCAGGAGCAATTGCTCGATGCGATGGATCTCGAACGCGAACGCGGCATCACCATCAAGGCGCATCCGGTGCGGATGATGTATCGGGCGAAGGACGGCGTGGAATACAAGCTCAACCTCATGGACACGCCGGGCCATGTGGATTTCGCCTACGAAGTGTCGCGCTCGCTCGCCGCTTGTGAAGGCGCGCTGCTGATCGTGGACGCGGCGCAGGGGGTCGAGGCGCAGACCGTGGCGAATGTGCATCTCGCGGAGAAGCAGAAGCTGAAGCTCATCCCGGTCATCAACAAAATTGACCTGCCAAACTCCGACCTTCCCTCGGTGTATCGCCAGTTGGAGGAAATTCTGGCCATCCCAGCGGAGGAAGCGATTCTCGCGAGTGCGAAGCAGGGCATCGGCATCGAGGAAATTCTGGAGGCTGTCATCGCGCGCATCCCGGCGCCGCCGGACAACCGCAAAGAGCGCCTGCGCGCGCTGGTGTTTGATTCGACGTTCGACACGTATCGCGGCGTGGTCGTTTACGTGCGCGTGGTGGATGGCGCGATCAAAGCAGGCGACGTGGTGCGCCTCATGGCGACGAATAGCGCTTACGAAGTGAAAGAAGTTGGCATTTTCCGCCCGCAAGCGCCGAAGTTTGTGCCGCAGCCGGAACTCGGGCCGGGCGACGTGGGCTATGTGATTGCGAACATGAAGACTGTCACCGAGGTGAAAGTCGGCGACACGCTGACCAGTTCGCGCCTGCCCGCGAGCGAGCCGCTGTCAGGGTTCCAGGAATTGCAGCCGATGGTTTTCAGCGGCATCTACCCGATCAACACGGCGGACTTCGAGCACCTCAAAATGGCGATGGGCAAGCTCCAGCTCAACGACGCCGCCTTTCATTTCATGGCCGAGTCGTCGGTCGCGCTCGGCTTTGGTTTTCGCTGCGGCTTCCTCGGGCTGCTGCACATGGAGATCGTCCTCGAACGCCTCCGCCGCGAATACAACATGGACATCATCGCCACGTATCCGTCGGTCATTTACGAGGTGCTGAAGACGAACGGCGAGATTTTGAAAGTGGACAATCCCGAGCACCTTCCCGACGCATCCGTCATCGAGGAAATCCGCGAGCCCATCGTGCGGTGCTTCGTGATGATCCCGAACGAATTCATCTCGCCGATGCTCCAGCTCATGATGGAAAAGCGCGGCATCGTGGACCACACGGAGACGCTCGACCCGCGCCGCGTGATGATCACCGTGGACCTCCCGCTAAACGAAATCCTCGTGGATTTCGTGGACAAGATGAAATCCATCACGCGCGGCTACGGCTCGATGGATTACGAGCACTCCGGCTACCGCGCGGACAAGCTCGTAAAACTCGACATGCTCGTGAACGGCGAGCGCGTGGACGCATTTTCGAGCATCGTCCATCGCGACAAGGCCGAGGGACGCGGGCGCGCGCTCGCTGCGAAACTCAAGGAAGTCATCCCCACGCAGCTTTATACCGTGGCGATCCAGGGTGCCATCGGCGGAAAGATCATCGCCCGTGAAACTGTCAGCGCGCTGCGCAAAAACGTCACTGCGAAATGCTACGGCGGCGACATCAGCCGCAAGCGCAAGCTCCTCGAAAAACAGAAAGAGGGCAAAAAGCGCATGAAGGCCATCGGTCAGGTGAACATCCCGCAAGAGGCGTTCATCGAAGTGCTGAAGACGAACTGACCGGCGTTACACGCGCAGGAAAATCCCGCGTTTGTGAAGGAACCGGGCGAGTAAAAGCACGAGCGCGAAGCCCACGGCGAAGGGCCACCAAGCCCATGCCGGGCTGTGCGGCAGGTCGAGGCGTCCGGTGAATCTTTCAGCGACAAATTTTGGCATCACGAGATTGGCGGCGACGTAGAGCGCGATGGGATTCATACCGATCCAAACGAATGGCGTCGTCCACGCACGCCAGCGAAGTATTTCCACCACCCAGTAAAACAGCGCGAGCAACAGCGCGCTCCAGCCCGCAGTCACGAGGACGTAGCTCGAAGTCCACAGCTTCTTCACAACAGGAAAATCCCAGCTCCACGCCCAGCCGGAAAGCAGCAGCACAGTCCCCGCAATGGCGAGCCACGCAGCCTTGCGCTCCGACGAGACCGGGCCCAGTAACCAGCGACCAGCAAGCACACCAAACAGCGCCGAGGCGATTGCAGGCAGGCTGCTCAGAATTCCCTCGGAGTCATAGCTCCCATCGTAGCGACGGCCCGTGAGAAAGTTTGCGTCCATCCAGTTTGCTAGGTTGTGCCGCTCCGCGAAATCACCAGCACCGAAGCCGGGCACTGGCACGAACTTCATCAGCGCCCAATAGCTCACAAGAATAGTGATCGTCGCGACGATCAGTCCGCGCGTTTTGAAAAACATCACGAGTATTCCCGCGCCGAGCGATGCAATCGCGATGCGCTGCAGCACGCCCATCCAGCGCACCTTGTCGAAACCGTTCGCCAGACCGCCATTCACAAATATGCCGAGCAGAAACAAAACGGCGCATCGCCCGATCAAACGCAACACCGCACGACGATGACCCAACCGTGCGACAGCGCGCGGCAGCGAGAAAGTGAGCGACACACCGGCGATGAAAACAAAGAGCGGGAAGATGATGTCTTCAAAGTGAAGCCCCTCCCACTTCACGTGCTCAAAGTGCGCGGCAAACTGCGAAACAAAGTCGGTGCCGTGCGGCTTTGCGCCAAATGCGACCGCAAGCAGGCGGAAAACTTCGCCAAGGCCGAGGATGCAAGCCATGTCGAAGCCCCTCAGGGCATCAAGCGAAACGAGGCGTTCGGGACGTGAAGGTTCGGACATGGCGCGGGAAATTGCTCCACTTCTCGCACGAAGTCGAAGCGACTTTTTCGGAATGTGCCCGCCTCACTTTCGCCAGAGCCAACGGAGTGCATCGGGGAAAATGCTGCCGCCGCGGATGCTGCTGTGGCCGTAGCCTTCCACATAATCGAACTTCACGTCGTATTTTTTGAAAACCAGCGCAGCGTTCATCTGCTGATTGCCGAGCGGCCAGTTACCGTGCTGGTTGTCGAGATCGCCGCTGGAGTCCTGCAAAAATACGCGGATGGGCTTCTTCTCGGTCTTGCGAATGATGCCCGGATAGACGTCGCCGCCACGGATGTTTGTGAAGCTGCCAATCGTGGAAAGCACTTTGCCAAATACATCCGGGCGCTGCCACGCAACGGTAAAAGCGCAGATGCCTCCGCTCGATGCGCCACAGATCGCGCGCAGTGCGGGGTCTTTGGTGAGCGGCCATTTCTTCTCCACCTCGGGCAGGATTTCTTCGAGGAGGAATCGCGCATAAAGGTCGCTCAGCGTGTCGTATTCCACTGAGCGGTTGTTCGACTGCCACGCGTTTGTTTTCTGTGTGACCTTGCTGGCGTCGTGTCCGGGGTTGATGAAAATGGCGACCGTCGGCGGCATCTCGCCGCGTGCGATCAGGTTGTCGAAAACAATCGGCACGCGCCAGTTTCCCTTCGTATTCACATAATCGTGGCCGTCTTGAAAAACCATCACCGCAGCAGAGCCGTCGGGTTTGAATTGTGCAGGCACATAGACCCACCAGTCGCGCGTCGTTCCTGCAAATACCTTGGATTCCCACACGGGCATCTTCGTGACGGTGCCGTGCGGGTTCGCGGGATTTTCACGATGGTCGGGTGTTTCGACAAATACATCCGCCGCAAAGGCGGACACAACGAGGGCGAGGAAAACAAGGAAGCGCATCGCCATCGAATGACTCAGGACGATGACGAGTGCAAGTGTGCTGAAATTCGCGGTTGGCCCTTGGCGCTTCGCTCTGGCAGCGTCTCCACAATGCACGCGCAATTCTTTCACCATACAAACGCGTCCTGAGCCGTGCCCAAATTTAGCAACGAACCACAACCCATTCTCGCCGCGTGGTCGCGCACACTCAGTCGGCATGGCGAAGAACCAGCCGTCCTCGCGGCTGACGGTGGAGTGTTACGGACATTCAAGGGCATCGAGCACGAGGCACGTGAATTGGAAATTTGCCTGGGCGATCTCCAGCACGGCTCTGTCGCCGCAGTGCAGCTTGGTAATGACCCACGTTTGCCCGCCGTGCTCATCGCACTCTGGCGGCGCGGCATCGTCCCAATTTTGCTGGATCGTGCTGTGGAAAAAGATGCGTTAAGCGCTGCGCTCAATATCTCCAGAGCGGGCGCTCACATCACTCGTTGCGATGATGGAAAACTCGACTTGCTCCACTTCGCATCCCAGACCGAAACACCGCCGCGCGCCGACTTTCTCAAACTCACCTCCGGCACCACAGGCACGCCGAGGGCGATTCGCTTCACTGCTGCGCAACTGCTCGCGGACTGCGACGCCGTTTGCGAGACGATGGGCATTGGCGATGGCGATGTGAATTTCGGAGTCATCCCGTGGTCGCACAGCTACGGCTTCAGCAATCTCGTGACTCCCCTGCTCTGCCGTGGCGTATCACTCGTCGCGAGTGAAGAACGCCTGCCACGCGCAATCCTCGAAGGGCTTTTACGCTCGGGGGCGACGGTGTTTCCCGGCCTGCCCGTCTTTTTTCAAAAGCTCTGCGCACTCAACGCTCCGCCGCTCCCGCGACTCCGACTGTGCATCAGTGCGGGTGCGCCGCTCGACGGCGCAACCGCAGCGGCATTTCGTGCGAAGTATGGAGTGAAAATCCACAGCTTCTACGGCAGCAGCGAATGTGGCGGCATCGCCTACGACGCGAGCGATGACGACGTGCCGGAGGGCTGTGTTGGCGAGCCCATGCGTGGCGTGAAACTCACTCACGATGAAAGCACGGGGCGCATCGAAGTGCGCGGACCGGCGGTCGGTGAAGGCTACTTTCCCGAAGCTGATGACGCAGTGTTGGGCGGTGGGCGTTTCATTCCCGGCGACCTCGTGCGACGCACAACACAAGGGCTGTTGCTGACGGGACGCGTGAGCGATTTCATCAATGTCGCCGGGCGCAAACTGAACCCTGTGGAAGTCGAGACGGTCTTGCGCAAATGCCCCGGCGTGCGTGATGCCGTGGTCTTTGGCGTGGCGAGTGCGCTGCGTGGCGAGGAGCCCGTTGCGTGCATCGTAGGCGAGTTAGTAAAAGATACGTTGCTACGGCATTGTGCCGCTGCACTTCCATCGTGGCAGGTGCCGCGTGATTTCTGGATGCTCGATGCGCTGCCGGTAAATGAACGCGGAAAACTGAGCCGTCGCGAACTGAGCAAGCAATATGCACTGCGCTGAAGACGTCTGCACTTGGGGCTTGGAGTCGCCACCGCGCTTCCCTTTTCTCCCGCACACATGAGCGAGAACTCAGCGGCAAAAGTTTCCAGACCCGGCGCGATATCCGCGCTCGTGCTTCTGCTCACGATCAATCTTTTCAACTATATTGATCGCTACGTGCTCGCTGCGGTGGAGCCGGAGTTAAGCAGAGTCTTCGGGCTCACCGGCGGGCAGTCCGGTCTTTTGGCGTCCATGTTTCTACTCGCGTATATGTTTGGAGCGCCAGTGCTCGGCCGGATGGCAGAGCGCTATTCGCGCTGGAAAATCATCGCGTTCAGCGTGGCCGTGTGGAGCCTTGCGAGTTGCGCGTCCGGGTTTGCCGTGGGTTTTCACATGCTGCTCGTCTGCCGCATTATTGTGGGCCTCGGCGAAGCGGGCTACGGCCCGGCGGCACCTGCACTGATTTCGGATTACTTCAGCGTCGAAAAGCGCGGGCGCGTGATGGCGCTTTTCTATCTCGCGATTCCGGTGGGCAGCGCGCTGGGCTATGTATTCGGCGGGCAAATCAACAAGGTATGGGGCTGGCGATGGGCGTTCTGGGTCTTTGTGCCCCTCGAACTGGTGCTCGCACTGTTCTGCTATCTCCGCCGCGACCCACGACCAACGGTCGCGGCGGCTTTGCAGCCGAAGCGTTCCTTCATCGCCGATGCACGCACGCTACTCCGCATCCCTTCGTATTTGCTCAACACCGCTGCGATGACCGCGATGACTTTCGCGATTGGCGGCATCTCGTTTTGGATTCCGAAATATATGACCGGACGCCTCGCTCTTCAGCAGGGACTGGACATTTTCACTCCAGCCGGGCGCTTCGCAAACGACGTGGCCTACAAAACCCTGCTAGCCGACGTGAACACAACATTCGGCATCATCGTGGTGATTGCCGGAATCGTCTCCACCTTCATGGGCGGCTGGCTCTGCGACAAGCTGCGCCCAAAATTTCGCGGTGCCTATTTATTAATCTCGGGCCTCGCCATCCTCGTCGCATTTCCATGCACGCTCGCGATGCTGTGGACACCGTTTCCATTCGCCTGGGTGGCTGTATTCGGCTCGGTGTTTTTCCTTTTTTTCAACACCGGCCCGGCAAACACCGCGCTCGCCAACGTGACTTCGTCCTCGATGCGCTCCACCGCATTTGCGCTCAATATTTTCATCATCCACGCGCTTGGTGACGCCATCTCGCCGCCACTCGTCGGATGGGTGACGGAAAAAACCACATGGGACACCGCCTTCATGCTCGTGTCGCTGATGATGGTGCTCGCCAGCGTGCTGTGGCTTATCGGCTCCCGCTATCTTGCACACGACGAAGATGCCGTGGCGGAAAAGTGAGTAAAATATTCGCAGGAAACTTTTCTTGCCGCGGCTGATGTTGCCGCTAGCGTCCGCGAAGTTCTCAATTCCCAGAGCGGTAACGAAACAACAAGGACAAGAAGGAGAACCATGCAGCCAATTCATTCATTCAACGTTTCCCCAAAACTTCCAGCCGCACTGGAACCACTCAACGAACTGGCGAGGAACCTGTGGTGGACATGGGAACCAAGTGCTCGTGCGTTATTTCGTCATCTCGATCCGGAGATGTGGCACCGAACAAATCACAACCCGGTGCGCTCGCTGCAACTTTGCAAACAAGGGCGACTGGAGGAACTCGCGAAGAACGACGACTTCCTCCGCGAGATGGGTGGAGTGATGCAAAAATTCCATGCGTATATGGCGAGCAATCAAACATGGTGGCATGGCCAGCCAGCGCCGGGCCTCACCGGGCCGGTGGCGTATTTCTCGGCGGAGTTCGGCTTTCACGAGTCGTTCCCGAATTACTCCGGCGGCCTAGGCATCCTGAGCGGCGACCATTGCAAATCCGCGAGCGATCTGGCGCTGCCCTTCGTGGCGATCTCGCTGCTCTACCGGCACGGCTATTTCAAACAGCAGATCAACAAGGACGGCTGGCAGGAAAGTTTGCAGCTCAACCAAAATTTCACGCACCTGCCCGTGCGCGAGGTGAAGGACAAGGACGGCAAGCCGCTCCACATCGGCGTGCATATGCTCGGGCGCACGGTGTCGGTGAAAGTGTGGCAGCTCGCAATCGGACGCATCACGCTCTATCTGCTCGATACGGATGTGCCGGAGAACATCGCCGAGGATCGTGAAATCACCGCGCAGCTCTACGGCGGCGACAGCGAACTCCGCATCCGTCAGGAAATCGTGCTCGGCATCGGCGGCGTCCACGCATTGAACGCGATGGGCATCAAGCCCGCAGTGCATCACCTCAACGAAGGACACGCGGCATTTATCTCGCTCGAATTAGTCCGCCGCCGTGTGCAAGGCGGAAAGCTGGATTTCTACTCTGCGCTGCAAGCGACGGCGGCTGGCAACGTCTTCACCACGCACACGCCGGTGCCTGCGGGAAATGACGCCTTCCCTCTCCAACTGATGCAGAAATACTTCGGCGATTACCCGGAGCAGGTGGGTATTGATTTCGAGACTTTCGCGAGTTTCGGCCAGACGCGGAAAGATCCGCATGAGCCATTTTCGATGACGATTTTCGCCCTGCGCACGAGCCGCCACGCAAATGGTGTAAGCGCACTGCACGGACGTGTTTCGCAACGACTCTGGCAGGATGTATGGGCCGGTGTGCCCATGGCGGAAGTGCCCATCACGAGCGTGACGAATGGCATTCACACGAAAACGTGGGCCGCGCCGGATTTCATCACGCTCTACGACAAATATCTCCCGGGCTGGGAGGAGAAGCTGACGGACCGCGACTTCTGGCGCAAAGTGCAGGACATCCCGGATGAAGTGATTTGGGATACCCATCAGCGGCAAAAGAACCGCACGATTTCGTTTATCCGCGACCGCGTTCGCACACAGCGTCAGCGCCTCGGTGAAAGCCCGGAAAAAATCCGGGCACTCTCACACATGCTCAACCCCGAGGTGCTCACGATTGGCTTCGCACGGCGGTTTGCGACTTACAAACGTGCGACGCTTCTTTTCGCCGATCGCGAGCGGCTCGCGCGGCTCTTGAACAACGTCGAGCGCCCAGTGCAATTCGTCTTCGCCGGCAAGGCACATCCGAAGGACGAACCAGGCAAGGGCTTCATCCAGGAGGTCTATAAATACACGCGGATGCCGGAGTTCGAGGGGCGCATCGTTTTCATCGAAGACTACGATCACTACGTCGGTCGTCGTCTGTATCAGGGCGTGGATCTTTGGCTGAACAACCCACGTCGACCACTCGAAGCCAGCGGCACCAGCGGGATGAAACTGCCACCGAGCGGCGGCTTGAATCTGAGCGTTCTCGATGGCTGGTGGTGCGAGGCACACACTGGAAAAAACGGCTGGGCCATCGGTGCGGAAATTCCCGAAAGCGCGGATCAGCCCGATCCGAAATTCGAGGACGAAGTGGATATCGCGAGCCTCTTCCACGTGCTCGAAACACAAATTCTCCCCCTCTATTACGCCAAACCCGACGGACGCCTGCCGCTCGCGTGGATCAACCTCATGCGCGAATCCATTCGCACCATCGTGCCCGTTTTCAACACGCACCGCATGGTCTCCGAATACACCAAGCGCCTCTACGAGCCGGCGGCAATCGCGCACACCGCGCTCACGGCCAACGGATGCAAGAGCGCCGTTGCGTTGAGCCAGTGGAAATCAAATATCCGCCGCGACTGGCCGCACGTCAGTGTGAGCGAAGTCGGCATCCGCACCGGCAACGGTTCAAGCGTCGCCGTGGGCGATTCGATCCAAGTGAGCGCTCGCGTCGTGCTCGGCCCCATCGCATCGGAATTTGTCCGCGTGCAGGCTTACTACGGCGAAAATGTGAACGCCAGCATCACGAATCCGAACACCGTGGAACTCACAAAAGTCGAAACGCTCGCCGACGGCACCTACCGCTTTGCAGGAACGATTCCCGCAAAAGAAAGCGGCAGCTACGGCCTCAGCGTGCGCGTGATTCCCACGCACCCGAACCTCATTCAAGCGCACGAACTGCGACTCATCGCCTGGGCGAAATAGAGGCCAACACGCTCACGACCTCCGCATCTCGCGGCTGCGCAGCCAGAGAAAGATAACGGGCGTGACGATGAGAATGTGGACGAGGCTGGAAATCATTCCACCGATGACGGGCGTGGCGAGAGGCTTCATCACCTCCGCGCCCTGGCGGTGGCTCCACATGATTGGGAGTAAAGAGGCGACGATGGTGGCGACGGTCATCACCTTCGGACGAAGACGGAGACGAGCGCCGTCTTTCACCGCTTGCACGAGGTCAGCGTAATTGAAGGCTGTTCCGCGCTCGGCCATGCGTGCTTTCACGGTCTCTTCAAGATAGACGACCATGACGACGCCGGTTTGCACGGCGGTGCCGAAAAGCGCGATGTAGCCGACCCACACGGCACCGTTGAAATTATAACCGAGCAGGTATTGTAGAAAAACGCCGCCGCTGAGTGCGAATGGAACGGCGAGCATGACGTGGGCGGCTTCCAGCGCGCTGTGATAAACGATGTAGAGCAGCACGAAAATGATAAGCAGCACGATGGGAAATACGATGGTCATCGTTTGTACAAAGCGGCGCTGGTTTTCGTATTCGCCGGTCATGCGCCATGTCATGCCTTCCCAGTTTATCGTGCGAAGTTTTTGCTCCACCTCCGTGACGAAGCCGCCGAGATCGCGATCCTGCACGTTGGCCTGCACGTAGGCGCGCAGCTTGCCGTTCTCGCTCGCAATTTCATTCGCGCCGATTTCGCGGGTAATTTTAGCGACCATGCCGAGCGGGATGTATGCAGGCTGCGCTTCGGCGGCACCCATCGTAGCGGGTTTCGCTCCGCCGCCGCTCATGCCGCCGCTGGACGCGGGCGCGGCGGGTGTCATGCCGGGACGTGTGGCGATGAGAATGCGCCCGAGCTTTTCGATGTCGTCGCGTTCACTGCGCTCGATCCGGACTTGGATGGGGAAGCGTTCGCGGCCCTCGATGGTAACGCTCACGTTTTTTCCACCGATGGCGATTTCGACGGCATCAAGAACGTCGCGGGCGCTTAGGCCATAGCGCGCCATCGTGCGCCGATCCACTTTCACGTTGAGATACGGCTTGCCCTGCACGCGCGATGGCGAGACGCCCGCCGCACCTTCGATTTTCTTGATGACCGCCTCGACTTCGTAGGCTTTGCGCTGAATCGCATCGAGGCTGTCGCCGTAAATTTTCACACCCACCTGCGCGCGGATGCCGGTATAGAGCATGAGGATGCGGTTTTCGATGGGCTGTAAAAATGCGGGCACGTAGCCGGGGACAAATTTCATTTTTTCCGTCAGCTCCGCTTTCAACTTTTCAACCGTCATGCCGTCGCGCCACGCCGGGTTGCGTTTCACGCTGAAGCGCCCGTCTGGGATGTATTCGGGTTTCAGCATGATGGTCGTTTCGAGCATCTCAGTAGGCGCGGGGTCGGTGGCGCTCTCGAAACGGCCAAGTTTTCCCGCGACGCTGGCGACTTCCGGCGTCTGCGCGAGAACGCTATCCTGCCATGACATGACGCGCTGGATTTCCGTAAGTCCTGTCTTCGGTAAAAGGACAGGCATGTAGAGCAGGCTGCCTTCATTGAGCGGCGGCATGAACTCCTTGCCAAAGCCCGCCGTGAGCGTGGCGGTGCGCTCCCATCCGGCATCGCGCAGATTTTTCACCGTCGCGCGCGGCAAGCCGAACGCGACGAGCAGCGCGCTGGCAAGAATGCACAGCGCAGCGGACATCACGATGGCGCGATGGCGCAGCGCCCAATCGAGCGTCGGCGTGTAGATGCGGAGCAGCACCTTCATCACCCAATTGCTTTCCTCGGAGTGAAACGGCCCACGCACGAGCCACGCGCAGAGCACAGGCACGATGGTCACGGCGAGCAGCGTCGAGCCAAGCATTGCGAAGGTCTTTGTGAACGCGAGCGGATGAAAAAGTTTCCCCGCCTGCCCCGTGAGCGCGAACACCGGCACGAACGCGAGGATGATAATCGCCATTGCGAAAAAGATGGGCCGCCCGACCTGGCGGCACGCGGCGAGCGCGGTATGCCACGTCTCCTGCGCGGTGAGAGGTCGCTTTTTCTCCTCCGTCTCGCGCTCACAGTGGCGGATGACATTTTCTGTCACCACGATGGCCGCGTCCACGAGCACGCCGATGGCGATGGCGATGCCGGTGAGCGACATGATGTTCGACGTGATGCCGAACTGCTTCATCAGCAAAAACGAGATGAGGATCGAAATAGGCAGCGGCAGCGTGACGATGAGGATGCTGCGGAAGTGCCAGAGGAAAATAATGTGCGCGAGAGTCACGAGGATGATTTCCTCGGCGAGCGCGTGCTTGAGCGTATCAATCGTGCGGTCAATCAGTTCGCTGCGATCGTAGAACGGCCTGATGCTCACGCCCGGCGGAAGACTCGGCGCAAGCTGCGCGATGCGCTCCGTGATACGCTCGATAACTGCCTTCGCGTTTTCGCCATTCCGCATGACAACCGTGCCGCCGACGACTTCATGCCCGTTCACGTCGAGCGCACCACGCCGGAAGTCGCCGCCGATTTGCACCGTCGCGATGTCCTTGAGATAAATGGGTGTGCCCTCGCGCGCCTTCACGGTGACGAGTTCGAGGTCCTCTGTGCTTTCGACAAGGCCGATGCCGCGCAGCACAAACTCCGCGCCGTTTTCCTCCACGACCTTGCCGCCGACGTTGAGATTCGCATTTTGCACAGCGGTCATCACCTCCATCATCGAGACGCCTGCCGCGCGCATCTTCGTCGAGGAAAGCTCGATTTGATACTGCTTCACAAAACCGCCGATGCTCGCGACCTCGGCCACGCCCTCCACGCTCGCGAGCGAGTAGCGGATGTGCCAGTCCTGCAACGACCGCAGCCGCGCGAGGTCGTAGCCTTCCTTCGCCGGGTCCACGTCGAGGTAGTATTGATACACCCAGCCGAGGCCCGTCGCATCCGGGCCGAGCTGCGGCTTCACGCCTTCGGGCATCGTGCCTTGCAGGTAATTCAACCGCTCCAGCACGCGTGCGCGGGCGAAATACGGATCCACTTCGTCCTTAAAAATGATCGTGATGAGCGAGAAGCCGAACATCGAAGTCGCGCGCACGTCCTTCACGCCAGACAAACCTTGCAGGCCGGTGGTGAGCGGATACGTCACCTGGTCTTCCACCTCCTGCGGACTGCGCCCCATCCAGTCGGCATAGACGAGCACTTGGTTTTCCGTGAGGTCCGGTATGGCGTCTACGGGTGTCGTGGAAACGGCGCGGATGCCGAGCGCGACGAGCACCAGCACGCCGCATGCGACGAGGAAACGGTTTCGCAGACTCCATTCGATGATGCGTTCAATCATTGCTCAGGGTTTCACTTTTGCTCCGCAATCGAGCATCTCGGCTCCGAAATATGGGTTGCGAATTTCGCTGCCTGCGAGTTGCAACCAGCGGCCCTTTTTCGGCGCATCGGGAACGGCCTTGTTCACCATCGGGCATTCAAAGACTTCGACCTCCACCGGCTTCTCGCCTTTGCGCAGCGGCTCCAGCAAGGCGACGGCGGCGGTGGAAAAAGAAAGAAACTCCTGCCGGGCGGCGGCGATATCGGCGGCAACATTGATGTAGCGCACGTCGTTCAGCTTTTTCAGAGCATCCGCGAGGTCTGGACGTGCGGCGAGCGCGACGGCGAGTGCCTCGGTCGCGGGCATCAGTTGCATGCCGGCTTTGTTAAATGCAGCGAGGTCATCCTTCGCCAGCGCGGCAGCGATGGCGTCCGCACTCTTGATGAAACCTTTGATCACTTGAACCTGCGCCTCGGTTAGCGCGGAAATGGCTTTTGTCGGCATCTCGGGCGATGCGGAAAAGGAGCGGTTCATTTCCGCCTGTCCGTCAATGAGCAGGTTCCCGTTCGTCACCACCTTGTCGCCCTCCTTTAGTCCGGCAAGGACTTCAACGACCTCATCGCCACGCCGTCCGAGTTTCACCACGCGCCGCGAATACACACCTTCTCCCTCGTCTACGTAAGCGACGGCTTCGGCACCCGTCTGAATCACAGTAGAACGCGGAATCGCCAGCACCTCGGGTTCGTCGAGATGCACGAGACCATCGGCGTAGAGACGGTGCAAAAGCAGGCGGCGTCCTTCGACGAAAGGGTTGTCCAACTCGACGCGCACCTTTGTGGAGCGCGTGGCCTCGTCGAAATTCGGATCGATGAAAGTGATGCTGCCTGTAAACGTGCGGCCCGGTAGCGAGGGCGTGCGAATGTCCACTTTCAGCCCCAACTTTATCCACGGCAGATCCTGCTCATAGGCGAGGAACTGGAACCACATCGTCGAGAAATCTCCGATTTCAAAGAGCTTCTCACCTTCCTGCACATACTGGCCTTCATACACATTTTGCGCGACGACCGTGCCACCCACGGGCGAGAGGATTTCCGTCGTGATTTTGTCGCCCGATTTTTCAGGCAACGCCTCGATCTGCGCTGCGGTCAGTCCCATTTGGATGAGACGGAACGCGACGTTTTTTTGCATTTCGCCACTGAGTAAACGATACTCGCGTTCAGCCTGGAGCAGCGCAGGACTGTAGTAATCGGCGAGCGCCTGGCCCTCGGCCACTTCAGCACCGATGAAATTCACGTGGAGTTTTTGAACGCGTCCGGCGACGTAGGCCGAGATTAACCGGTGGCGTTTAGTGTTGTCGTCAATCATCCCCGCCACGTTCAAAGTTTTTGTGAGCGGTTGTCTCTTCGCCCCGGTCGTCTGCACATGGAGCACCTTCACCATGCTTTCGCTGAGGGACACCATATCGCCGCCAGCCTCAAACCCCTTCTCCCCTTCATACACCGGCGTCAGTTGCATCCCGCAAATCGTGCAGCGGCCTGGCTTGTCGCTTTTCACCCACGGGTGCATCGCACTTTGGTAATAAAGAATTTTGCGCGCGCCGCCCGGGGCAACGGTCGCTTGGGGTGCGATGGAATGTTGCGTGGCAAACCATGTCACCGGCACGGCAATGGCGAGTGTGAGCAGGATGATTGCTGGAGTTTTCATGGTGTCTGGAGCCTGCACCGGGTGGCGGATCGGACGCCGCCCATCATGTGCCTGCGTTTATTTTTTCGTCGCAGCGTCCTTTACTTGCTTCGCGTATTTGGCGGGGTCTTTGTCGAAGTCCTTCTTGCAGTTTTTGCAGCAGAGCCAGACGTCGGTGCCCTCGTGGGTGACTTTGAACGGCTTCATGTCGCCGCCGCCAATCTCCTCGCCGGAGATGACGCATTTTTTCAACGGATAATCCTTCGGCACGCCGGAGTCGGCGGCAAAGACGAAGCCGCCGAAAAGCACGGCAGCGATGGTGGTGATGATGGATTTTGTTTTCATATGTTTGTTGTTTGTTTGTTTTGAAATGACTGCCTTGGCATTGTCGTCGTTGCCTTCACGCGGGTACGAAACCGAGGTCCCGCTTCAATTCATCCTCGCTCGCGTTTGTTGCGCGTGAGCCGGGCGGCTTTTCAAACCAGCCGGGGTCTTTGTCGTAGTTCTCGATCTGCTCGCGCACTTTGAGCACGGTGAACATTCCGCCCATCGTGATGTAATCGTGCGGACCGACACCACCGATCATCGGCAATGAGTTGCGCGGAACTTTCATCCCCATGTCGCCCATGTCGCCCATGCCGGTCTGCCCCATGGTCATGTAACCCGGGACGACTTTTTTCACGCGCTTGTCGTAGCCTTCGACATCAATGCCAATGAGGTTCGGCAGACCGTGGCCCATCTGCGTCATTACATGATGCGACATGTGGCAGTGGAATGGCCAGTCGCCGGGATTGTCCGCTGTGAACTCGATGGTGCGCACACTGCCGACAGGCACGATGATCGTGACCTCTGGCCAGCGCGCACTCTCCGGAACATCGCCTCCATCGGTCGCGGTGACTTTGAAAGTATGCCCGTGAATGTGCATCGAATGGTGATCCATCGCACTGAGGTTTCCGATGCGGATGCGAACGCGGTCGCCGGTCTTTGCCACAAGAGGTGCGGTGCCGGGGTAGCACTTTGCATTGAGAGTCAGGACGTTGAATTCGACCATCTCGTTGGGATCCGGGCGCATCGTTCCGGGTGCAATTTTCCACTCGCTGAGTGCATAGACAAAATCACGATCCGGTCGCGGCTCCTTCGGCTCACGTGGGTGGACTACAATCATGCCGATCATGCCGAGCGCCATCTGCGTCATCTCGTCATGATGCGAGTGATACATGAACGTGCCATGCTGCCAGACGGTGAATTCGTATTTGAACGTCTCGCCCGGCTGGATGGCCTTTTGCGAAAGGCCGCCGACGCCGTCCATGCCGCATGGCAGAATGATCCCGTGCCAGTGAATGGAGGTAGCGGCGGGCAGCTTGTTGGTAACGTAAATGCGGACGCGGTCGCCCTCCACAAACTCGATGGTCGGACCGTGGACTTGTCCATTAAAACCCCAGCAGTGCGCTTTCAATCCGGGCGCGAATTCGTGGTCGCGAACCTCCTCGCACACCATGTGAAAAACCTTCACGCCATCCACGATTTTCCACGGCATCGTTGAGCCATTGAGTGTGACGGTGGGCGTATAGTGTTTTCCCGGCTGCCCCGGCTCCGGGTGCGGCGCACGCATCCATGAGGGCTGCAATGGCGATGGACTGGATTTTGGCTGCGCAGAAATCGCAGGCGTATCCTGCGCGGTTGCGTTGCGTGAAAGTGCGGCGGCACCCGCGATGGCGGCTGCACTCGTGAGAAGTTCGCGGCGGGTAATCATAGTCAGAGTTTCTTTTGGAGTTGAAGGACGAGCAGGTAGCCGAGAGCACAGACTGCGGATGCAGTTGCTAATGCTCCATAGAATGACCACTGGCGGCGAAGCAGTGCGCCGAGCAGGAGCAGCGCAGGTAAGGAAGGCACGACGAGCCAGACAACATCAGTCGTCCATGCCGCGAGCCGCGCTGCATCATGCGTCTCATGCCAGAGCCAGACGAGGGCGAGCAGGGTTGTCAGCGGCAGCGATGCGAGCAGTGTTCCAGCGGTGTTGTTACGTTTTGAAATCTCGGAGACCAAAGCGATGATGAGCGCCGAGACAGCGACCTTGACGAGGAATTGTGTATTCATTTCCGCAACCTCCCGCCCACGACGCGTTCGAGTTCGGCGCGGGTTATCCAATAATCACGGAGCGTCTCGATAGACTTCTGCTCGGCCTCCATCTGCTCGGCTCGTGCGGCAAACAGCTCATAGTTACCGACCAGCATTCCGTTGTAGTGCAGCAACATTCCGGCAGTGATGACACTGCGCACAGGGAGGATTTGGCTCTCGTAAAACAGCGACCTTTCACGAAGCGCCGCGAGCTTGTCGTGCAGCGCTCTCACATCACTGCGAATCCCGATGGCGAGACCTTCCAGTTTGCGCTCGGCGCGTCGCAATTCGGCTTCGCCCTTCGCGATGCGCGCCTGACCTTGATTGAAAATCGGAAGTTCCAGCGAAAGTCGCGGCCCGGTGAGATTGGTGCGGTCGCTATCCCGCTCGGTGTCCACGCCAAAACTGAGCGCTCCTATGTAGCGGTAGCTCTTGGTAAGCCCGAGCGCGCGAACGACGCCCTTGAGTTCGCCATGCGCGGCTGCGAGGTCGAGTCGTTGCGCCACAGCGAGTGATTCGAGACCGCGCAATTCCACGTCGTTTTTGGGCAGCGACGGGAGCGCTCCCGAGATTTTCCAAGCAGTATCGCCGCCCCACAAGCTGAGCAGATGATTGAGCTTTTCGCGGTGCTGACGTTGCTCCCCATCGGCCATCGCCAGTTCCAAGCGGGCGTCGTTGTAGGCAGCCTGCTGGCGCGCGAGCGCAAGATCGGTGATATTTCCGGCCTCATGCTGACGCTGCGCGAGGTCGAGCGAGGCCTGGCTGATTTCTACAATGGTGCGACGCTGAGTGAGCAGCGATTCATCGCCCTGCAATGCATAGACCGCAGCCTTTACCTCAGCGACGAGCCGCACTGCTTCATCTGCAACGCGCAGTTGTGCAGCGGCAAGTTGCTCCGCAGCGACGCGCTTGCGCAGCGGAAGCATGAGCAGGTCGAGCAAATCAAATGCGGCAGCCTCCTCCCAATTGGGAACCTTCGGTGCGCGGTCGGGAAATCGAACGCTCAAATCGATGCCGGGGTTTTTCCACATCCCCGCTTCACGCAAATCCGCAGCGGAAACACCCACATCCTCGAACGCAGCGAGAAACTCGCGGTTGTTCACCAGAGCGATCTGCACCGCAGTATTCACAGTGATCGGTTTTTTCAAAAGCACCCTCACTTGCGCGAGTGCCTCTTCCCGCGCAGTAGCATCCTGTTGCCAGCGAACGGCGATCCCGGTGCGCTCTTTGACTGCACGCTCGACAGGACGTGTTGGCGGCTCCTTCGGCGCTCCCGCAAATGCAGGCAGTGCGAGTGCGACGATCCACGTGAGAGCAATGTGTGATTTATGGGTGTTCATGCTTCGTCTCGGGTTTGTTTTTCGGTGTATTCTCGGGTGTTCCCGAGACGGGGCCGTAGGCATCCCAGTGCTCCTGCTCTTTCTGTGCGGCTGAAAGCATCACGCTGGTTTTGCGTGTCGTTTCGTCCGCACGCAGCAAAGCATGCCGTGTCACCCGCGCACCCTCGGGTGCATCGGGGCTGGCAGGATGATTGGCAGGAAGTGGCGGCACACTCGCGCAACCTGCAAAAAGCGCGGCGGCGACGGCAGCGGGTAAACGGATCATCATTACGATTTTAAAGTAACACTGCGGCGCGGGTCGGACGCGCCGCAGTGCATTGGGTTACTTTTTCGCTTTCGCCTGCGCGTCCTTGACCACTTTCACAAACTTCGCGGGTTCCTTGTTGAAGTCCTTGATGCAGCCCTTGCAGCAGAGCCACACGTCGGTGCCTTCGGATGTAACCTTCACGGGTTTGCCGTGCTCGCCGAGTTTTTCATCGGAGACAACGCACTTGGTGAGCGGGTAGTCTTTCGGCACGCCCGCAGGAGCCGGGCCGGCGAATGCAGCAGTGGTGAGGAATGCCGCCGCAAGTGCGGCGACGAGTGATTTGATGTTCGTGTTTTTCATGTTGTTGGTTTTTGAAATTGCCTGCCGTTTCTGGATTCATCGCAGTCGCGCAGGCAGACAATGGCGAGCTACGACGGTGTAGGTAAAAATTGCCCTCACCGAACCTCCGTCGCACGTGTGCGACGGAGGACGGTGTATTCAGGCTATGGCTACTTTTTGCACTTCGAGCAGCACTTCCCGTCCTTGCAGTCCGGGCAGCACTTTTCCGCTGTGCATTTATCGCAGCACTCTTTGGCGTCTTTCGCGGTTGCCGCAAAAGGCAGAGCGATAAGCGCTGCGGCCATCATGGCTTTCAGCATGGTTTTCATGTGTTTTAGTTGCTTGTTGTGTCCGCTTTACGGCCCCGGACGGACGGCGGACGTGCGCAGCGCCGGGGATTTGCCCGATGGGCAAAAGTGTTTTGGTGCGCAGTGAGAAAACGCCCGAGCGGGCGCTAGACTGCGCGGCGTCACTCACCGAGCGAGTGACGTCAGAAGCACGTCGGCGGAGCGTGCGAGTGCAGGCTCCGTTGCAAAACCAATTCAGCGAACGTGGGCGAGTCCGGTGGTGGACCGGTTTCCGGGGCGGCAATGATTTTTGCGGGAGGTAAAATCAGAACGGCGGAATATAAATCCAGAGGTGCCTTGACGATGTCTGCCTGCGCCACATCCGGCAGCTTCGCTCCAACGGGCGTCACGACATTCAACGTCTTGCAGCAGCCCTGCGGTATTTGCTGGCAGGGTGCTTCTTTTCCGGGAGCGGGAACATTTTTGTGGCAGCATGCAGACTCCCCTGCCGCGTGTGCCGCATTCCGTATATCGCCCAGCATTCCAGCCAGCGCGCAGTGGTTCGAAAGCGCTATCCAGCCGAGAAGAGTCAGAACCCCGACCAAAACCCGGGTGAAATGCTGGCGGCGAATTGTTTTCACGGCAGAGGTGAGAGTGGACCTCTCTGCATTTTGTTCAATCAATCATTCACTTCGCGTTGCGGAACGCATCGGGAACGCTAGTATCGCCACCGTACAATGATTAGCTGCTCCACCTGCTGGAACTCCGGACGCCACACCGACGGCGCTGCGATGATCCAAGAAATACTCGACCTCGGCTTCGACACGGTCGAACTCGGCCACGGCATCCGCCTCCCTCTCGTCGAGGGCATCCTCAAAATGTGGGAGGCCGGAAAAGTGAAAATCTCCTCGCTCCACAACTTCTGCCCGCTGCCGCCGGAAATCCCCCGCGCCTCGCCCGACTGCTACCAGCTTTCCTCGCACCTCGACGGCGAACGCGAACGCGCCATACGCCACTCGCTCAAGACCATTGATTTCGCCAAACGCCTCGGCGCGCCCTTTGTCGTCATGCACCTCGGCAGCGTCCCCATCGGCGAATACACCGAGAGACTCGTAAAAATGGCCGAAGTCGGCATGCACATGAGCAAAGACTTCGTCCGCCTGAAACTCGAAGGCGTGAAAAAGCGCGAGGCAAACCGCGACCGACCCTTTCAGCGAATGCTCACCAGCCTCCGCCGCGTTTACGACTACGCCGCTGAACACGGTATCCGCCTCGGCATCGAGAGCCGCCACAGCTTCGAGGAAATCCCCAGCGAACGCGAAATGCTCGCCGTGCTCGACCAATTTTCCGCCCCCACCGCAGGCTACTGGCACGACTTCGGCCACGTGCAGGTAAAGCACAACCTCGGCTTCCTCGACCACGTCCAGTGGTTTGAAAAAATCGCACCCCGCCTCATCGGCTGCCATCTCCACGACACCAAATGGCCGGGCCGCGACCACATGGCCCCCTTCACCGGCGACGTCGAATACGACAAACTCCTCCCGCACATCCCCAAGGATACCCTCTTCGTCTTTGAAATGAGCCCCCGCCGCACCAAGGAAGAAATCACCACCTCCCTCGCCAAGTGGAAAGAACGCTTCGGCGGGTGATAGCGCCGTTCGTTTCTGTCCCTGATCCCCTCCAAAAACAAACCTCAGCCCTCAACAGGAAACTCGCTCCAGCCTGACACCTTCCTCTTCCTGTTATTCGGGAGGCCATCTCGTCATCATCTGATCTTCCCTCTCTTAGTAAGTGCGAGTGCCAAACCAGTAATGACCGCCACAGCAGCAACAGAAATAGTAAAAACACGACCGTCACTCTTTGCTTGGGGCAGTGATAAAAGAAAAGCAACTCCAGTTGCAATACATGCGACGCCAGAGGTAACGGCTAACCAACGCGCTCGGAAGAACCAAGCAAGCAAGCCAATCACCAACGCGAGCAACAGAACCGGCCCTACCGTCAAGAAGGTCCAGAAGTTGCCGTAGTCTGTCGCGAGAATCGAGTGCATGGCGCGTAAGCGGCCTAAAGACCCAAGCTCAGCGACCCGGCCCACGGGACGCTTCGATTGCAACAGTGACGCGATGGCCGCGCTGTAGCGCATGGCTTGGCATGGTCATATAATCCGTGGAACTCCAGGCTGACGATCCTCTGGCACTTCGCCAAGCAACAACAAACCAAAGCACATCTCTAGCTTCTGCGCCATCTGCTCCAACATCTGTCGCTCGGCTGGGCGATGCTCAAGCTCGGCGGAAATAATCCGTGGCATGGAATACACAGCGTGCAGCAACGACTTGGATACTCGGTCGCTGCCTTTGTAGCTCCGCATCAACTCAACTACCAGTGCGTGTAACCGCTCGAAAACTGCACTGCTGACTGGCTGCATCGTTTGGAGCGGAACAAAAAACTGCGTAGCGGCCTCGTGCAACTCAGGAGCAATCTCGGAATCGGTGCGAAATGACATAAGTGCGGAATGCGGCACTAACTGGTGAGTGTGCGACTGGGAGATTTTTTGAGGCGCATATTTCGGGTGGGGTAGCGGGGCGGGGAGTGGGGTGTCAATGACGGTTTCCGAAGCTCTCGAAAAACTCAAGATCGCGGTGCGGCGGGTGGGGATTTTTTAACCACGAAGACGCAAAGGCACGAAGGTGGGCGGAAGTTTTCGCCGGGCGTGGCTAGGGGCGAGGCTCATCCCGTCAATCCTGCAAATCTTGTCAATCCTGTCTTAAAAGGAGGACAGGATTTTCGGGATTTTATGGATGAACGGGATTGCGCGCTTTGGTTTTTTTCCAGCACCGGCGGGTGCGGGGAAAGAGATTGAGTATGCCAATTTTAAAATCTGCGCTATGGGTGCGGGGATGCTTTGTTTAAGAATTGCCAGCCTCGTGCATGGAATCCCGCGCCGCGTGCGGAATGATGCGCTTTCCCTGCTGTGAGACGCGCCTTCCTCTGGCTTTTTCAATTCGCCGCCACCGCCGCGCTGCTGTGGTGGGTTTTTCATGATCCGGCAAAGCAACGCGCGCTCAAGGACGCGGTGCAGCAGGCCGACTGGCGATGGATTGTGGGTGGCGTCGTCGCCTATGGCATCTTTGAAATTCTCGCCGGCATCCGCTGGCAGATTTTGCTGCGCGTGCAGGGCATCCGCATCTCGTGGTGGCGGCTCTACGGGCTGCTCATGGTGGGGCTGTTTTTTTCGCTCTTCATCCCCGGCGGCACCGGCGGCGATTTGGTGAAAGGTTACTATCTTTTGAAGGAAGCGCCCATCGGTCGCCGCACTTCCGCCGCGCTCAGTGTGGTGATGGACAGGCTGCTCGGTTTGCTCGGTGTCGCGGTGCTCACGGGCACCGTCACCGCGCTGCGCTGGGACTGGCTCACGTCCGATCCGCTCAGCAAAAATTTCGTTTTCACGGGACTCGGCATCCTCGGCGTGTGCGTCTCAGGGATGTTGCTCGCGGGCATCGTCTCCGCCGCGCGTCTCGTGCATCGCCTGCCGGAAAAAATGCCGGGGCGCAATTTCCTCGCCAGCGTCTCCGGCGCTTATTCGCTCTACGGTCGTGCGTGGCTCGCCACGCTGGCGGCGATCCTCATTTCCATCTGCGCACACTGCGCGCACTACACGACGTTCTGGTGCGCCGCGCGCTCGATAGATTCATCCGGCCCGCACAAACCCACGGCCATCGAACTCTACTCGGCGCTCCCCATCATCGAAACGGTCGCCGCACTTCCCATCACGCCCGGCGGACTCGGCACACGCGAAAAAGCATTCGACGACATCCTCACGCGCCTCGCCGATCTCTCCGACGGAATCGCGCCGTCCATTTCCATGCTCGGCTATTTCTGCATCGCATTCTGGGGCGTCATCGGCGGCTTCTTTTATTTGTTTTACCGCCCGAGCCGCCGCCGGCGCATCGCCGCATCCCCACAATGACACCGCCTCCCCTTCGTCATTCGTCATCCGTCATTCGACCTTGGCCCCCCCGCCCTTTCGTCACCGCAAACTTCGCCATCACCGCCGACGGACGCATCTCCACGCGCAACCTCACGCCCGCGACTTTCTCCAGCCCGCGCGACAAACGCCGCCTCCTCGAAATCCGTTCCGCTTGCGACGCCATCCTCGTCGGCGCACGCACACTCTCCGCCGATTCGATGACACTCGGCATCCCCGCCGACCTTCGCGCCGCGCGCGAAAAGCGACGCAAGGCCGCGTGGCCGCTGCGAGTCATCGTCAGCAACACCGGCCGCCTCGATGCACGCGCGCCCTTTTTCACATCCGGCCTGCCGATGCCCGTCGTCTTCACCACACGGAAAATCACCACGCGCAACTGCACCGCACTCACCGGCCTCTGCGACCTCTACCTCCACCTCGCCGAGAAAGTGAACCTTTCTGCCGCACTCGCCACGCTCCGCGAAGACTACGGCATCAAACGCCTCGTCTGCGAAGGCGGCGGCACACTCCTCCGCGCATTGCTCGTCGCCGATCTCGTGGACGAACTCCACGTCACGCTCTGCCCGCGTATTTTCGGCGGAACAAAAGCACCCACACTCACCGGAATCGCCGGCGAATTCCTCCCGCGCAGCACGCAACTCCGCCTTACGGAAATGCTCCCCGTCGGCGACGACTGTTTCACCCGCTGGCGCGTCGTCCGCGAAGTGGCTTGAATCCTCACCTCTGCATTCGCAACGCGGGCATCAATCCAGTAATCTCCTCGCGAGCCACCAGCCGGCGTAAACACCCAGTATGCTGCCAACGCCCGAGGCAAAAAAAGCGGTCATCATCCCGGCCATTTCGCCCAGCCACCAACCGACAGCTCCGCCTACGTTGACGCCGATGAAAATGAAGAGCTTCATTGCATGTCTATCAGCACGAACAGAGCCTTACTTCCAAAAGGCGTGCAATCGGGCGTGAACAGTCTGACAAACACCGTCCACACAGACTTTCCCTCCACCAAAAAGTTTACCGGGCGTGCGTCGTCTTGGCGGCGTTGGTTGTTTTCATCTGGCGCTGACCGCGATCTTCACGGATGTCGCGCGACTGTTTGAAATTCGGGTCGAGCTTGCGCGCTTTCACAGCGGTCTCTTTTTTATTTACACCGAGTTTGTGAGTGATGGTTTTCGGTTTTGCTTTCATGACGGGCACCATAGGCGGATATGCAGCCCTGTCTGCACAGTGCTTGTTAAATATGCTCCATTAATTGCTGATTCATTGAAGCGGCGGGTGCGGCACTCACGATTGTCTGCACAAATGAAGGGCGGCGTTTGACAAGCGTGGTGGAGTTTCATCCGGCAATTGGCGTAGAGTGTCTGGCATATGAAAACCTCACTCGTCTTCCTCACAATCATCACCCTCGTGAACAGCGTCTGTTTCGCCAGCGAGAAGAAACCCGCCGCCAACAAAGCCCAGACCTGCGAGGAAGGCCTGCCTCCCGGAAAGTATTCCGAAAAATCGCTCTACCGCCTTGGTTCGACGTGGACCTCCGACGCGGGCAGGCAATTAAAACTCAGCGCTCTGCAAGGTCGTCCGCAGGTGATGGCGCTTTTTTTTACGAGTTGCCAGCACTCGTGCCCGCTCATCGTGGGGGACATGAAGGGCGTCGAAAAAGCGCTGCCGAAAAGTGTGCGCAGCGGCGTGGACTTTCTGCTCGTGAGCATTGACCCCGCGCGTGATAGCGAAGAGGCGTTGCGCGCATTCCGGACGAAGCACGGGCTGGATGCGAAGCGCTGGCGATTGGTGCGCGGAAGCACCGAGGACGTGCGTGAACTCGCGGAAAAGTCGGGCTTCAACTACTACCCCGGATCGACGACGCAGTTCGCCCACTCGCTGCTCATCTTCGTGCTGAATGATTCGGGCGAGATCGTTTTCAAACAATCCGGCATCGGCAATGACCGGAAGGAACTCGTCACAACACTCACGCGGCTTGTTTCCAAAAAGTAAGCGTGCGGAGGCCTGCACTCTGCGCAGGTAATTGAGTCGGCAGGCTAGAGCTTGGAGTGGCTGCCGTCACAAAGTGCGCCGTTCTTGCTGTGCTTGCACCCGCAGAAATAGACAGTGCCGTCTTTCTCCGCCTTGTAGGGGATGGGTGCAAAGTCGCTGCCTTTGTGCGAGCCATCGCAGAATGGTTGATTCTTGCTCTGCCCGCACGAGCACCAATGGTAGGTCTGACCAGCTTGGACATTCACGGGCATCGGGGCTTTTTGGACAATGATGGGTTCGCTCATAATTTGATTGGGTATTCTTAGCACTGCACTTACCGCAGGCAGCCGAACGGTGAAAGCACTATGAAAAATAATTTTGAGTCAGCATGAGTCTCGGAAGCTATTTGGATTGCCGCCGTGCGGGCAGTCGTCATCCTTTGATCAATGAAGATCACCATTTTTAAAAAACGTTCCATCCTCATCGCCAGCGTGGCCGCGATGGCTCTCGTGCTCGGAGTAGGTTGCGCGGGTATCGGGCAGAAGGAAAATCCGGGGTCATTCGCCAGCGTGCAGCCGGTGCTGGAGACGAACTGTGTCCATTGCCACGGCAAAAACCGCCTCGCAAATATGCCGTCTTTTGACGACACGCATGCCTTCGGAAAACTCATCGGCACATCGAACTGGATAGTCCCCGGACATCCCGAACAGAGCCGCTTTTTTCAAGTGGTGATGCTCAACGATGAGCAGCCCGGCGCGATGCCGCCGACTGGACACGCAATCAAAGCTTCGGAAGTAGAAATCCTGCGAGCATGGATCGCCGCAGGGGCGAAGCTACCGGAAGGCGGCTCCATCGCTCTCACGCCGCGCGGGCCGGGTCAGCGCTCGCGCTAAAAAGATTGCGCTAGTGTTTCGCAGGCGCCGTGCTTTCAGCGGGCTTGGCCTCGGAGTGATGAGCGCCGTCGTTGTGCGCTCCGTCATGGTGGGCGCCGTCGTTATGATTGCCGGTCTTGTGCTGGTAGTGCTCGGGCAATTCTGCGGCGGGATGTTGCTCGCAGGCATTAAAGCTCAGTGCAAAGACGGCGGCGATCAGCGAAAGGATTTTCATCGGGCGCGGAAATTAGCGCGGGCGGCGCGGTTGCCAAGCGTTTCGTTACGGTCCGCGAAAGCTGCATCGCGCGGTGGGGGTTTCGTGCACGACGATCTCGGCGAGGCCGGGCAGTTGCGGTGAAAGTTTCGCCCAGAACCAGACGCACATATTTTCGATGGTCGGATTTTCGAGGCCCGGGATTTCGTTGAGGTAGGAATGATCCAGCACGACGAGCAGCGGCTTCATCGCGCGGGAAATATCCGCGTGATCGTAAAACCAGCCGGTCTTCGCATCGGCCTCGCCCTCGACGCTGATCTCCAGCTTGAAGCTGTGCCCGTGCATCCTGCGGCACTTGTGGCCCTCGGGCGCGGAGGGCAGAGTTTGCGCGGCCTCAAATTGAAAATCCTTGGTAAGTCGGAATCGCATCCGCGCATTTGAGCGACGGAAGGGCCGTTGGGCACGGAGAAAATCCAAATCTGTCGAAAACCTTTTCCAAAACCCGCATTTCCGTTTTTATTCTGCGCCATGTCCAGCAACCGCATTGACCAAACATTCGCACGTCTCCGCGCCGAGAAGCGCGCGGGCTTCATCGCTTACATCTGCGGCGGCGATCCTTCGCTCGACGCCACGCGCGAACTCGTCTGTTCCTTCGCCAATGCGGGCGTGGACCTCGTGGAAATCGGCGTCCCGTTTTCCGATCCGCTCGCAGATGGCGTGGTGAATCAAATGGCGAGCATGCGCGCGCTCGCCGCCGGAGCCTGCGTGCGTGGCGTCTTCCAGTGCATCCGCGAAATCCGCACGCGCACGCAAATCCCCATCGTGCTCTATACCTACATGAACCCCGTCTATCGCTACGGCTTCGATACGTTCCTCGCCGATGCCGAGGCGGCGGGCGCGGACGGCGTGCTTTTTCTCGACCTCCCGCCGGATGAGGATTCCGCAAACCCCGAACTGCAAATGCACGGCGGCTTGAAACGCATCCGCCTCATCGCGCCAACCACACCCGAGCCGCGCATCGCCCTGCTCACGCGAGACGCTGGAGGTTTCATCTACTACGTCAGCCGCACGGGCGTCACCGGCGAGCGCAGCGACGTCGCGAGCGACATGGCCGCGCAAGTCGCCGTGATCAAAAAATACACCGCTCTCCCCGTCGCGGTCGGCTTCGGAGTCGGCACGCCCGAGCAAGTCCGCACCATCGGAAAATGCGCTGACGCCGTGGTCGTCGGCTCCGCCATCGTCAAACGCATCGCCGAATACGGCAGCGACCCGAAGCTCGTGGAAAAAGTCACCTCCTTCGTCGCCCCGCTCACCACCGCGCTGCGGGAGTAATAATTCCACTGAGATACAAACCAGTGCCAATAACTACTGAGCCTTGGCGCTGTTTGCCCTCTTGAAAGCATCCAGTGAGCTCTCCCTCTGAGCAGGAGCTTTGGTCGTGCCCTTCGTAGCAAACTGCAAAGCACGACTGAAATTCGGATCAAACGGAGTGCCTGAAAAGATCAAACCGCCCGCCGCATCGAACACGTAAACGTGGGGAATGGTGTTCGACGGTATCGGGCTCTGGAGGTTGTTGACGATGGTGTAGCTGAGCTTGTTTTGCGCAACCACCGCCTTCACCGCTTCGTCCGGTCCGCCCTGCGCGTGTGCACCGAAAACAACCATCTTGTCTTTGAGACGCTTTGAGATGTTTTCGATATCCGGCAGACTGCGCAGACACGGCCCGCAGTGGACGCCCCAAACATCAATGAGCACCGCCTTGCCCTTCGCATTATCCAAAGTGAGTTGCGGCCCGGTGATGTAGGCGCCGAGCTTGAACTGGCTGATGTTATACCATCTGCTCAAATTAAACAGACATTCGAGTTTTCCGCATAGCGTTTAGTTGAACCAGCAGCCAGTCGCGACCGATGAGTTGGAGGACGGATTTGGCGTCCTCCCAGTAACGTTGCAGGGTGTCCCTCATTCGATGCCGGAG
>CANJNZ010000060.1 GCA_947476045.1 Chthoniobacteraceae bacterium
ATTGGCGCGTAGCGCCAGCAACAACGGTAGCCGTGTGCAAGGAGCGAAGCGACGCAGCCCACGGATTCGACGCAGGCATCCATGCACCGCGTATGCGGTGCGACAGACGGTGGTGCGTGAGTGGTCGCGCCGACTACGCGGCGCTTTGCGTTCTCCTTCCTTTCCGTGGGTTTAGCTGCGCTTCACCCACGGCTACCATCGTGGCTGGCGCTACGCGCCATTTGGCGGACTGACTGTAGAAAACGTATCACAAATCGCTTGAAACAAATATGAAGCGAACAAAAGAATACAACAAATACACCAATTTCCTAAATTACATATCTTTCCGATAGACAATCTTAAAATACCTGCTTCACTCCGCCGCTCTTTCGTCCATGAATCTCGATTTTCGCGAACATCCTGCTTACTCGAAACTTTACCCGGCTCCGGTGCCGAATGTGCCTCCGGTTTTCTTCCCGGAGAAGATTGCTCGCGGTGATGCGGCGCATCTCGACGCACTCGAAGCGCAGAGCATTTTCCTCATCCGCGAGGCGTTTCATCATTTCAAAAAAATCTGCATGCCATGGAGCATGGGCAAGGACTCAAACGTGCTGATCTGGCTCACGCGAAAAGCGTTTGGCGGGCACATTCCGTATCCGCTGCTGCACATTGATACGACGTATGAATTTCCCGAGATGATCGCGTATCGCGACTGGGCGGTGGAGTATCACTCGCTGAACCTCATCGTAAAAATCAACGAGGATGCGCGGGCGGGGCGCGGTGCCTACGCGGAGCGCGGATCAATCGGCTACGACACGACCGACCCCGTGACGGTGACGCATGAGTTGAAGACCGTGGCTTTGCAGCAGGTGATGGCGGAAAATCAATGGGACGCGCTCATCACGGGCATCCGGCGCGACGAAGATCCGACTCGCGCGAAGGAACGGTATTTTTCTCCGCGCACGAAGGATTTCGAGTGGGACTACAAGGATCAGCCGCCGGAGTTTTGGAATCAATTCACCACCTCATGCGCGCCTGGCGAACACGTTCGCGTGCAGGCTTTGCTCGATTGGACGGAACGCGACATTTGGATGTATATCCA
Organism: Chthoniobacteraceae bacterium; assembly: GCA_947476045.1. GTDB lineage: Bacteria > Verrucomicrobiota > Verrucomicrobiia > Chthoniobacterales > Chthoniobacteraceae > SXWH01. Next base: position 1,082 of record CANJNZ010000060.1, read on the forward strand.
AAAAGAGGGTATCCCGATTCCGCAGATGTATTTCGCTCGCAAGGGTAAGGATGGAAACAAATACCGCTTCCGTTCGCTCGGCTGCTGGCCGATTTCAGGGCCGGTGGAGAGCGAGGCCGATACGATTGACGGCATCATCGAGGAACTCGCGAACACCAAGACCAGCGAGCGCGCGGGCCGCGCGCAGGATCACCACGAGCGCAATGCGATGCAGAAACTCCGCGCGAAAGGCTTCATGTAAATTGCGGATTGCGGATTGCGGATTGCGGATTGGTTCCGCTGTCACCGCGTCCGTGAATTCGTGGATGCGATATGAACAAGGAAACATTTGCACAAAGGGCGAGGGAGTTTGCGATTCGCTGCGCCCGGCTTGTGCGTTCGCTGGCGAAGAATGACATTGTCGCCAGCGAATATGGCCGTCAGTTACTTCGTTCATCAGCATCCGTGGCGTCGAATTATCGCGCTGCCAATCGAGGCCGCTCACGTCCCGAATTCATCGCCAAACTCGGCATCGTGGAGGAGGAGGCCGACGAGTCCGTCCACTGGCTCGACATGCTAGTGGCAACGGACTGTGTGAAGTCTGAGCGCGTGACCGAGCTTCGCAAAGAAGGCAACGAACTCCTCGCCATGACCGTCGCCTCCATCAACACCGCCCGCAAAAACGAAAAGCTCGGCAAACTGATCAATCCGAAATCCGAAATCCGAAATCCGCAATAGAATGAATCCGAAATCCGAAATCCGAAATCTGCAATCCATAGACGAAACCCGCCGTCTCCGCGTTGTTTTCGTCGGCCACGTTGACCACGGCAAATCCACGTTGATTGGCCGCATTTTCTACGACACGAAATCGCTGCCCGACGGCAAAGTGGAGCAGATGCAGGCCGCGTGCGCTGCGGAGAACATGGAGTTTGAATACTCCTTCCTGCTCGACGCGCTGCTGGAGGAGCAGGCGCAGAACATCACGATTGATACGACGCAGATTCAGTTCAAGACAGCCAAGCGCCCCTACGTGATCATTGATGCGCCGGGGCACAAAGAATTTTTGAAAAACATGATCACCGGCGCGGCGAGCGCGGATGCAGCGGTGCTCCTCATCGCAGCGAACGAAGGCATCCGCGAACAGTCGCGGCGTCACGGCTATTTGCTCTCCTTGCTCGGCATCAAGCAGGTCGTTGTTGCGGTGAACAAAATGGACCTCGTGGACTACAAGCAGGAGGTCTTCGATCAAGTCGTCCGCGACTACACCGCGTTCCTTAAAGAAATCGGCATGGAAGCCCGCGCGTTCATCCCGATCAGTGCGCGCAACGGCATCAATGTCGCACTCCGCGAACCGGCGGACAATCCGCAATCCGCAATCCGCAATCCGCAATGGTATCAGGGCCCCACCATCACCGACACGCTCGATTCATTCGAGCCGCCGAAATCCCTCACCGAACTCCCGCTCCGCTTCCCCATCCAGGACGTCTATCGCTTCGACGACCGCCGCATCTTCGCCGGACGTATCGAGGCCGGTTCATTGAAAGTCGGCGACACCCTCATCTTCTCACCCGGCAGCAAAACCGGTGTCATCAAAAGCATCGAAGTCTGGAACGCCCCCGAAAAAACCAGCGCCAAAGCCGGTGAAAGCGTCGGCATCACACTCACCGAACAGCTCTTCATCGAGCGCGGCCATCTCGCATCGCACCAGACCGACGCCCCCATCGAATCCAACCGTTTCAAAGCCCGCGTCTTTTGGATGGGAAAAAGCAACCTCGCCATCGGCCAGCGCACCAAACTCAAACTCACCACGCAGGAACTCGACGCCGAAATCGTCAGCATCGAGCGCATCATAGATGCCTCCACCCTCGAAGCCCTCCCCGGCGACTGCGGCTACATCGCCCGCAACGACGTCGCCGAAGTCACCATCCAAGTCCGCGGCGCACTCGCCTTCGACAACGCCGACCGCAACGCCCTCCTCGGGCGCTTCGTATTGCTCGACGGGCGGCAAGTCGGCGGCGGCGGCATCATCTTCGGCGGCACCTACTCCGACCGCACCCAGCCCAAATCCGCCAACATCTTCTGGAGCGAAGGCAACGTCACCCCCGAACAACGCTACGCCCGCAACGGCCACAAAGGCGCCGTCGTCTGGCTCACCGGCCTCTCCGGCTCCGGTAAAAGCACCGTCGCCCGCGCCCTCGAACGCGAACTCTTCAACCTCGGCATCCAGACCTACATCCTCGACGGCGACAACATCCGCCACGGCCTCAACAGCAACCTCGGCTTCTCCCCCGAAGACCGCGTCGAAAACATCCGCCGCGTCGCCGAAGTCGCCAAACTCATGGCCGGCGCAGGCGTCGTCGCCATCACCGCATTCATCTCCCCGTATCAAGCCGACCGCCGCAAAGCCCGCACCATCGCCTGCGAAGCCGGCGTGGACTTTTACGAAATCCACGTCGCCGCCCCCCTCGAAATCTGCGAACAGCGCGACCCCAAAGGCCTCTACAAAAAAGCCCGCACCGGCGAAATTAAAGAATTCACCGGCATCAGCGCCCCCTACGAAGCCCCGGAGAGCCCGGAAATCACCGTCGCCACCGGCAACCAAAGCGTCGCCGAAAGCGTCGCCCAGATTCTAGTCTTCCTCCGCCAGCGCATCAAAGTGGACGCCGAGTTCGAGATCTAGCCAAACGCGGAAAAGCGAAACCTCCGCGAACGCCGCCACAACGCGCAATCCCGTTCATCCAACAAATCCCGATAATCCTGTCTCTCTATTTAGACAGGATTCACAGGATTTGGAGGATTGACGGGATGGGCAAAGTCCCGCGCGCAGGAGCCGACTATCTAGTTGCCCGCTCCCGAAATTTCCGCAAAAACCCACGCCCATGCACTTCCCGCCCCGTGATACTCCAACCAATCCCTCGCCCATAAAGACCCTCATAGACACAACAATTCGGTTTGTGATGCACTAGTTAGGCCACACTACGCGCTGGACGATTTCACACGATGACAGCAATCGAAAGAATCCTGACCACCGGCCACTCGATGCGCACCGATGATGCGCCGATGCCGACTGAAGCGGAGTTTCGCAGTATCGAGGCTAAGCTTGGTTTTCGTTTTCCCGATAGCTACCGCGAGTTCGTGCGTCTCGGCGGCTTGGGCGAGTTGCGCATCAATCATCGCGTCCTGCCTCCATTCGAGATTTTGGAGAGCCTTCGTTACCTGCCAGACCGAGAGTATGTGCCATTCGCCGCCAACGGCTGCGGCGACCTTTATTGCTGGCCGCGCACGGAGACAGCAGAGCCAGTCGTTTTGTTTGCTGACCACGAGACTGGCTACACTTACAATGAGGTAGCAGCTTCCTTCACGCAGTGGTTGGAGGAGGAGAGATTTTGAATATGACCGTGTGGCCTAAGCGTTGCAGATAGCTTGGGGCGTTGACATGACTACGGATACCGACATCCCGATCCTGCCTGGCCACTACGGAGTCATCCGAAGGCGATTTATTGCAGCTTGGATTGTTTGCCTTGTCTGCGTCGTTATCGGCATCTTCGCAGGTCAGAGCTTTGGCGGATGGGCGGGCATTTTGTCTGTAGGGGTATTTGTGGTGTCGTTTTGTTTCGGAGTGGCTGCGTTTTTCGCGTCGAAGCGAGCGCAGTGCCCTCAGTGTGGGACTCGCATGGAGCAGGATTGGGATGAGCGTCGCAATCGATCTACTGGTGTCTTCTGTTGCCCTGCATGTCATTCGCAGTGGCGGACCGCCGCCATTTACAGCTACGGAGGTGAGTGATGAGGCGAATGTAGAACCAAATGGCGTTCGCTTTAGAAACAAAAAGCGGAGGGGTCTTGCGACCGCTCCGCTTTGCTTTTGAGTTTGGCGAACGGGCTAGGCGCCGAGCTTGGTCCAGGCGGCGTTCTTTTTCGAGGAGGCGACGACGGCTTCGATGAAGGCCATGCCGCGGATGCCGTCTTCGATTTTCGAGGGACTGACTGGGGACAGATTATTCGCTTACAAGGGATCTCCGGCTCGCGCTGCGGGCGTTCATTTTTCTACGAAAGAAAAATCGCTTCCGCAACTCGCGGTCATTGCACTTCTTCCCCGTGTGGCGCTTGTCCGGGGAGGAGGAATGTTTTCACGAGTTCGCCCTCGCCGCAGGCGGTCATGCCGGGGAAGCGTTTGAACCATTCGCCTTCGGGGACTTCGGGGTTGGTGTCCAGCCATGCGGCGAACGTCACAATTTGCGACCTTGAGATTTGCCGTTCGCGGGCGCGGGTGAGCAGGTGTTGGAAAAGTGCGTCGGGCAACCGGGCGCGGAGGATTTTCGGCATGTCAGCGGCGACCGTAAAATCCTTCGGTGATTTCTTCCCGGAGGCGCGCGACTTCCACCGGGTCGGTCGCTTCGACGAACTTGTCCACGAGCACGCCGATTTCTTCCGGCGACAACTGTCGAATTTCTTCGAGCTTTTTTGTGTAGCGCACGACCTCGGCCAGTTCCGCAGGCGGCAGGCTGTCAATCTCGTGGATGATCTCGGCGGCGGTCATGGGCGAAGAATAGGGGATTGCAAGGCTGTGGTCAACCCGTGTCACGATTGCTCGAATGTGTGTGGAAAAAGCGTGCGCGCTCGCCATTTCACGACAAGCGATGCCTCGTGTGGCGGTTGTTGATTTTTCCCGGAATGCAAGATGAGCGGACGAGATTGCGGCTTGCTTCCTTTGCTGCTTCGCCGCTTCGCGGTTCAACTACCATGATGTAACCGCGAAGAAGCGAAGGAGCGAAGATGTGCCGCTGCCGATACGTGGCGGATTCAAGTAAAGATGCTCTACAAACAAAAAGCGGAGGGGTCTTGCGACCGCTCCGCTTTGCTTTTGAGTTTGGCGAACGGGCTAGGCGTCGAGTTTGGTCCAGGCGGCGTTCTTTTTCGAGGAGGCGACGACGGCTTCGATGAAGGCCATGCCGCGGATGCCGTCTTCGATTTTCGGGTAGTCGAGGGCGAGGTCGCCTTTGGGCAGTTTCTTGCCGTCGAGTCGCGCACGGATGGTGGTGGCGAAGTTGCGGTAGATGTTGGCGAAGGCTTCGAGGTAGCCCTCGGGATGCGAGGGCGGTGTGCGGCCTGCGGCGAGGGCGGCTTTGCCGAGGTAGCCGTTGGCGGTGCGATAGACTTGCATGGGCTGGTCGAGCCATTTGACGAGGAGGGTGTTCGGCTCGTTCTGGTGCCATTCGAGTCCGCCTTTTTCGCCATAGACGCGGATGTTGAGGTTGTTTTCTTCGCCGACGGAAATTTGCGAGGCGTGCAGGACGCCTTTTGCGCCGCCTTTGAAGCGCAGGAGCACGTTGCCGTCGTCGTCGAGCTTGCGGCCTTTGACGAAGGTGGTGATGTCGGCGGCGAGTTCGGAAATTTGCAGGCCGGTGATGTATTCGGCGAGGTTCTCGGCGTGCGTGCCGATGTCGCCGATGCAGCCTGCGGCGCCGCTGCGTTTGGGGTCGGTGCGCCATGCGGCTTGTTTTTGGTCGGAGGCTTCGAGGCGCGTGGCGAGCCAGCCTTGTGGATATTCGACGACGACTTTGCGGATTTTTCCGAGCACGCCGGATGCGACCATTTCGCGCGCCTGTTTGACGAGCGGATAGCCGGTGTAGTTGTGCGTGAGGCCGTAGAGGAGGCCGGTCTTTTTCACGATCTCGGCGAGTTTCTTTGCCTGCGCGAGGCTGAACGTGGCGGGCTTGTCGCTGAGGACGTGGAAGCCGTGCTCCAGCGCCATTTTCGCCGGCGGGAAGTGCATGTGGTTCGGCGTGACGATGGAGATGAAGTCCATGCGCTCGCCGAGCGGGAGTTTTGCCTCGGCTTTGATCATTTCCTCGAAGGTGCCGTAACAGCGATCTGCGGGGAGGAAGAAATCCGCGCCGCTGGCTTTGCTGCGTGCGGGGTCGGAGGAGAACGCTCCGCAGACGAGTTCAACTTGCTGATCCATGGCTGCGGCGATGCGATGCACTGCGCCGATGAAAGCGCCGCGTCCGCCGCCGACCATTCCGTAACGAATTTTTCTGCTCATAGTGGGTAGGTGTTTGGTTTGAAAATGCCCGCGTTCATCGCGGGAGCGTCAGCGTGTAAGCGACGGATTTTCCTGCGGCAAGTGCGAAGGCGTGGATGGATGCTTTTGCTGCAAAATACAACCGGGCGGCGCTTCGTAGTGGAGCGCCGCCCGGTTGCGGGGTGGTGGGAATTGTTTACTGCTTCTTCAAGTCCTTCAGCGCAGCCACGACATCGTCGAGCGTCGCGGGTGGCGGAGGAGTTGGAGCGTTGGGGTCTTTTGGTTTTTCAGTGAGAGCGATGAGTTTGTTCATCGGTTTTACGACGAGGAAAAAAATCACCGCCGCTTTCGCTAGGAAAGTGATTGCTGCCGAAAAAATGAAGCCTATGCCAAAGCCGAAAGGTGCCCATGCACTTAAGTTGCCACCCATTCCGGGGATTTTTCCGAGCAACGGGTCAATGATCCCTTTGGTGAAGGCAGTGACAAGTTCTCCGAACGCTGCTGCGATGAACAGGCCGACAGCAATGGTAACGATATTGCCCTTCAAGATGAAGTTTTTGAACTCTTCGATGAGGTTTTTCATAGCGCGCGCATGGCAATGCGAACACAGCACAAAGTAAAACTGGAGTTTTAGTTTTTCTGCAAAGTCTTGCCGATTGCTGGATAAGTCTTGTCGTTTCAGAACTTTTTTGGGACTTCGCTCGCCAACCTATGAAATCACTCGCTCATTTTCTGACACGAACCGTCGCTATTCTTGCTGCACTCATTCTCCCCGGCTGCTCCGGTGGCGATAGCCACGAAAAAGTCGTGGATGATGTGTTGAAGCAGATGGATCGCATGGTGACTGCCATGGGCAGCGTCGCGGACAAAGCCACTGCGGAAAAGGCGGTCGCGGAGTTGAAGAATGTCGCTGATGAGATGAAAAAGCTCGGAGAGCGCGTAAAGAAATTGGGAGAGCCGTCCGCCGAGGTGAAAACAAAGCTCGAAGCTAAAATGACCGCGAAGCAGACCGAAATGCAGCAGAAGATGGCCGGAGTGCAAACATCCCTGACCAAAGCCGGGCCGGAAGCGGGAATGATCCTGATGAAGGGGATGGCAGAATTTGCTCCGGCGATGGAAGAGGCCGGGAAGCTCTTTCAGGGCGCTGACAAAAAGTAGCAGTCGGCTCCAAAGCCCACACATCACGAACGCGTCTGCCCATTGCTTCTCACAGCGCCGCGTGAGATCCGCACTCTTCTCCGCTTTTGGAGAGAAAGGGTTCCTACGCGAGGATTCCCTTTACGATTTTTGAGGGAAGAACTCCGGTGAGGCGGGCGTCGAGGCCCTGCCATTTGACGCTGAGCTTGTGGTGGTCGAAGCCGAGGAGTTGTAGGATGGTGGCGTGGAGGTCGCGGACGTGGACGGGGTTTTCGACGATGTTGTAGCTGAAGTCGTCGGTGGTGCCATAAACGGTGCCGCCTTTGATGCCGCCGCCGGCTGCCCACATGGTGAAGCAGCGCGGGTGGTGGTCGCGTCCGTAGTTGGTCTGTGAGAGTCCGCCCTGGCTGTAGATAGTGCGGCCAAATTCGCCGCCCCACAGGACGAGGGTTTCGTCGAGGAGGCCGCGCGATTTGAGGTCCTGAAGGAGCGCGTGGCATGGCTGGTCAATGTCGCGGCACTGGTCGGGCATGCGCCCGCCGACGTTGAAGTGGTGATCCCAGTTGTTGTGGTAGATTTGCACGAAGCGGACGCCGCGTTCGGAGAGTCGGCGCGCGAGGAGGGCGCTGTTTGCGAAGGTGCCGGGCTTCTTTGCGTCGGGGCCATACATTTCAAAAGTGGACGCGGGCTCTTTGCTGAAGTCGGTGAGATCGGGCACGCTGGCCTGCATTCGGAAGGCCATTTCGTATTGGGCGATGCGAGTGTGGATTTCCGGGTCGCCGACGAGTGTGGCGTTTTGTTCGTTGAGGGCTTTGATGCCGTCGAGGGTGTTGCGGCGGACATCGCTCGGGACGCCGGGCGGGTTGTTGATGTAAAGAATGGGGTCTCCTTTGCTGCGGAATGCAACGCCGGCGTGCTGGCCGGGGAGGAAGCCGCTCGTCCATAGTTTACCGGAGATAGCCTGGATTTGCTCGCGGTTTGTCGGCTCGGCGACGAGCACGACGAATGTGGGCAGGTTTTGATTTGCAGAGCCGAGGCCGTAGCTGAGCCATGAGCCAAGGCACGGGCGGCCTGATAGCTGGTTGCCCGTCTGCATCATGGTGATGGCGGGCTCGTGATTGATCGCCTCGGTATACATCGAGCGGATGAAAGCGACATCGTCCACGCATTTGGAAAACCACGGGAGCAACTCCGAGTTCATCCACATGCCGTTGCTGCCGAACTGCGCGAATTTGTATTTTGAAGGAGCGATGGGGAAGCGTGTCTGCTTCGAGGTCATCGTAGTAAGGCGCTGGCCCTGGCGGATGCTGTCGGGCAGGTCTTTGTCATACCACTTTGCCATTTCCGGCTTGTAGTCGAAGAGGTCCATCTGCGAAGGGCCGCCGACCATGTGGAGGTAGATCACGCGCTTTGCTTTCGGAGCGAATTGCAGCGCGACTCCCGCAGGATGCTCGGGCTCGGCGAATGCGTCATTCCCGAGGAGCGTGGCGAGCGCGGCCATGCCGAGCGCGTTTTTTCCGTGTGAGAAAAACTGACGACGGGTTTCGTAGGTGGCGTATTCGGTGAAAGGATTCATGGGCGTTATTTGTTGAGGGTTTCGTCGAGGTTCAGGATTTGGTTGGCGACCATCGTCCATGCTGCGAGCTGCGCGGGTGGCAGCGCGGGATCGGCTTTGCTTTCGCCGAAGGTGAGGAGCGATTTGGCGTCGTCTGGTGACTGTGTGTAGTGCGTCAGCAATACGTCGTGGCTCGCGGTGAGGATCGGGATTTCCTCCGCACGCAAAGCTCGGAGCAGGACTCTCCGTGCCATGAAATCGAGCACGGCATTCGCGTCCTTCGATGTTTGCAGTGCGGACTGCGCGAGATGGCGCGCGCTTTCGACGAATTGCGGATCGTTGAGCGTGACGAGCGCCTGCAATGGCGTGTTCGTGCGCTCGCGGCGGATGCTGCAAGATTCGCGGCTCGGTGCGTTGAATACATCGAGCGATGCGGGTGGGGCCGAGCGTTTCCAGAAGGTGTAAAGACTTCGGCGGTAGAGCGACTCGCCGGTGTCGCGCTTGTATTTGCCGGTGTTGGATTCCGGCATCGCCACGGCTTCCCACACTCCATCGGGCTGATACGGGCGCACGCTCGGGCCGCCGATTTTCTGGACGAGCAGACCGCTCGCCGCGAGGGCGTAGTCGTGCACCATCTCGGCATCCATGCGGAAGCGCGGGCCGCGCGAAAGCAGGCGGTTCTCGGGATCGCGTTCGAGTTTTTCGGGTGTCACGACAGCGCTCTGTTTGTAGGCCTCGCATGTCACGAACTGTCGGATAAGTCGCTTCACGTCCCAGCCATTGTCGCGGAAGTCCACCGCGAGCCAGTCGAGCAGAGCAGGGTGCGATGGCGGGTCACCCATGATGCCGAAGTCCTGCGAGGATTTCACAAGGCCGGTGCCGAAAATATCCTGCCAGAAACGATTCACGGTCACGCGTGCGGTGAGAGGATTGTCCTTCGCCACGAGCCACTCTGCGAGGCCGAGGCGATTTAACGGCGCGCCTGCAGGCATCGGGTGCAGCGAGGCATAGACTGCGGGTTTCAGTTCATCCTTCGGCTGATCGTATTGCCCGCGGAAAAGCAGCCGCGCCATCGGCTGGGAGTCAGCCTTTTCTTTTTGAATGTGCGTCACCGGACTGCGCTTCTGGATTTCCTTCTTTTCGGATTCCAGTGCAGCGATTTTCGCGGTGAGATCCTTGCTGGTGGGATCACCAGCGGAGAAGAATGCGAAGAGCCGCTGCCGCTCCTCCGGCGTGCGGGTGTCCACGAGTTTGGCGAGTATAGGGCGCAAGTCGGGCAGCTCGGCGATTGTCCGCACCTGCTTTTCTTTTAAGACGCCCGAGTAGAGCCGCACATCCTGCACGGCACCGGTAAATACCTCGCCGCCACCGGCGCGTCGGCCTACCATCAGCGGCTGCTTTGTGCGGATACTGCCGGTGAGCTTGTCCACTTCGACTTTGGTTTTCCGCAGTTTGCCGTCTACGTAAATGCTCAGTCCCGCAGCCTTCCCGGAGCCATCGTAAGTCAGCGCGATGTGACGCCATTGGTCGGGTTTTCCGGCTTCATCAGTCGTGACGACTTTCACCGCGTTGTCCTGCCATTTATGGATGAGGTGCACGGCGATTTCGTTGCCAGCGTAAAAAATATCCCAACCGCGAAAACCGTCCTCTTTGTCCATCTTTGCGAGGATGCCTCCAGCCGCGTTGCTCGCGCCGGGGCGGAAGAACCACAAGCTCGCGCTGAACGCCTGATCCTTCTCGAAGTCGCCGAGATCGCCGAGGTCAATAGACGCACCATCCGCAACCTGGGCCGCCGGACCATTTTTGCCTTCCGCTTTCCACACTACGTTTTGCGGCAACGCAAACGCCTGTGGTTTTCCGTGAACAAAACCTTTCGCAGTGTTGCCGACACCTTCGCTCAGCGGAACCTGCGCGATGAGTGTGTCGGTGTAGGTTTCATTTTCGATGCTCACCGCCTTCGCGCTCATCTGCCATTTTTCAAACGCATCGTTGGTCGTTGTCTGCAACTCAGTCAGCTTCGACTTCGCCGCGGCAATTTCCGCAGGGATGACATCAAAACGCTTTGCATCCTCGCCAACCGGCAGCACGAGCACTGGTGCCGTGTCGCGCACATTTCGGTCGGTGTGATCCTGCGTGGTGTTTCGAAAAAATGCGGACATCGAGTAGAAGTCGCGCGTCGTGACGGGATCGAATTTGTGATCGTGGCACACCGCGCAGTTCGATGTGAGACCGAGCCAGACCCACGATGTCGTTTCCACACGATCCTTCGCATAGTTCGCGAGATTTTCCTCGGGAATGGTGCCGCCTTCCGCCGTGGTGATGTTGCAGCGATGGAAGCCCGTCGCGATCAACTGCTCCTTTGTGGGATTGGGTAAAAGGTCGCCGCCGATTTGCTCCACAGTGAATTCGTCGAAGTGCTGATTGCGATTGAACGCATTGATCACCCATTCGCGGTAGGGCCAGATTTCCCGGTAGTTATCAATGTGCTGACCATGCGTGTCGCCGTAACGCGCTGCATCCAGCCAGTAGCGCGCGCGATGTTCGCCGTAGCGCGGCGAGGCTAGGAGTTTGTCCACCAGCTTATCGTAGGAGTCTGGCGCTTCGTCCTTCAGGAATTCCTCCAATTGCTCGGGCGATGGCGGCAGGCCCGTGATGTCGAGCGACACGCGGCGCGCTAGCGTGCGCTTGTCCGCTTGAGGCGATGGCTTGAGCCCGCTTGATGCGAGTTTTTCTAAAATAAACGCGTCGATCGGGTGCGCAGCGCCCGGCGGCACCGGCGGCTTTGCCGGAGCGATGAAAGACCAATGGGGCTGCCACTCCGCACCTTGCTCTATCCACTTTTTGATCGTGGCGATTTCCGCAGGCTTCATCTTCTTGTGCTCCTTCGGCGGCGGCATGATTTCGTCGCTGTCGTCGCTGGTGATGCGCTGGTAGAGGGGACTCTTGTCCGGCTTTCCTTTCACCACAGTCGGTCCGTCGTCGCGCTGCGCAAAAAAACCTTCTTCACGATCAAAGCGCAGACCTTCCTTGCGAGCAGCCGGATCGGGGCCGTGGCAATGGTAGCAATACTCCCCGAGAATGGGACGCACATCGCGGTTAAAGCCGATGCGATCATCAGCCGCGAACAGCGACAGAGTGGTTGCAAGCGTTGCGCCAAAGATAAATGCGAAGGAATTCATATCGGGATACAATCACGTAGTTGTTTTCTGTGTTGAGCGTATTTTGCCCAAAGCTACCCACGAACTGTCACTTCACAACGGATATGCATCCGCTTGCTGTTATCGGACTTTTCCTAGCATGGTGCGATTGTGTCACCAAACGCCCGCGAACGATTTCTTGAAAAACTCCGCACATCACTTGGCGGAGATACTTTTTTAAAACTCACCCTCAGCCGCCGGCGCGACTCCGGCGACTTGCGCAATGTCTATGCGCGCATCGTGGAGCTAAAGGCCGGGCGCGCCGTTTCGCTCACGCTGCGTTTCGCGCGCCGCGACGAGACTCGCAACATCACGCCCGATGAAACGCCTGCGCAGATCGGTTCGATGCTCGCTGATGTTTTTGAGGAGGCGCATCTTTTCACCACGACTGGCGACTGGAAGCTCAAGGCTCAATCGAATGGCGAAGGTTCGCTGAAAGCGGCGCGCCCCACTTTCACCGCAGCGCTCTCCACATCACATGACAGGCCGAAGGAGCGCGCCGTCGCAAACGCGCCGTTCCTTTGCAAACTCGGCGTGACCAATGCCGACGGCACCGCGCGCGCGGGAATGGCTGACAAACTGCGGCAAGTGGAGCGCTTCGTGGAAATACTCGGCCATCTCGTGGAAGGCTCGCCGCTGTGTGATGCGAAGCGCGTGCAGGTCTGCGACATGGGCGCGGGGAAAGGCTACCTCACCTTCGCTACACACGATTTCTTCCGAAAGCGCGGAGCGACTGCGGAAGCGATCGGCGTGGAACAGCGCGAAGAACTTGTCGCGCACACAAACGAAATCGCGCGAGAACTGGGTTGCGACGGATTGCGTTTCGAGCGCGGCAGCATCAGCGATTTCGCACTACCGGAAAAACTCGATGTGCTCATCGCTCTCCACGCGTGCGACACTGCCACCGACGATGCTCTAGCCGCTGGTGTCCGCGCTGGCGCGGAACTGATCGTCGTCGCACCCTGCTGCCACAAGGAAGTGCGCGCCCAGCTTTCGCCACCGCCCTCGCTCGCCGGAGTGCTGCGCCACGGAATCCTCGCCGAGCGCCAGGCCGAATTACTCACCGACGGTCTGCGCGCCCTCGCGCTGGAGTCCGTCGGCTACGAGGCGAAAGTGTTCGAGTTCATCTCGAATGAGCACACCGGAAAAAACGTGATGATATCCGCCATCAAGCGCGGCGCACCCAACAAGGAAAAATCCACCAGCCTCCACGCCGCGATGCAGCATTTCGGCATCAAAGAGCAGCGGCTTGTGAAATTGCTAGGCCGAATCGCATCTTGACGTAAAGATGCTTTCGCATAAAAGTGCGGAATGAGAACAACCTTGGATCTGCCTGACCCTGTGTTTCGTGAACTGAAAACGCGCGCCGCCCGGCAAGGCGTAAAAATGAAAGAGCTTGTGACCACATTCATCGAGGATGGATTGCGCGGCGCGAAAGCCACGCGAGCCAAAACACCGCCCGCCCGCAGCCCACTCCCAGCCGCACGCCCGGCGACAGGCGTAACCATCCCTGCCCTGAGCAACGCCCAAATCGCCAAAATTCTCGACGCCGAAGACGCCCATGCCGGACATTGACCTGCCCGACATCAACGTCTGGCTAGCGCTCACCGACGAGGATCATCAGCACCACCGCCGCGCCCGCCAGTATTGGGAAAGTGAAGGCGCTCCCAAGCTCGCGTTCTGCCGCGTCACCATGCTCGGCCTCCTACGCCTCGCCACCAACGCGAAGGTGATGCACAAACGCCCCTTCACCCCTGCGGAAGCGTGGAAAATCTACCGCGACTTTATCGCGCTGCCCGAGGTTTTTTTCCTCGCCGAATCCACCGACATCGAAGCCCAACTTGCCGCCTACTCCGAGTCCGCCACATTTCGCCCCCATCGCTGGACAGACGCCTACCTCGCAGCCTTCGCGTATATCGCAGGATGCCGCCTTGTCTCATTCGATGCTGATTTCCACGTCTTCTCCGATTTAGAATTCCTCCACCTCCGCTAGTTTTTCACCAGCATCCCGAGCAGCGCATTTGCGCAGGCTTCGGCGAAGGCGGGGGCGTTGATTTCGCAGTCGAGTTCGATGACGGGGATTTTTTGGTTGAGGTGTTTTTTGATCGAAGTGAAGAGCGCGGTGTCGGCGGCGGGATCGTGGAAGGCGCCGCCGGGGGCGCTGATGACGCTGATGGCCTTGAGCGGGAGGAGGACGGTGACGGGACCGCGATAGGCGTTCACTTTTTCGGCGAGGATGCGGCCCAGCTCGGCGCACTCGGCGGCGTTGGTGCGCATGAGGGTGACCTGGGGGTTGTGCTGGTAAAAGAGGCGGTTGGCGAATTTGGCGGGGACGGTGTCGCGTGCGCCGAAGTTCACCATGTCGAGGCAACCGGGAGTGACAATGGCGGGCGTTGCGGTTTTACCAGCGGCTTCGAGGCGCGTGGGGCCCGCGCCTAGGACGCCGCCGACGAGTTCGTCCGCCCACTCGGTGGTCGTGATGTCGAGCACGCCAGCCGCGAGGCCGGATTCGATGAGCGATTCCATCGTGCGTCCGCCGGTGCCGGTGGCGTGAAAAACGAGGACTTCAAAGCCGGCGGCCTCGCATTGCGATTTGGCGCGCTGCACGCAGTCAGTGGTGTTTCCAAACATGGAGGCGACGATGATCGGTTTGTCGTCGGCGCTTGGGATTTTGGCCTCGACCATGCCGCTGATGGCGCCGGCAGCGCGAGTGAGGATGACGCGTGAAATGCGGTTCAACCCGGCGACATCCACGATGCTCGGCATCATCACGATGTCTTTCACGCCGACGTATTGCGCTGTGTTACCGCTTGCGAGCGTGGAGACCATGAGCTTCGGAAAACCGAGCGGCAACGCACGCATCGCCGTGGTGCAGATGCTCGTGCCGCCACCGCCGCCGAGCGAGACGACGCCGTCAATGCTTCCCTCGCCGAGTAATTTTACAAGCACGTCAGCCGCTGCATTACCCATCGCGGTGACGCACTCGCCGCGGTCGTGTCGCTTCACCAAGGCAGGAAGATCTATCCCGCCGATACGGGCGACTTCTTCGCGGGTGATGTCTGGCGTGAGGCGCGGTGGCTGGTCGGTGCCGACATCAATGACGAGCGTCTTGTGTCCGCGTGTGCGGATTTGTTCGGCGACGAATCCGTGTTCGTCGCCCTTCGTGTCCATAGTGCCGAGGATTGCGATGGTTGCCATGCCGCGCATGAAAGGGGAGCGCGCCGTGCGGAGGCAAGTCTTTCCAAACTACACCAACTCCCAGCCCTTGCGGTATTCGCGCTTGATGAATTTTGAGGCCTCGGGCGTGCCGGGACATTCGAGTTTTGCGGAGTCCCAGTTGATTTTTCGTCCGACGCGATATGCGACATTACCAAGGTGATTTGCCTCGGTGAGTCCGCCGCTGTAGGCGAAGTTGCACGTCGTCGGGCCGCCGTTCTTTGCGGCTTCGAGCCATTCTTTGTGGTGGCCGATGCTGTCGGGGATTTTCTGCGCCGGGCGCTGGAAGTCCTTGTATTGCTCTTCGGGAAGTAGGACGTGCTTTCCGTAGTCGGCGAGCAACATTCCCTTGTCACCGATGAAAAGTGCGCCGTCGGCCCATTGCGGGATTTTTTTTTCCGTCCAAATCGTCGGGCGCAATTCGCCTTGATACCACGTGAGTTTGCATGCGGGCATCGTGCCGCGCGGGCCGTATTCGTAAGTTGCGGACATGGTCGCGGGCGCGAGTTCCATGTCGGCGGGGCCGGGGCTGGCTTCGATGGTGAGCGGTGCATCGAGATTGAGCGCCCAGAAAGGCAGGTCGTTCCAGTGCGAGCCGAGGTCGCTCATCGTGCCGCTGCCGAAATCCCACCAGCGATACCACTTCGGGCCGGGGAAATAGACGTTGTTAAAAGGACGCTCCACGGCGGGGCCGAGGAAGAGATCCCAGTTGAAATGAGCGGGCGGCACCTGGGCTTCCTTTGGTCGTTCGGTTGCGAAGACTATGTCGTGATTGCGATTCGACGCTTCCTGGCTTTGAAGGCCCCACGCGCGGCTCACCCACACATGGCATTCAGTCACGCCGCCAATCGCGCCGCCTTGGATCAACTCGACCACGCGGCGGTAATTTTTCATCGCGTGAATCTGCGTGCCCATCTGGGTTGCCACGCCCGCCGCCTTCGCAGCCTCGCGGATTTTGCGAGTTTCCCACACGTTGTGTGCGAGCGGCTTTTCGCAATAGACATGTTTCTTCATCCTCAGCGCAGGCAGTGTGGCGAATGAGTGAGTGTGTTCCGCAGTGCTTACGGCGACGGCGTCGAAGTCCTTGAACTCGTCGTAGAGCTTGCGGAAATCAACGAACGTTTTTGCGTCTGGATATTTCTTCGCGGCGGCGGCGAGGTTGTTCGCATTCACATCGCAAAGCGCGACGATGTTTTCGCCATTGGCGGCGATTTCAGCAAGGTTGCCAGCACCGCGTCCGCCGCAACCGATGATGGCGACGTTCAGCTTGCGTCCCGCCTGTGCGCGCACGATGGCAGGCGCGATGGATGCAGCGAGAATGGTTCGGAGGAAGTGACGGCGGTTGGTGGTTCGGGAAAACATGAGAACTCGCAGTATCGGCCTGCGCGCTGTGTTGCAAGTTGGGAAAGGGTGCAGCGAATTCCTAACGGCGTCTGACTCTCCAAAGATTCCTCTATAGCGGACGGCTACCGGCAGTGGCGATGGCCACCCCACGTATAGCCGAGGCCGATGCTACCGTGCGGGATCCACCAAGGGCCGCCGTAGTAGCCGGGGTAGTAGCCGGGGTAGTAGCCGGGGTAGTAGCCGGGGTAGTAGCCGGGGTAGTAGTCGTAATCGCCGTAGAAATAAACGGGAGGGGTGTTGCGGTAGGCGGCGAAGCGGTTGCCGGCTGAGACGAGTGCATCCACGACATCGGCGCTGACGCCTGCTGCGCGGAGCTGTTTCTTTTCCGCAAGTGTGACGACGTAGTTGACGCCGATTTCGTCGAGTTGTCGGATGACCACTTCATCGGGCACGTGGCGCTTTTTGAGTTCGATGATATTTTCCGGTGTGAGCGGGCCGCCGCGTTCGAGTTTGGCGATTGTGCGTTCGGAAACACCCGAGGCACGGACGCGGGCGATGGTTTGTGTGTCGTGCGTGGCGCAGCCTGCGAGGAGCACGAGGGCGAGAAGTGCGATGTGGGCTTTCATGACGGTAGAGTGGCACCGCAGCGCAGGCTCTGCAAGTGACGCTCGGTTCACTCGCGCTCGTATTCGCCCTTGCCGGTTTTTTTCCACACGCTGAATCCGGCGTTTTTTGCCTCGCTGACGCTGAGCGGTTTGGTGAGCTTGGGTGTATTCACGCTGGCGATGACTTTGCGGACAGCTTTTTTGCAAAGCGGACAGTTCGTTAGCGGCTCGCGTTTGATCGCATGGCGGATTTCAAAGCAGCCACCGCAGACTTTGCAGTCACCCTCACACAATTCATACACATAGATTGGCATGGGCAGAGGAAAGCACGGGCGCGGCGCGGTGTCATGCGCGGTGTGTGGGATTATGCGCGCGGCTTCCAGTTGCGATAATACCACGCGTGGAGGAAATCGGGCGACGCACCGAGTGCGAAGAGGAGCAGCATGGTTCCATTGCGCAGCGAAGTGCGCCACGAGCCGCGCTTCATGTGGTGGCGCGCGGAGGTGGTAATGGGTGGATCGAGAACCACCCGGCGACCTTCGTTGAGGAGGCGTTTGGAGAAGTCCACATCCTCCATGAGCGGAAATGCACGGTAGCCGCCCATGCGCTCGAAAACATCACGGCGAACGAAGATGGACTGGTCGCCGAAAAGCGTCCCGCCTTTCTCGGCGAGGATGCGGTTCCAGCCTTCCAGCCACATGAGTCGCGGATGGCGTGCGTCAAATTTCCGATGAAACGCTCCGCCGACCGCATCGGGTTCGCTCATCGCCGCGAGCAGTGAATCCAAGTGGGCTTGCCGCAGATCGGTGTCGGCGTGCTGGAAGAGAATCACATCGCCGGTGGCCATGCTTGCGGCGGCGTTCATTTGCTGGCCGCGTCCCGGCTTTGCACAGCGCACAAGTCGCGCTCCAGCCGCGGTGGCGATTTGCGCGCAGTCATCGCTGATGGAGGCATCGCCGATGATCACTTCATCCACACCGCGCAGGCTAGCGATGGTGGCGAGGATTTCGCGAAGCGCGGCGGGGTCGTTCCAGATCGGGATGACGACGGTCAGTCGCATTTTGCTCCGCATTAACGCTGTTCCTTTTTCAACAAAGCCTCGCGCGCCTTTTCCAGCTTCGCACGTTCAGCATTGCTGAGGCTCGCAAGACCGGACTTGGCGATTTTGTCGAGCAGTGCGTCCACGTCGGAGTCCGGTTCGTCGTCGAAATCATCCACGATTTTCTCACGTGGTGCGGGAGCAGGGCGGGGGACTACGCGGAGCTTTGGTTTTTTTCGCATCCACGTCCGGATGCGAACGGCGAGCGTAACGTAGTCGTCATATTCCTGCTCGATAGCGTGGCGTATAAATAAGAAGGCAGCGAGGCACGAAGCCCACAGTGCTGCTACGCTCAGCCAATCACGATGAGAGACAGCCATCAGTGATCCGCAAACAAAGCACGCGAAGGCGATCCATTTGAATGGAATCCAGCCCCACCCTTCAGCATTCGGGTAGAGTGTCGCGAAGGCCATTAGCAGCGCGGACATCATGAGGAAATCGCCTCTAAGACCAATCTGGCAAATGCTCGGCATGAAAGTTGGTATGTTAAAAATCCACCAAGCTGCCGTAACCACTGCGACAGGAGTCAGCGTGAGTAGTAGTAGTAGTCTAGTAAACACTCCACGTCCGAGGTGCGTCTCGATCCCTGTCCCCAGCCAGTAAAAAAATAGAATCGAGAACGGAGAAAAAAATGTGACCTTATCTACGAAAGGATACGTGAAAACTGAAAGTATCACTGTCCAGTCATTGGCGGGCAAAAAGAAGAAGAGACGTTCTAGGATTGGAGATTGTGCGGATGCGAGGACTGCATAGACAAGCAACCCGAACACTAAGACGGCGGACAGGATCGTCGTGAGGTAAATGGGGATGCCATTCCATTTGCCGTAGGGCTCTGTTTCACGTGATTGGTAGCGCGCCATGAGTGTTGATGTAGCCGCATTCACCGTGCCGGGCAAATGCGATGTCTTCTAATTCCGTTGTTTGGCTTCAAAATAGGCGGCGGTCAATGGCGGGAGCGGAGGGAGTGTGATTACGCCGTCCTTCACTTTCGCATCGCCGAGTGCGCTGAGTTTGTCTGTGAACGTGGAGGTTTTGCCGAGTGTGGCGCGGGCGGGGTCGGTGAGGTTCAAGCGCACGTCGCGGAAAGTTTCGCTGCGATGTAAGTTTGCCACGACGAGGTAGCGTGAGCCGCTGCGTGCATCGGCGCGGATGTAGGCGTAGAGCCAGTGACCGCTTGCTCCTTCGCCGGGGATGCGACCAAATTGTTCGTTGTGAATGTTCGCGCCGTTCAGCGGGAAAAACTCGCCGTCGCGGAATGCTGGCTCGCCGCACAGCTTCATCAGTCGCCCGTAACATTCGCGCAGACTTTTCTGCTGCGGGCTGAGTTTTCCGCCGTCGTATTGGTGGCCGTTCACCCACTTCGCGAACTCTGGCATGCTCCAGTAATCGAAGATGCTCGTCCGTCCGTTGTCGTCGCTGAAACCCTCCGCACTGTCCGCAGGCTCGCCGACCTCCTGTCCGCTGTAGAGCAGCACCGGGCCGCGCGAGATTCCGAAAAGTATGCTGCTCACCGCGCGGCCCGCGTCCATGCCGATGCCGCCCCAATTTCCATTCGATGCGATGCGCACTTCGTCGTGATTTTCGGCGTAGCGCAGGCTGTTTTGAAAAACGTAGTCCGGCTGCACGCTGCCGTCGCGCACGCCGAGAGCGGCGTCGAGATCGTTCGCCCATCCGGGGCCGTCGTAGATGTTCTTGAGCGCCTTGTAAGCGGGGTCGTCATACACGGCGTCGAAACCGGCGCTGAGCAGTTCGATCATCACGTTTTTGAAATGCGCGACGAGTTCATAGCCGCCCTCTACTTTCATCGGGTCGTTGTTGTAGGCCTCGGCGATGAACATCACGTCCGGCTGCCGTTGTCGTGCGCGTGCGATGGCCCACGCCCAAAATTCCGGCGGCACCATGTGCGCCATGTCGCAGCGGAAACCGTCCACGCCGAGCGACTGCCAGTGCGCGAGGATGGCGTCCATTTTCACCCACGTATCGGGCACGGGCGCGTCGGGCTGCGCGGCGTGCGGGTATGCGCGCGCGCCGGTTGTGAAGTCGAAGCCGTAGTTGAGCTTCACGGTTTCATACCAGTCGTTTTGCGAGGGCGACCACGTCGCGGTGTTGTTGCCGGTCACGCGGGCGTGTTCGGTTTCGGGAGGAAAAAGACCATCGCCAGCGCCGAGCACGCGGCACGTGGGGGAGATGAACTTCCCATCGCACACGGTCGGTAAACGTAGTGGCGGGCCGCCGCCGGGCGAGTCGTGTTGAAGCCAGAAAAAGTTGTTGTTCGGCGCGAAGAATTTTGTGCGGTCATCGCCTTCGCCGAAGGCGCAAGGAGGGGCGACATTCTTGTCGCCCTGCGCGCCGGCAGGTGGGCCTTTGAATGCGCCGCCCTCCTTCTGTGTGCCGCCTTTTGGGGAGCCGCTATCGCGGCTCAGGGCGACAGGAATGTCGCCCCTCCTTGGCGCAAACGCTGCGTGACTTCGTGCGACGTGATTCGGCACGAAATCAATCAGCACGCGCAGGCCCGCAGAGTGCGCGCGTTTGAGCAGTGCTTTGAATTCTTCCATCCGCTTCTTCGGCTCGACGACGTAATCCGGGCACACGTCCATGTAGTCCTTGATGGCGTAAGGCGAACCCGCGAGGCCCTTGAGCAAATCAGGATCATCCGCAGGCTTGCCGATGTGCGAGTAGTCCGTGCTCGTTGCCTGTGCGATCACGCCAGTGAGCCAGAGGTGCGTGATGCCGAGTTCATCCCGCAGAGAGCGAAGCGCGGCGTCGTTGATGTCGGCAAATTTCCCCACGCCATTCTCCGCGAGCGCGCCGTTTGTTTTCCGCGTTTCGTTGGTGTTCGAGAAAAGTCGAGGCAGCAGTTGGTAAATGCGCGGGCGTGTTTTGCAGCGCGGCTGCATTCGCGTTGGTAGAGAATTTTTCTTTTGCGATGCGACGAAAGAAATGCCGCTCGCAAGCACCGTATCGCCAAAGCGTGGCAGGGGAGCATCGTTCACACTGGCGAGCATTTCACCCCAGCCGTAGTTGCCGTGTGTGTCCTTCACCCACGCCGTCGCATTTGCGATTTGCGCGTGTCGTTTTAAATAAAGCGCGATTTTTCCAGCGCTCACCTCCGCTGTGAAATCGGAGCCGTCGCCTGTCTCGATTCTCTCGCTCCACTTCGCACGCTCCCATTTTCTCCGCCAGAGCGTCGGCTTGCCGTCGTCACCGATGTGGAGCGCAAAGAGCCGGTCGGCGCGGAAGGGGAGGAAGACAGTCGATCCCTCGTAATGCTGCGCGTAGGGAACGACAGCGCATCCATTGAGAGGGTCTGAATCGAGTGCGACGAAGAGAGCGCGGCCCGGCTGCGAAGCGCCTTCGCACGCAAACTCAATGCGCAGCCATTCGGCATCATGGGTGAAAGTCACGTGAGGCATAATTTTTCGCGCAGCGAGTGCAAACTTGGAAACACTTGGAGGAGGTCGAGCACACCGTCCGAATACATGGCAGCGCACCGCTCTTCAATAGAGGATGCACCTCGTGCTTTTGCGCCTTTGTGCGAGCCCCGCCCGTTTTCAGGATTAAGCGGTTGACCCCCCGTTCACTTTCCCGTAACAGCCCCGCCTCACTTTCCAACTACATGGGCAAGCAATACAACAAAGTCGAAAACCGTCGTCGCCGTATGGCATATCTGGAGCGCAAAAAGGCCAAGGCCAAAGCTGGCACCGCTACCTCCAAGCCAAAGGCCAAAAAGCCTGCCGCCAAGAAAAAGGCGGACGCCTAGTCCCCTAGCCGCACATGCGGCCCCGCCTGCGCTACCTGCTCGTTGATGCGCATAGTGTGATCTTTGCGTGCACGGATCTCCTTGCGTTGCACCGTCGCAACATGGAGGCCGCGCGCAAACAACTCATCCAGCGCCTCACCGCGTATCAGGATGCCACGGGCGTTCACGTGGTGGTCGTCTTCGATGGAAAAGGCGCGCGGCATTCGCAGGAAAAAATCCCCGGCGGCGTTCAGGTTTTTTATTCCGGGTCAAAAGGAACCGCCGACCAGATCGTCGAGCGTCTCGTGGCGAAATACGGGCAGGAACACGATATGACCGTCGCCACGAATGACCACCTCGAACAACAAACCGCGATCACTTTTGGCGGACTCGCCATTTCCGTGGACGCTCTGCTGAAACTCCTCGACGAAGCCGATTCCGACGTGAGGCGCCGCATCAAGCAGCACCGGCGAAAGTAGCCACCGTCACTTCGCGATGATGCGCACGATGAGTTGCGAAAGCACAACCTCCGCCTCCGTGCCCGACGACACCAGCGCGACGTTTGCCTCCAGACACGCGCGCAACGCCGCCTGCAATTCCGGGAGCGAGTAATGGCGCGAACTCTGCGCCGCGAGGCCGAGCGGATACGCATTCAGCTTTCCCTCCTTCGTGCGCGGCAGATGCGCGATGGCCGCCTCGCCAAGTCGTTCCAAATCCTTCCCGAAATAAAACGCCTGCGCCGGTGCCTTCAGGTTTTTGTGGCGCGACATGAGATCCTTCACGAGCAGCAGATTCCGCACAGTCGGGATGATCGTCGCGAGCAGGATGCCGATGGCGCTCTCGCCCTGGAAAAGAAGCTGACGGAGCAGTTCGAGCGTGCGTTGCAGCTTGCGGGCGGCGAGCGCATTTCCCAGCTCGAACACGATGCCCTCGCGGGAGAGCGGCGTATTCAGGCGCACATCGTCCTCCGTCACCGCGCGGCGCTCCGGGCCGAGGAAAAGATCGAGCTTCTCGAGTTCGCTCTCGATGGTGCGGCGGTCGCCGCCGGTGAAAAGCGTGAACAACTCCAGCGGCTCCCCGTCCAGTTGCAGCCCGCGCTCCCGCGCCATCGTGCGCACCATTAGCGAAGCAGCCTCCTCCCAGCCTGACTTCGTGTTGTCCAGTTTGTCAAAGACCTGCAACTCCGCGAACTTGCTCAGCTTTTTGTAAAACGAACGCCGCTTGTCCACCGAGCCTGCGCTCAGCAAAAAGCGCGTCCCATCCGGCATCCCCGCGTCCAGCACCTCGGTGAGTTTTTCCACCGCCTCGACAGTCGCGCCAGCGCCGCCCGTGCGATCATCGGCGAGGAAATTCGCATTCTTCAGCCACACCAATTTCTCACCGCCGAAAAACCCAAACGTCTGAATCGCTTCAATGGCCTGATACACCCGCTGCGCCGCCTGGTCCGCATTCTCCACCTGCCCGTCAATGATGTCCGCGCCAAAATCCCCGCCCGCGCCGAGCTTCACGCTCAGTTCCTTCGCGACGCGCTTCACCTCCACGTCATCGGTGCCGATGACGGCGTAAATCGAAGCAGTTTTCACAGCAGCCATGCCGCTAGTGAAGCGACGCCCCCGCGCAAGTGCGAGCGGAAGTTTACGCGCAGGTGAGGGGGCAAAAGCGATTTACCTGACATCACTCTGCGAATACCAAAAAACAACCACATCCATGACCACTCCACGCATCCTCGCATTTGGCGGCAGCCTCCGCCGCGATTCATTCAATCAAAAACTCGTCACCATCGCAGCGGCGGGTGCTCGCGCGGCGGGCGCGGAGGTGACTGTGATCTCCCTGCGCGATTTTACGCTGCCAGTTTTCGATCAGGATTTGGAAGACGCGGAAGGGTTGCCGGATTCCGCTAAAAAACTGAAACAACTTTTCCGCGAACATCACGGACTGCTCATCGCGTCTCCGGAATACAACAGCAGCATTACCGCCGCGCTGAAGAACGCCCTAGACTGGGTTTCGCGCCCCGAGACGGAGGATGAGTCGCCGTTGGAGGCGTTCACCGGCAAGGCCGCAATCTTGTGTGCAGCCTCGCCGGGGGCGTTGGGCGGGTTGCGCGGGCTGGTGCATGTCCGCGCCATCCTCGGCAACATCGGCGTCACCGTGCTGCCTGACCAAGTAGCAGTGAGCAAAGCGCACGAGGTATTCCGGGCGGACGGCTCGCTGGCGGATGAGAAAAAAGCCGCGCACGTGCAGAAACTTGGCGCCCAACTCGCCGAGCATCTGGCCAAAATGCTGCCCTGAGTCGCGGTAATTCGTTTTGCCATCGGGCGCATCCCGCCCCGCATCCCACGCTGGACGGCGGAACTCGCGCTGTGTCGCATACGTGGGCTACAGCCGATACACATTTGGGGAGATCAGCTTCGTGTTTTACAGTCGGGCGCAAGTTGCTATATTGACCGCATGAACGCAGCGAACCTGATCACCATTGACCCCGACATCCTCGGCGGCACGCCGGTTTTCAAGGGCACGCGCGTCCCGGTGAAGACACTCTTCGACTATCTCGCCGACAATCTCACTCTGGACTATTTCCTCGAATCCTTCCCATCCGTCTCCCGCGAGATTGCGCTGTCAGTCTTACGTTGCAGCCAGGAGGACATCGAACACCAAGCGGCTGCGTGAAAATCCTGCTCGACGAGTGCGTCCCCGCACAGGTGCGCAACGCCCTTGCCGGGCACGACGTCACCACCGTCCAGATGCACGGATGGACCGGGATTAAAAACGGGGCACTGCTTGCAGAGGCAGAGGCCGCTGCTTTTGACGTCTTTATTCTCGCCGACAAAAACCTGCGCTATCAGCAGAATCTCGCCGCGCGGAGGATGGCCATTCTGGAACTCTGGACAAACCACCACCCGACTTTGGAAAGACACTTCCCGCACATTCGTGCCGCCGCCGAGTTCATCCAGCCGGGCGAATATCGCGTCTTGGAATCTCCGTAGCTGACGCTGGACGGCGGGATTCTCGCATTTACAGCGGAGTGTTGGTGAATCGCGAAGGAGCGAAGATTTGTCACGCTGGTCGAGGCGATGAATAGTGAGACGGATTTGTTTCCTTCGCCGCTTCGCGGTTCAGAGCACGATGTTCAGTCCGGCTACCGCGCGCCCTGCACGAACTGCGAGATGGCGTAGGGGCGGAATTCTTTTTCTAGCGCGTCCACGTTGGGGAGGCGGGAGGCGAATGTTTTCGCGAGTGCGGAGTCGAAGCGGGCACCTTTGGACATGGCGTCGAGGAAGGCGAGGAAGGACGGTTTGTCGGTCGCGCAGAGGAAGCGGACGAGCTTTTCGGATTCGTTGTAGAAGGCGGCCACCTGCGTGTCGGCGGCGGGATACGCGGCCATCGCGGTGAGCTGGGCGACGGGGATGTAGCGTTCGGCTGACACCGCGTTGGCGCGTGGTTTTTCGTTGTAGCCGCGGGCGCGGTAAAAGGTGGCGCGGCAGCGCGAGCCTGCGTATTCGGCGAAGCCTTCGTTTAGCCAGAGCGGGATGCCTGCGCCGAAGAAACGCTCCAGCACGAGGTGCGTGATTTCATGCGGGAGCGTCTGATTTTTCGACAGCAACCCGGCGGCGCGTCGCACGAAGAGCGAGCCTTGCGAATGAATGCCGCCCGTCCACGGCTCCAGCGCGCCGGCTTTTTGAAACAGCGTCCAGTCGGCTTCGTCGCTGAAAAGAAACAGGTGGCATTTGCGCTCCCACGCTGCGGTGTCCCTGCCGAGTTCCTGCGCGATGATGCGATAGGCAAACTCCGCTTCCACAGACACTGCCGCCGCTGTGGGCGCATCGAAGAAGTGATAGATGAAATGCTCCGTCTCCGCGTGTCGCCATTCGCCGCCGCGCACGCCGAGCGCCCGCATCGCGAGCGCGGTGAAAGAGCGGTCGCTGAGTTTTTCCAGCGTCACCTCCGGCAGCGAGCCCATGGGCTGCGGCTGCTGCGCGAACGAGCAGCCGAGCATGGCGAATAACAAAACGAGGAAGACTTTCACCCGCTCTGCCTGAACAAGGCGCGTGCCAGCGGACTACGTGGCTTTTTCGCCGCGCTCCTCGGTGCGGATGCGGATGGCGTCTTCCACATCGCAGACGAAGATCTTTCCGTCGCCGATTTTGCCGGTGCGGGCGGATTTCATGATCGTTTGCACGACGGTGTCCACGAGGCTGTCGGCGACGACGAGTTCGATCTTCAGCTTGGGGAGGAAGTCCACGGTGTATTCGCTGCCGCGGTAGATTTCCGTGTGGCCCTTCTGGCGGCCAAATCCCTTCACTTCGCTGATGGTCATTCCCTCGATGCCGGCTTCCTGGAGCGCGGCTTTCACTTCGTCGAGTTTGAACGGTTTGATGATGGCTTCGATTTTTTTCATGGGAGTTTATTCGTTGTAGGCGTTTTCGCCGTGCTCGCTCACGTCGAGTCCGACGTGCTCGGCTTCGTCGTCCACCCGCAGGCCGACGACGGCTTTGATGATTTTTAGCAGGACGAAAGTGGCAATCGCTCCGAGTGCAGCGGTGAAAAGCACGGCGATGAGTTGGTTCACAAACTGCCCGCCGCTGCCCGCGAGCGAGACGAGGACACCGTCTTTTTTGAAAGTGGACGCGATGGCGGGATTCACCTCTGCGCTGGCGAGGAAGCCGAGCAGGAGCATCCCGACGATGCTGCCGCAGCAGTGGACGCCGAAGACATCCAGCGAATCGTCGTAGCCGAATTTCGCCTTCACGCGAGTCACGCAAAGGTAGCACGCAAAGCCGCCTGCGAGGCCGATGAGCACCGCACCGGGGATGCTGACGAAACCGGAGGCAGGGGTGATTGTCGCCAGACCCGCGACCATGCCGGACGCTGCGCCGAGCACGCTGGGCTTTCCTTTTTCAAACCACTCGTAAAGCGACCACGCGAGGCCGCCCGCAGCGCCCGCGAAATGGGTCGCAGCAAAGGCGCTCGTCGCGAGCGTGCCACTGTTGAGCGCGCTGCCGGCATTGAAGCCGAACCAGCCCACCCACAGCAGGCCGGTGCCGATGAGACTGAGCACGACATTGTGCGGAAGCATCGGCTCCCTCGGGTAGCCTTTGCGCTTGCCCAGCACGAGCGCACACACGAGCGCGGACACGCCGGAGCTGATGTGGACGACGGTGCCGCCCGCGAAGTCGAGCACGGGGATTTGTCCGCCGAGCGCCCAGTTGAAAAAGCCGCCCTTGCCCCACACCATGTGCGCCAGCGGAAAATACACGATGGTCACCCAGCCGATCATGAGCATCACGTAGGCGCTGAATTTCATCCGCTCCGCAAACGCACCGGTGATCAGGCCCGGCGTGATGATGGCGAACATCATCTGATAAAGCATGAACGTCTGGTGCGGAATCGTCGGCGCATAGTCCGTATTCGGAGCGCCACCCACGCCATTGAGGAAAAGATATTGCAGCGGATTGCCGAAGAAGGCGTTGCCTTCGCCAAAAGACATGCTGTAGCCGAAGATGAACCACAGAATGCTCACGAGCGACATGAGGAAAAAGCTCTGCATCATCGTCGCGAGGACATTCTTCGTCCGCACCAGTCCGCCATAGAAAAGCGCGAGACCGGGGCCGGTCATCATCAGCACCAGAGCGGTGCTCACGAGCATCCAAGCATTGTCGCCGGAGTCAATTTTTGGAGCCGCGTCTTCAGCGCGCGCGACGACGGTAAGCGAAAGCAGCAGCGCACCGGCAAGACCGGCGCACCGCCCGGAACGGGAGATGTGATTCATGTATGTAGGTTGGAAATTCCGAGGGGACTCGCGGGAAAACGAGCGCGCGTGGAAATAGTTACGCCGCCCAAATTGTGGAAGGAAAAAGTGCTCCGGCAGGACGGATGACAGGCATTTATTGTGTAAAGCTTAGGTAAAAGTGCGCGGCTTTTTCGCGGGAGTGGTTTTAGTCAGACATGCGCCGCTTTGGACGACATTCCATTTTCAAACCGAGCAGCGAGCTAACAAAACGGAAAACACAACACATATCATCACGAGTGTCCGGCAGTAACTACCACAGTAGTAATTGGTTGCAATCTTGCGGTGTCAAAGGGTTGAAGTCATGTTTTGCAAGTAGTTCATGGAGAGGCATTTTCTCAAATGGATGGACACTCAGAAGTTGCAAAGTTCTGTGCAGC
>CANJNZ010000061.1 GCA_947476045.1 Chthoniobacteraceae bacterium
GATCGGGCGAGTGTGGACGCCGCGCGGGCAGCGGGAGGCGGTGCTGGATGAGTTTGAGCGGAGCGGGATGGCTGGGACGAAGTTTGCGGAGCACATCGGGGTGAAGTATCCGACGTTTGCTTCGTGGGTGCAAAAGCGGCGGAGGGAGCGCGGCGCGACTGTTGGAGGGTTGCGCGGGAGCGGTGCTCCGAAGGCTTTGGAGTGGGTGGAGGCGGCGGTGGAGACTGGGCGTTGTCGTGGTGGGTCGGTGGTGTTGTGTGTGGATTTGCCGGGTGGTGCGCGGATGGAGATTGGGGATGGCGCGCAGGCGGCGATGGCGGCGGAGTTGTTGTGCGCGCTGGCGGCAAGGGACTTTACGGGGGCTGTGCGATGCTGAGTTTTGCGGGCAGTGTGCGGGTGTTTCTGGCGGTGGAGCCGTGCGATATGCGCAAGGGTTTCGAGGGGCTGCACGCGCTGGTGGGCGAGCGGTTGCGGGAGGATGTGAAATCGGGTGCGCTGTTTGTTTTCACCAACAAGCGGCACACGCGGCTGAAGGTGCTCTATTTCGACGGGACGGGACTGTGGCTGATGACCAAGCGGCTGGAAGAGGGCACGTTTGCGTGGCCGAATGCGGACGATGCGGGTGCGGCGAAGCTGGCGTTGCGACCGGAGGCGTTTGCGATGCTGACGGACGGGATCGATCTGCGCGGGGCGAAGATGCGGCCGTGGTATGGGCGCGCGTGAGGGGTGTTGGAAAAAAGTGCGATGGCGCCGAGAAAAAATTCAAACGTGTGAACGGAGTGGTTGTCGAACACGCGCGATGGCGCAGGAATCCACTTCACGCGAAAAAGAGTTGAGCGAAGCACTCGTCCGCGCGACGGCGGAAAACGCGTGCGTGGTCGTGCAACTCAACGAGGCGCGTTCTGAAAACAAATTGCTGCGGGAAAAGGTGGATGCGTTGTTGCGCAGACTTTTCGGTGCGCAGAGCGAGCAGCTCGACGCGGCGCAACTGCTCTTGATGTTGCAAGGGTTCGATGCGCCGGGAAAATCGCCGGAGCCCGTGGCGGAGGAGGAGCCACGGCGCTCGAAGGCCCCATCGCCTCCACGTGAACGCGGGCCGCGCCTGCCCGATCATCTCCCCATCGTGGAGGAAGTGATCGTGCCCGAACCGGTGAAGGCTTGCCCGGATGCTTGGCGGCACATCGGCGATGAAGTCACCGAGCAACTCGACTACGAGCCTGCGCGTTTTTTCAAACGCCGCATCGTGCGGCAAAAATATGCACGCCGCGATCATCCATTCGCCGCGCCCGTCATCGCACCGCTGCACACGCTGCAAGAGCGATGCATCGCCGCACCCGGCCTCATCGCGGCACTCATCGTCGCGAAGTTTTGCGACCATCTTCCGCTCTATCGTCAGGAGCAGATATTTTCCACGCGGCACGACGTCCACATCCCGCGCCAGACGATGGCTCAATGGCTGGCACTCGCCGCCGACTGGCTGCGTCCCATTTACGAACACATCCGCACCGGCGTCCTCGGCGGCGGCTACGTGCAGGTGGACGAAACGCCCATCGAGTATCTCGCGCCCGGCAACGGGCAAACCAAACTCGGCTACCTGTGGACCTGTGCCCGGCCCGGTGGCGACACCGTCTTCGCATGGCACACCAGCCGCGTCCCCGATGCCGGGGAAAACCCCATCCCCGCCGACTTTCGCGGCACCGTGCAAAGCGACGGCTACGCCGCCTACCCCGCCTTCGTGCGCCAACACAACACCAGCGCTGGAGACGCTCGCCATCATCGCCTACCGCCAGCCGGTCACGCGCGCGGACATCGAAGCCCGCGAAACCACCCCGCGCACCTGCGCCTGGCTGCTCCGCCAAATCGGCCACCTTTACCAAATCGAACACAAGCTGCGCGAAAACGGAGCCGGCCCGCGTTTGCGCCATGCCGTGCGCGCCGCACAAAGCACCATGATCCTGCGCCGCATCCACACCGCGATGCAGCGCATCCGCGCACGTCACCTCCCTCAAAGCGCAATGGGCCGCGCCATCACCTACACCCTCCAACAATGGCCCGCCCTCGAACGCTTCCTCACCGACGGGCGCATCGAGATCGACAACAACGGAGTCGAAAACGCCATCCGCCCCACCGCGATAGGCAAGAAAAACTGGCTCTTCATCGGAGCCGCCGACGCAGGCCAGCGAGCCGCCATCCTCTACACCATCATCGAAAGCTGCCGCCGCCGGAGCCTCGACCCGCTGGCCTACCTGCGCGACATCCTCACCCGCCTGCCCCAAATGACCACCACCCAGATCCCCGAAGCCACCCCGCAAGCCTGGGCCAAAGCGCACCACACACGGCACCCCCTCCAACGCGCATCATAAATTGCATAGCATACCGCTACGCAATCTACACCTCCCCTCACAACAACCCGTGCCAGCCACCATCAAAACCCACGGCACTGCGCGTGACGCTTACAAAGCATCGGTCGTTTCGTCGAAGGAGAAAAAAGCCAGAGAAAAACCGAGAGGAACAACTATAATTAAAACGCGTGATGCATTGCGGGCATTTCTAAAGTCGAAACCCACAAAAATGGAATTAAATCGCAGATTAGGTCTAGCGAGTTCAGAGCCTCAATACCCAGAATCGCTTACATTTGAAGTTAGCATCAAAGGCGAGAAGCCAACTCGAATCATTTGTTTTATTACTGACGGCAGGCTGACAGAGTGGGCATGGATGGACGGAGATGGAGGATCGCGAAAATGAAGGTCGGGGGCTTTAACGATAATGCGCGATTGTCATTTTCAGCGCTGTTCTGGCTGGCGCTTTTACAAATGCTGTGGCCGCAAATGAATTTGGCCGCCGAGAAGGAAATGGCCACCGACGATCAGATTCGAGCGATTGCCAAAAAAGTATTGGGCAGGGAAATGGAGGAACATGGCAGCATGCTTGAGCTTTCAGAAAAAAACAGACCACCCATCAAGGAAATACCCATCCAGTCGCTTGCGGATGTCTTCAAGTTAATTGGGATAGATCCTGAAAAAACTCATCGTATCGAAGGAATAGGCGTTAACACAGGAGTCATAGCCCGTTATCGGATCTCCAATTCCTACGATCTAATATATTACGGCTGGTCTATACCGGTGCTTTCCAATGCTCCTCGTAAACCCCATATACCGCTTAAAAGGGAAGCTATATTTAAATTCATGTTTTTTATCCCTCATAGCGATGGAAAGTATGAAGGTAAATTGTTCACCCAAGCAAGGTGGGATGAAGTAATTTTCAAATGACTGAAACCGCTTCGCGCGAACTGTTATAACCGGATGGAGTAGGCGCGTTACGGCTTTTTGCCGCCGAGGATGAATTCCGCAGCTTGCGCGACGTCTTTGTCGCCGCGGCCGCTGAGGTTGACGATGATGAGTTCGTCGGGGCGCATTTTAGGGGCGCGCTTGATGACTCCAGCGATGCCGTGGGCGCTTTCGAGGGCGGGGATGATGCCTTCGAGGCGGGAGAGTTTTGAGAAGGCGTCGAGTGCTTCGTCGTCGGTGGCGTAGTCGTATTCGATGCGGCCCTGCTCGCGGAGGTAGGCGTGCTCGGGGCCGACGGCGGCGTAGTCGAGGCCGGCGCTGACGCTGTGGGTGAGCTGGATCTGGCCGTCGTTGTCGGCGAGCAGCCATGTCTTGGTGCCTTGGAGGACGCCGAGTTTGCCGCCTTGGAATCGCGCGGCGTGCTCGCCGTCCACGATGCCGCGACCGCCTGCTTCGACGCCGAGCATTTTCACGCTGTCATCGCCGAGGAAGGGCCAGAAAAGTCCGATGGCATTCGAGCCGCCGCCGACGCATGCGATGAGCAAATCGGGCAGGCGGTTTTCTTTTTCCAAAATCTGCCGCCGCGCTTCGTCGCCGATGACGCGGTGAAAATCGCGCACGATCATCGGGAAAGGATGCGCGCCGAGTGCGGAGCCGAGGATGTAGTGGGTGCTTTGCGGATTGGTGACCCAGTCGCGCATGGCTTCGTTCACGGCTTCCTTTAAAGTGCGCTGGCCTGCGGTGACGGGGATGACTTTTGCGCCGAGGAATTGCATCCGCGCGACGTTGAGTGCCTGTCGCGCCATGTCCACTTCGCCCATGTAAATGACGCACTCGAATCCGAATCGCGCGCAGACGGTGGCTGTGGCGACGCCGTGCTGGCCGGCTCCGGTTTCGGCGATGATGCGCTTTTTTCCGAGCCGTCGCGCGAGGAGGATCTGGCCGAGGGCGTTGTTGATTTTGTGCGCGCCGGTGTGGAGGAGGTCTTCGCGCTTGAGGTAAATTTTTGCGCCGCCGAGATGCTGCGTGAGTCGCTCAGCGTAGTAGAGCGGGGTAGGGCGGCCCACGTAGTCTTTGAGGTAGTGCGCAAGCTCGGCCTGAAACGCGGGATCTTTTTTCGCGCGTTCGTATTCCTCGGTGAGTTCGAGGAAATTGGTCATCAGGGTCTCGGGCACAAACATCCCGCCGTAGCGGCCAAAGTGGCCCTTCGCATCGGGGAGCTGGTCGTAACTAGTCATGGCGCGGACGCTACGAAGCCTGAGCAATCGCCGCAAGCACGAGCGGGAAGTTTCCGCTTTATTTGCGCCAGGGCGCAATGCTGACGACTTCGACTTCGTGCTCGGCGGTCTCGGTGGGCACGATGACGCGGTCGCCGACTTTGCGACCGATGAGGGCCTGTGCCATCTGCGAGAGGTAGCTGATGATGTGCTTTTCCGGATCGGTGTCCCACGCGCCGAGGATGGTGTATCCCTCCGCGCTGCCGTCCTTCGTGCGGCGCAAAGTGACGACGGTGCCGATGGCGATGGCGTCGCCTTTCACATCGGCAAAATCGGTGCCGCGAGCGCGACCGAGATCGCGTTCGAGTTCGGCTTTCTGGCGGTTGAGCACGCGCTGCTGTTCCTTGGCGCTCTTGTATTCAAAATTTTCGCGAAGGTCGCCGTAGCTGCGGGCGATTTGGATGTCCTGCCGGTTTTGCGGAATCTTTTTGCTCACGAGGTCGTCGCACTCCAGCTTCCGGCGTTCGAGGCTTTCCCACGAGACGATGAGTTCATCGCGCTTGCTGGCTTCCTCTTCCTTGCCGCTGAGGATGGCTTCGAGTTCGGGGTAGGTGCGGACGACGCGTCCGAGCAGCGAGCGTTTGTTCAGCTCTTCAAAGACGGGTGTGAGCAGAAGCTTGCGCATGACTTCGCGCAATTCCTCGTCGTCAGCGACGGCGATGAGATCGAGGATGAGTTCCTTGTCGTTGACGAGCTGGTCTTGCAGCTTGCGGTCACGCTTTTCTTTAAACTGATCGCGCTCCATCGCGGAAAGAATCGCGCTGAGCACGCGGGGATGCTGGATGATTTCTGCGAACGGGCCGTTGCGTTCATCGCACAGCCATTGGAGTGCTTCGGAGCTGACGCTGTGATCGCGGATGGCCTTGTCGAGCGCGACGCCGAATTCCTCGGTGCGGCCTTTTTCAATGAGCAGGCGCGCGGCCTCGGGGACGACCTTGGAGTTGCCGCGCATGAAGGCGACGATCGCTTTTGGAGCCCAGTTTTCGGGGAATGCTTCCGGCAGTGAAAAGATGGCTTTCTTGAGCTTCGAGACGGAGAGTTCGCCGAGCAGCGTGGTGAGCTGCTTTTCCTCGTCGCGCAAAATATTTGCGATGTTCAGCGTGTCGGTTGCGTGGCCGAGCGTGGGGAATTTCGCCACGATCTCATCGCGCGCAACGAGCAGCGAGATGGCCGGGGAAGTCTGGAGCTTCACGCCTTTGCGCGCTGCGTCCTCGATGGCGGCGATGACCGACTGGAGCGCGGAGCCGTCGCGGAAGGTGGCGAGCGTTTTGGTGAGATTGTCGAGCGCGAGGATTTGGTCCTTCAGCGTGCGTGCACTTTGGAAAGCGGTGAGCAGTTCATCCGTCTGCGAAAGTGCCTCGGCGCGGAGGACGAAGTGCTCGTTCTTTTTCTGCGGGACGCCGACGAGCGGGTCGGCTTTGAGCGTCTTTTTCGCATTTTCCCACCACTTCTTGAATGCGGGTTCTGCGAAAACATCCGGCACGAGCTGCTGGGTGATTTGCTCCTGTGAGGCCCGACCGCCGAGGCTGGAAAGGACAATGCGAACGACTGCCGCCGGGTCGGACTGCGCGAGTTTTTTCACGCCTTCCAAGTTGCTGAATTTCTTCGCGCCGATGTGATCCGCATCGAGGACGATGAGCGATTCCGCAGCGTATTGGAGCTGCATCGGGTGGCCCTTCTTCGATTTGAAATCAATGATGGTCTGGCTGAGCAGAAAGTCGTGCGAAGCAATGGAGCCGTAACCCCAGCTCTTGTGTTGCACGATGGTGCCGGGTTCCAGTTTTGCCAAAGCATCACCGGCCTTGGATGTGAGTTTGCCTGCTGCGACTGCCTTCTTAATGTCGTCGGTCATAATTGGGGCGCGGAAAGTAGGGGCACGAAGGGCAGGGGCCAAGGGATTTCTTTCGGGAATGTGATGAAGGTAGCAAAAAGCCCGGCCATTGCTGACCGGGCTCGTTGGTTGGGAAATGGTTCTATCAGCTTACTTCTGCTTGCTCTCGATGTAGCTGACGACGTCGCCGACGGTCTGGAGTTTCTCCGCGTCTTCGTCTGGAACTTCGACGCTGAATTCTTCCTCGAACGCCATGACGAGTTCGACGGTGTCGAGCGAGTCCGCTCCGAGATCCTCGATGAAGGAGGCTTTTTCGGTGACTTGCTCAGGATTCACGCCGAGCTGCTCGACGATGATGTCTTTGACTTTTTCTGCGATGGATTTTTCGGACATAAATTTTAAATAGGTTTTGGTGAATCGGGGGCGTGCTTTAAGACGCCTCGCCGGAAGTTGGCAACATCGAAGTGAGAAAATTTTTGTGAGGAAATCAGGCGCGATTCTTTGTAACGAACGTTTTGCCTTAAGGCGGTTGCCATTTTCCGCGCGCGTGCATACATCTCGACGGACATGAGTGATCTGCCTGTCGAACTTGACCTGAAATTTTTGCCTTCGTGGCTGAAAGAAGAACCGTCTCCAAACCGCTATGCGGACTTTGAAGGCGAAAGCCCTGACCGTGCGCGCCGCGATGATCGGCGTGGCGGTGGAGGTTTCAGCGGCGAACGTCGCGGGCCGCGTCCTGCGGGCGGACCGAGGCCGGGAGGCCCTGGTGGGTCAAGGCCGGGCGGAGCGCGTCCGGGTGGCGGCAAGTTTGAAAAACGCGGCGGCCCCGGCGGGCCGAAGGGCGGACCGCGCGGCGACCGTCGCGATGATCGCGGGCCGCGTCCAGCGATGCCAGCACGCGAGCCGTTCAGGCCGCTCGTGCGTGTGGAGATTTTGCCCGAGCCCGCAGCGGCTTCGGGAATCGCGAAACAGATCAAGGCGAGTTCGCGTGCGTGTGGTGTTTTCAATGTGGCGAAGATGTTCATGGAGCGCGCGGATCGTTTCCGCCTGCGCCTGCACGCGCTGGACGAAAACGGCGTCATATTCCAAGTCGGCGATGGGCCTGTTGGTTTTGATCGCGCCGCCGTCGAGGGCGGTGCTTTCCGCGCACATCGCGACATTTTCTACGTGGCTGAAACCACGCAGGGCGAACCGCCGAAGGGCAACTTCACGAGCGTCGCGCGTGACCGTTTCAGCGGCGTGCTGCTCGGGCCTTCGAGCCACCACAGCTACCAGACTGCGCTGCGCAAACTCTACGAAGCGCGCTATGCACGGCGCATGGAGTGGGAGGGATTCCTGCGCAACATCGAAATGGTGAGCGACCCCGCCGCCGTCGAGCAGTGGAAGCAGCAGGCGAGTAGCGTCACCGTTTATAAAACAATCGTCCCCGAAGGTCAGGAACCGCTCGTTTTCAAATCCGAAGCCGAAGCCGAGCAGCACTTCCGTGCCACGCATCTCGCGGCGATGGTGAAAAGCGGACGCGTCCTCGAAGTCTCCGCCGCTGCACAACTCCTCGATCGAGGCATCTCGTATATCGTCGGCGACGCCGTCGAGCAGGAGCGCCGTCTCCCGCTCAGCATCGTGAACGCACTGCGCCCCTACTTCAACGAAGCCGGGCTGCATCTCTTTAAATGGAAGCGCAAAATGCTCTTCGCATCCGGCATCCGCCCGCTGCGGCATCCGGTGGATCAGGCATTCAGCGACGGCATCAGCGCCATCCTCACCACCGTCGGCGAAAATCCCGGCATCAAGCGCCCCGCACTCGCCACGCGCCTTCTCCTCGGCATCGCCCCGGAAAGCCCCGAGGCCACTGCGAAGAAGGAAGCCCTCGCCGCCGACCTGCACTACCTCATCCAAATCGGCTACGTCGTGGAATTCCAAAACGGCGCACTCGAACTCCCGCCCACGAAAAAAGAAGCCCAGCAACAAGCGCAGCAGCAGCCGGACGAAAAAGAGGAAATCACCGCCGAAGGCGAAGAGTCCGAGGGAAAACACGAATCAAACGAAGCAGCGGACGCATCAGGATCGCAGGAAGCTGATTACCAAATCCTCCCCCTCGCGCTCATATCGCTTCTGGCATAGTTCGCCGCACAAAAGGCGAACCCCGGCAAGTGGAACAAGGTGATTGGGCAGGGCGTTGAAGTTCAGCAAAGCTCCACGCGACTACAATTACTGGGCTGCTGAAAACTGCGGCACGAGCACGGCCACATCGGAGTGCATCGCGACGAGCGCACTATCCATCGTCGCCAGCCTACCCTGATGCCTGCGGGCAAGCTCTGCCAGCCACGCATCCGTGATATGCGCGGAACCGACGAGCGAAGCGTGCGACACATCGCGATAGCTGAAACCATCGCCCCAAAATTCGTGTCCTTGTGTTGTGTGGATCTCATTCAGTGCTTTCCATGCGGCAGCAGCGCTCGTGTCCACTGCAAATCGCATATGCAGCCGCAACAGCGTCCCTTCCGTCACAGCGCAGGTGGCGAAAGGATCAGTCATCGAATCGAACCATGTCCGCGCACGCTCGTGGTGGATGTGCGAATCAATGGCCAGCGCCACGAGCAGATTTCCATCGAGCAGCCAAGTCATGCCTCGCTCTCAATACGTGCCACGTCCTCTGCGGAAAATGGTTCGCTCCCTGGGGAAATGGGAAAGCCACGCACGCTCCCACGCGCATTCCGCGCCCAATCCCGCGTCTTCGATTCGGCGCTCGTGGTCGTCGCTGGTTCTTCCTGCACGGAGGTCAACTGCGCCACTACCTTGATTTTTCCGTGCCGCAATTCCGCAGGCACAGGCAAATGCAGACTGCCGTCGGAATCGGTCTCCAAAATCGCAGTGATGGTGCTCATGCCGACACGATGCACGCATTGGTGTGTGGCGTCAACGCGGTCATCTCGCCGCGAAAAGGCGAACCTCGACAAGTGGAACAAGGTGCTCGGGCAAAAGCCGCACTTGAACTCACGCTTGCCGCTTGGCGCCTCTTCTCCTAGATTCCTCCCCATGAAAACTGCGACCGTCGAAGATTTCACCGCGCACGTCGCCGACTATCTCGGCTGCGTTGAGGCCGGTGAGGAAGTGACCCTCAGCCGCGAGGGCCGCGTCGTCGCGCGCATGTCTCCCGCCCAGTCGCCGGCCCAGGCAAAGCCACCAGTTGCGAAACCCGATTTCAAAGCCCGCTTTCTCGCCATGTGGGGAGCGGACGCGCTCGCCAGCACGGAATCTGTGAGCGCACAGTTTGAAACGCTCCGCAGCGACCGGCCGCTGTGAGCGCGTTTGCGGACACGAGCTTTCTCGTCAGCCTCTACGTCAGGCAGGTTTACCGCCCCGCGTTCCGAATGCGCGATGAGCTTGGAACTCAGGTGTTCGCTGGAACACTTGGAAGGCTGGATCGCTTTTGACCTGTGAATGAAGCGGTTGCTTGGCGTGGCAGCCGATGCACAGGATTTGAATGTTAGTCAGGACGTTGTTCGACGCTTGTCCGTCAACGTGATGCGCGTGCAGAAATCGCTTGAGGTGCGGTGACGAGAGCACGATGCCACACTGCTCGCACGTCCATAGACGCTGCTCTTTCACAGCAGAGGCGATTTGCCGCCAGTCCTGCGCATATACGTTCAGAATGTCGCCGTGATCGGGCCGGTAGGTCGCCGTGATGGTGCCGTGTAGATCGTTCGTCTCGATAAACTGCCGAAGATTGAGCGGGCGGTTCCGATGACGATTGAACAATTCGTTGTAGATGTTTCGGCAGTTGCCGCAGACCGCCAATTCAGCCCCATCCTCGCCTTGGTATTCACGCAAGACCCGGTTGTGTCGGAGCAACGTGTAGCGGAATTTCCCGTCACCCCGCGACGCCATTCGGTAACGTTGTTCGCGTCCAATCGCTTTCATCATCTCCAGCGTGCGACAGTTGAAGAGATGGTATTTGTTCCATTCGTGGACAGGCGGAACCTGACTTGTGTAGAGGGACTTTTGCGTGATGTGGAGAATGACCTTTACGATGCGCCCGTCAGGCAGAACGTGGAAGATGCCACATGGCGTCCGAACAAAGTCTTTCTCGTCCTCAACCAAGACGCCGTCACCGTTGAGTTGTGCAATTCTCTTCCGCGACTCAGCGAAGATGTCCACGCCGAGTGCACGCACCGCCGCGACGAGGCTTTGAAACATCGTGAACTCAGTCACCGCTTCTCCGCCTCCTTTCGTTGCGCTTCCGACACCTCGATGATGCGCAGGATTTGCTCTTTGGTTTTCGTGAAGACGCGAAACTCCACTCGGCGTGAGCGGTCTTTGTCTTCGGTGCCCCGCCCGTTGAGAACAGGTCGCGCAAAGGAAAGCCCGTTGGCGCGCAGCCCGTGTATGAGCCAGTCGCGTTGCGGCGACGTTGAATCGAGCATG
Organism: Chthoniobacteraceae bacterium; assembly: GCA_947476045.1. GTDB lineage: Bacteria > Verrucomicrobiota > Verrucomicrobiia > Chthoniobacterales > Chthoniobacteraceae > SXWH01. The sequence goes on from CANJNZ010000061.1 coordinate 10,821, forward strand.
AAAGCGTAATGCACAACGGCAAGGGCACGTTCCTGCGACAGCCGGGCATTGTTCAAATACCGCTCCGGCAACGAAACAGCGCGCTCCCATTCGGTGCTTGTGTGGCCTTCCACCCGCACCTCCTCAATGTTCCCGGCATACTTCGGAGCGGTGAGAATCCGAATGTAGCGTGGAAAAAAGTCGCTGAGGATGGTTTTGAACTTTTCACGCAGCACGGATTTGCCCGTCTCAAAGAGAACTTCTGGCTCGTTGAAACGAATCGTGTTGTCGCGTTCGAGCGTGGCGTTCCATCGCGGCAGGTCATCCCGGAACTCCGTTTCGAGATCTTGATACAGGCCGAGTTGAAGCTCGGTGTAGGTGGCGGCGATTTGCCGGATCGTCTCGCCTTGCTGGAGATACGTCGCTGCCCGTTGTTGAGCCTCCTTTTTTGCTTCGACCGCCTGTCGCTTGGCTTCAACCGCCGCCTGCTTCTCGCCTTCAAGCCGCTCCTTGTTGTGGCGAGCGTCCAGCAGGAAAACGACAGTGATGAGCAGGAAGATCATCATCAGCGCGGACATCATATCCGACACACTCGCGAGCCAGTTTGAGCCGTGTTTCATTGCGGCATGAGCCGGTCAATCGCGGCCAGAAACTCGCGATAGCGCGTGCCAAAAGCGTTGGTCACGGAAACAAGCGCAGCCTCCATTTCACGGAGCGATGCTGCGATTTCTGTGCGCGTTTTGTCGGTGGTTTCAGTCGTCCGCTTCGTGAGGTCGGCGAGTGATTGCGATTGCGCTGTGAGTGCGCCGCCCATCTTCGTCGTCAGTTCATCAACGCCCTGATTTGTCTGGCGGAGGCCATTGATGATTGCGTTGCAATGGTCGGTGAACGCACGGGCGATGTTGGCCAGTTGCGCCTGATGCCCTTGCTCGATCCTTTCAAAGCCGGCGGTGATTTCCAGCGTTGCCTGCCCGAACTGAGTCTGTGTCTCGCTGATTGCTCGCTGGGCATTCTCAATCAACGTGTTCGCCTGCGTTGCCAGCACCCCTTGGTGTTCGAGGTGCGCGTTCAACTCTTGCACCTGTCTGTCGCTCGTCGAAATCGTATCGCCCAGTCGCTCGCAAAGCTCGGAAAACTCACCGTTTCGCTTGGCGATGGCGGCAAGCGACGCCTCCGTTTCATCAATAGCTTTGACCGCTTCGCCAAGCGTTTTCTCCATCTGCTCAATCGACGTCCGATAGTTCTCCTGCCACTCGACGAGTTTCAGACACGCCGCGTTGAGTTGCTTGAAGTTCTCGCCGAATTGCTCGGTGAGATTCCGATTGAAGTCACGGATGACATCTTCCAGCGCCTTGATGATTTCCTTCGACGCGCCTTCCGAGAGCTTTTGGAGCGCCGCTTCCAGCGAGGCGTTCATCGTGGCAAAGCTTTCCGTGAAAACCTCCCGCGTCTTGATGCTCTCATCGCGCTGCTCCATACGAGCATTGCGAACCTGATCGAAGGTTGCCGCGGTCGTCTGGTTCCCCGCCTTCACCGCTTCGAGCATATCCTGAAGCAATGCCTTGATCGGGTCGTCAACTCGCTCCGCAGCGCGCGTGCGGATGAACACCTGCTGAACTGTCAACAACATGGAGATGCCCATGCCAGCAATTGAAGTGAGGAACGCGGTTTTCAGTCCGTCTAGCAGCGGCGGGATACTCGCTTGAATGTCCTTGGTGTCGAAGGACTGCAACCCTATGAAAATGCCCCAAAACGTCCCGAGGATGCCCAGCCCTACAATTTCCCCTTTGAAGTTCCGGTGATGCTCACCTCCACGCCAGAAATACGTCACGACATCAATCAAAGCCAAAACCAACATCAGCGCGAAGAACACGAGATTGACCGGCTGCAGGAGGACTTGGACGACGTTCGCCATGCGACAATGTCATCCGCCTACCACTGCGCCGTCCGACTGGCGAGCACGTTCTGTCGAATCTTGTCTTCTCGATAACACGCTACGATGCCATCGCCCGCTCGATCCTGTGCTCGACTCCACTGACGCCCTCTTCGCCGCGCAAAAAGGCGAGCCTCGACAAGTTGGAACAATGTGATCGAGTAGGATGTGGTCGCGCAGTCTAGCCTTTGCTGATTTCAACGGCGGTTCGTTCGCGATCAGCGGCGCGAACTATCCTCCTCTCCGATTTCGTCGCGAGCCTTAGCCGAACGTCGTCACCAATCTCCAATCCGAGAATGTGCGTCGTCGGACTGACGGATTCCGCAGACACAACGAGACGAATGATGTGTAGTCCCGGACGAAGGGGCGGCTTGTCGCCAGAAAATGCCACCTTTACTTCAGTTCCCATACCTCCACTAAAACTCGCTGGTGCTCCACCCACACGAAACCCGCTTTTGGCATCGCCATGAACGCTGCAACCACATACGGAAAACAACATTGTGAGGCCTACAGGAAGCTGCTCGATATGCGAACCAACTGGCTGCAGCTGTGACTCAGGCATCGCCTCCAACGTGCATTTTCCTGCTTCGATGAAATAGAAATCCGTAACTGACAGACGGACCCCAACAGCTGCAGTCTTCCCAATATTTCGCACACGCAACTTCGCGACCTTTGCATGCATTCTTGCGATTGCGGCCGGAACATTTCCAACAATCTGAGGAACAATCGTCTCACCAGTGTAACCCTTCGGAATCTCGACGCATAAACGCGCTCGTGTTCTCCAACGATTGAAATGCGGCCACAACGCGACACCAACTGCTAAGAGCGTCCCGCTAGCAGCTAGCAACTGGATGAACCCCGCTTCGTAGAACGGTTTCAGCCATTTCAAGAATGAGGTCATGTGATTTCCTCGGTGGAAATTACGCCATTGCCCGCTCGATGCTGTGCTCGAATGGATCGCTGACTTCCGCGAGCGGTGCCGCGAGCGTGACGCCGTGTGCGGTGATGCTCAGTTTGTCGCCGCCGACGGTGCCGAGGCGGCTGTGCGGGATCTTGGCGTTTGCGAGCGCGGCGAGGACACGGTCGGCGTTTTCGGGGGCGATGCCGAGGATGATGCGGCTCTGGCTTTCGCCGAAGAGCAGCGCGGCGCGGGCGGCGTGCGCGGGATATTTGTCGAGCGCGGGGCCGGAGGGCAGCTCGACGGTCGCGCCGAGTTTTCCGCCGATGCTGCTTTCCGCGAGCGCAACAACGAGGCCGCCTTCGCTGCAATCGTGCGCGCTTTTCACGAGGCCGTCGCGGATGAGGCCGAGGACGGCAGCTTGCACGCGCTTTTCCAAATCGAACGACAGGCGCGGCGTGCGTCCGATTTTCTGGCCGTGCACGACTTTCATGTAGTGCGACGCGCCGAGTGAGAGGTCGCCCGCGGCGGGATCGAGCACCGGGCCGGCGAGGATGATGACGTCGCCCGCGGACTTGAACGCCTGCGTGGTGATGTGCTTCGCGTCGTCAATGATGCCGACCATGCCGACCGTCGGCGTGGGATCGATCGGCCCGGCGGGCGATTGGTTGTAGAGCGACACGTTGCCGCCCGTGACCGGCGTGCCGAATTCGCGGCATCCCTCGGCGAGTCCCTCGACGCTCTCGCGGAGCTGCCAGAACAGCTCGGGATTGTGCGGGTTTGCAAAATTGAGGTTGTCCGTCACCGCGAGCAGGCGCGCGCCGCTGCACGTGAGATTCCGCGCGGCTTCGGCGATGGCGATGCGCGCGCCCTCGCGCGGGTCCTGCAGGACGTAGAGCGAATTGCAGTCGCTCGTCGCCGCGAGGATTTTGTCCGCCTCGCGCACGATGAACACCGCGGCGTCGCTCCCCGGCAGCACTGCGCAGCCGAGGCGCACCATGTGGTCGAATTGACGCCACACCCACTGCTTGCTCGCGATGGTCGGATGCGCGAGCAGCTTCAGCAGCGCGGCCTTTTCGTCCACGACGGCGAGCTTGGAAAAGTCGAGTGGCGCGGGCTCCGGGCGCGCTTTCCACTCGCGCGAGTAAAGCGGCGCGTCGTCGGCGAGTTTCGAGGCGGGGATTTCCACGGCGAGCTTGCCGTGGTCGAGCACGCGCATCATGCCGTCGTCCTTCACCACGCCGACCTCGGCGTAGGGCAGGTCCCACTTTTCAAAGATGTCCACTACCGTCTGCTCGTGGCCCTTCTTCACGATGATGAGCATGCGCTCCTGCGACTCGCTCAGCAGCGTCTCGTAAGGCGTCATGCCCGTCTCGCGCTGCGGCACTTTCGCCAGATCAATTTCCACGCCCGTGCCACCGCGGCTCGCCGTCTCGCACGTCGAGCACGTGAGTCCCGCCGCGCCCATGTCCTGGATGCCCGCCACCGCGTCGGTCGCGAGCAATTCGAGGCACGCCTCGAGCAGCAGCTTCTCGCGAAACGGATCGCCCACCTGCACCGCGGGCCGGTCCTGCTTGCTCTCCTCCGTGAGATCGCGCGACGCAAATGCCGCACCCGCGAGCCCGTCGCGCCCCGTCTCCGCGCCGACGTAGAAAACCGGATTGCCCACGCCCTTCGCCGCGCCGCGCGCAATCTGCTCGTGCTTCAGGATGCCGAGGCAGAACACATTCACGAGCGGGTTGCCGTTGTAGCTCTCGTCGAAAAACACCTCGCCGCCGATGGTCGGCACGCCGATGCAATTCCCGTAGTGCGCGATGCCGCTCACCACGCCGGCGAAGCGCGAGCGGTTCCACTTGTGCTGCTCGGTGTCGCCGTGGATCGGACCGAAGCGCAGCGAGTCCAGCGAGAACACCGGCCGCGCGCCCATCGTGAAAATGTCGCGGATGATCCCGCCCACGCCCGTCGCCGCGCCCTGGAACGGCTCGATGGCGCTCGGGTGATTGTGCGACTCCATCTTGAACGCCACCGCCCACCCGTCGCCGATGTCAATGACACCCGCATTCTCCTCGCCCGCCTTCACGAGCACGAGCGGCCCCGTCGTCGGGAATTTCCGCAGCTCGCGCTTCGTGTTCTTGTAGCTGCAATGCTCGCTCCACATCACCGAGAACACGCCCAGCTCCGTGATGTTCGGGTCGCGCCCGAGGATGCCCTGGATGCGGGCATATTCCTCGTCGGTGAGGCCGTGCTTTGCGATGATTTCCTTGGTGATGGCGGGCTCGGTCATGGTGTTTTGAAAATAGACGCGCACCTTTTTAGAAATGTGCGGACGCGGCAAGGCAAACGTGAACTCTATTGTGAATTCGTCTTCCTCGTCTCGTTCTTTTGAATTTTCCGCCACACCCAAAAAGTTCTTGAGCAGGGGAGTGGTGCGAATAGTGTCCCCGCCCCGCTGAAAAATGGATCGTTAGCTCAATGGTAGAGCAAATGACTCTTAATCATTAGGTTGTCGGTTCGAGTCCGACACGATCCACTTTCCCCTATATTTCTACTCCCTCGGCGGGTTCACTTCGCGGGTGGTGGCTCCGTTGGTGTCGCTGAGTATGAGGATGGCGAGTTTTTCGACTTCGTTCAGTTCGGCGGGTTTTAGCATCTGGTAATCGAGGCCGTTCTTTGGCGCGGCGCTCTGTTGTTGCAGTTGTTGGATTTGTTCGTCGCCGCCGTTGAGGCTCGCGTAGTCGAAGCGTCCGCGCAGGTCGGTGTAGCCGTCTTTGAAAAAGCGGACGGTGCCGTTTTTCAGACGCGCATACACTTTCACGTAGGCTTTGCTCACGGCTTTGTCGGTGCCGGTGTCGCGGACTTCGAGGCGACCGTAGTTTTCCGTGAGCGTGAGCTTCAGCGTGTTGGCGTGGTAGGCCTGCGTCTTGCGCTGGCCCTCGGCGAGGACTTCGACGAGCACGTTGGCCTTCGCGTATTCGCCGGGAAGCGCGACATCGAGCGTATCCTTGTCTTTCGGCAACGGCTGCACGGCGCTCTTGCTGGGCTTGATGATGCTGAAGCGGCTCGCGTCTTCGCTCACGAACGGATTGCTGCTGAAGGAAAACTCGGGGTCCATCAGGTAGTAATTGATCGTGGCCTCGCTGAGATTTTTCCAAGTCAGCGCGATGGTTTTGTTTTCCACCTTTAGGTCAATCGTCGGCTCGGTCGCGGCGAGTTCTGCCTGCTGTTTTTCGCGGTCGGGTTTGTCGTCGGTTTTCTTCGCGGCGGCTTTGCCTTCGATTTCGTCGAGCTGGCTGGTGACTTCGCCGAAGATTTTCTGCCAGCGCGGCACGGGGAAGTCCGCGTATTTCGCCGCGACTCCGCGTGCGTCGGGGAGGTTACTTTCGTAAAAGTCCGCGTAGCAGCGCAGGTAGTCGTGCTGGATTTTTGTGGGCAGCCCCTTCGCATCAATCGCGTGGAAGCGTGTCAGTGCGTCGTCCACGCGGTCTTGCAGGAAGAGGTAATACGTTACGCTCATCGAGTCGCCGGTATCGAGCGCGGGTTTGTGCGCGAGGATGTCGAGCAGCGAGCGGTATTGGCCGAGCACGGCGGGGTTCGCGATGCGCGTTTCGCCGCCGAGTTTGTGGGCGCGCTGGTTGATGAGCGGCGAGTATTCGAGGTGCTCGTAGCTGCGGCGCTCGATGGGATCGAGCACGACGAGCTTTGAGGAAAGAAACGGCCCGCATTGCGAGACGAACTGATCCTTGTGCTTCAGCCATTCGCGGAGCGCGGGCGCGTCGTTGTGCATGAGCGCGTAGCTGTAAATCGTTTCATCCCAGATGTGATGCGCGCCGAGGAAAGCGGTGAGCTTTTTGAAAAACGCCGCATCCCTGCAACGCCACGCCACGCGCGGGAAGGGGAGCGAGGCGAGGTTGTTTTGTTCGAGGAAGGTGAACACGTCCGCCTCCGTGCCGTATTGCGAGATGTAGTCCCACGAGGCTTTGTCGAACTGCGTGAGCTTCGCGACCACGTTGAACTCGAACGGCTTTGCCGCCGCCGCCGATGCGTTTGCCACGGCCACGTTCACCGGGAAGTGCTCGAACTTCGTCCCCGCCTTCGCCGTCGTCGCCGGGAAATAGAACGAATACTCGAACGTCTTCGTCGTGTAAGGCTCCAGCCGCACGTAGCGCGACGCGGTGGCCTTGCTGCCGAGCACGGGCAGCGCGCCCTGCGGGATTTGCAAAAGCACCTCCGCCTTCACGGGCGCGCTCGTCGGGTTGGTGACGACGACATTTGCGCCATACACCGCGCCGGTCAGGAATTCCTCGGTGACATATTTTTCGAACTTCTCATTTCCCTCCTGCCGGTAGCGGTCGCCGTTGCGGAAGAAACTCTGCGACACGAGGAGCTGGCCCTGCGCGGCGTTCGCGGCGGCGGCGGGTTTGATTTCCTTGTGGAAAACAACCACCGGCCCGCCTGCGGTGAGCGTGAACTGCCCGCCATCGGCCTTGCCCGTGTGCTTGGGCGCGTCGAACGGCAAATCGAGCACCGCCAGCGCGAGCATCATCTCCGCGAAGTTGTGGCTCGCCTCCGTGAAGTGTGGCGACACAAACGCTCCCTTTTTGCCTTCGGCCAAATGCGCCGCGTAGTCGCGCCAGAACGCGCTCACGGGAATCAGCCCGCCGTCCTGCTGCGTGATGCGCAGGTGGTAGTAATTGTTCTCCGCCCATTCCTTTGTCGCACCGAGCTGGCGGTAGTAGGCGCGCGCCAAAGCGCGGTTTACCTTCGCTTCTTCTGCGCCGAAGTAGTCGGTTCGTTCCATTCCGAAGAGATTGAGTTCACTGGTTCCTGCCTTCTTCAACTTGTCTTGGCGCTCGCGGGCTTTCGCTCCGGCCTCACGCAGCGCGGGGCGCTTTTTTGCATCTTTCTCGAATTCATCAACCAACTCCGATTCCCCTGCTGCTTCCGCTGCCTCTACTGCTGCTTGCTCTCTGGATTCAAACGCGATGCCCCGTGCAGCTTTCTCTTCCAGACGATCCAGTTGTTTCATCATCTCAGCCTTCCGTGGCGCGTTTCTGCCGCTTCCAGATTTTCCAGCGATAAATCCCTCTGTAACGGGCTGTGGCGCTGACGCGACTGGAGCCGCATCGCTCATCGGCATCATCCGGGCGTCGGCCTTCTTTGCATTTTGCAGCTGTTCCTTTGATGACTTGAATTGATTCTGGACTTCTCCCGCTTCGGTATCTTTTCCTTCGCCCGTCTCGAGCGCGCGACCGCGCAGGCCGGTCTCGAAGAGCATGTCCTGCCACTCGGGGTTTGGCGGGATCAGTTCCCATTTTTCGCGCAGACTGCGCGCGGCGTTTGCGGCTTCGCCCGGCAGGCGCTGGGCGAGCAGGGCGCGCTCGACGACGTTCAATTTCTCATACGCCCACTGTTCGAGATACGCCTTGAGTTCGTTGCCGAGGAGGAAGTCGTCCATAAACGTCCTGTCCTTCTTGTTTGCGAGATACGGCTTCACGACCGCGTCGAAGAAAACCGCGTCCTTTCGTGCGAGGAAGAAATTCAGCTCGTGGCAGGCGAACTCGGAATACTTCGCGCGCTTCTCGTCGTCCTTGAGCTTCGGCCATTGCAGCACCCACGCGAATTTCGCGAGGTTGTCGTCGTGGCTCAGCGTGGTGAAGAGCGAATAGACGCCGCCGAGCGTGTCGTAGGTCTCCATCTCGCTCGTGAGGATGTCCGCGAGCGTGAGCGTCTGCCCCTGCGCGAGCACGGTGGTTTCTTTCTTTTGAGTAAATGGCTTGGCCGGATCGAGGGCGTGCGCGAGGCGGAGGTCGGAAAATTTCGTCCCGGCCTCGGGCAGCGCGTAGCTCTGCCAGACGGCGTTGCCGATGTCTTCCGCGTAAATCTGCACGTGCTGTCGGTCGCCCAGATCCTTGCGCTCGATTTTTACCACGCCGTCCTTGTCGGGGATGAGGTTGTAGAGCACGGGCGCGCTGGCCGCGAGGAAGTCGAGGTTTGTGTCCGCTGCGCCGGGGGATTGACCACCGAATCCTAGTGCAGATTCAGCGGTGGCGGCGCGCCGTCCTTCACCTCTGCCGCCAGCAGTCGCGGCTGCAAGTTGTGCCTCTGCTTGTTCGAGCGCCTGAAGTCCCGTGTCGCGCACCTCCCATGGATTCAAGAGCAGGCCGGGACGCGTGAGCATATTGCCTGGAAACACCTTCGCGTAACGGCGATCCAGAATGTAGCGATACTCGTCGCCGATTTCGCGCCCGGCTGCGTAAAGATTCGGCAGCCGCGCGGGAATTCCATCGCCCGCGCCGAAACGCATAAAGCCGCCCAGCCCGGCAAAAATGCCGTTCCCCGGCTCGAAGCGCGTCGCCGCGATGTGGACGCGCGTGAACGGCGTGACATTGGCGAGCTTCACCGTGATGAAATCCTTGTCGGTCTTCACGTCGGTCATTTGCAGCGTGGCGGCGCCCTTCGCCTCAAGATTCCGCGCCGAGCCGAGATACCAGCCCGCGCTCAATTTTCCGCCGCTGACTTTGATCGTGATGTCGCGCTTCTCGCCACGAAGCCGCAACGCGTAGTCACCCGCAGTCAGATCCTTGATGACGAGAAAGCCGCCCTCCTGCGTAATTTTCGCAGCATGGTTGGCGGTGAAAGTTCCAGCGTTCATTTGCAGCAGCGATACCTCGCGTTGCAGCCAGTCTTTCTTCACCGCGCCATCCTCATTCAGTTGTATGCTGAATTGAGGTGGCATCGGCACGCGCACGGCATCGCCCGTCTTCGCGTGAATTTCTCCCGACCAAGTGCGCTCGAAATCATCCAGCGCATGGGTGGTGGTCCGTCCGTTCGGAATTTGCGCGTTGAATAACTTGATGCCTGCCAGCGCGCCGAGCGCGACACGGCCTTTTGCATCCGTTTGCAACGCCACCGTCTGCTGGCGCGCAAAGTCGCGGTGTGTGAAGTGAAACACGACCTGCTGGTCGGCGAGCGGCTCGCCGTTTTTGCCGAGCAATTCATACATGTAGTCGTCGCCGAATTTCGACAGGTGTCCGTCGTTCGTCTGCTCCGTCCTGTCCATGCCGTTCAACGACCACGAGTGCGACGCAGTGAGCGTCCGTTTTTCGCCGCGCTTGCTGAGCATGTCCGCCTGCGCGGAGAGCGTCACATTCAACTGCGCGAGCCGCTCCGGCACCGTGAAGGAATGTGTGAGCACGCTGCCCGCGCTGAGCTTGAGGTCTTTCACTTCGCGCGTCGTCGAGATGCCGTCGAGCGTGACGGACGTGATGGTCAATTTCGGCTCGCTGAGGATTGCGGGATCGAGATGCGTCGTGCCGAGCAGGAGCGATGTGCGAACGGCGAGCGTTGCCTCGCGGCGTGCGAGCAGTTGTTCGCGCTCGATGTGGAATTGCGCGTCGAGCGTGTAGTTCTCCGCGTGGTGCTCGAACTGCGTGAGCGTCGCAAACGTCCCCGCCGGATCGGCGAGCACGACACTGCGCATCCCCGGCTGCTGCGTGAACGGCACGCTGATGCACCCGAGTTTTTCATCCACCGTGAATTTCCGTCCGTCGAGCCATACGACCGCGTCCTTCACCGGCTCGGCTTTTTCATCGAGCACCGTGAGCAAGTCCCCGCCGGGGCCCGTCTGCTGCACGACCTGCCATTGCCCGGTGCGCACCAGCGCACGGCTGCTGCGCCCGCCGCCGATGAACTCAATCACCCACGCGCCGCGCCTGGCTTTCAACTCGGGAAACTTGAACGTCTGCCGGTTGCGTTTGAACGGCCCGCTGTCGAAGGTCTCCGTGCGTTCGCTGTTCGCCACGAGGCCGTCGAGATTGAGATCGGTGTTGAGCTGGCGGCGCTGGGTGAGAAAAAAGTTAAGCGTGTTCACCTCGTAAATTTTCACGATGAGCTTCGGCGTGTTCTTCGCGATCACGTCGAACTGCACATCGTCGCCCGGCTGGAAGAGCTGCGCGTTGGTCTTCGGAAACTCGATGTCCACGCGCTCTTTCAACGACTGAAACACCTGCGGCGTGAGCAGCGACGCCCAGCGTTCCGCGCTGCCGATGCCGTTCACGATCATGGCCTCTGCAAAGACGGGCTTCAGCCACGTATCGCGCACGTAGTCCGTCCACGGCGTGAGATTCTGCGGGTCGAGATCGCCGCCGCTTTTCGCGAAGATGTTGAGGAAATATTCGCGCACGAGTTGCTCGTCGTCACCGATGGGGCGGTTGCGCAGCAGTGGCTCGGTGAGGTTCGCATTGAGGTCTGCGGGGTTTTCGTCGTTGCGGCGCTTCTCCATCCACTTCGGGTTCACGTAGCCGGTGTTGCGCGGGAGCTTGAGGTAATCGAGGAAGCGCGCCGGGTCATACACGCCCTTCTTCCGGTCATGGTCGAGGCGCTGGTAAAGCACGTGCGCTTTCACTGTGTTGAACGCCGACGGCAGCGTCTTCGCGTAGGCCCAGACGCGATCCAGCCACGCCTCGCGCTCCGTGTCGTTGAACTCGATATCCACATCCGCCGACGGCGCGAGCTTCCGCAGCCGTGTATAAACGAACGCCTCGTTCGTCGCGAGCGACGGCACCGCTTTCACCAGCGCATCCAGTTGCTCCGGCAAAAGCGCACGATGAATCGCAAACGCACCGAAGCCGCTGTTGTTCTCCGAGCGCAGTTCCGTGACGATCAATTCAACGAGCCCCGTCACATCGGGCCGCGCGAGCTTGCTCAAAAGCGAACGACGGTTCTGCGTGGAAAGCGGCACCTGCCTTTGCACCAAATCCTCCAGCGCCTCTGGCGAAAGTCCCTCCAGCCCCCTTTCCCATTGCAGCGCATCCTTCTCAAAGACCTCCCGCGCCAACCGCGCATTATCAATCTTCGTCTGCAGATTCGGCTTTCTGTCCCGCACCTCCTGCTGGTGATTGAAAGCCACGCCGAGCCGCTCCTGCAAATACCTCAGCGTCTGCTGCGGTGCCGCATCGTATGCCAGCAGCGCCTCGCGATTCATGATGATCCGCCGCCGCACGTTCTCGTTCGGAAAACGCTGCTCCCACAGCTTCAAAATCTCCGCCAGCTTAGCCGCATTCCGCGTGTTCTGGTAGTGCAGCGCGTGGAAATAATAATAGTCCTCGCTGCCGGGGACGAGTTCGCCGAGGACTTTCTCGCGTTCCGCCGAGAGCGCGAATTTTTCAATGTAGCCGACTTCATTATCCCCCCACGAGAGCGCGGGGAGGATGATGGATGAGAGAGCCGCGAGCGCGGCGGGGAGGTAGGTGCGAGTGTTCATGGTAGTTTTGGTGTTGCTGGGATTCCGCCCGGCAGGCCGGTGGTCGGAGTGATGTATCACAAGTTATACGACGAGTGCCTCCGAGAGTTGTTAGAAATATGTCAAAGTCTCGTGAATTGTTTGATGCCTTAGAATGAGCGGGTGAAAACTCGCGCTTGCGCTCCGGGGCTCATGAGTGGATCATCCGCTCGATTCATTCATGAACGGCATTCTTCACGCGCCAGTGCGCTAGGCTTTCAGCAGTTCGCTTATTGCCCATTTTTACCATGCACACACGAAATCTCGTCCTCGACCCGGCTCACGTTGACCCGCCTGCTTCCGCAGCTTCCGCCGTCAGCCCCCATCACGTTTCACCTTCACCTTTACACTCCCAATCCCTCGCTCATCGCGACCTTCGTCGCGATGAATTCTGGCGCACGATTCCCGGTTATGCGGCGGTGACCGCTGCCGAATTCGGCGACCATCGCTGGCAAAACAAACACACCGTCACGAACGTCCGCCAGCTCCGCGACACACTCGGCAGCGCTGTGCCGGAAAGTTTTTACGCTGACATCGAGGCCGGCATCGCCGCCGCGCCGATGGCTCTGCGCATTTCGCCCTATCTCCTCGCGCTCGTGGACTGGCGCGACGCGCTCGCCGATCCGATTCGCACACAATTTCTCCCGCTCCGCTCGCAACAGCAGCCCGACCACCCGATGTTGCGCTTCGATTCGCTCAACGAGCGCGAAGACTCGCCCGTCCCCGGCCTCACGCATCGCTACCCGGACAAGGCGCTCTTTCTCCCGCAGCCGAGCTGCCCGGTCTATTGCCGCTTTTGCACACGCAGCTACGCCGTCGGCACGGATACCGAGGTCGTGGAAAAGATGAAGCTCTCCGCCAGCACGACGCGCTGGGAAGAGGCATTCGCCTACATCGAAAGCCAGCCGCAGCTCGAAGATATCGTCATCTCTGGCGGCGACACCTACAACCTCAGCCCCGCGCACATCGAAGCCATCGGCCGCCGCCTGCTCTCGATGCCAAACATCCGCCGTCTCCGCTACGCGACGAAGGGCCTTTGCGTGCTCCCGCAGAAAATGCTCACCGACGACGCTTGGCTCGACGCGCTCACCCGGGTCGTCGAATTGGGCCGCTCGCTGCACAAAGACGTGGTCGTTCACTCGCACTTCAACCACGCGAACGAAATCACTGGTTTCACCGAGGACGCCCTCGGGCGCATGACCGAACGCGGCATCCACGTCCGCTGCCAGACCGTCCTCCAGCGCGGAGTGAACGACACCGCCGACGCGATGACATTGCTCGTCCGCCGGCTCAGCTTCATCAACGTCCACGCCTACTACGTCTATGTCCACGACATGGTCCCCGGCGTCGAAGACCTCCGCACGCCGCTGCACGTCGCGCAGGCATTGGAGCGCCACGTTCGCGGGGCGACCGCAGGTTTCAATACACCGTTCTTCACCCTCGACGCCCCCGGCGGCGGAGGAAAGCGGGACGTCCACTCCGCAGACTACTACAGCCGCGAGACCGGCGTCAGCGTCTTCACTTCGCCAAGCGTCAAGCCGGGGAAGAAATTCCTCTTTTTCGACCCCGTCGCCTCCCTCGGATCAGAGGCCCAATGGCGCTGGACACAGCCTGCCGAACGGCGGGCGATGATGGATGAGGCGCTTTCCGCAGTATAAACAAACTCTGGCAGGCCGCTTGACAAGCGAGGCTCCACCCATACTCTCCGCGCTCCTTTTCCAATTCCGAAACATTTATGGCCAATACAGCATCATCCGCCAAACGCGCACGTCAGACGATCAAACGCACCGCACGCAACCGCAAGGTGAAGGTGGCGATCAAACTCGAATTAAAAACCATCCGCGCTGCAATCGCTGCTGGTAAAAAAGACGAAGCGAAAGCGCTGCTGTCCAAAGTTTCCAAGGTTCTCGACAAAGCCGCGAAAACAAACCGCGTCCACAAAAACAAAGCCAACCGCCACAAGAGCCGCCTCGCCCAACAAATCGGCGCAATCAAGTAAGGCACGGCAAAATCTTTCCATCAAAGGCGACTCCGCAACGGGGTCGCCTTTTTTGTTTAGAACTCGCCCTTGCCGTTGCGCTGTTTCACCTGATCAAGCACCTGACGCGTGCGATCCATTGGAGCGCGCAGGGAGTTGGTCGGCGGAGGTTGTGCTGCCTGAGGTGCGGGCATGACTTTCGCCGCTTCGGCCTGGGCTTCGGCGACGCGATTTTGTAGTGATGTTTTGTCGCCGTTGCGTCCGTAAATGTAATAGACGATGGCGAGCACGACGACGATGGCTACGATTCTCATACCAACCCGGAAAGCAGCGCCCGCGCCATGAGGGTCGCCCTTGTCCATTATGCGTATGCGCCGGTGGTCGGCGGCGTCGAGCGGGTGATGGAGGAACACGCGCGCCTTTTCGCGGGGCACGGACACGAAGTCACCGTGCTCTGTCAGCGTGGCGAGAGCGCAGACCCGCGCGTGCGGGTCGTCCTTTTACCTGCGGATAATTGCGCTGCCGCACTGCGCGATGTGCTCGCTGCGAGCGATATGGTCTTCATCCACAACGTCGCGACCATGCCTTTTGACATGGCGCTGACAAACACCCTCGCTCAACTCGCCGAAGAACTGCCCGCAGTCCGTTTCTTTGCCTGGGTGCATGACATCGCCGCCTGCAACCCCGACCTCGCGCCCGTGCCCGAAATACTCCGCCGCGCGCATCCCCGCTACCGCTACATCGCCGTCGCGGAAATGCGCGCGCGGCAATTCCGCGAACTCACAGGCGCGGATTGTGAGATTATTCCCAACGGCCTCGACCCAGTGCGTGTGCTCGGATTGTCAGCGAACGCCGCACGATTCGCCGACGAGTTCTCACTGCTCGACGGACGAATCGTTCTCTTTCACCCGACACGTTTGTTGCGGCGAAAGAACGTCGAGACAAGTCTCGCAGTCGCAGCAGAGATGAAAGCGCAGGGCCATCGCGTAGCACTGCTCATCACCGGAGCCGAAGACCCACACAACCCCGCATCGCGTGAATACGCCGCATGGCTGCGTGCCGAAAGAACGCGTCTTGGCATCGAGCGGGAGGCGCTTTTTGTCGGCGAACACATAGAAGTCGGCGACGCTGAACTCGCCGCACTCTACAACATCGCCGACGCGCTCATCTTTCCCAGCCGCAGCGAAGGCTTCGGCCTGCCCGTGCTCGAAGCCACGCTCCATCGTCTCCCCATCTTCGCCGCCGACATCGAGCCACTCCGTGCCATTGCGCCCGCGAGTGTGTCATTCATCGAACTCGCAGCCCAACCCGCCGCAATCGCCGCACAGATCGCAACGCACCTCAGCGCAAACCCCGCGCACATCGCCCGCAAGACCACGCTCGTTCAATCAAGTTGGAGCGCCATTTACAATAAACACCTCGCACGACTCTTGAGCGCGTAGGGCAACGTCCGCATCACGCTTGCGCAGGGAGCGGCGACATTCCTGTCGCCGACAGACCAAGCGCGATACTTCTTTTGAGCTACACCAATGAGATAGATAGGCGCTACGCGCGGTGTTGGCGGCGACAGGAATGTCGCTGCTCCTTGTTCGTTGCTTGCCGCATTTCTGCCCAGTGCCTATGAAGAGCGCATGAGCCTCACCGCATCCATCGCATCGCTCCTTCGCGCCGACCATGGCGATCCATTTGCACTGTTGGGATTGCATGAGGAGGCCGGACATTTGGTTGTCCGCATTTTCCAGCCCGGCGCACGCGCCATCGTGGTGAAGGAAATCGACGGAATGCGTGAGTGGCCTGCCGAGCGTGTGGATGACGCTGGTTTTTTCATTGCGAAGCTGAATGGCGCAAAAGAGCACATCCGCTACACGCTGAGCTGCACCGGGCACGACGGATCCAATTGGACAATCCGCGACCCTTACTCCTTCCCCGTGATGCTCGGTGAACTCGATCAGCATTTGTTCACCGAGGGGCAGCACTGGGAATTGTGGCACCGGCTCGGCGCACATTGCGAAGAGCACGATGGCGTCGCGGGCACGGTCTTTCGCGTGTGGGCGCCGAATGCGCGGCGCGTGTCGGTCGTCGGCGACTGGAATGGCTGGGACGGGCGCGTTCATGTCATGCGCAAAATTTTCCCCATCGGCATCTGGGAGATTTTCCTGCCGGATGTCCGCGAGGGCGCGCACTACAAATTTGAGTTGCTCGGCGGCGACGGCCATTTGCACGTGAAGAGCGATCCTTTCGCTTTCTTTTCGCAGCACGGCACGGCCACGGCATCGCTCGTGTGGAAGCTCGACAAATTCACTTGGGACGATGCGCAGTGGATGGAAAAACGCCGCACGACCGAGTGGCATCGCGAAGCGGTGAGCATCTACGAAGTGCATCCCGGATCATGGCGGCGAAAGGACGGCATCGGCCTGCTCACGTGGCGCGAACTTGCCGATACGCTGCTCGATTACGTCGTGGAAATGGGCTACACGCATGTCGAGTTGATGGGCGTCGCCGAGTATCCGTTCGACGGCTCTTGGGGTTATCAGGTCTGCGGCTATTTCGCGCCGACCTCGCGCCACGGAAACCCCGACGAGTTTCGTGATTTCGTAAATCGCGCGCACCAGCGCGGCATCGGCGTCCTTCTCGATTGGGTGCCCGGTCATTTCCCGAAGGACGCACACGGCCTTGCGCGCTTCGATGGCACCGCGCTTTTCGAGCACGCCGATCCGCGACAGGGCGAGCATCAGGATTGGGGCACGCTCATTTTCAACTACGGGCGCAACGAAGTCCGAAACTTCCTCATCGCCAACGCGCTCTTCTGGCTCGCCGAGTATCACGTGGACGGTCTGCGCGTGGATGCCGTCGCCTCCATGCTCTACCTCGACTACTCACGCGAACACGGGCAGTGGGTGCCGAATGCATTTGGCGGGCGCGAAAATCTCGACGCCATCCATTTCCTCAAACGCTGCAACGAAGTCTGCTACGAACGCCACCCCGGCGCGATGACCATCGCGGAGGAAAGCACCGCATGGCCCAGCGTCTCGCGCCCGACTTTCCTCGGCGGCCTCGGCTTCGGCTTCAAATGGAACATGGGCTGGATGCACGACACGCTCAACTACATGGCGCTCGACCCCGTCTATCGCCGCTTCCATCACGGGCAGGCCACCTTTTCACTCGTGTATGCATTTCACGAGCACTTCATCCTCGTGCTCAGCCACGATGAAGTCGTCCACGGCAAAGGATCGCTCATCAATAAAATGCCCGGCGACGAATGGCAGCAGTTCGCCAACCTGCGCCTGCTCTACGCGTGGATGTGGGCGCATCCCGGGAAAAAACTCCTCTTCATGGGCGGCGAAATTGCGCAGCGGGATGAATGGAACCACGACCGCTCCGTTGACTGGCATCTTTTGGAATACGGCCCCCACTCCGGCGTGCAGCGCCTCATCCGCGACCTCAATCAACTCTACAAAAACGAGCCCTCGCTTTTCGACATGGACGACACATGGGAGGGCTTCGAGTGGATCGATCTACACGACGCCGACAACAGCGTCCTCGCATTCCTCCGCCGCGCCCGCCACGGCACCGCGATAGTGTTTGTCATCAACGCCACACCCTGCGTCCGGCACGGCTACCGCCTCGGCGTCCCCGGCGGCGGGCTCTGGCGCGAAGTGCTAAACACCGACAGCGAAACCTACGGCGGCAGCAACATCGGCAATTTCGGCGGCGGACACGCCGAACCCGTGCCGTGGATGAACCGCAGCCACTCCCTCACCATCACGCTCCCTCCGCTCGCGGCTGTTGCGTTCAAGCAGGCTCCTTAGATGAATTATTGTATCGTCACGTTTTTTCACTTGCCGCAACCGAACCGCCGCATAGCTTCCGCCCCTCCAATCTTCCCGTCAACCCATCAACCAATGAAAATACGTAAACACTCTGCCTTCACCCTCATCGAACTCCTCGTCGTGATCTCCATCATCGCGATCATCGCCTCGCTGGCGATGCCTGCATTCAGCAGCTTCATGCAAAACAGCCGCATGACCGAACAAATGAGCAACGGCCTGAACGTCTTCAAGGCGATGGCCAGCTACGGTTCCGAGAGCGGGCACAACGGCCTCCTGCCGATCTATACCGACCCGGATGATCCGGCCACGAAGGTCACCGATTCCAACGGTGCCTTGGAAATTCTGCTCGCCGGCAACTACATCGACGACAAGCGCGTATTCATCAATCGCGCCTCCGA
>CANJNZ010000062.1 GCA_947476045.1 Chthoniobacteraceae bacterium
CTCGTCTTGCAGATCGTGGCTGCGCGGTCGTAGTCGAAGTATTCGCGGAAGAATTGGAGGATGCGTGGCTTGCGGATGGTGTCGTCGTCGAGGATGCGGGTGACTTCGCGTTGGACGTCGTCGCGGGTTTTGAGATGTCCCTCGGCGAGAGCGGTGCGGAGATGATCGTTCTCGGGGCGGATGTATGAAAAGGCGGCGTTGACGGCGAGAGCGAGTTCGTCGCCTTGGAGCATCACGCGACCATGCGCGTCGGGCTTTCCGGTTTCACAAAGCTCGGGGCGAAAGAGCGCATCGCGGTCGAGGAAGATCGGGACGAGCCCGAGGAAGACGCCCTCTTCTTTGCCGAGTGCGGTGATGGATTTGTTCGCGATTTCCAAGTACAGGGCGGTCTCGTTTTCACCCGGCGGACGCAGGGTGAGGGATTCAAAGAGGAAGCGGATGACTTCTTTCAATCGCTCATCGCTGACGCCGGGGGTGTTCATCAGCTCATACAACGGCGTCAGCGGGCGGAAGACTCCCTTTTTGTAGAAGATGATATTGTGCCCCCTGTATTGGCCGGGGACTTTTTCGATTTCATCGGCGAACTGATAAGGCTCGGCTGCGGGGCCGTTGGCCATGAAGCGCAGAACCTTTTCTGCGATGCTGGCAAGCTGGAGCGACTCGGCGCTGTTGACGGAGTAAAGGAATGGGTAATTGCGCAAGCCGTGGTCCCTGACCATGGACAGACTCGACTGAAAACCGCTGACGCCAAAGTTGTAGGCATCACTGAAACTCCCCAGATAGCCATCCAAACCGAAATAGACTTTGGTCTCCCCTTCCAAGTTTGAGGGGATGTGGTCGCCGTGCGTCCAAAGGCCGGGGCGCTCAGGGTTGTATTTGCGCTTGAGGCAGATGAGATCGTTGAGACGGACGAGTTGTTCCTGCGGATGGATGCGCCAGATGCGCGCGGGAGTGGAAGCGGGTTCGAGGTTTTCCAGCTTGGTGTTAAAAAGGAGGTCGTGATCGAGATGGTTGCCCTTGCTGGGGCGCATGTGGTCGGTGAATCCGCCTTTGTCCTTCATGGCCTTGGTCAGTCCATCGGTGATCCATGTCGAGAGATCCAATCGCTCGGTGAGTTTGGGTTGGTTGGACTTCTTCCTCGGCGGCATTTCTTTCAAGGCGACCTGTTCCCAGATGCGCTTCCACATGCTGGCGTTGTCAGCGGAAACATCGGTGAGACTTTCCAAGGAAACGTTCCCCTTTTTGGTCTCCTCGTCGTGGCAACTCAGGCAGTAGTCATCGAGAAAGGGCCGCACCTTTTGCTTGAAGGAATCCGAAGCCGCACCTGCTGTCTGCGCCTGACTCGCCGAGTGAAAGCCGCTGAGCAGGAATGCCCACACCACTACGCAACCTATCAACCGGCAGAAGGACATCTTAGAGTTTGGTGACTTTGCGGTAGAGGAAGGCGTCGGAAGTGATGAGGGAGGAGAGCAGAGCTTTCATGCTGCCGTTGTTGTCGCGGTAGGCGCGGTAGGCGGCTTGGAGGACCGGGGCGTCATTGATGGTTTCATTGCGCCCCATCCAAAAGCGGAAGGCGTGGCGCACGAAGACTTGTTGGACGCGTTCGCAGTTGGCGAGTTTTTGGATCATTTCCATGGGGTCTTTTACGGGGCCGTCTAAAGTAGGGTCGCCGCTGAGGGTGATTTCGCCGGTGGTGTCCACGGGGTGGCCCCAGTTGTTGGATGGGTTGGTGTCGAGGAGAATGCCGAGCTGGTTGTATTTCTCGAAAGGCAGGCCGAGAGGGTCCATCTTTTGATGGCAGCGCCAGCATTCCTTTTCGCGGGTGACGCGCATCCGGTGGCGAAGGGTGGATTCTGGCTCGGC
Organism: Chthoniobacteraceae bacterium; assembly: GCA_947476045.1. Taxonomy (GTDB): domain Bacteria; phylum Verrucomicrobiota; class Verrucomicrobiia; order Chthoniobacterales; family Chthoniobacteraceae; genus SXWH01. Next base: position 1,864 of record CANJNZ010000062.1, read on the forward strand.
GGGTAATTTTGCGTCCACGGTGATGGGGATGTCGGGGACGGCGTCGCCGAGGAGGCGCTCGCGAATCCAGCGCCCACGGGAGATGGCGTGGTTGTCCATGGCATCGGAGTGTGCGACGAGCCAGACGGGATGGGTGAGGATGCCGAGGCGGTCGGTCTTGTCCACGGTGGTGATGGATTTGAGGGCGTTGGTGGCCGGCGGGTGTCTTCCTTGGTCAAACGGGGACTGGCGGACGTAGATCGGCTCCGCAGGATTTGGGAAGATGTGATGGAGCATGTTCTGGTCGTAGGCTTCGCGCTGTGCCCTTTCGATGACCAGTTTGTTGTCCTTGGTGGGCTCGATTTTTTCGGGCTTTATGAACTCCTCGAATTTCTTCCCCCTCTTCATGAAGTAGGCGATGTCGGTTTTGAACAGGATGCCGTCCCGAAAATTCGCGCCGGAGTTGTAGGGCTGGTAGATGACGCGGTCGGTGGTGAGCAGTTCCTTCAAGACGTTTTTGTCTTCCCGCAGGATGATTTCGATGAGGCAGTCGGTATTGGCGACCATGCTGTTCATGGCGGCGTAGTAGGTGTCGAAGTGACCGCCGTCTTTTTCGAGGATCTTTCTGTCTTTGCAGATGGCCGGGGCGCGGTCGTAGTCGAAGTATTCGCGGAAGAATTGGAGGATGCGTGGTTTGCGGATGGTGTCGTCGTTGAGGATGCGGGTGACTTCGCGCTGGACGTCTTCGCGGGTTTTGAGGTGACCCTCGGCGAGAGCGGTGCGGAGGTGATCGTTGTCGGGGCGGATGTAGGAAAAGGCGGCGTTGATGGCGAGGGTGAGTTCGTCGCCTTGCAACATCACGCGACCATGCGCGTCGGGTTTTCCGTTTTCACATAGCTCGGGGCGGAAGAGCGCATCGCGGTCGAGAAAGATCGGGACGAGACCGAGGAAGACGCCGTCTTCTTTGCCGAGTTCGCTGATGGATTTGTTGACGATGCCCAGATAGAGGGCGGTTTCTTCTTTGCTGGGCGGGCGAAGGGTGAGGGATTCAAAGAGGAAGCGGATGACTTCGGTCAGACGCTCGTCGCTGACGCCGGGCGTTTTCATCAGCTCATACAACGGCGTCAGCGGGCGTTGGATTTCGTTTTTGTAGAAGATGAGATTGAGGTTGCGGTATTGGCCGGGGATTTTTTTGGCGTCGTCGCCAAACTGATAGGGTTCGCCTGCAGGGCCGTTGGCCATGTAGCGAAGAATCCTTTCCGCGATGCCGGCAATCTGGAGGGCCTCGGCGCTGTTGACGGTGTAGAGGAAGGCGTAGTTGCGCAGGCCATGATCGCGGACCATGGAGAGGGGGGATTGAAAACCGCTGACGCCGACGCTGTATGCATCGTCGAAAGCGCCGAGGAACTGATCGAGGCCGAAATAGACTTTGGTCTCCCCTTCCAAGTTTGAGGGGATGTGATCGCCGTGCGTCCACAAGCCGGGGCGCTCGGGATTGTATTTGCGCTTGAGGCAGATGAGGTCGTTGAGGCGGACGAGTTGTTCCTGCGGATGGATGCGCCAGATGCGCGCGGGGGTGGAAGCAGGTTCGAGGTTCTCCAGTTTGGAGTTAAAAAGAAGATCGTGATCGAGATGATTGCCTTTGCTGGGGCGCATGTGGTCGGTGAACCCGCCTTTGTCCTTCATGGCGTTGGTGAGCCCGGCGGTGATCCAGTTGGAGAGCTCCAGACGCTCGGTCAATTTGGGCTGATTGGACTTTTTCCTCGGTGGCATTTCCTTCAAGGCGACCTGTTCCCAGATGCGTTTCCAGATGCTGGCGTTGTCAGCGGAAACATCGGTGAGACTTTCCAGGGAAACGTTCCCCTTTTTGGTCTCCTCGTCGTGGCAACTCAGGCAGTAGTCATCGAGGAAGGGCCGCACCTTTTGCTGGAAGGCATCCGAAGCTCCGCGGGGAGTCTCCGCTGAGCTGCTGTGAGCAATGGAAAAGAGCGCGCACGCGACGACAACCACGCGCCATATCGCACCAAAGACGAGCATTTATGCCAGTAGCTCTTCGATGGGGCCCACCCTGCTGTGATGGAGATTCGCCATGTTTTTGTCCATGTTGAAGCGGTCCACCGGCGCGCCAACTCCGTGAAGGAAAGTGGCGTAGAGATCGTTGATGGGGCGCTCTTTGATGTTGGTGTATTGCCCGGTCTTAAAACGTCCGCCGGCGTTTCCGAGCAGCACGAAAGGCCACGTCGCGCCCTCGGAATGCTGCTTCTCGGCATTATTGCTGGAGTAAACGATGAGGGTGTTATCCATCATGGAGCCCGAGCCTTCAGGCGTGGCCTCCAACGCTTTCATGAGCTTGACCAGCATCTCGCAGTTATACTGGCGAATCTTTGTCCAAGTCAGATTGCCGGGTTGATCAACGTGCCCCAGCCCGTGTCCGGTTTCATTGATGCCCAGTCCTTTCCAGGAGCCGAAATACTCGCCGCATCCTGAGGCAATGGTCAGGACATTGGTCAGGTTTGCTTGGAGCGCTGCGATCCCGATTTCCAACAGAGCGTCATGCCAGTCGGTTTCAAATTTTGGATTGGTGTAACGGTCATCGAGTTTTGGGGCGAATTTTTTGAGCCGGTCCGAAATCCCGGATAGTTTTTCAGTCAATCCGTTCAGTTCCCGGAATCCGCTGACATACCTTCCATAGCGCTCGCCGTCGCTCATCGGTAACCCTTTGTTTTTGAGCTGGGCCGCGCGCTCCACTTCCAGCATCACATTGGAACGAGCTTCGTAGTGCTGCTTGATCGCACCCTCGGCGATGCTGCCGAAAAGCATCTGGTAGAGCATGGAGGGATCGCAATGCATGAAGATGGGCTGATTCGGCCCCGATGCGGAAAGCGTGGCGAGGGTCGGGCGCGCTCTCATGCTATCCAGTGACTCCATGCCGATGCACAGCGGAGGCATGATGGTCTGCGGCAACGCCCGGCTGAGCACATAATCAATGGTCGCGGAAGAAGGAGGCACGCCCGTTCCACCACGATAAGCACCGAGGGCTCCGAAATACGCGCTGTGCCCAGGGTTCGTGTGGCGGCCATGCAAACCGGTGATGATATGCATCCTGTTTTTGTAAGGCTCCAAAGCCTGCATGGGCTTTTCAAGCGGCAAGCCGTCGAGAGCGCAGCTTTCCTTGTTGAGGTCCTTGGGGATGCAGGTCAGGGGGTCAAAGCCGTGATTTTGTAAAAAGAAAATAACCCGCTTCGGACTGCCGGGCGTCTGAATGATCGGTTTGTCGGCTGCTTGAGCAAGTCCGGGAAACAAGCCTGCGCCCAGCAGCGCCCCCGCCCCCGTCGCCACTTTCTGGAGCATTTCTCTGCGGTTAATCATATTTTTTTAGCTAGAGCTAAATGCCAATCAAGTCAATGAAAGAGGCGAACTAGATGACAGATAATCCCTTCTCTCATACTGAACAGTATTTTTAGGATTAACTGGATCGCCTTTGCAGCGCACGCGCGGTATTTATATGAGTCATAAAATATTGTTCAACAGTTACTTGTATCTTTCCGCTAGTGGCATTGCGGCGGTAGCTACGTCTATGGCGTCACGCACGGCTTGGACGTCGGCTTCGACGTGACCGTGCCGGGCTTTGTCGAAGCGGATTTCGCCGAGGACGGTGTCGAGTTTTTTCATGGCTTCAGTGAATGCGGTGGTGGCGCTGGGGCTGGCGGCGGTGGCGCGGAGGATGTGGATTTTTTCAAAGTCTTCGATGCCTTCGCGGAGGCGTTCGAAGCGGATGGAGCTGCGGGCGCCGGGATAGACGAGGAAGCAGTCGCCGGGGGGCCAGTTGATGTGGGCGGCGTCCTGGAGGGGGTCGGCGACCCAGGAGTCGAAGGCCCAGCGCAACATGCCGTCGAAACCACGGGCGGCTGCGTGAAGGCCCATCCATTCGGCTTCGGCGGGGGCAGAGCGCATGAAGGTGTTGGGTTTGTCGGGGACGCAGCAGATGTAGTAGGTGGTGTGGTGGCCGGAGGCGGTGCGGGTTTTGAGGGCTTCGGGGGTGAGGTGGAGTCCGTCGCGGATGGCGATGGAGAGGTCGGCGATGTCGTCGGAGAGTTCGGTGGTGTAGTTGGCTGCGGAGGCGATTTTGAGGCCGGGGGCTTCTTTTTTGAGGAAGGCGATGAGTTGTTGCATGACGGCGAGGGGGCGTTCGTCCATGGCCATGTGGGTTTTTTCGAGCCAGCCTTTGGTTTTGAGGTGCGCGGCGAAGTCGTTGAGGAAGGGGCGGAGGTGGTTTTCGTAGGCGGGGGTGCCGGGGGCGGCGTCCACGGTGCGGTAGTCGCCGGTGGATTCGTCGAGGTAGCGAAAGCGGTTGGACCAGGGGATGAGTGAGTAGCAGTTGATTTGGTGGTCAATGCCGCAGCGGGTGCCGAGGGCGATCCATTGGTCGAAGATGGTGTAGTCGTAGCGCCAGGTGCCATCGGTCCTTTTGATCCATTCGATCATGGATTCGTAGGGGTCGTAGGTCTGGGTGCCCCAGGGCTGGTGGACAATGGAGGTGGTGAGGACTTTTTGCCCGGCGCCGGCGAGCATTTTCATGTGAGGCTCAAGGATGGCAAAGTGCTCTGGAGACCAGGGCTTTACGCGGTGGTAACGGGCGATGGCGAAGGGGTTTTGCCAGAGGTCGAGATGGAAGTGCCATTCGTGTGGTGGGGGGAGGGTGGCGTTCTGGATGTGGAGGTTGATTTCAAAGGAAAGGCGTTTGCCGCCGCTGGCGGCGACGGTGATGGGGATGGTGTAGGGGCCGGGTTTGGCGTCGCGCGGCACGTCGAGGCTGATCCAAACGGGCCGTGTGGTGCCTGCGGGGAGGTCGAGGGTTTTGGTGGAGTCGAGGATCTCGCCAGTAAGCGCCCCACCCTCCCCTTTTGTGTAACGGATGAAGTGAGGCTGGATGTTTTCCGGGAATGCGCCACCGCTTTTCGCCTCAATACGGAGCTGGCTGACATTGGTGGTGGACCAGAGGGCGATCTGGACGTTGACGCGCTCGCCGCGCCATGCAGTGACAGAGGCGGTGAGATTGGTTTGGCGGAGCGCCGGGGCGAGGATGTCGTTTTTCGGGAACCGGAGGTCTATGGAGACGAACGAGCCTTGGAGACCGAGGTTGTCGTTCGCGGTCGCGATGGGAGGTTTGTCGGGAGGTTCGTAGAAGGCGTTAGGCTCAATGGAGTTTGCCAGTGTTGCGAATAGGAAAAGAGAGCACGCGGCGATGGATGCCGGGGTGAGTGGGTTCATGGTGTTCTTCTTTGGGTAACTGTAAGCTTTAAGCAAGCCAGAAAGTGTCGAAACGAATGTTCCATGTGGAACAGCCCAAGGATTCATTTGTATTGAATTTCAGGAGCATACTCCCTAAGCCTTGAGGATGTTCATTTATCCGAAAAAGTATGATGTCGCTGTGATTGGAGCGGGTCATGCCGGTATCGAGGCAGCGATGGCTGCGGCCCGGCTGGGATGTGAGACTTTGGTGATGACGCAGAATTTGGACACAATCGGGCAGATGTCTTGTAACCCGGCGATCGGCGGTCAGGCCAAGGGACAGATCGTCCGCGAGATTGATGCGCTGGGTGGTTTTATGGGGCTGAATACGGACGCGACCTGTATTCAGTTCCGCATGTTGAACGGGAAAAAAGGCCCAAGCGTCCGCGCGCCTCGTTCTCAGTGCGACAAGAAGGCGTATCAATTCCGGGCCAAGGTGACTTTGGAGGAACAGGAGCAGATCGACATCATACAAGGGAACGCTATACGGATATTAGTGAATGCTGATGGCGTTGAGGGTGTTGAGACGAATCTCGGACTGCGAATTTTTGCAAAAACGGTGGTGATTACGACCGGCACCTTTATGCGAGGACTCATGCATATCGGAATGCAGAATCAAACCGGAGGAAGGATGGGAGACGCAGCTTCCACGTTAAGCGATTCATTGCGAGAGCTGGGATTTGAGGTTCAAAGATTTAAAACTGGAACTCCCTGCCGACTCAACGGAAGAACGATTGATTTCAACAAATGCGAGTCGCAGCCAGGAGATACGCCAGTGCGCCCTTTCACCTATTGTCCCGAGCTCCTGCTCAAGACACCCCATCAGAACTACAATCTGAATTATTGGGAAGATGGTCAGTTCCACGTGGAACAGCGCCCATGTTGGATTACACACTCGAATCAGAAGACGCACGACATCATCAAAGCCAATTTGCATCAATCGCCGCTCTATGCGGGCCGGATTGAGGGCGTAGGGCCGCGATATTGTCCTTCCATTGAGGATAAAGTCGTGAAGTTTGCTGACAAGACAGCACATCAAATTTTTCTGGAGCCTGAGGGATGGCATTCCGAAGAATATTATGTGAACGGTGTCTCCACGAGCCTACCCATGGAAGTGCAAATGGAATTTCTAAAGACCATCCCCGGGCTTGAAAAGGCGCATATGCTACGCCCGGGCTATGCGGTCGAATATGATTATTGTCCGCCGACCCAGCTACGACATACCTTGGAAACACGGCATGTGTCAGGATTGTATTTTGCAGGACAGATCAACGGGACTTCGGGCTACGAGGAAGCCGGTGCACAGGGACTTGTTGCAGGAGCGAACGCAGCACGAAAAGCGCTTGGTAAATCCGAGTTTATAGTCGAGCGATCTCAGGCCTACATAGGAGTGCTCATTGATGACCTCGTGACCAAAGGAACAGATGAGCCTTATCGTATGTTCACCAGCCGCGCCGAACACCGACTTTTGCTCAGGCAGGATAACGCAGATTTGCGGCTTACGGCTTTAGGCTATCAAACTGGATTGGTGGATGCGTTCCGGATGGCTAAGCTGAACGGAAAGCTGGAATCACTGGGACAAATTCGTCAACTGGCAGGCGCTACAAACTTTGATGGTATCCGATTGAATCAATGGCTAAAGCGCCCGAATAACCATCCAGACCAATTGCCGGATGAATTACGTCGTCAGTTCCACATGGAACATTGGGAAGCGATTGATATTGAATCAAAATACGCTGGTTATATCCAGCGTCAGGAAGCCAGTGTTGCAAGAAATCTTGAGGAAGACAAAAAGATTCCGAACGACATTGATTATTGTAAGATACACAGTCTCAGCAACGAAGCGCGGCAAAAACTGATAGAGAGGCGGCCCAAAACGACCCTTGAAGCATCCCGCATCACAGGAGTCGGTCCCACGGACATTGCTTTGATTAGTGTTTATTGCAGAAAACACTAAAATGATGGATTATCTTATCAATGCATATTGATTGTGCTGATATAGAAATATACTGCACGTGCAGGTCATTCTTTTCAAAGGGTGTTTTCGGGTGAAATCAAACGTTAGCGATGGAATGTTCCGTTTGTAGCAAGTAAGCACTATTTAAATGCAGATGGTGTTTGCCACAGGAGAAGAAAAAAACTTTTAAAAAGGCGAAGATTTTTCTTGCAATAAATACGAACACGTATATTTTCTTCATCGTTCTGGGGGGAACAGCGGCTCTCCGTTAGCCTATCGGCTGCGGGGAGCCGCACTTTTTTTGCCGTGAAAACAGTTCATGCAAGGCGGGGCGGATGACATTAAACACACGCAGTTTTTCGGCTTCGCAAGTCGATCACACTACAAAATCGTCCGAAAAATCGTCGGTTGGATCCTTCGTCCGAAATACACGGAATTATCCCCATCACAATTATGTTCCCACCGCACATCCACAGAGCCAGAGATCACCGGCGAAAAAGGCGCCTTTCGCAAAGTCTGCAACGAACATCGCGCGCAATCCGGTCAAAAAGTATATGGTGCCCGCTTCCTCCCTAAAAACAGCCACGAGATTGAAGGCTGCGACCAAAACAACGACATCCCAGAAAACACAAAGTCTGGCCAACGCTGCCGCCTCCAGAAAAGCGGCAAAATCCAAAGAGGAAAAATCCCCTCATACAATCCCGGCCTCATCGTAATCCAAGATCGCGTGCTCGGGGCAGGGGGTCATATACAAGGATTCCAACAGGCCAGCCAACACGCCGCATCAGCTCCGGTTGATCCTAAGGAAACATCCCCCGCAACCTTTCGAATCATACGGGGCTTAACAGAAAAGTCGCCCGCGCACGCAAAGTGCATCAGTTCCACACTCGACCATGAAAAAACTCATCGCCTTGCTCACTACATTGGCCGCTGCCATTTCCCCCGCGTTTGCGGAAACCACCGCCCCCGCCGCAGACCAGCACACGACCGCAAAATCCGGGGACTTCTTCAAGAAAATGGACGCTGACGGTAACGGCACAGTCAGCCTCGATGAATTCAAGGCCGGCCTCTCCGCGCAGAAAGATTCCGCCGCAGTCGAGGACTACTTCAACAAACTCGACACCGACACCGACGGCAAACTCACACTCGACGAATACACAAAACACGTAAAGCCCGCCACCACGCCCCCGCATCACGAAGAAACACCAGCGCAAGCCACACACCCGCAGGCACCCACAGGCAACGAGGCACCGCGCACACACGCAACTGAGCCGCAGAAAAATACCGGGCCAGACCAGCATCCTCCTGCTACGAACACACAACCCTCGGGAGCCGAGGTTTATTTCAAAAAGATGGACACCAACAACGACGGTGCCATCAGCCCATTGGAGTTCAAAGCCAGTTCCATGGGACAAAACAATCCCCGCATGGCCGAGGAATACTTCAAGAAGCTCGACACAGATCACGACGGCAAAGTGACGCTCTCGGAATTTACCGCACACCGTTCGCAAGCCTCATCCAGCTACCACAAATCCAATCCACCGAAATCGTCCACCTCGCTCGTTACGCCGCACCTAAAAGATCCAAATTCCAACGAAAGACACAGGCGAAAATAAAAGCAGCCAGTGATTCCTTGGTTCCCCGACAAATTGAGGACGGCGCTCGCCTTTCGCCATGCGCGAACTACAACCTGACTACGCGCAATGAACTTCCTCCAACGCTGCTGGCAGAAACGCTGGCTTCGCCGCCTGACATGGACCGTGGTGACGCTCACCGCGCTCATCGCATCGCTGTATGCGTGGGTGAATTGGAGCGGTGCGCGACAATTGCGCAACGTGGAAGCGATGCTGAAGGCCGAGGGTGAAACGCTCGACTTCCGCGAGACGATGAATGAGCCGGTTCCAGAAGCGGAAAACTTCTGCGCGATCCCGCTGCTAAAAGACCTCGCGCTCGTCGTGGACAATGATGCGAGCAAGGGCGCACCCGCGGAAAAGCGGAAGCGTTTGGAGGCAATCAGACTGCCATCCAGCGCGAAGGGCGTTGCGCGCCCGCCGAAATATGCGAATGCGGCAATCGGCAAGCGCACCGACTTCAAGGCTTGGGCCGATTTCCTGCGAAAAGAAGGTTCTCTGCCGATGCCCGTAGATTCCGGCGACGCCGCACGCGATGTGCTCGCCGCGCTCTCGAAATACGACGCAATCGTGCAGGAACTCGCAACTGGCCTCAATCGTCCGAAGGCGCAATGGACGCCTGAATGGAAGACGCGCGAGTTGCCGGAGATGCTCTTGTCCCTTCAAAACCCACACTATTCGAGCGTCATGGCTGTGAATCGAACACTGTCACTTCGCGTCGCTGCTGCTGCATTCGCCGGTGAAGCCGCAAAGGCGCATGAGGCTGCGCTTATCATGGCGCGCACAACTCAGGCGAGTCTGAATGATTCTATGCTCATCGGCCTGCTTGTTGGGTCTTCGGGAGCCGAAATGCTTTACCATGCGACATGGGAACTCTGCGCAAACCACGCGGGTAATGCGGAAAACTTTACCAAGCTCGAATCCGCGATCAGGGCTTTCGATTTTCAGCGCGCAGCACTGCGAGCATTTCGTGGCGAGATGACGGTAGGTGTGAATGCTGCCCAATACTGTAAACGTAAGCCCGAGGATATCCGAAGAATGAACAATAATGGGGATTCGGATAGTGGTGTTTTCAGCCACATACCGGAGCGTTTAATCCCTTCCGGATTTTTCGACGCAAGCGCCGCCGTGATCGCAGAAAACGAATTCAAATATATCATCAAGCCGTTGCGTGATCAGGGCTGGCAGGCGGCCTATCAGTCTTCGCAGGAATTCGAGAAGCGATTAGCCGAGATGAAGCCGACTGCGAAGACACACCCCACCTACATCATGCTCGCTCTAACATTCCCCGCGTTCACGAGCTTCATCAACAAGCTCATATTCACACAGGCACTGGTGAACCAATCCATCATCGCCTGCGCGCTGGAGCGTTATCGGATTGAAAAGGGAACCTATCCCGATTCGCTCGCCGCCGTGAAACTCGCGGACGGCAAACCTCTCCCGCTCGATCCGATTAACGAAAAGCCGATGGGCTATCGCAAAACCGCCGATGGCAGATACGCGCTCTGGAGCGTCGGTTTCGACGGCAAGGACGACGGCGGAAAGCGGACGCTCAATGAAAAGAAGCCCGAGAATACGCAGTTCCAGAAAGCCGATTATGTCGGAGACTGGGTGTGGGACTTCCCGGCGGAGTAGCGCGGTTACTGGCTTGTCGTCGATCGCTGAACTTCCCGCGTGCGTGCGCGAAGTCGGGCAGTATAGTCCGTATTCGATGCCCACTCAACCACTCGTAATCGCAGGCCGCAGCTTTAGTTCGCGGCTGTTGCTGGGGACGGGGAAATTTTCCTCCAACCGCGCCATGGCCGCCGCACTCGCGGAGAGCGGCACCGAGATTGTCACCGTCGCGCTGCGGCGTGCGGACCTCTCGGGCAAGGGCGATCCTTTCGCCGATATCCTCGATTTTATTGATCCGAAAAAATACCTACTGCTCCCCAACACCAGCGGCGCGATCAACGCGGAGGAGGCTGTGCGACTGGCGCGGCTCGCGCGCGCGGCGGGTATCAGCGATTGGGTGAAGCTGGAAATTCATCCCGACCCGCGCTACCTGCTGCCCGACCCGATTGAGACGCTGAAGGCGGCAGAGGTTTTGGTGAAGGAAGGTTTCACCGTGCTGCCTTACATCAACGCTGATCCGGTGCTCGCACGCCGCCTCGAAGATGTGGGCACCGCTGCAGTGATGCCGCTTGGTTCGCCCATCGGCAGCAATCGCGGCATTGAGACGCGTGCGCAAATTGAAATCATCCTCAACCAATGCAGCGTGCCGGTCGTCGTGGATGCGGGCATCGGCGCGCCGAGCCACGCAGCAGAGGCGCTCGAAATGGGAGCGTCCGCCGTGCTCGTGAATACAGCCATCGCCATCGCGCCGGACCCCGAGCGCATGGCGCGTGCGTTTCGGATGGCTGTCGAGGCTGGACGCGAGGCGTTCGAGACCGGGCTTGCCGCGCGGGGCGTTTCCGCCAGCGCGACATCGCCGCTCACCGCCTTTCTCCACACCGCCGCATGAACCCCAACCGCCCGTTCGCCGTCACCTTCGTTTGTTTTCTCGCGATGCTGTTTGCGCTCATTGATGCGGTATTTTTCTTTACCGATCTCAGCGAGGGGAACAACGCGCAGTGGATGACCGATCACATCAACTCCGCGCGGCTGCAACTCGTGCTTCATTACGCACATTCCGGAATCACACTCCTCGCGTGTTACTTCATTTTGAAAGCACGCAATTGGGCGCGCTGGCTCTACGTCATCGCGACCGGCGTGCGTCACGCACTTGGGTTTATTTTACTTTCAGACGATTCGCTGCGTGAAGGGCTCCAGTTTCTGCGCTTCCGTGGTGCGATGGTGCCGGGGCTGTTGATTTTTGTGTTCGCGGTGTGCTTCGCGTTGTTCCGACGGAATGCGAACGAATACTTCGCAGCCGCCGATCGCCCTTGGTGGGAGCGCGAGAAAGAGTCGTAATCCGTGCGCGCCTCGCTCGAAGATTTCATCCTCCACCTCGCCACCGAGCGCGGCCTTTCGGATAACTATCAACTCTCCACGCGTCGCACGCTGGAGTCCTTCACCGCGTGGGCGGAAAAGACGCATCAACTCAGCGACCCGCGCACCATCACGCTCGCGCATTTGCACGACTACCTTGCATTTCGCAAACGCTGCGGTCTCGCCGCCGCGAGCGTGAAACTCGAAGTCGTCGCGCTGAAAATTTTCTTCCGCTGGCTGGCGTCGCGCTCGCGCATCGCACACGACCCCGCCGAAGTTCTGCCGCTCCCGCGCATCGAGCGATACCTTCCTGAGACGCTGAATGAGCAGGCCGCAGAACAACTGCTCGCTGCCGTGGACGTGAATGCCCCGCGCGGCCTGCGCGACCGCGCAATGCTCGAACTCCTCTACGCCAGCGGTCTCCGCGCGGGCGAACTCACCGGCGCACGGTTGGAAAATCTCGATCTCGATGCACGCGTGATCCGCGTCACCGGCAAGGGCGGCAAGACGCGCCTCGTTCCCGTCGGCACAAAGGCGTGCGAGGCTATCACAGCGTATCTGGAAAAGGAGCGCCCGCATTTCGTCAGCAAGCGCACCGGCAGCCACATCTTTCTTTCGCGCCACGGCAAATCGCTCACCACCACGCGGCTCTGGCAGATCGTGAAAGAAACCGCGAAGCGCGCCGGGATCGACACGAGCGTATATCCACATTTGCTCCGCCACAGCTTCGCCACGCACCTTCTCGAAGGCGGCGCTGATCTGCGCGTCATCCAGGAAATGCTCGGCCACGCCGACATCTCGACCACGCAAATCTACACGCACGTCGAACAAAAACGCCTCAAGGAAACACACCGGAAATTTCACCCGCGCGCGTAGGGTGGGGGAGTGAGCGCGCTTGAACATTGGCAATCCACAGCTACCGTCTCGCTCGTGAAAAACAGCGCAATAGCCCGGCTCCTCCGTTCCGCCGATTCGCGTCTGCGTCTCGCCTCGCTGGGAAAAAACTTCCGTATCGCCGTGCTCACGCTCGCCGGCATCGTGTTGATCGCATTGCTGTGTTCACGACTTCTCGCGCTGCTGCCGAACCACTGGCTCACACCGCTTACGCTCCTCAGCGTGCCTGCATTTGCGCTCGCTGCGTCGCTCGCATTTCTCCGCCGCCCAGCGCCCGCGCATGTCGCCCGCGCAGTGGATGCCCGCGCCGGGACCAAGGAGCTTTTCCTCACCGCCGCGCTCATCGAGCAGTCGCCCGGTGAATTTCGCGGCATCGTGCTCGATCAAGCCGAGGAACGCGCGGGCCAACTCAGCGCTTCGCAGTTGCTGCCGCTGCGCTGGATGCCCGGCGCGCGCGACGTGCTGCTCGCATTCGCCGCGCTCTACGCCGCTGTGCTGTGGCTGCCGCAGCTCGACCCGTTCAAAATGGACGCGAAAAGGCAGGAGGTCAGCAAGCAGGAGCAGCGACTCGCCGAGACAAAAAAGATCACCGCATTGCGTAAGGAGGAGCTGAAGGAAAAAGGCACCGCGCTTTCCGAGCAGGTCGAGCAGGCGCTCGCAAAACTCGACAAGACGCTCAAGGAAGTGAAGCCCGGCGAACGCGAACTCAACGCGAAGAAACTCAACGAACAGGCGCAGGATTTCAGCGAGTTGTGGAAAAAAATCAACGCCAGCCTGCCGAAGGAGGTGCTCGAAAAAGCGGCGCAGCAATTCGGCGACGCGCAGCAGCGGCAGGAGATGAAGGACTTGATCAACAAATTGAAGAAAGGCGACTCCGAGGGGCTCAAGCAGGCGATGGAAAAACTCCGTCAGGAAATGCAGAAAATCGCGCAGCAGCCCGAAGGCGCTGACAAACGTGAGCAGCTCGAAAAAATTGCGAAGCAACTCGGCCAGATGGCCAGTCAGATGCGCGAACAACTCGGCGACAAGGGAGTCAACGAAGCCCTCCAGCGCGCGCTGGAACAGATGGACATGTCGAAGCTCAAGGACCTCGCCAAGGACGCGCTCGATGGCGCGAATGAATCTATGAAACTCGGCGAGGACGAACTGAAACGCCTCGGCGAGATGTTCAAGGACGCGCAAAATCTCGAAGACGCGCTGAAGAATCTCGCCGCTGCAAAGCAACTCAATGACAAGGGGCAGCTCGATGGTGACAAAGCCCAGCAAGCAAACGCGAAGTCACAGCAGGACTACGAAAAACTTTACAAAGACCTCCTCGCACAAATGGGCGAGAAGGGCGAAGGCGAAGGACAGGGACAACAAGGGAATGGCAATGGCAAAGCAGGACAAAATCCCGGCATCGGCAAAGGCGGCACCGTGGGCGAGGACGACACCGCGAAGAGCGATTTCAAAAAAGAAAAAGACAAGGTGCAACTCGGCGCGGGCAAATTGCTGATGGAATGGAAGGAGGAGGGAGTCGGCGAAACCGGGCAAAAATCCGGCGACTACCAGCAGGCCGTCCGCGCCGTAAAACAAGGAGTCTCCGAAGCGATCCGCAACGAACAAGTCCCCCCCGGCTACCACGGAGCCATCCAAAAATACTTCGACCGCCTCCCGGAGAAATCAGCGAAGTAGGCGCGCTTTGCGGAGGCAGCGAACTCACTGGCACGAAACTCGCGATGGTTCGCAGCATGAAATGGATTCTTCCAATCGCTTTGCTCCTATTGCCCGTCTTCGCACTGTCTGGTGCGGAAAAGAAAGCGGCTCCGTCGAAAGCGACCACATCATCACGAAACGAACCAATTCCAATTGAGCCACCCGAGTCACAGTCGTCTTCAGGAAGGCGCGAACCAAACAGTCGTGTCCCTGTTATACAATTCCAAGGAGATGATATTTCTTTGGTGCTGAGAACGCTAGCGCGTGAGGCGAGGATGAATGTAGTGATTTCTCCAGAGGTTAAAGGACTAATTACGTTACGGGTAGAGGACAAAAATCCATCGGATGTCTTCAAAATCATTGTTCAGGCAAACGGATACATGATCAAAGAAATGGAGGGTGTTCTTTACGTTTGCCATCCTGATGAACCGTTGAAGCAGGAAGCGAAAAGAATTGCCCACGAAGCCCGCTTGCTCTTCGACGAACTACTCGCGGAAAAGTTCACTCGTGAAGAAGCCATGAAACTCGTCATCGAGTTGCGCCGTGCCGAAAAGCCTGACGTCGAAAAACTGGGCGCAACAAAAAGTAGTCGAAAATACTTCGACCGCTTGCCGGAGAAATCAGCGAAGTAGCCGCGACTGGCGCCAGTGCTGGCACAAATCGCGTGCGGCTTCCGGCCATGCCGGAAACTCGAACTTGAATCCGCTTTGCGTGAGTCGTCCTGGGACAACGCGGCGGCTTTTGAGGATCAGCTCGGTTTCCGTGCGCAGGAAAATTGCGCCGATTTCCAGCATCCACTCAGCGGCGGGCAGACCGATTCGTGTGCCCCATGCCTCACGTATTGCCCGCATGAAGTCGGCGTTGGGCAACGGATTCGGTGCGGCGAGATTTACCGGGCCGGACAGCGTTTCGTTTTCAATGATCCAGCGGATCGCGCGGATGAAATCCATTTCGTGAATCCACGAAACAAACTGCCGTCCATCGCCCGAACGCCCGCCCAAGCCGCGCTGGACGAGTCCGAGCAGCGTATCGAAAACGCCACCGCCATCCGGGCTCATCGTCATCGCCGCGCGCAATAGCACCCTGCGTGTTTGCGGCAGTTCGTGTGTCATCGCGGCTTGTTCCCACGCTTTTGCTACCACGATGCTGAAGCGCCAAGTCTCCGGCACGCCCGGCTCCTCGCCGCCGATGATGCCGTCTTCGTCGTTCGCCGCATCGTAGCGGTGCGCGTAGATTGTGGCCGTGCTCATTTGCAGCCACACGCGCGGCGGACGTGTCGCACGAGCGATGGCTTCGCCGACTGCGTTTGTCGAATGAACGCGCGAGTCCACAATCTCTCGCCGGTTCGCCGCGCCGTAGCGGCAGTTCACACTGCGTCCCGCGAGATTGATCACGACATCCGCCCCTTCACATTCCGCTGGCAGTGCATCCCACGCCACTACGCGCCACGGTTTCGCCGCAGGCTGCCTGCTGATCACAACAACCTCCCGCCCCTCGGACACAAAAGCACGCGCCAGCATCGTCCCGATTTGCCCGCTGCCGCCGAGGATGAGGATTTTCATTTCCTAAATTGCCGGGCCCGTGTTTGCAGGCGCGAACTCTTCCGGCGTGAGCACTGCGATTCTATTTTGGGTGCCGAAGTCCGCTTTATTTCGCGTGATGATCACACTGGCCTGACAAGCTTCTGCTGAAGTGAGTTGAAGTGCGTCCTCAAAATCGTTCAACCCGGCATCCACCGCACGGATTGCGTCCGCGTGGCCGACAGATGTAACTTCGCATGTGGTGAGCAAGCTGCGCAAAAAATCCACCGCCTTTTCCGAGCCGCGATCCTTTCTCAAAAGGTAGAAGAGATTTGAGAGTGTGTGCCAGGCGACCCGAAGCTCGTGCCCTTCGTCTTCGCATTTTTCCAGAGCCCGCCTGCTGCCCTCAAAGAGTCCGGGGCGCTGAAGCGCGACATCGAGGATGACGTTCGTATCCAGCAGAACGCGCATTGCCTATTTGACGTGCTTGCCCAGTAGGTAGGCGAGGCGTGGGTCGCCGTCATCGGCTGGTGTGGAAAACGCGCCGGCCCATTGCCGGATGAAGCCCCGCACAGCCCCGCTGGCGATCGGTTTGGTTCCTCCCTCGGGAAACAAGGTGAGCAGCCCGGTTCCCTTTTCAGGCAACACGGACGATCCGCGCGGAAATACGCGACCGTGGTCAATTTCGACTTCGAGAGTGAGCAGGCTCATGGCTGGAGAGTATGAGGGTATCAGCATTGGGTCAACGCGGCTTTCGGCGTTCAATGGATGACGCAAATTCATTTGTAGCAATCTTGCAAAGCGACCAGCCAGCTTTGGAGTTTGTTTCCGATTTGCTTGAGTAATGGTTCCGATTTGTTGGATGGATCTGCTTTCTCCCAAATTCTGACTGGGGGGGTGTAGTTACCACATATCTCTATGTAACCAGGATGAGCGGCTACATACCGAGCCCGTGCATAACGGATTTTAAGTCCGTAGGCATTGTTGGTATCGTCGCGGAATTGGAGAACGATTTCATTTGCAAGATTACAAGCAATGTTCGGATCCCTATCTCGCACTTTAAGGTAAACCAGTCCCCAGCGTTCTTTACGGTTATCAGGAGGAAAATTTGGCGGAGCATTTTTGATAATATCGACCCCAATGGAAAATTTTGCGCCACGCTGTTCCGCTAGAAATTTTAAATGGGCGAGCATGGATTCTTGTGTGAATTGCGCCCAACCAACCACTTCACCCATACCGTTGTAAGAACCTTTTAGCTCCAAAGTGCAGCAAGCCTCGTATTTCGGAGGGAATATCAAACCGCCAAT
Organism: Chthoniobacteraceae bacterium; assembly: GCA_947476045.1. Taxonomy (GTDB): domain Bacteria; phylum Verrucomicrobiota; class Verrucomicrobiia; order Chthoniobacterales; family Chthoniobacteraceae; genus SXWH01. Next base: position 19,109 of record CANJNZ010000062.1, read on the forward strand.
GATCAGAATGGATAGCGCAGCGAACACTACTTTGTAGCGCGGGTTAATTTTAGAAGATCGAGTGAGCGGCTTCACGCGCTGAGATAGCCTTAGTATAACCGTGCCAGTCGTGCGTCGGGGAGCGTTTTGATTCCGCGCGACGTGATCATTTTCACGATGGGGAAGACGCGGGCGTGGCGATACACACCGCCGCCTTCCTTGCGCTCCCACGGTGCTTGCCCGGTTGGTTTTAGTGTCCGGTCTGGCATGGGTGCAAAGTAGTGTTGGATGCGGTGAAAGCAAGGACCGGCGATGCACAGGGATTGCGAAATTTTTCATCTGTAGATGCACCCGTCCTTGCCTTGTGGCGGTGAAAATGGAATCTATTGCACGAATGACGCCCCGTATTTCCACAATCGTCGCCGCTTGCGCGCTGTCGCTGGCTGGCGTTTTCACACCCAGCGTGCGCGCGCAAGACGCGGTGCAAAACGAACTCAAGGCGCTTCGCCAGCGCATCGAGCAGCAGGGACAAAAAATCGAAATGCTCTCCGCGCAAGTCGCACGTCTCAGCGCGCAGCTCGATGGCCGCACTGCGAACGCTCCAGCTCCAGCGCCCGCTCCCGCAGCCGCTCCCTCAGTGACAGCTGCGCCGGCAGTCGCCGATTTTACACCGCCGGCAACGCCGCCGAAACCCGCCAATGTCCACATCGTGGTGAAGGGTGACTCGCTCGATAAAATCGCCAAGCAGCACAATACGACGGCGATGGATTTGCAGAAAATAAACAAGATTACCGACCCCAAGAAACTCCAAATCGGCCAGCAATTGCTGCTGCCGCCATCCGACCAGAAAGGACAGTAATTTTATGGACGACACCAAATGGTATCTTCGCAAATCCCACGACGGTTCCACATTTGGCCCCATCCCATTCCATCAACTCCGCCAGTGGGCGGCGGATGCGCAGGTGTCGCCGCTGGATCGCGTCTCGACCGATGAGCGCACGTGGCTGAAAGCGCCGATGGTGCCCGAGCTGGCGATGGATTATCTCATAGAAGTCGGCCCGGATCAATTTTACGGCCCTACGACGATTGGCGCGATTCAGGAATTCCTCGAAGCGGGTGAAATCACGGCGGAATCCATCATCACGAATTGTAAGGACACCACACAGCTCCGCGTAAAAGATCTCTTCCCTCCCGATGAGGTCGAAGACGCAGACGCAGCCAGCGCACTCAACACGCGAAACAGCATTCGCATCAATCTCCAGCAGCGCGTGCGCGAACTCGAAGTAGCGCTCATGCAGGAACGCCGCGCCCGCGAAACCGCCGAGCATCTTGTGGCAAAACTCGAGGAGAAACTGGCGGAGTTCGGTTCGGTTTAAGGAACTGATTTAGTCCCCGTAGCCGTTCGGATTTTTGACGTGCCAGGCCCAGGCGCTGGCAATGATTTTTTCTACGTCTTGAAATTGAGGTTTCCAACCGAGTTCGGCGCGGACTTTTTCCGAGCCGGCGATGAGGCGCGGCGGATCACCGGGGCGACGCGGCTTTTCAATGACGGCGATCTTTTTGCCGGTGACTTTTTCACAGGTGGCGATGATTTCGCGGACGCTCGTGCCGCCGCCGGTGCCGAGGTTGTATTTCGCGCTCTGCGGTGCGTTGAGCGCGAGCATGTGCGCCTGTGCGAGGTCGAGGATGTGGATGTAGTCGCGGATGCACGTGCCGTCGGGCGTCGGATAGTCGGTGCCAAAAATATCGACGTGTGATTTTTGTCCCAGCGCGACACGGAGGACATTGGGAATGAGGTGCGTCTCGATGCGATGATCCTCGCCGTAACGCCCGCTCGCGCCGGCTGCATTGAAGTAGCGAAGTGCCACGTAGCGGAGGCCGTGGATTTCGTCATACCAGCGCAGGAATTTTTCAAACATCAGCTTCGATTCGCCGTAGGGATTGATGGGGAGTTGGGTCTGCGTTTCATCAATCGGCATCCGATCTGGCACACCAAACGTCGCGCAGGTGCTGGAAAAAACGAAGCGCTTGCAGCCGACGGATACCATGGCGTCGAGCAGATTGATTCCGCCATAGACGTTGTTGCGAAAATACTTAGAGGGGTCAGTCATGGATTCGCCGACGAGGGCGTTTGCGGCGAAGTGCATCACTGCGTCGGGACGCGCTGTCTCCATCGCGTCCTCGATATCGCAACGCTGTTGGAGGTCGCCGACGATGAGCGCTGCGCGCGGGTCCACGGCGGAGCGGTGGCCCTCGGTGAGGTTGTCAAAAACGGTGACGGTATGCCCGGCGTCGAGGAGTTGCTCGACGCACACACTGCCAATGTAGCCGGCGCCGCCGGTGACGAAAACTTTCATGGATGACCGGCATTTAGCCGTGCAGCGATGGGCTGGAAAGCGCGAAAACCCGCTTCTCCGCTAAGCCGCAGTCACGCGTCGCACTTTCTCTACTACCTGCGGCACCAGATCCAGCGCGCGGGCGACTTCTGCGCGCGTATTGAAGCGTCCGAAGGAAAACCGCAGGCTGCCGCGTGCGCGTGTGTCGTCAAAGCCCATCGCGCGCAGAACGTGCGAGGGCTCGTGTTGTCCTGTCGTGCAGGCAGAACCCGCAGAGCAACAGAGGCCCTGTTGATCGAGCAGCATCAGCATCGCCTCACTCTCGGTGCCGGAAAATGCGAGGCTCGTTGTATTCGGCAGACGATTGACACGGTCGCCGTTCACTTGTGTGCCGGGCACTTTTGCGAGGATGGCGTTTTCAAATTCATCGCGCATGGCCCGCACTTCCGTGGCTTCGTGCGCGATGTTTTGCGATGCGATTTCGCACGCCTTTCCGAGCGCGACGATGCTCGCGACGTTTTGAGTGCCTGCGCGTTTGCCGTTTTCCTGACCGCCGCCGGTGACGAATGGGAAAAACTTTGTGCGGCGGTTCACGTAGAGCACGCCGACGCCTTTTGGCGCATGGAGTTTGTGCCCGCTCAGCGAGAGGAAATTCACCTTCAACGCATCGAGCTTCAACGGCAGCTTGCCGATGGTCTGCACGGCGTCGGTATGAAAGACGGCGCCTTTCGCGCGCACGATTTCCGAGATTTTCTCGATGGGAAAAGTCACGCCGGTCTCGTTGTTCGCCCACATGATGGAGACGAGCGCCGTTTCGTCCGTCACGGCGCGTTCCAGTTCACCGAGATCAATCTGACCCTCGCTGTTCACGCCGAGCCACGTCACTGCGTAGCCGCGCTTTGCGAGTCCCTCGCACGTTTTCAGCGTCGCGCTATGTTCCACTCGCGTCGTCACGATGTGCTGGCGGTCCCGGTCCATTTGCAGCGCGGAATGAATCGCCGTGTTCGAGCTTTCCGTGCCGCAGCTCGTGAACAAAATCTCGCCCGCCTCGCAGCCCAGCAGTCTCGCGACCCGTGACCGCGCGATCTCCAGCGCTTCATTGACGCGCTGCCCGAAACGATAGCCGCTCGAAGGATTGCCGTAGTTTTCCGTGAGAAAAGGCAGCATCTCCTGCACGACCGCAGGATCGATCTGAGTGGTCGCGTTGTTGTCGAGATAGATGATGTCGTTGCCCATGGCGAAGGGCGCGGACGTTAGCAGCCGCCGCATCTTGCGCAAGACGCGGCACACCGCTTGCCAAGTGCCCGCTTCGCGTCTAGCAATTTGCGACCATGGCCAACGAACCCAAACCCAAGCAACAGCAACTCCAAGTCAAGTATGAGGACATGACCGCGCGCTACGCGAATCAAGTCGTGCTCTCCACAGGCCAGGAGGAAATTTTCCTCGATTTCTCCAGCGGCATCATCCCCGACCAGGGATCGGGCATGAGTGTCCTCCCCATCCACACCCGCATCGCGATGACCGCAGGCGGCGTGCGTCGTCTTTATCAAGTGCTCGGCCAGCTTTTCGCAAAACAGGATCAGGCCGCTGCCGCCGCCAAAACAGAGGCCAAAAAGTAGCCGCGCCCGTGAGAACGCGGGCTGATTTTTACCTCGGCAAATGAACAGCCCCGTCTCGCAAACCGTATCCGCACAGACAGGGAGGCCCGCCGCATCACCGGCACCGGGCCTGCCTGACGGGCCGCGCGTGCAGGAGCAACTGGCTGCGCTTACAGAATCCGGCGAGCTTCGCCCGCTGATCGAATTTCTCCGCGCGCTGCTCAATGCACGTGCGCTCGCGATTTTTCCCGGCTCTGAAAATGCGGGAGCCGCGAGCGTCGTCGTGACCACGCGTGGCATTCTCGCCACAGCGCTTGCGCCAATCGGCGAGCGGCTGGCAAATACCGTCGCAGCGGTCGTCGAGCCCGCGCCTTCGCTCGGCGAAGAAGGCTACACGCTGGCGGTGCCCGTGCGGCGCGACGAACATCCGCTGTGGGTGCTCATCGCCCAGCTCGTCGTGCCGAATGCGCGCGATTTGCAGGCGTTCCTCGTCATCCTGCAAACCGTCGCCGGCTATTTGCTCTACCGCGAGCAACGGCTCGTCGATGCGAAGGACAAGGAAATTTTCCTCGCAGCCGGCGCGCGCGGACATGCCGCGATCTATACCGAAAAGGGAAAATTCCTGCACATCATCCGCAAAGTCTTCGTCCGTCTCTCGACGAAGTTCGACTGGTTCGTTCTGAAGCTCCACTAAAAGCGCCATCGCATGAAAAAAACCATCCTTCTCGGCACCGCCGCATGCCTCACAATCGCTGGCTGCGCCCTCATAACGCCACCTAACGGCGCAGACATCCTCACCGAAACCGCGCGCGCGAAAATTCCAGGCAAGTGGAGTGCGAGTCACAGCAGAGGCGAAGTCGTGCCGAATTGGATCCGCACTTTCGGCGACCCAGAACTCACGCGCCTCGTCGAGGACGCGGTCACGCGAAACCCCGATCTCGCCGCCGCTGCCGCACGCGTGGAAGCGTCGCGCGCAGCGGTGCGCGTGGCCGCGGCCTCGCTGTATCCGCGCATCGCCGGAAAAATCATGGGCGAACGGCAGGGCCAGGAGCTTGGGGGCAGTGTCAGCCTCGGCATCGATCCGCCGACCCTCGGCGGCCTCGGAGTGGACAGCAGCGGCGGCAGCGCCGACAGCCGCAGCGTGGATTCGTCGTCGCAGCGCTGGGTCTATGGCCTCGGCATCGGCGCGGCGTGGGAGGCCGACGTGTGGGGCCGCGTGCGTTCGAAAAAAGCCTCGGCGAAAGCAGAGAGCGGCGCGCTCGAAGCCGACTACGAGTTTGCCCGACTTTCGCTCGCCGCGGCCGTGGCGAGCGCGTATTTTACCACCATCGAAGCCGCGCAGCAGGCCGCGAACGCTCAGGAAACTCTCGATCTCTATCAGGATTATCTGAAGCTCACCGACGAGCGCAAAAAGCAGGGCCACGCGAGTGACTTCGAGCTGGCGCAGATCAAGTCGCGCACCGCCGGCGCTCAGGACGCGCTTTACGTCGCGCAGGCGTCGCGGGCGCAAGCCATCCGTGCGATCGAGGTCGTCACCAGCCGCTACCCGGCGGGTAAACTCGGGACACGCCGCAGCTTCCCCGGCCAGCCGAAAGCCGTTCCCTCCGGACTGCCCGCGGAGTTGCTCGAACGCCGGCCCGACATCATCGCCGCCGAGCGCCGCTTCGCCGCCTCGTTTCATCGCGTGCATGAAGCGCGCACCGCGCGGCTGCCGCGCTTTGCCATCAGCGTTACGGGCGGATTGGGCAGCGCGGCCCTCGACGGGGTGGGCGTGCTCGATGCCGTCATGTGGAGCCTGGCCGCCGGAATCACCCAGCCGATCTTTCTCGGCGGCGAATTGAAGGCCTCGCAGGACATCCGCACCGCCGAGCAAAGGGCCGCCGCTGCCAGCTACACCGGCACCGCGCTCCGCGCCTTTGAGGACGTGGAAAACGCGCTCGCCGGTGAATTCTACCTTCGCAAACGCGAAGGCGCGCTGAGCGACATGGTCGAGAGCAGCGGCAGCGCCGTGACGCTTGGCCGCGCGCAACTCGACCAGGGCCATGCAGACATGTTCGCCATCCTCCGCCTCGCCGGTGAAAACCTCGCCGCGAAAGTCGAACTCACGAAGATCCGCGCCTCCCGCTTGCGTGAACGAGTGAACCTGCACCTCGCGCTCGGCGGCGATTTCAAAGGCACCGGGATGCCGGGAAAATAGCGTTTCGCTCCTCTGAACACACCGAAACCCCTCAATGATCCAACCATGAAAAATTCTAGATTCGCCCTGATTTCGGGCGCAGCACTCAGCATCGCCCTCGCGGGTTGCGCGCAGTATGCCACCGTTTCCGAAAAATGTCCGCGCATCGTCCCTTTGCCAGCGGGTTCCGGCGCACTGCTCACACTTGCGGAGCAGACGATTGCGAAAGCCCTGCGGAAGGATGACCACAATCCGCTCGCCGCCATCGGCGAATACCTCGATGCGGCAGAAATTGCGTCACGACAACTCAAGAGTTCTCCGAACGACGCAACTGCACGTCGCGACTACAATTTTGCGATCTCACGCGTCTTCAGCACACTCCGCGCCGAAAAAATCCCTGCCTGGGGTGGTGAGCCGCTACGCGTCTCCGGCGCGAATGGCGAGTGGCAGCTCTCGGGCCGCACAGACATCACGCGCGAACCAATCCTTCCCCAACTTGAGTTCATCCCCGCCGACCAAATCCAACTGGGAGGAACCTACGTCCAGCAGCGCGAGACCAAGGCAGGAATCGGCGCTCCACTCATCGCCACACTTCGGGACGCGACAGCCATTTTGAAGCGCGACCCTTTTGCACAGGGGAAAAATATCTACTACGGTGTGACCGCCGTAGCGCGCTTCGAGGGAAGGCGCTGCATCGTATCTTTTGAAGATCCGCTGACAAAAGAGAACGTCGCCTTTGCCGGACACACGCAACCGCTTGCAGCCGACTTCACAGCACCACTTGCACTGCTGCTCGCACGGGAAAACCCGAAGAAGATTGAACTTGCCCGTCTATTGCGCCCAGGAAAATACGCCGAGACCGCACGGCTCGCACGACTTCAAATTTATGATCCCAGCAAGATACCCGTTTTGTGTGTCCACGGCCTGATGGATTCACCAGCGACATGGGCCCCGATGTTAAACGCGCTACGTGCTGATCCTGACATTCGCAAGCGCTACCAATTCTGGTTTTACAGTTACCCGAGCGGCTACCCGTATCCGCATTCCGCCGCGATTCTCAGGAAACAGTTGAATGCGATCAACGCCCATCATCCGGGTCACAAGAAGATCGTCCTCATCGGTCACAGCATGGGCGGAATGATCAGTCGCCTCATGCTCACCGACAGCGGTGACAAGCTCTGGCTGAAAATGTTCAGCAAACCACCCGGAGAGGCTCATCTCACAGCTGATTCGCGCCAGTTGCTGACCGATGCGCTCATCTTTAAGCACCGCGAGGACGTTGGTCGCGCGATTTTCATCGCTGCACCACACCGCGGAAGCGATCTCGCCACAAACTGGCTGGCACGCTTTGGTTCAAGCCTCATCAAGTCCCCAAATACACTTTTGAGTATTGGGAATGATGTATTGAAAATCTCCACTTTCCAGTCGGACGATCTGCATTTAAAAAAAATCCCCAACAGCGTGGACACGCTTGCACCAAACAACCGCTTCGTGAAAGAAGTGAACACAATCCCGATTACGCGCGCCATTCCGTATCACTCGATCATTGGCGACCGGGGCAAGGGCGGAAACAAGGATCGCAACAAGCCCATCTGCAGCGATGGCTTTGTGCCATATTGGAGCAGTCACGTCGAAGGTGCGCAAAGTGAACTCATCGTCCCTTCCGGTCACAGCGCCCACCAGAATCCGCAGGCCATCGCCGAGGTGAAGCGCATCCTGATGCTCAACGCCACCCGCTGAAACAAATGACCGACTCGACGCGCCAGAGCACTCTGCAATGCACGGGCTTTCGCATCGGGGCCGGCCTGTTTGGGATGCTTCTGTGTTGCGGGCAATCGCGTGCTGGCGAGATCGACACGCAGCTTTGGAGCGAAATAAAACTGACGTCACACTGGACGGATCAATTCGATGTTGTCTCAGCGTTCGCTACTCGCTTTGGCGAGGACGTTTCGCATCACGACAGGACGTCCGTTTATCTCGGACTCAACGTGTATCTGACGCCGACGCTCACGTTGACTCCCGGCTATCAATACATCAGCATCGACTTGCTGGATGATGTGCTGGAAATCCTCGAAAGCCTGCCGCGCGAATGGAGCGGGCATCCTCTCATTCTTTTTCGCCGCGGGTCCGCGCTGGCGGCTGGCAGGAAATTTCGTGAAGCGCTCCCGCCTCTGCTTCGAGCGTGCAGCATGTGGCCCGATGACCCGGCTCCGTTTGTCAGCGCAGCCTGGGCGGCTATCAAAGAGGAAACCAAGCAGGGGACGAGCGAAGTGCTCAGAGGGGTCCGCGCCTCAGCCCCGCGCACCGCACGCGACTATCGCATGTGGACCGGCATGGAGGGCTGGCTGAGCTATGCCGGCGAGGATTCCCCGATGGAAGCCTTCGAAGCCAAAACCCGCCCTTTCCGCGGACAGGCCGATCTCGGCGGGCATCTTTCACCGGAAATTAAACAACAACCAAAATAAAGAGCGTCAAATTTCTGCGCCCTGCACAAGCTATCAGCGTCTCCACCAATGATTCCATCGTGCGTAGTATCGCATCGCCAGCAGCGTGATTCGGGAATGAACGCCCGTTGCATTGAAGCGGGCGACATCCCACTGGATGAATGAAATGATGAAGCCCAGAGCGGTATTTGCAGCCTGCGCCAGCGCCGAGCTATACCACCAGACAGAGGCATACTGAGTGACGACAATCAGCAGGAAGACGATAGAAACGATGATGAGACCGCCTGTGATACCACATTCCACAAACAAGCTGACAAAGTATTGGAAAAGAGATAAAAGGGAGGGATGGGAGGAAACACACTTAAACTGGGCAGGCCGGATGCGGCTGCACGAATTGATGAACGCTATGCGAGGGAGCCGGATGGATGGCGCAA
>CANJNZ010000063.1 GCA_947476045.1 Chthoniobacteraceae bacterium
ATCCGTCCTCCAACTCATCGGTCGCGACTGGCTGCTGGTTCAACTAAACGCTATGCGGAAAACTCGAATGTCTGTTTAATTTGAGCAGATGGTATCATCCGAGCTATCGCGACAAAAAAGCGCGGCAGAAGGGTGGGGATGACTGGGTCGGATTCTGGGGGGAACAACCGATTCGGCTCCCCACCCTTCTGCTGATTTTCGAGGGATGCGTGCGGGCTAAGCGAAGAACTCAGCGACCTTCGCGATTACGTAGTTCTGCTGTTCAGCAGTCAGCTCCGGGAAAATCGGCAGAGCCAGTGTTTCGCATGCGGCTCGTTCGGATTCGGGGAAGTCGCCTTCGCGATAACCGAGATCACGGAAACACGCCTGCTGGTGGAGCGAGAGCGGGTAATAGATTTCAGTAGCCACACCAGCGCCGGTGAGATGCGCACGCAAAGCATCACGCTTTGGCATGCGCACGATGAATTGGTTGTAAATGTGGTGATTTGCCAGGCCGCTCGCAGCCCACGGCTCGACGGGCAGTGTGAGCGGGAGATCGGCGAACGCTTTTCGATAAAGAGCGGCGCGCTCGCGACGGCCTGCGCTCCACGCATCGAGGTGCGGAAGTTTCACGCTGAGCACGGCGCTCTGGATGGCATCAATGCGGAAGTTGCCACCGATCCACTGGTGGTAGTAGCGCACTTCCATGCCGTGGTTGCGAAGAGCGCGCAGCTTTTTGGCGAGCGTGTCGTCGCGACAGACGACCATTCCGGCATCGCCAAATGCGCCGAGATTTTTTGTAGGGTAAAATGAAAACCATCCCGCCTCACTGATGGCTCCTGCAGCACCCAGTGGATGAGATGCGCCGAGCGCCTGCGCGGCGTCTTCGAGAACTGGGATGCCGTGCGCTTTTCCCAACTCTACAAAAGCCGCCATGTCCGCGCAGCAGCCGTAAAGATGCACCGGCACGATGGCTTTTACGTTCGGCGTTCTTTTCAAAACCTCCGCCGCTGAGCGCGGGCAGAGATTGTAAGTCACGGGATCAATATCCGCAAAAACGGGTCGCGCCCCGACTCGCGAGATGCAACTCGCCGTGGCAAAAAATGTGTATGGCGTCGTGAGGACTGCATCGCCGGGGCCGATGCCGAGCGCCATGAGCAGCATGAGTTGCGCGTCAGTCCCGCTGCTGCACGCGATGGCGTGCGGAGCACCGCAGTAGGCTGCGACTGCTTTTTCAAAAGCCTCCGTCTTCGGCCCGAGCACGAGCGCCTGTGAATCGCACACCTCCTCGATGGCGGACATGAACTGTTTTTTGAGCGGCGCGTATTGTGCGCGGAGATCGAGAAGCGGGACTTGCATGTTGGAAATTGATGCGGGATGGACGTGTTTCGTCGAGATTGTTCTCGGTCGAAAAGCTGGGCGTTAGCTGGCGTAGAATTTTTTCCCGAGCCAGGCATGCAGGGGGACGCAGGCGAGAAGAGCGATTGCGGACAGGAAGCTGTCTGGGGTTTTGTGCAGGCCGGTGGCGATGCTGGGGAGGAGGCAGAGCGAGGCTTGCAGCACGGGCAGGATGCGGATGTAGCTGCCGATGCGTGGTGGCAGCGGGGGTGGGGGTGTGCGCATGAGTTCGCTGGTGTTGAAGGCGCACAGGACGATGCCGACGACCCAAAGGGCGGGGGATTGATCACGCAGGAGCGATTCGGTGACTTGTTTCAAAAGGACAAAACCGATGAGCAGCGTGCCGAGCGGGAGGACGCGCGCGATTTTCGGATATTCGGGGCGCGTTTCGTGGCGGGCGAGGTTGGTCACGGCGGCGATGTAGAGCGCGATGAGCAGTGCGGCTCCGGTGGCGAAAATAAAAAAGCGTTGTCCGCTTACAAACGCGGTGGATGTGAATACGGCGGAGAGCAGAGGGTTGAAATCCAGCAAGCCGGTGCCTGTATCAAGGAAGCGTTGATCGGGAGCGACGGCGGCGGCGGCTCCGAGGAGGAGGCTGAGTCCACGGCACACGCCCATGTTTAATGCGCCGATGATGGCGATGCGTTTGGCGAGGAAATTATAGAGCGTCACGCCTAGGATGACGCCGATGCCCATGAGCGCGGCGTTTGGCCCGGCGGCGAAGCTGAGACCGAGGCCGAAGATGACGAGGTTGCCGGTGACGATCCACGCCGCCGGGCGCGAGATTGCGCCGCTGGGGAGGGGGCGTTTCGGGCGGTCTTGTTTGTCCTCGGAGAAGTCAGCGAGGTCATTCATCGCGAGTCCTGCGGCGTAGAGGCAGAGGCTGGCGAGGATGGCGAAAACCACACGCGCATCGAGGTGCCCGCCGCTGGCGATGAGGAAGCCCGCTAGCGGATCGCCGGGCACCGTGAGGAGGTTCGGGACGCGGAAGAGTTGGAGCCAGGCTTTCATGCAGCAACTACGGGTTACGTTCCTCGCGTCAAGTCGCCAAGACGCAAAGATGGGAAATGTGCAAACCTCGCAAAAGCAAACAGGGCAGAGGTTGCCCTCTGCCCTGTTGCGAATGATTCGGAGTGAACCGAAGAACGGCTAGCTGCCTTGTTCTTCGAGCTTCAGGACCTTGTAGCCGCCGATGCTCTTAAAGTAGAGCAGAATAAGGAGGTAGATGGCGGCCATGGTTGCCGGAATGTAGGAGTCGAACTTAAGCGTCTTGCGGTCGCTGGCCTGATCGGCTGCAACGACAGTCTTCTGGGGCTCGGTTTTCTCTTTGGCTTCCTTGGCATCGCTCAGCTTTTTGCCATCGAGACCGAAGGCGGATGTGGAGTCGATGTTGAGGAAGGTGCTGGGTTTTGCAGCTTTGTATTCTTCGAACAATGCGGCGTCCTTTTCCTTCAAGGCCTCACCGGCAAAGCGGTCTTTGCAGTAGCCGAGGCCGGGGCCGCCGACGGTGCCGACGGAGAGCATCCCGATGCCGCCCATGATGCTGATGGCGACTGCGCCGCTGCGTGGGAATCGGTCAGACGCAACTGCGAGCATGGTGGGCCAGAAGAACGTCTTGCCTACTGCGTAAATGCCGAGAGCAATGAAAGCCATGGTGAGCGTGCTCATGCTGCTGGCCATCTGGAGACCGATGAAGGCAATGATCGAGCACAGCAGCAGGAGGCCGATTGGCGAGAGCTTGAGGGTGTTTTCGATCCAGTGTGCGCAGAAGCGCAGGCTGAACATGATGGCGGATGTCCACAGGAACAGATATTTTCCGTCTTCAGGAGTGAAGAGGCTGCCGGTGATGAACTGAATCCATCCATCGGTGCCCAGCTCAACCGAGCCGATGAGGGCATGGGTGATGAAGAGCACGAACAGAAGGACGGAGCCCATCGAGAATCTTGTAATCACGCCAACGAGGATGACGAGAAGACCGCCGACGAGATAGCCGGCGTTCTTGGCGGCATCGCCGCTCAGACCGAAGAGTTGAAGGAAGTTTCCGAAGAAAAGAGCGAGGAGCGAGCAGGCGACCAGTGCGCCGAGAATACCCACGTCTTTGAACATATTGCCGAGGCTCGCGCCTTTTTCTGCGGCTTCTGATTTCGGGAATTTCTGTCCCATGAACATGATGCCGTAGATGGCGGTCGGGATGAGATAAAGGGCGAGCTGCACTTTCCAGCTGAGCTGCAGTTTGTCATCAAGCCACCAGCCGAGTGCTGTGCCGAGAATCATTCCGGCTGGCCAGCTTGCGTGGAGGATGTTCAGGAAGTGAGTCCGGTTTTTCGGATAAATAGTGGCCACCAGCGGATTGGCGACGGCCTCCAGAGTGCCGTTTGCGTAGGCGAATAGGAACATGCCCCATTTGAGCCAATTGTAGGCATTTTCAGGTGTAGAGGCCTGGAAAGTGACAATTGCGGAGAGGACGTGGAGCACAAAAGCAAGCGCGACGAGTTTGCCGTAGCCGATTTTATCCACGATGATGCCGCCGACGATGATGCCGAAGCAGAAGCCGTTAAAGCCAGCGCCGCCGATATCGCCGAGCTGAGCGGCTGTGAAGCCGAACTCATGGGCCCAGTTATCGAAGATGCCGCCGCGGATTGCGAAGCCGACGCCGGCTGCGAGGATTGCCATGAATCCGGCCCAGAGGAGCCGGCTGGCGTTTGGTGTGATGCCTTCAGTTTTTGCTGACATGTGTGTAGTTGTTTTTTTAGTTGGTAGGGTTTTGCCTGAGGAGAAAATTTACAGTGCGCGTCAGACTGGTGAGCCTGCGACGATGGTTAAAATCTGAATATGTTTGGACATTAGAAAGGTAATGGGTGGAGCTTGCTAAAAGCGCGCGGAGTGAAGCGAGGCGGTGCGTGGGGCGTCAACGTTTTTGTCACCCGAAATAAATGAAAACGGCACTACGCGCTTGGCTGCGCACTATTCACCCAGCGCGGTTTTCTGCGCTGCGAGCAGTTCGCCGATGCCGGAGCGCGCGAGGGCGAGCATGGCGGCGAGTTCTTCATCGGTGAAGGTGCTCTCTTCGCCGCTGCCCTGCACTTCCACGAAGGAGCCGGCGGCGGTCATGACGACGTTCATGTCCACGGCGGCGTCTTTGTCTTCGATATAATCGAGGTCGAGCACGGGCGCGCCGTTGACGACGCCCACGCTCACTGCGGCCACGAGCTGGCGGATGGGGTTCTTTTTAATGAGCCCAGCCGACATGAGCTGACGGCACGCGAGCGACGCTGCCACGCACGCGCCGGTGATGCTCGCGGTGCGTGTGCCGCCGTCCGCCGCGAGCACGTCGCAATCAATCCACATGGTGCGCGAACCGAGCTTGTCGAGGTCAATAGCTGCGCGCAGGGAGCGACCGATGAGACGCTGGATTTCCGAGGAGCGGCCGTCGAGTTTGCCGCGCGTGATGTCGCGTTGCTTCCGCTGTCCGGTGGAGTAGGGGAGCATGGAATACTCCGCCGTCACCCAGCCGCCGGGGACTTGCTGTTCTTTCATCCAGCGCGGCACGGCTTCCTCGACCATCGCGGAGCAAATCACACGCGTATTGCCCGCAGCCACGAGGACGGAGCCGGTGGCATTGGGGGCAAAGCCGGGGGTGAAAGAGAGAGGTCGGAGTTGGTTGGGCGCGCGGCCATCGTGTCGGGTCATGGGCACACGCTGATTTGGCAGGCGCGGGAGTGCAAGGATGGAAGGTGGCGAGTTGTGATTTTTGGGAAAATACAGTCGTCCGAACCTGTTGGATGGGCTGTTTACGCATTTGTCACAAAAGGGCGCTCGACATTTTAATCAGTTCAGGCATTTTGACGACGTTCTGGGGGGAACACCGGGGTTGCTGGCCGTTCGGTCAGTGGCCCCGGACTTTTTTTGCCCCGATGGTTTTTTGGGTCAAGTTGCGTATTTTTACTGCCAGACGCGCACGAAATCCTTCCGCAACACCCAGCCTGCGCGATCACCGTCGGCTCGCACGTAGAGATAATCTCCGCGCTCGCTCTCCACGCGCGCCACTTCGCCGCCCGTCAATTTCACCAGCGTCTCTGCCTCGCGCGTCGGTGTCAGTCGCAGTGGCGTTTCGTCTTCCAGCACCACGCCGAGTTGGGCGCGACGCGAGATGCCGAGGAGCGCAGGCAGCGTGAACAGGAAAATTCCGAGCAACAGCGCGGCGACGCCTTGATGCCAGTCCGCACGCCGCCAACCCAGCAGGCGAGGCCCCGTGAGCAAAATCACACCGCCCCACAATGCAAGTGTCGCCGCCACTAGCCACGCGGTCGTCGGCAGCCAGGTCGAGTATAGTTCATGCCAGCTTTGAGTCGGCGCTTCGATGTGCGCTTTGCTGCGTGCGAAGCGCAGGTTCGCCGCCGTGTTCACATTGAAAGGATCGAGCGCCCGCGCACGCTCCCACGCGAGCACTGCGTAGCCGGGGCGGCTCACTCTCCACTCCGCGTTGCCGAGATTATGCAGCGCTGCCGCCGACACATTTCCTTCCTCTACAATTCGTCGAAATTGATCCACCGCCTCCGCAAAATCGCCCGATGTGTAAGCCGTCGTGCCTTTCGCAAAACGCGCATCGCCCGTCTCCGCGTGGAGTCGGACGATCATCAAAATCAGCATCGCGATGAACGTTTTCATGATTTTGCGCTCAGTTTTTCCACCGCGTGTTCCAGTTCGGGCAGCAGCACGGCGGGCTTTGGAATTTCGGCTGCTGCGGCCGTATATTTCGTTACCTCCGCGTGGTCAAAAATTGCACGCGCTGCGAGGGACGCACGTTCATCGTCGCGCAACGCGTGCAGCACTTCGCTCCGCGTCAGACTGCCGGCGCGAGTTGAGTCGAGCGGTGCCGCTGCTTCGCAAAGCGCACCCACTCCGGCCCGCAAAAACTCCGGCGCGTTTCCGCGTCGCGCCGCAGCGCGCGCCTGTGCCAGTGCCTTGCGCGCGGCTTTGCGTGCGCGACGACGGATAATGAACTCCGGATGCGCTGCGACATATTCCTGACGCTTCCGCCATGCCCACAACAACAGCAACAGCACAGGTGGCGCGGCTTGAAGCGCGAGGAACCACGGCTTCCAGAGCACAGGGCTTGCGCTCGTCAGCCAGCGTCCCGGCTTTTCCTCCAATCCCGTCATCACCGGCTCGCGTTCGCGTGGCGCTTCTTCCGCAGGCGATGGTGTTTCTTTTTGCGCAGCCACGGCGACGGGCGCGGCTGTGGATGCTTTTACGACGACCGGAACCGGCGGCACCGTGATGTCCACAAATTCGCGTTTCGCCGGATCGAAAAAACTCATCGGCAACGGCGGCGTCCCCATTTTCCCTTCGTGTCGTGCGACGAGCGTGTAGGTGAAAATTTTCGTCCCGCCAGGCTGAGTCGGATCTTCGCCGCGTTGGAAATCGCTTGTCGGCTTGTAAGCCTGCCAGTCTGTGGTGTCCGTGAATTCCGGCGCAGGCACGCCTTCGATGTTTCCTTCGCCACTCAATTTCAGCGTGAGCGTGAGCGGCTCGCCTGCTTCGATTTCTGTCGCCGAAAGAACGGGTTTTCCCAGCGTGAAACGCCCGATGCCGCCGTTGAAACCGGGCGGTCTCCCTGCGCGCGGCAGCGCCAGCACCCGCAGTGTCACCGGCTGCGTCATGATCAATTGCTGCCCCGCAAAACCGCTCCGTCTCCCCACCGGATCGAGCTTCTGCGCATGAACGCTCACCTCGCTGTTCAACTCGGTTTCGCCCTCCACAATCGGCGTGATTTGCAAAGGCATCACCAGACCGCCCGCCGGTTTTCCCTCCCAGACAAACTGCTCGCGCCGCGTCCGCAACTCCGTGCGAAAAACCACCGTCCCGCTCGTCTTGCTCACGTTCGCCACAAATTGCGGCGTCTCGTCCGGCGTATCCATCACGAGCAGTCGCGCGAGGATGGTCTCGCCGAGAAAAAAGTCGCGCTTCGGCAAATCAATCACCGCGCGCACCGGCTGATACGCAGCTTCGCCCGGAAGCGGCGCGACAACATTGAGCGTGGCACCCGGCACGCGCACGCGCTGGGCACCCACCGTAATTTCAAATCCCGGCACAGTCAGTTCACCTTCGCGCGTCGCCGTTGCGGTGTATCGAAAAGTGGTCGTCTGCACCGCCTGACCGTTCAGAAATTGCACCGACGCGGTCTGATTGGAAAAAACGAGCGACAGTCCAGCGACCGCTGGAGGCGTCGGCAGCGTCCTCGACGTCTGGATGCCGGTGACAGTGATTCGATATTCGACAGGCCGTCCGATGCGGGCCGTCGGGGGTTCAAAAGATGCGCTTGTTCCCGGAGCAACCTCGCCGCCGAGTTGTGCAAATGAAGAAGCCACCAGCAACAGCGCAAAAGTAACGCAGAACAAAATCCGCGACACAGAAAAATGGCGCACACAATTCGTCATCCGAAATCCGTCATCCGTCATTACCAGTTCCTCCCTTTTCGTTGCTCTGGTTTACGTGTCTCGTCACCAAAGATAAGACCGTTCATCCCCTTTTTTTCACCGGGGCGTAAACCGTCCTCTTTGTCGCCTAGTTGCATCGTGCGGCGCTTCAGCATTTCTTTCAGCAGCTTCGCCATATCTTGCGAAACTTCGCGCTCCCCGCCGATACGCTGCTCCTGTTTGGATCCCGCTTTCGGTGGCTTCTGATTCTCCTCCTCCTTCTGGCCATCAGGCTGCTTCTCATCCTCATCATCTTCTTCGTCCTCCTCGGAATCGCTCTGGCGCTGCATGGACTTCGGGATTTTCCCACGCATTTCTTTCATCAATTCGCCGAGTTTTTGCCGCTGCTCCGAGAGCGATTCGTTTTGCTCCTTCACCTTGTCGAGCGACTTCAGCAATTCCTTGATGTGCCGCTCCACCACATCCGCATTGAAGCTCGCGTCTTTGTTGGAAGGATCGAGTTCCTGCGCGCTGTGAAAATCACCCACCGAGCGACGCCAGCGCCACAGCGCGCTGCCTTGCAGATCCATCGCCCGGGTCGTTTCATCCCGTGAGGTGCGAAGTTGTTTCCGGGCGCTGCGCGCCTCCATGTAGGCACCGATGATTTCTTCGAGCGCGCCGCCCTTGAGCGCCTCCTGAGAACTGCGGATCGCCTCCTGCGCCACGGCTGCTGCGGCCTCTGCGCTGTTGAGTAATTGCTGGCGGTTTCCTTCGCCCTTCAGCGTTTCCTTCCCCTGCTGAAAGCGGACGTGACCGAGATTGTAGAGCGCCAGAGGCTGCACCGCCGGGCTGTTCGTCTGCGCCGCCTCGCGCAGCGTGCTTTCCGCCTCGCGGAGTTCCCCACGCCGCAGCGCACCCACGCCTTCGTTGTAAAGATCGAGCGCCCCGCGTTGCGCGGCAAAAACCGGCGCGGATATGAGGAGCGCGATGGCGGCGAGTTGGTTTTTCATTGCAGCAGTTTCGCGCGTCGGCGCGTGGTGAGCAGAGATTCCACGACGAGAAGGCAAATGGCAACAGCGAGCGGCCACTCATAGCGATCCACGCCGCGCCGTCGCTCGACACCGCCGGGCTTTTTCTCCGCGTCGCGCAGTGCGAGCGCTACGTCGGCCATGCCGCCTGTCACGCTGTCGAGCCTGCGATAAGTCCCGCCCGTCGTTTCCGCGATGGTGCGCAAAGTTGCTTCGTCGAGACGGCTTGTTACCGGCTGGTTTCGTTCGTCGAGTAGCGGCCCGAGTGTGCCGTTTAGCTGAGGCACTTGGATCAGCGCACCGCCCGTAGTTCCCAAGCCGATGCTGAAAATCGTCACGCCTTCCTTGGCCACTTCCTCCGCCGCTTTGATGCCGAGTTGATCGAGATCCTCGCCGTCTGTGAGCAGCACGAGCACTTTCCTCCGATCGGATTTATCAAACGCTTTTTTTCCGGAAAAGATCGCCGCCGCAATATTGGTCCCTTGCTGCGGAATGGCGTCTGTGTCCAGTTCGCCCACTTCCTCTTCAAACGCATCGTAGTCCATCGTCGGCGGACACAGCAGGAAGGAGTCACCCGCAAACGCCACGAGACCCACGCTGCCTTTCGCGTATCGGTGAATAAACTCGCGCATCGCCGTCTTCGCCCGCTCCAGCCGGTTCGGTCGCACGTCGGCGGCGAGCATGGATTTCGAGGTATCAATCAAGAACACGACATCTTCGCCCTTGCGCTGCACCTCGTCTTTCACATCGCCCCACTGCGGTCTCGCGAGCGCAAGCCCGAGGAAGATCAGCGAGAGAAAAAGGATCGTGTTCTTTACGACACGTCGCGCCGCACTGTGCGAACCAAGCAGCGAGGCGAGAAGGGAGGCATCTGCAAAATCCGAAAGCTGCCGGCGGCGCGCATTCGCGGAAATCCACACCAGCGCAGCCAGCAGCACGACCGCACCGGCGGTGAGCCAGTGCCAGCGCGAAGCGGCGAAGATGAGCGTAGAGGCAATCATGGCAGGCGACGGAATCGCGTATTCGCGAGCACCAGTTCGAGCAGCAGCAGCGCAATCGCAGCAAGCAGTGGGAAGTGATAGAGCGGCGTATAAGTGCGATGGCGTTTCAGCTTTTTCTCCGTCTTTTCGAGGCGATCGATGTTCGCGTAAACGGTGTCTAGTTCCTGACGATTTGTGGCTGTGTAACTCTTGCCGCCGGTGAGGTTCGACATCTTTTCGAGCACCACGTAGTTCGGTGGTTGTAGCCGCGTGATGACGCCCATCGGCCTGCCGCTTGGCCCTAGTCGGAGCTTCCCCGTATCACGATCAAAGTCCGGTAAATCGCACTCCGCATTTCTGCCGATGCCGATGGTGTAAAGTCGGACATTTTCGGATTTCGCGAAGTGTGCGGAGGTGAGCGGCTCCAACTGCTCTGACTTGTTGTTGTCGCCGTCCGTCAGCAGCACGACGATCTTCGATTTGCTTTTCACGGTGCCAAGTCGCTTCACCGCGATGCCGACAGCATCGCCGATGGCGGTGCCGAGTTCATTGATGAGCCCGATGTGCAGTCGGTCGATCTGAGTTTGAATATACTCATGATTCATCGTGGGCGGAGCCACGAGGAAAGGCACGCCGCTGAAAACCACGAGGCCTATGCGGTCGCTCGGGCGTCGCGCGACGAAGTCCTTCAGCACTGCCTGCGCGATGTCGAAGCGGGTCGTGAGTTTCCCCGGCTCCGCCATGTCGAGAGCCATCATGCTCCACGAAAGATCGAACACGAGCATGATGTCCACGCCGCTCGATTCCACCTCCGTTTCCTCATTCACCCAGCGAGGTCCCGCGAGCGCGATAATCGCCAGCGCGACCACCACGGTGCGTAGAAAAACGAACAATCGTCCCGCCGCAGCGCGCACTTTCCCCGCGATGGCAAGCACCAGTTCCGCGCTGGAAAAGCGCAGCGCGCCTTCGCGCCCTGAGCGTCCGCGCAAAAATGCGTAGAGCGGCAGCAGCGCCAGCAACGCGAGCGCCCACGGATATTGAAACTCGAAGCCTTCGCTCATGTGCTAATGCGCAGCGTCTCCAGTGCTGCGAGAATTTGTGAGGCTTGCGTGCGAAGTTCGTCCTTCGTCGGCGCTGGTGCGAGTGGCGCGAATTTCGCCACCTCCACTGGCGCGAAAAATTGCGCGAGCTGTTCAGAAAGCTCCGGCGTGCAGCGCGGGTGCTTTGCAAGGAAAGCGAGCAATTCCTCCGGCGTCTGGCCTCGCCCCGGCAATGGAAAAACTGCGAGCGCGTAATCGCGCACCGAGTTTGAAATCGCTTCCGCTGTCGTGGCGGATGCCAATTCGCGCGATGCGCGCACATAGGCCGGCTCGCTGATGACCGGGCGTTTTTCCCTTGGCCAAGTCAGCACCAACACCGCCAGCACCGTGGCCGCACCACCTGCGATATACCACGGCAGCACATCGCGCGGATTGCTCCGCGTAGGCAACTCCTCACGCGGCGGAAGCAACTCCGGAATCGGTTCCTGCTTGATCGCCGCAAACGCGGATGCGCCCGCAAAACAAAACAGGGCGATCAGGCAAATGCGAAGGCGGATGCCAAATATGTGGATTACTCGATGCAACTTCGCAGTCGGCGCTTGCGCAAGGAGCGGCGACATTCCTGTCGCCGTCCGCATACGCGCGAAGCGCCTGACTTCTCCGGGGTGATGAATGGAAAGAATGGCGCTTCGCGCAACGAAGTCGGCGACAGGAATGTCGCCGCTCCTTGATCCTCCGCGCCCGCGACAACGATTTCCATGTGGAGATGTCATCATTCGATACGAGCGGAAAATCACCGCTTCCTCCTTTGCTCGAAGAAACGCTGGAGCGTGCTCGCGTAATCGTCGCCCGGGGCGAGGCGCAGCACGTCCACGCCGGTCTGGCCGAGCGAACGATCCAACTCCTCCAGTCGTCGCGCGCTGCCCTCGGCGAAGTTAATGCGGATGCTTTCACGCATCGTATCCACCTCGCATTGCTCGCCTGTTTCGGCGTCCTCCACGGTCAGCAGACCTGCGGGAAAAAGCGCACGCTCACGAGGATCTGTGAGATGCAGGCACACGAGATCGTGCCGCGCATTCGTCTGCCCGATTTCGGAAAAAAGATCGCGCCCCTTTACGCCCGCAGCGCCGATGCTGTGCAAAAAGTCGGTGAGCAAAAAGACGATCCCGCGCCGGTGGATGACGTGATTCAAAAAAGTAAGCGCCCCGCGCACATCCGTCCCTCGCTTGCGCGGCTTGTGGACGAGTGCCTCGCGGATGAGCCGTAGCAAATGCTTCCGCCCCTTCTTCGGCGGCACGAACAGCTCGACCTCATCGCTGAACAGCAGCAGCCCCACCTTGTCTCCATTTCGCAGCGCAGAAAACGCCAGCGTCGCGGCGACCTCCGCAGCGAAGTCCCGTTTCGTCTGCCCTGTCGATCCAAAGTCCCCGCTCGCCGAAACATCGAGAACGAGCATCACCGCCAGCTCGCGCTCTTCGCGGTGCAGCTTCACAAAAGGCCGACGCATCTTCGCGGTCACATTCCAGTCAATCGTCCGCACATCATCGCCGGGCACGTATTCGCGCAGTTCTTCAAAATCCATCCCGCGTCCTTTGAACTGCGAGTGATATGCGCCCGCCATGAGATCATTCGCGAGCTTGCTCGTGCGCAGCTCAACGCGGTGGACTCGTTGCAGAATGTCGGCGGTGCTCGTCATGCCGTTTAGGGCACGGGGATGTTGTCGAAGATGCGTTTCACCACTGCATCGGTCGTCATTCCCTGTGCTTCCGCTTCGTAAGTGAGTATGATGCGGTGGCGGAGCACGTCGGGGCCGATGGCTTTGATGTCGCCGGGCGTGACGTAGCTGCGGCCTTGGAGCAAGGCCCACGCTTTCGCGGCGAGTGTGAGCGAGATGGTGGCGCGCGGGCTTGCGCCGAATTGGATCATCGGACGCAGGTCGGCGAGCTGGTAGTTTTGCGGGTCGCGTGTGGCGAAGACGACGTGGACGATATAGTCGCGCACTTTTTCATCCACGTGGAGCGTGTCCACGACGGCGCGGGTGGCCATGATTTGATCGAGTTCGACGACACGCTCAATGTCGAGGTTCGGCTTGGTGAACGCCATTGTGTCGAGGATGCGGCGCTCTTCTTCGAAGCTCGGATAGCCGACGACGACCTTGAGCATGAAGCGGTCAACCTGCGCCTCGGGCAGCGGGTAGGTGCCTTCTTGATCAATCGGATTTTCCGTCGCGAGGACGAGGAAGGGCGAGGGGAGTTTGTGTGTTTCGCCGCCGAGTGTGACCTGCCGCTCCTGCATCGCTTCTAGCAATGCGGACTGCACTTTTGCGGGGGCGCGATTGATTTCATCGGCGAGCACGAGGTTGGCGAAAACTGGGCCTTTGGTGGCGTGATATTTTCCGTCGCCGGGATTGTAGATGAGCGTGCCGACGATGTCCGCCGGGAGCAGGTCGGGCGTGAATTGCACACGGCTGAAAGTCGCGTGAATGGCCGAGGCGAGCGTGCGCACGGCGAGCGTCTTTGCGAGGCCGGGCACGCCTTCGAGGAGGACGTGTCCATTCGCCAGCAGGCCGACGAGCAGGCGGTCAATGAGATGCTGCTGGCCGACGACGATTTTGCCGACGACTTCGCGGAGCTTGGGGACCCATGCGGCTGTCTCGCGCACCTTGGTGTTTAGTTGTTCGAGAGTGTCGTTCATAAAAGTGTGCGCATCACGCGTGGCGCTTGCGCGTCGCGAAGGACAGCGGAACGCGGGATTTCAGCAAGCAGAGAAGTGATATAAAGCACACGGCAGACACCCGTGATGGGAGTCTGCCGTGGTTGTTTCGTTCGAAAGCGGGCTTAGTTATTGTCGTCTTTGTCCTTCTTTTTCTTGCGACCGTCGCCGGGGTTCCCACTGGGTTGCTGCGGTTGCGACTGAGGTTGTGCCTGAGGCTGAATGCGCTCGGGCTGTGGCTGGCGACGGGCATTTTCTGCGGCGCGTTGTTGCGCGGCTTCGGCTGCACGGCTGCGGGCGGCATCGGCCTGCTGCTGGCGCTGTCCTTCGACTGCGCGCTGGCGGTTTTCGATGGCGTCGCGCCGGGCATTTTCCTGAGCGGCACGCTGGGATTCGGCGGCACGTGAGCGGGTGGCCTCGGCTTGCTGCTGGCGCTGTGTTTCGACTGCACGCTGGCGGTTTTCGATGGCATCGTGCCGGGCATTATTTTCCTGTGCGGCGCGTTGGGCTTCGGTTGCTCTGCGTGTGTTTTCGTTTTCGGCTGACTGGCGGCGTTGCTTTTCAGCGACCTGCTGTTGCCTTGATTCCTCTATCATCCGCTGACGCTCGGCGGCTTCGGTCTGACGTTTTGCGATGGCGGCTTCGCGCTGTTGGGCCGCCTCGGCCTGCTTGTTTTCGTCGTTGCGGTTTTCGCGAGGAACGATGAGGCGGTGTGGTTTTGATTCCGGCTGTGGTTTCACTTCCGGCTCGGCAATCACTGCGGGTTTGGCGCGATCCGGGATGCCGTCGCCGTTGCGATCGCCGGCGACTGGTTTTGCACGGTCGGGGACTCGATCGCCATTGCGGTCTCCGGGAATCTGGTTCGCAACCGGGCGCTTTGGTGCTTCTGGCTTTCTGTCACCATTCAAGCCGGCTGGGACTGCGGGTTTTGCACGGTCCGGGATGCCATCGCCATTGCGGTCGCCGGGAGCGGGTCTTCCGACGGTGCGCTTCGATGCGTCGGGAATACCATCGCCATTCGCATCTGTGGCCACGGAGTGCGGGCGGGTAGGACGAATCGCGTCGGGCTTTCCATCGCCGTTAGCGTCAATGGGTTTGGCGACTGGCTTGAGAGGACTTTCGGTCGAGGGTTGCTGTTTGGCAACGACTGGTGACTGAACGACCGGCTGCGTGGCTTCGTCGTTTTTGTCGGCGACCGGGCGCGCAATCGGTGCGCGTGGGCTGCGTTCTTTGTTCAAAGCCGGCAGCTTGGCGCTCGGGTCGGCTTTTTTCGGCACTACCGCGAGTTGTGTGGCTTTCACCGCACGGGCTGGCGCGTTTTCGGGCGTGAGGCCTTTGTTTTCATCGCGCATCTTCACGAGCAAGCGATCGCGCGCGCCCTCTTTGTCGTTGCCTGCCCAGCCGCGGCGAATCACGGGATTGCTGATAGTCCTTGCGAGCACCGGTTTTTTAGAAAGGACGTTGTAGTTCTTCGCAGCCACCTGTGGTGCTGCGACGATCAGTTGGTTGCCTTTTGGCGCATTGATGAAGACGTTCCCCTTGTTTCCGTTGATGAAAATATTCGTGGTGTTTTGCACGAGCTTGAGCGCAGGAACTTCGTGGCGGCTGCGCGGTCTCACCCAGTCGTAGTCCAGCCCGCCGTTGAATGCGTAGCCGTGGTCGCCGCGATAGCTGATGTTGGTGATATTCACCGTTTCGTTGATGAAAACGACGTTGCGAGAACGCGGCAGGAACACGTGTCGGAGCACCGGTGCGCCGAAGTCCTCCACATTGCAAAAGCGGAACGACAGCGGGCCGATGTCAAATTGAGTATCCACCCAAACGCCGAACCCCGTCTCGCGACGCCAGCGTGCTTCCGGCGGGAGCGGTGCCCAGCCCACATAGTGGTCGTTTTTCCTCCACGAAACCCACGCCGGACCCCACTCGTAATCCGGCACCCAGCACCAGCCGTAGTCATCTACTTGCACCCAGCGACCGTAGTGGTAGCAGATGCCGCCCCAGTCTTCGTAGCTCACCCATGTCCACCCCGCATCCGTGTAGGACCAGTAGCCATCGGTGTAGGGCGCCCAGTCTTCGTCCACGTCCGATGGGTGCCACACCGTGCCGTAGCCGTCCACTTCGCTCCATTCGCCGTAGGGCGAGAGATTGTCGTAGAAAAAGTCGAAGCTGATTTCGTGTCGGGCGCGTGCCGGTGCGGCGAGGAGTGTGAATGCGAGTGCGATGAGCAATACGATGCGTTTCATAGTGTGTGCGGAATGAGACGCACACTGCGCCGCTTCATTCAATGTGATGTGCAAAATTTTTCACTGGCTCATTCCGGTAAGGCACAAAAATTTGTGAACCTCATTAACAAAAAATCCTGATGTGTTTTTTGACAGAGCGACGGACTGGGCTACCTTCCTCCCATACCCTTCCAAAACTATGCACTCCCGGATTCCTCAATCGAAACAACGTGCAACGCGATTGCTCCTCGAACACGGAGCCGACGAAACCACCTGCCAGCAACTCCGGCTCGGAGAACGCGGCACGACATTCGAGAGCCCGTGGCGCTTCACGCCGATGGCGGAAATGATCATCTGCCTCGCATGGGAACACCCGCGTCTCGGTCCCCAGCGCACGCCCGTCAATGGGATCGTCTTGAGTTCCCGCCGTCTCGGACGTGCAAAATATGAAACCACTGTCCTCTTTCTCGACCTCCCCGAAGATGAGCGCAGCAGCTTGCGCGAATTTGCCGAGATGGTGGTGTAGTTTGGGAGGAAAATGGTGCCAGAGGGGAGAGTTGAACTCCCGACCAAGGGCTTATGAGTCCCCTGCTCTACCACTGAGCTACCCTGGCATTTATTTTCGGGGCGGCGGAAAATAGCGATCAGCCATCGTGTGGCAAGTGCGTTTTCCATGGTCGGTTCGGAAGGGGATTCAGGAGCGGGTCACATTTTCCAAAAACAAACAATAGATGTGTAGCACGTCAGCCATGTCGTATGATGATATGTCTCCGTATCGTCATGAGAACCACCGCCCTGCTTTCAGTCATCGCCATCGCGCTCGTAATTTCTACATCGGGCCATGCGCACGACCTCGCGAGTGGCGAGGCCCACCCCCACTACGATTTTTCCGTGAAGCCGCCGGAAGCAGTCGCGCCGCAGTGGTTCCTCGTGCAGGCGGATGCTGGCCCGGTGCGCAAGCTACCGGTGCCCGGCGAAGGCGTGCAGCCTGCCAAAGCCCCGAAGCAGGCTGCGCCGTTCGAGGCGTTCGCGCCGCGCGTGAGTGTGCATTGGGATGAGCGGTTTCTTTTCGTAGAGAGCTATGGAATGCCTGCGCACAACATGATGGTCGGCATCACGGACTGGCAGCAGCAGGTGCCGCTGCCTCAGAATTACACCGGCACAAACGCATGGCGCATCCCGCTCACGCCGGTTCCGGCGAAAGATCCGCTCACGATCAAAGGGCGCTTTCTGCGTGGTGCCATCGCGCTCGCTGCGAATGGAATTCCCATTTTCAATCCGCAAAACAATCGCGGAGAAATCTCGGCGGAAATCGGAGAACTGGATCAATGGGGCGGGCACTGCGGGCGCGCGGACGATTATCACTATCACGCCGCGCCGCTGCATTTGCAGACGGTGCTCGGGAAGGACAAACCTATCGCCTATGCGCTCGACGGCTACGCGATTTACGGACTCACCGAGCCCGATGGTTCGCAGCCCGCGGGGCTCGATGCTTTCAACGGCCACACGACGGCAATCGGCTATCACTACCACGCTTCGACGAAGTATCCGTATGTGAACGGCGGCTTCCACGGTGAAGTCACCGAGGCCGGCGGGCAGGTGGACCCGCAACCTAGCGCGCAGCCCGCACGCGAGGCGGGAGCGCCTTTGCGCGGTGCGAAAATCACGGCATTCGAGGCGGCGGGAAAAGACGCCTACAAACTCAGCTACGATGTCGGCAGCGAAAAACGCGCGATCCTTTACGCCGTGAACGCGGACGGGACGCTCTCCTTTGAATATCAAAACGGCAGCAACGGCATCACGAAGCAAAACTACACGCGACGCGAGCTCGGCGGCGAAAGACCACGCCCTCCGCACATCGCGCAACTCGCAAGTCCCGCCGCTCAATCAGCGTCGGCTCCCCAAGTCAGCAACGAACTCGCAACCATCGGCTTTGTGCTCCGCAGTTCCGTAGTGCAGGACGGCGGAGCTCTGCCAGAGGAATTCACCGGCGATGGAAAGGGCTCCACGCTCCCCCTCGAATGGACCCGCCCGCCCGCAGGCACGAAAAGCTACGCAGTCATCATGCACCACATAGACCACGAGGGAAAAACGAAGTGGTATTGGACGCTTTACAACATCCCGCCGCAACTCACCGGCCTGCCGATGGACGTGCAGGGAATCGGCACGCTCGGCAGCAACAGCATCAATCGCGAAATCGGTTACGCCCCGCCGCACTCGAAAGGCCCCGGCGCGAAAACCTATACGCTCACGGTCTATGCACTTTCGGATATGCTGCAAATCACCGCGCCCGCCGCGCAAGTCAGCCGCGACTTTTTGCTAAATGCGATGAAAGGGAAAGTCCTCGCAAAAGCTGAACTGCGTGTCGTGTATTCGCGCAAAGTAGACCCCGCTGCACAAAATGCAGAGCGCAGGCCTCAGCCCCGCAATCGCGCCGATGGAAATCCGCCGCCACGTCCGCCACGCGATACAAATCGTCTGCAAAATTAAGTGCAAAAATGCATTGGCGTGGATTTGGCTTACGCCGTTCTGAGAAAATAACTTCGGTCGTAAAATTGCTGTGGCAACGGGCGCGGAATACGCTTCTTTTCCGCCTGTATGAAAACCGCACATTTTCTCCAGAGCGCTTTTGTCGGCTTGTTCGTTCTAATGTTTTCCCTCGCGCGGGCGGAAACGGTCACGCTGGTTTTGATAGATGGCGACATCCGGCAGGGCTGGTCTTCCAATGGAGTCGTCGCATTTCACCGCCAAACGACCGACGTGCCTTTGACGGTGAATTTCACGCTGGGCGGAAATGCGATTACCGGGACCGACTACACCGTGGCGAACACGGCTACGATTACGATTCCTGCGGGAGATCGCGAGGCGTGGCTGGAGTTTGTTCCGAGCGGTGCCACGATGAGCAGGGCCGTGAAGAGCATCACAGTCACGCTCGCTGAAAGTGCTGACTACGAGCTGAGTAAATTAAAATCCGAACGCAGAGCCTCGCTGCTGCTCACGAATCCCTCCACGAAGCCGTGCGCGAAATCGGCGATTCGTTTTTTGAATCAAGCCGCCTTCGGGTCGCATGCGAATTTCACCAACGTCAACGAGGTCATGAGGAAGGGCTTTGAACAATGGATAGCTGATCAGTTCAAACGGCCCGTGGGTTTGCAGCAGCCGTATCTTGGTGCGCTGGACAAGCGACCTAAAGACGGGGTCTCCTCCGAGATGAAGATGCTCTCGTGGTGGAGGCAGGCCATGTCCACGGCGGCAAATGCAGACCCGCTCCGCCAGCGCGTCGGCTTTGCGCTCAGCGAGATCATGGTCATCTCGGATCACGTGGATGATTTGGAAAACAATCCCGTCGGGATGCTGAATTACTACGACGTGTTGCTCAAAAACGCGTTCGGAAACTTCCGCACGCTTCTCTATGAAGTCGCCACGCATCCCT
This sequence comes from Chthoniobacteraceae bacterium, assembly GCA_947476045.1. GTDB lineage: Bacteria > Verrucomicrobiota > Verrucomicrobiia > Chthoniobacterales > Chthoniobacteraceae > SXWH01. Next base: position 19,212 of record CANJNZ010000063.1, read on the forward strand.
GCATGGGGATTTACCTGAATCACCTCGGAAACGAAAAAGGCGATCCCGATGCGGGCACATTTGCGGACGAAAACTTCGCCCGCGAAATCATGCAGCTCTTTTCCATCGGGCTCTGGCAATTGAACGACGACGGCACGCTGAAACTTGACGGTAGCAACAAACCAATCCCGAATTACGGCAACACCGAAATCGAAGGCATGGCGAAGGTTATGACGGGCTTTGGATTTGGTGGGCCGAAGGCGAATGACTTTTACGACGCACCGGAAAACTTCACCGCGCCGATGCGGATGTGGGACGAATTCCACGATGTCAGCGAGAAGCACATGCTCAATGGACTGACGCTGCCCGCGCGCACCGCAAGCGACCCGGATACGGGCACCGCAGGCATGGCCGATTTCAATGCGGTGATAGATATGCTTTTCAACCACCCGAGCTGTCCGCCTTTCATCAGCAAGCAGCTCATCCAAAAGCTCGTCACCTCGAATCCATCGCCTACTTACGTCGGCCGCGTAACCGCCATTTTCAAAAACAATGGCAGCGGTGTGCGCGGGGATTTGGCGGCGGTTGTCCGCGCCATCCTGATGGATCCCGAAGCTCGCGACATGCAGGTCGCCGCGCAGACTACTTCCGGCAAAATGAAGGAGCCCTATCTCCGCACAGTGAACCTCGCGCGAGCCTTCAACGCCAGGGCCGCGAACGGGCGCTTTGATCTCGGCCGCAATCTAGAAGAGGTGCATTTCCAGCAGCCGCTTTCCTCGCCCACGGTTTTCAATTTCTTCAAACCCGGCTACTCGCCCTCAGGTCCTGTGAATGACGCGGGAATGGTCGCGCCGGAGTTTCAAATACTCAACGCTGTCACCGCGACCTCGGTGCCGAATTTCTATTACTTCGCCATCGAAAATGGACTCAATCGCTACTACGTGGATCACGAGAAGGAAGTCGTGAAGCTGCACTTTGAAAAGGAAACGGCGCTCGCGCACGACGTGCCCGCTTTGCTCCGCCGGCTCGATCTCCTGCTCACTGGCGGCACGTTGCCGAACGAGCAACATCAGCTCATCCGCGAAACCGTGCAGGCTATGAGCAACACCAACCGCGGCTGGCGCAGCGAGCGCGTGCGAATGGCCGTTTACCTCATCTCCACTTCGCCGGAATTCGGCATCCTCCGCTAAACATCACACCCACCACGACCATGCAAAATCCCATCACACGCCGTCGCTTTCTCGGTCAGGTTAATTGCGCGGCCATCAGCGCGCTCCCCATTCTCAGCACGCTGCTGAATTTGAAACTCGTCGGCAATGTCGCCGCCGCACCTACGCCCAACGACTACAAGGCGCTCGTCTGCGTTTTCCTCTCCGGCGGTGCGGATACTTTCAATTTCCTCGTCCCGCGAGGCACCACGGAATACGCTGAATACGCCAAGGTGCGGGGCGGCATCGCTCTCCCGCAGGCAAATCTTCTACCCATCACACCGACCGGCCTTTCCGGCATCAGCCTCGGCCTGCATCCGGGGCTCACGGGTGTGCAGAGTCTGTTCAACGCAGGGAAAGCTGCATTCATCACGAACGTCGGCACGCTCGTCGAGCCAGTCACGAAGGACGACTACGACAACAGCCTCAAACGACTGCCACGAAATCTCTATTCGCACGAAGATCAGATCGAGCAATGGCACACGTCCACGCCCGACATCCGTTCCGCGAAAGGCTGGGCCGGACGCGCGGCGGATCTGCTCCAATCCACCAACTCGAACAACAAAGTTTCGATGAATATTTCCCTCGCCGGATCGAACATCTGGCAAAACGGGGAGAACACCCTCGAATACAGTATCAGCACCGACGGCGCAGTCGGCCTCGACGGCTACGACGCCACGAACACCGACCTCGGCAGCCTCACGGGACTCCGCACGAAGGCGGTGGATTCGCAGCTCGGCTTCAACTGCCAGCACCTCCTCAGTCAGGCGTTCACCACGAAAAAAGCGGAGGCCATTGATGCCTACAAATTCTTCAACGAAGCGACGAGCATCGAACTCCCTGCGAACGTCACTTTCCCGGACACCTACCTCGGTTCGCAACTCCGCATGATCGCCCGCACCATCGCGAGCCACGGTGCCCTCGGCCACAATCGCCAGACGTTTTTTGTGGAGCGCGGCGGTTGGGATACGCACGACGGCGTCATCGCCGCACACGCCGAAATGGTGCCGGAAATTGATGCCGCCATCAAAGCCTTCTACGACTGCCTCGCCGCTCTCGGCCTTCAGGATAGCGTCACGCTTTTCACGGCGTCCGATTTTGGTCGCACGCTCACCACTGATAACGACGGCGCCGACCACGCGTGGGGTGGAAATCAATTTGTCGTCGGCGGCGCTGTGAACGGCAATCGCATCTACGGCAATTACCCAAGCCTCTATGCTGGCAACCCGCTCGACGTGGATCGTGGTCGTCTCATCCCGCAAATCGCCGTGGATACCTTCTTCGCCGAAATGGCCCTGTGGTTTGGTGTCCCGAAAACCGACCTCCATCTCGTCCTCCCCAACATCGGCAATTTCTACGATATCGCCAGCAGCAGCAAACCCCTCGGCTTTCTCCCGTAGCTGCGCACCAGCGGCCATCGCATCCCGATGAAGAAAAGCATCGCCGTCGCCGCACTCGCCGTTGCCGCCGCCGTCTCAGTCTATTTCTACAAACAGCCTGCGCCGCCTCCGACACAGTCCGCTGCTACATTGCAGAAAGAAGTGCCGCTTCCGCAAAACGCCATTGCTCCGCAGTCCATCACGCAGACTGGGCCAACGATAAATCCCGTGCCCGCGCAGAAACCCCGCCGCGTCGCCACTTCTCTCGCTGCAAAGCTCAACGCTCCCGACTCCACCGCTGCCGAGGATGTCGCCGTCCTTCACGGAATGTTGCGGCAGTATCTGCGCTTTTTGAAAGACAAGCAGGCCCGGCCCATCGGCAACGACTCCGACCTCGCCCGCGTCCTCATCGGCAACAACCCGATGAAACTCGTCATCCTCCCGCCCGATCATCCCGCACTCGGTGCCGATGGCCGGCTCCGCGACCGCTTCGGCACGCCCTATTTCATCCACCCGCGCGGACACCTCTCATTTGAAATCCGCTCCGCCGGCCCCGACCGAAAACTTTTCACCGCCGACGACCTCATCGAAAACCCAGCCCGCAGCACCAACGCCGCCCAAGTCGCTCCCGAAACTGAAACGCCCGAAGAGTAGATACGGAAAAAGCACTGCATCCATGTCAGTTACCCGCAAAAGCTGAAGGCTTCTGTCCTTGGTTCACCAAGGCTGGCTACATAGCGTTTGACTCGATGAAACCTCGGCTTTTCGCGTTCTTCGTATTTTTAGCCTGCGTGCTCGCGGCGAATGCGCACCCGAATTTGCAGAATGCGATGTGGGTGGTTTTCGAGGAGAAATGCGTGCACGTGGCGGTGGATGTTTCTGTTAAAGAGATCGCGGTGGCTCAGCAAATCGCGACCGATGCAGAGAAGTCGGCACTCGCTGAGGCAGCGGAAAAACACGAAGACTATGTGCTTTCGCATCTTGTGATTTCCGTTGGTGAAAAATCGCTCACTGGACGTGTGGTGAATATCACCTCGCCCTTTAAGCGCACCGATCCAGAGAGCACTTTTTTCCAATACGAAATTGCATACGCACTCGATGGTCCGCCGCCTGCGGAGGTCGCCATTTTTCACACAATGCTGAAGGAGTGGTCATACGCGGCGGGTGAGTCTTGGAATGTGAGCTACGTTGTCCGCACGAAGCGCGCCGGGATGACGGAGGTATCCTCACGGCTTTTGCCGAAGCAGCATCAAACGACTTTCGCCACTGGCTGGCCTGGCGCATCACAGGCAGCGACGCCGAACGACTGGCACACGTTTCGCGACTATCTCCGGTATGGCGTGATGCACATTCTCACGGGCTACGTCATCTGCTTTTCGTCGCCGCGCTCGTCATCGTCACGGTGAGTTTTTGGGAGATGGTGAAAGTGATCGCTGCCTTCACACTCGCACACACGCTTACACTCGGACTTTCGGTTTTCAATGTGGTGCGTCTGCCGTCCTCCATCGTCGAGCCGGTGATTGCCGCGAGCATCGTCTTCGTCGCTTTACAAAATCTCCTGCGACCGCAGAGCACCCATTCGCGCGCACGGCTCATCGTGGCGTTTGGCTTCGGGCTCGTGCACGGGCTGGGTTTTGCGGGCGGCTTGCTCGATGCCATGGAAGAATTGCCGTCATTGGGAATATGGATCGCACTCATTGCTTTCAGCATCGGTGTGGAAATCGGACACCAAATTGTCGTGCTTCCGCTTTTCGGCGTTCTCGCCGTGGGTCGAGAAAAAATTACGCACCATTCCTACTTCACACTTCTTCGTATTACCTCCGCGCTCATCGCATGCTGCGGGGGCTATTACCTCATCGTGGCATTGCGTGAGCAGTTCCGCTGAGTGGAAGCATTTTCGTAGAGAACTGCGTGGACACTTGGTTGATGTTCTGAATTCATCCCTAATACGGTTGGCTTTTGCAGGTAACTGCTGGCTGGGCCTTCACCTTTCCTACTCCACATGAAAACCTTCACCTTGATTATCGCCGTCGTTTGCATGGCGCTGTCTCCATTTTCCACGCTGCGCGCTGCAGATCCGGCCAAGCCGAATATCATCCTCTGTATGACGGATGACCAAGGCTGGGGCGACACGAGCTACAACGGTTTGAAAAAAATCCAGACGCCTGCTTTGGACGCGATGGCTGCGAACGGGCTGCGCTTCGATCGCTTTTATGCGCAGCACCCGAGTTGTTCGCCGACGCGCGCGAGTGTGATGACGGGGCGGCATCCCTATCGTATGGGTTGCTTCTGGCCGGGGATGACTTTGCGTCAGCCGGAAATGACCATCGCGCAGGCGGTGAAACGCGCAGGCTACACAACGGCTCATTACGGAAAATGGCACTTGAGTGGAGGTAAGCCGGGTGCTGGTCGCCCACTTCCTGCGGATGAACCGCTGGGGCCGGGCAAGTTTGGTTTCGACGAATGGTTCACGGTGTCGAACTGGTTCGATCTCGACTGGACGTTCAGCCACAACGGAACACCTGTAAAAGTAACCGGTGACGGCTCGGATGCCATTGTCGCTGAGGCGTTGAAATTCATCGAAAAGAACGCAAAAGAGGACAAGCCCTTCCTGACAGTGATCTGGTTTGGCAGTCCCCACGTGCCACTGAAACCCACGGAGGCCGACCTCAAGGCGGCGGGCGGCTCGCCCTATTACGGCGAAATGGTCGGCGTGGATCGCAGCATGGGCACGCTGCGCGCAGGTCTGCGCAAACTTGGAATCGCGGACAATACGATGCTGTGGTTCAACAGCGACAACGGCGCATGGATGGAGGACAAAGCGGAGCCGGATGCGTATGGATCGAACGACGGACTGCGCGGACACAAGGGCGATCTATGGGAGGGTGGCATCCGCGTGCCAGGAATCATCGAGTGGCCAGCAGGAATCAAAAAACCGGCCGTGACCGACATGATCGCCTGCACGAGCGACATCTACCCGACCATCGTGGATCTTTTAAAAATCAAAATCGCTGATCAAATTCTCCCCCTCGACGGCGTGAGCCTCATGCCGCTTATCAAGGGCGAGATGAAAGAAAGGCCACAGCCGCTCGGTTTCTGGCACCATGGAAATGAAAATCTGGAAGACGGCCCGGCAGTGTGGATGGAAAATCGCTACAAACTCATCAAGAAAGAGGCGGAGGTCATCGAACCCAAAAAGGAGGACGAGCAGGAGCAGACGAAACAAAAACCCAAGCGGGCTCCCGCAAAGTATGAACTTTACGATCTCATCGCAGATCCGAGTGAAAAGACCGACATCGCAGCGAAACACCCCGAGGACGTGAATCGGATGCATGCGCAGTTGGACAAATGGCTGGAGTCCGTCCGGCAGAGTAATGCCGGGGCGGATTACATCAAAAAGTAGCTTCCGTGCAGAAGAGCGGTGGAGTTTTCCACAGAACCAAGGCTAGACAGCACTTCTGTCTTGCGCTCGTAATACCGTCTACATTTCCTTTTCTCAGAAACCTTCACTACCGACACATATGAAAATAATGCAAATCGCCGCAGCGTGCTTCGCTCTGGTCACATTCTCCACAAACAGCCACGCATGGACGCCGAATGCGAACGAACTGGGCACAGCGATCACCAGTGGTGATTTTACCGCCTATGAAAACAACCTTCGCACGTGGCTGAGTGCGAAGGTTCCTGCCAATATTTCCGAGGAAGCGCTGAAGCCCGTTCTGCTGGATGCCACCGTCGCGCTCCCGCTGGCGCAACGGCAGTTCATCGCAAAAGTCGGCCCCGGAAATCTCGCGAATTTCGCCAAGGCCGATCCGAAGAACAAAACTTTCCTAGCCTGGTTGCTTGGTAATTCGAAGGCGCTGCATGAATATTTGCTGGCGGCGACACCACTCTCGATCCCGGCCCGCGAGGATAACAGCTACGGCCTCCCGCTCGGCGGACTCGAAAACTGGAAGAACATCTTTTCGGCTGACCCGCAATCGAAGGACGGAATCAACTTGAAGATCGCCATCGCCACCTCGATTCGTCCTCCCGGCACCGGCTCGCGCGGCTCCGGCCAGCAGAAAGTCCCGAGCACTCCGCTGGTGCGCTATCAGTATTTCAGAGACGCTCACGCGAAACGGGAATTGTTTCCGAGTTTCGACAAACTCACCGCATGGGACATGACGCACGTCGTTTGCTCCGGCGGCTCCGAAGTGGATCTGTCGTGGGGACGCGACATGGTGCGCACAATGGCGTCCGACTTGTTGAATGGCGAGAGGGTCGTCGAAACCACATCCATGGTGTGGCGTCGCAATTCACCCGTCTCGCACGTGGACTACAAAACGCTGCTCGATGGCGGCGGGAAGTGCGGGCCTCGCTCTTCGTGGTCCGTGTTTATTTGTCAGGCATGGGGCATTCCGGCCATCGGAGTCGGGCAGCCCGCTCATGCTTGCGTGGCTTATAAAGGACTCAATGGCTGGCAGGTTGCCTACGGTCGCGGCTGGGATGCTTCCAAACTCGAAGGCATGGGCGGACGCGAATTCCTCGCGTCGGTGGCATCGCGCGACAACGCGAATTTTTCCACCGTCGAACGTCTGCGCTGGTTCTCCACCACGCTTGCCGCGAAGGAGCAGAGTGCAGCGGTCGTGGCAGTCGCCAAAGCACTCGATAAGACCAAGGAAATTTCCGACAAGGAATTGAAGGCTTCGCAAAAAGCCGAGGAAATGGATGCCGATTCCGGCGGTCCGTTGTCCAAAGCGGCAACGACAAAGCCTGCGGAAAAACCCGAGCCTCCTTCGGCGGTGCCACCGGGTATCATCCGCGTTTTGGGTTCAAGTTTTGAAAAGACAGGTGGCATTACCGTCTGGGGCGGCGAGCCTCGCGTTGCGGTGGAAAATTCCTACGGCGGCGGCAAACAGATTTATTTCCCGCAAGGCATGGCATCGTGCTGGGCTGGCTACAAAATCAACGTTCCCCAAACCGGTTATTACGAAATGACGACCAAGGTGGCCACCATCAACAGCGGCATGGCTCTCATGGTTCGTTCTTACGGCGCCATGGCCACGGTCAAATCCGCAACAGCCACCAACGTCTGGAGAAATGACACCAAGGGCCTCGGCCCGCAGATGGCCGTGGATAACGATTTCGGCACCCGCTGGGCAGTCAACGGCGGCGTGGATCAAGCATCGCTCGATATGGATCTCGGAGCGCCAACGCCCATCAGCACCATCATGATTGATGAGCGCGCCTACGAAAAAGTGTCCAAATTCCGCCTCGAATACAAACTCGGCACCGGCGACTGGAAACAGATTTTCGAAGGCACCACCATCGGCAACAGCTACGCCAAGGACTTCCCGCAAGTCACCGCAGATCACGTCCGGCTGAGCACGCTGGATTGCAGCGGCAACACAGGCGGTCCGACCTTCTGGGAAGTCAGCGTGGGCACCGTTCGTGATGGCTTCGCATGGATCGGCCTTCCTTGGACCGCAGCCACCTGGCAAAACAGCAAGCCGGTGGAAATCCACCTAGTCAAAGGCGAGCGCATGATTTGGATCAATGCCCCCTACCAGCGCGGCGTCGCGCTGAAATCCTTTGATTTAAAATTCAGAGGAACCGCTCCTCTGCCAGCTCCAAAACCCGCGCAGGCCAGCGCGGGTTTGTAAGCGAGAGAAAACGCACAATCCAGTCCCACCCCTCGGTGGTTTCCATAACCTTCCGGTTTCTTGGGAACAGCAGCGTGCAGGAGGCGTAACTAAAGGGGCATGGTGCGCCGCCCTGAGAGTCCCGGTATCCTTGAAGGAGACACTTCGAAAGGGCAGGGGACACATCACACGCCTTCGCTCTCGTGCCCCCGTCCAGTATTACCCAAAGTCCCAGAGGGATGCGACCCTCGGGCTGATCATTCAAGGGCTTTGCTGTTGTTTTTTGGAGGCTCAGGGCACTGCTCGCTGCACGCCCCTACAATGCACTGGCTTGTCTTTGCACTTTGTGGGTATTGACATGACTCCACCGACCCCCAGTGGTAGTGTTTTCTGCGATGACAGAGGATTATCCACGCACGCTGCTGGAACTGGAACGGCGCTTCAGTGACGAAGCGGGTTGCCGCGCCTATCTGTTTGCCTTGAGGTGGCCACAG
>CANJNZ010000064.1 GCA_947476045.1 Chthoniobacteraceae bacterium
GCGGTTGGCCACTCGACGGAGGTGATGAATCAGAGCCACCAGCAGTTCCGGGCCTTTTCGTCCCCGGCAACAAGCCGGACGCCGTGCTGCTTTCCCACGCCCATCCCGACCACACCGGTTTCATCAACAAGATTCCCGCCGACGTCCCCGTCTACGCGACAAAGGACACGAGCAAGATTATGAAAGTGGGGAGCATTTACGCCGGCGGGCAGGAGATTTCACGGAACCAATTTCAAGAAGTAAAGGTGCCCCGGAGTGGATGCGAACCAGTCCATGAGTTCACAATCGGCGACCTCCGAGTTACAGCCTACCCAGTGGATCATTCCTCCCCCGGAGCAGTCGGATACCTCGTGGAGCACGCAGGAACGCGAATCTTTTACACGGGCGATCTCCGATTCCATGGCCGTAAAGCTGGAATGCACAAACGCATTCTCAAGGATCTCACTGGCAACTTGGACCTCCTCATCACGGAAGGCACCAACGTAGGGCGGGAGCAGTCAGGGATGCGCTCCGAACAGGAGGTTGAAGAGCGTGCCGTTGAGCTATGCCGTGGAGCATCTCTCATGATGGTCGCTTACTCTCCTCAGAATGTCGACCGCTTCGTTTCCTTTTTCCGGGCAGCGGTCAGAGCGGGAAGAACCTTCGTCTGCGACCACTATCAGGCTGCCGTCCTTCAACAACTCCATAACCCAAAGCTGCCGAAGCCGGGTGACGAACTAAGGGTCTATCTGCCCAACAGACGGGCCTCGGTGGCAGACTACGAAAGCCGTCTCGGTGATTCGATAATCAGTCTGGAGGAAATCCTCGCGGCACCCGACCGCTACATGATGCTAGTGCGCCAAAACATACTTGAGAATGACATCGGCGGAAAATTGCCCCTTGGAAGCCGCCTGCTTTACGGGATGTGGGCGGGCTACCGTCCCGATCCGAAGTGGCAACAAACGGAGCAGATGCTTGCATTGACTGGCTGCGAACTGTTCGAGTGCCACGCCAGCGGACATGCACATGAGGGTGATCTGTTTGGTTTTATCGAAAAGCTGGAGCCGGCGGCAGTCCTCCCAGTTCATACTGTGGTAGCGACTGAATTTATGAGGCGGTATGGGAGAAAGTGCGTAACTGGGACGTGCTTTTCAATCGACTGAGTGAGTTTTTTACGGACTCTTGTTCCATGAACAATCCTGTCGACATAGACTTAGACTTCATCACTGAAAATGGCGGGCTAAATGTGCACCTAAAACCGGACGAGGTAACATGGTTTGATTTCCTCTATTTTTCACGACTTACCAATTCGCTTGAAGGTGGCTGGAAGGGCAAAAGTCACTGGCGCAAAAGAGGTGTTCAAAAGCTCGCCGCTAGTAACGCGACATATGTTACGCAGTGGACGAAAAACTCGTTGCAAACGAAGGCCCTGCCTCTACCAAGGGCAGACAAATTCAAGTTCGATCGTTCACTGTCCAGTCGCGCACATCTGGAACAGAGTTTGAAGCTTCGAAAAAGCCTCAATGAAAGCCTCAATGAATTTACGGAGCATGAGTTGAACTACGCCTTGTATGTGGGGGGGCTCGGAATAAAGCGGTTAGATAAAATTCGCTTAATAGGCTTCGAGATCCCGCTTACTGCTGAGTCAGAGGGTCAACTCAAAATCGATCTCATCGGTGTCTCCTTAGGGAACGATGCGATTGAAATCGTTGAACTAAAAAAGGCTAACAATTCCGCCGATAGTCCCCTTATGGCGCTAACAGAGGCGATTTGTTACGCGCTACAGACACTAAAGTGTAAGAAGAGTCTATTGAACGAAGCTAAATTGGCAGGACGTGAAGAGGCATTCAAAAAAATCAATCTGACGCTGCTCGCTCCGCGCAAATATTGGATTGATTGGGGCGTAGAGGAAAATTCATTCAGTGAAAATCTAAATAAACTGAGCGAAGAGCTTCAGCCGATTTTAAACCGTGTAAACGAAGGCATCCCTGATTCCGAACTGAAGCTCCAACTGCTGGAACTCAAACTAGCAGAACCGGGCACTGCGCAGCACGCATAAGGTCTAGCCGCCTCAGTTTTCATTTTTAGTCCCGGCATGGACTGGTCGTGTTTTTCAAATCCTGCTTTTTCTGTTCGTCTCTACAATTTCTGATTTGAATCAGATTGATGCTATCCTTTCGATGGTTTCATTATCGGAAATCTACAGCCCCGTCTTACCCGCTACTCATGCATCTTTCGTCCATATGGATTTGATGACCTCACGTTGCTGCGCGCGGCAACTGGCACTCTTGCGAATCTGCGGAATTGGAATTCGCTTTGCCGGAGCGGAGGAATCTCATCGCGGCAGAGGTAAGCAATGAGGCGGGTGATTGTTTTGAGTAGGAATTTCATGGTCGTCGTTTTTGTGCGCACGGAGGAAAACATACCTACTTGGACAAAAGCTGTCCGACCCTTAAACGAATGTTCTTGAGAAGCATCGGCGGACAGCCATACACATCTGCGTATGGCGCGTTTGAAATCCCCGGTTCGTCTTCCCAAAGCATCGCAATTTTCGCGTCCACCGCTGGAGCGGATGATGCGGCTGCACAAGAAGCTTATCGCCGGCGATTTTCCGAACTGCCGCAAACTGGCTGATGAAATGGAGGTCTCCACCAAGACCATTCAGCGCGACATTGATTTCATGCGGGACCGGCTCGGGCTGCCGATTGAATACGACCAGCTACATTTTGGATTCTTTTACACCGAACCCGTCACTCACTTTCCCAGCGTGGAGGTTTCCGAGGGCGAAGTGGTGGCGCTCTTCGTTGCGCAGAAGGCGCTGGAACAATATCGGGGCACGTCTTTTGAAAAGCCGCTGCGCACCGCCTTTGAGAAAATCACCGACGGCCTCAAGGAGCGCATCGGATTTCAGTGGGGTGATGTGGACTCAGCGATTTCGTTCAAGGGTCTGGGCACCAGCGTGGCAGACCTCGAACTGTTCGAGACGGTGAGCCGGGCGACCCTCGACTCCCACGAACTCGCATTTGAATACAAGAAGCTGCGCGGTTCGCAGCACGAGGAGCGGCGCATCCAGCCCTACCACCTCGGCTGCATCGAGAATCAGTGGTATGTGTTCGGATTCGATCTGGCGCGCCAGCAATTGCGCACGTTCGCCCTGCCACGGATGCGCAAGGTGCGCGACACGCGGGCGAAATTCCGCCGCCCTGCGGATTTCTCGATTTCAAACCACCTCAGCGACAGCTTCGGCGTCTTCAAGGGAAAGGCGAAACACCATGTGGTGATTCGTTTTGATGAGTTCGCCGCCCGCCTTGTGTGCGAACGCCAGTGGCATCCATCGCAAAAGATCAAACGGCTCGCGGGTGGAGAGGTGGAACTGAGCATGACGCTCGGCAGTCTGGAGGAAATCGAGCGCTGGGTGTTGAGCTGGGCCGAACATTCAAAAGTGCTCGAACCGATGGAATTGAAACGACGCCTCCGCAAGGCGGCCTCGGCGATTCTGGCGGCAACGTGACCCGATAAACTCTTATTTCAACTGTAGGACAGTCTTTGTCTGTCTTGGGCCATATCATTGGCGGCCAACACCGCCATGTCTCAAAACTTCATGCCCACGCTTTCCAAATCCAAACTCATCGCATTCCGCCAGTGTCCGAAGCGTCTATGGCTGGAAGTGCACCGGCCGGACCTGCGCGAGGACTCTCCCCAGACACAGGCGCGATTTGAAGTCGGCTATCAGGTGGGCGACATCGCCAAGCGCATCTATGACCCGCAGGAAATCGGCGCGGTCATTGATTTCAAAACAGAGGGCTTCAAAGGTGCATTCGAGCGCACTGCGGTTCTCGTGGCGAATTTCCGCCAGCCTGTGTTTGAGGCAGGATTCAAGGCGGCAGGTGCCCTGGCTTTTGCGGATGTGTTGCTGCCGGATTTGGAAAACGGACAGCCCGTCTGGCGAATGGTCGAGGTAAAATCTGCGACCGGTGTTCACGACTATCATCGTGACGACATTGCGGTGCAGACTTTCGTGGCGAAGGAAGCTGGCGTGCCTTTGAAGTCTGTCGCGCTGGCGCACATTGACAGTTCATGGGTTTATCCGGGCGACGGAGATTACCGTGGTTTGCTGACCGAGGCGGATCTCACCGCAGATGCCTTTGCGCGATTGGGGGAAGTCAGGGAGTGGATTGCTGACGCGCAGAAGATTGTGGCCCTGCCCGATGAACCAACGGTCGCCGTCGGCCCGCAATGTCATGATCCGTTTGATTGCGGGTTTTGCACCTACTGCAACAAGAACATCCCGCAGCCGGAATACCCGGTTGACTGGCTGCCACGACTTTCACCTTCCCAACGCACGCAACTCGCCGAACAAGGCGTCAACGATCTGCGCGATGTGCCTGATGAGCTGCTCGGCGACACGCAGATGATGGTGAAGGAACACACGCTGGCCGGGACGGTGCGCTTTGATGCCGAAGGAGCCGCAGAGGACCTTGCTCCCTACGGATTTCCAGCTTACTTCCTCGATTTCGAGAGTGTGCAGTTCGCCGTGCCGATTTGGAAAGGCACGCGCCCCTACCAGCAAATCGTCTTTCAGTTCAGCCTCCACAAACTCGATAAGTCCGGAGACCTCATCCAAATCGGCTGCCTCAATCTCTCCGGCGAAGACCCTTCCGAAGCAATCGCGAGGGAATTGATCAAAGTCTGCGGCAAGAAGGGGCCGGTGTTTGTATATCACGCAGGATTTGAAACTGCCCGCATCCGCGAGCTTGCCGAACGCTTTCCCGAACTGGCGAAACCGCTGCTGGCCATCAACGAAAGAGTGGTGGATCTCCTGCCCATCGCCCGCAACCGCTACTACCACCACAGCCAGCAGGGAAGCTGGAGCATCAAAGCCGTGTTGCCCGCCGCAGTCCCCGAGCTGAGCTACGACACACTCGATGGCGTTGTGGATGGTGGCACGGCCATGAACGCATATTGCGAGGCAATCCAGCCCGGCACCACGCCGGAGCGCAAACGCGAAATAGAAAAGCAACTCCTCGCCTATTGCCGCATGGACACACTGGCGATGGTGCGACTCTGGGAGTTTTTCACCGGGCGCAAAGGAAACGCTGATGCACGGGGTTCGTCTGGGGAATAGTAAAACACCGCGCTTATTTTGAGGGTGGGACAGCCAATGTCTCGTCGGTCGGATAGAGTGTGGTTTTCAACTACCACTATCGATGAACAAGATAATCGCACCGCTGGTTAAATTTTTGGAATCCCTAAAATGCCACTATGAGATTGATCGTGCGAAAGGGATTTTGCATTCAGGTCTTGAGAACAAAAATACCATGTGGAGATGGCTCGCCCATCAGGATGATGAGGGACGTTTTGCGATGGTGTCATTGCTCCCGCTCAAGGCATCCGAGATGCGGCAGAACGCGTGTGCGGAGTTGCTTGTGCGAATCAACGTGAAGATCGGGCTTGGCCATTTTGATCTCGATTTCAGCGACGGACAGATTGCCTTTCGCACTGTCATCCCGGTGGCGCCAAAGAGCAGGCTCCGGATGAGCGTCATCGAACACGTGATTCGTGGACACCACACGCTCGTTGACCAGTATCTGCCTGCAATCAGCACGGTGCTGTTCACCGGCCAGACTCCCGAGGAAGCGCTTGCCGCCGCAAAGGAGCGTGAAAAAGAGGCTGCCATGAAACCACGGTTCAGCCTGAATTGAACTGAGCCATGCCGGGCGACTTTACACATTCCCTCATTGATATAGGCCGCGAGTTGAAACGAACGGTCATCTACCTGCGCGGCTTGCAAACGCGCTTCGACCTACCCGAGTCTGAAGGCTATTCCGACGCATACCTTGAATTCCTTACGAAGCTGGTGCATCTGCGCGCCCTCTCCATCACCGAGGAAACCCTGCGCAATCTCTGGCACATCGAAAAGAAACTCCTGCTGCTGCTTCATGCCCATACCAACGGTTCTCCGACATGGTTTCTGGACGCTTGCGGCGCTACAAATCACCCCGAGCGGCGCCTGCTCCTCTCCAACTACGATATCGGCGTGGAAATCCCGTCAAAAACTCTGCAACTCGGGCTCAACTTCTCGGACAAACTACCAGAGCTTTTTACCGGCAGACAAATGGGCGAGGACGGCCTGCGCTTGCTTCACGATTACCTCCAGCTTTGCACACGCATTCGCTCCGACATCCGAACGGAACTCCCGCTCCTCCGCGCCGCCATCCGTAGGGGAAGGCAGCTCTGAATGGAGAAAATACCTCACCATTGCCGGCCCGTTCACCCACATACCAGATTGACGCCTTCGGCAGTCATGCATACATATTCTGTTTTCCTGAATATGCGTGCAACTTCGAGCAATGCCGATTCCGAGCAGCTTTTCGAGATTACCGAAGGGCAGCAGGGATATTTTACGAGCGCACAGGCGGTGGATGCAGGTTTTGCCCGGAGCACTCACAGCTATCATGTGGCGGCTGGCAACTGGCTGCGTGAGCATCGCGGCATTTACCGACTGCGCCGTTATCCGCAGGGTGAGGACGGTCAACTCGTGTTGTGGTCGCTCTGGTCTCGGAATCTCGATGGCGAGCCGGAGGGTGTCTATTCCCATCTCACAGCCCTGCGAATCAAAGATCTCTCGGACGCAAATCCTGCCCGGCTCGACATGACCGTGCCGCCCAGTTTTCGCCGCAATAGCGCAGTGCCGCCGATCCTCCTCCTGCACAAGGCTCGACTCGCACCGGATGAAATCATCCGCGAGCGAGGTTACGCGCTGACCAGTCCGATGCGTGCCATTCTCGATCTGGTGGCGTCGGACGAAGTGGATCGCGCCCTGATTTCACAGGCGTTTCAGGAAGGTCGTGGTCGCGGGCTGATTACCCGCAAACAAATCACCGCTGCCTGCCGCCGAACGGACATACCGCCGTGGCTGCGCAAAATATTCAATACCACCGTCTGATGCCAAAAGCATACGCAACCGCAACCGCGTTTCGACGCGCACTTGAAGATCGCCTCGGTGCTATCGCCAAAGATGAAGGCGTGGATTTGCAGCGCATTCGCCGGCAGGTTTCGTTCGACCGGCTTTTGAGCCGTCTTTTTATCGGGCCAAATCCTCCATGGGTCTTGAAAGGCGGCTATGCGCTGGAGTTGAAACTCGCAACAGCACGCACGACGAAAGACCTCGATCTTGGACTCGACCAGATGCCGGGGAGCGCAGGCGATTGGGAAAATAACGCTGCCGCACTGCTCGCGATTCTTCAGGAAAAGGCCATGCAATCTCTCGATGACTTTTTTGAATTCACGATTGGCGAACCCATGCAGGAACTTGATGCCGCACCCTACAACGGTGCTCGCTACCCCGTAGAAGCCCGACTCGACGGACGGACGTTTGCGAAGTTTCATCTCGATGTCGGCACTGGCGATGTGCAGCGCGATCCGGTGGAAATGGTGACGCCCCGCGACTGGCTCACATTCGCAGGAGTGCCAGCCCAATCATTTCCTTCGATTGCGGACGAAGAACACTTCGCCCAAAAGCTGCACGCATACACTTTCCC
The DNA here is from genome assembly GCA_947476045.1 of Chthoniobacteraceae bacterium. Classification (GTDB taxonomy): domain Bacteria; phylum Verrucomicrobiota; class Verrucomicrobiia; order Chthoniobacterales; family Chthoniobacteraceae; genus SXWH01. Next base: position 7,521 of record CANJNZ010000064.1, read on the forward strand.
GCGCGAGAACCGCCCAAACTCACGGGTGAAGGATTTGGTGGATCTTGTCCTGCTCATCGAGCGTGGCAATCTGGACGCGGAACGGCTTCGCCGGGATGTGACGGACACGTTTTCACGCCGCAAAACACACGAACTGCCAGCCTCACTCGAACCTCCTCCTGCTTTCTGGCTCCCGACATTTGCGAGGATGGCTGAGGAGTGTGGAATCGATCCGGACTGTGAAAGACAATTCGAGAGGGTCCGCGAGTTTTGTCTGAGATTGGCGCTACTGCCCGCGATTCCAGATCGAGATTGAGAAAAGTGAAACGGTAGGACCACGGATGTCCAATGGGGTGTGTAAAATGGAGGCATGAATGCAAAACACATCACCGTCACCGGCCCGTTCACCCATGAAAACCTCAGCATCTTTCTCCTTCGCGGCAGCGATACGTTGGACGGCAGCCGCTTCATTCCTCTCGATCAGGCATTGGAGCAGAAATTCGTCACAGTCCACGAGACCGGGACCGTCGGGCAACTGGAGGTCGAAAACCTGTCCGACTCGCTCGACCTCTACATTCAGGCGGGCGATGTGGTGAAGGGCGGACGTCAGGACCGCACGCTCGGTGTGGATTTCGTCCTTCCTGCAAAATCCGGACGTGTGCCAATCCCGTCGTTCTGTGTGGAGAGCGGACGCTGGCACCGGCGCGCGGACGAGGATGCGGGTTCATTTTCCAGCGCCAAATCCTCCCTCAGCAATAAATCCCTCCGCATGGCCGCCAAGATAAGCAAGTGCCAGGGCGAGGTGTGGGCCAAGGTCGCCGAAGCGCAGGACAAATTGAGCGAGAGCCTGGACAAAAACATCAAGGCCTGCGCTTCGCCGAGCAGCTATCTGCTTTCGGTCGAGGACGACGATCTACTCAAGCGCAAGGACGCCTATTGTGCAGCACTGGCGAAAATCATTGATGATGCACCCGACGCCGTGGGCTACGCCTTCGCAATCAACGGCGAAATAAACACCGCCGACAGCTACGGCTCCGGCATTCTGTTTCGCAAACTCTGGAGCAAACTGCTCGACGCCGCAGTGCTAGAAGCCATCTCCGAGTCCCGTCGCAACACGAAAAAGATAACACCACCCGTGACGGCGGATTCAATCACACACTGGTTTGGCGAAGCCGACCTGAGCCAGATATTCGAACGAAATGAAGTCCCGCCCCGCGTCCGCGTGGACACCCGGCGCAACGAAAAGACCTTCGTATTCGACACCTGCGACCACGCATTCAACGACGCCGTGCTGCACAAGAATCTCGTGATGAATTGAGAATGTCATCGCATTCATCTCTTCTTTGTTGTGAGTGTTGTCCGCCGGAAACAGAATTCCGTGGCATGAGAACCCTGCTATCCAAAGAATGAATCTTCTGCGCAATACCATCCTTCGCGGGCCGGTTTTCCCGGAGCCGGTGCAGGTTATTGTGGTGACGGCTCGTGGAGCGGGAATGCAGGTCATCGGCAGGGGACTGAATACCAACCAGGTTTACGATCGCATTCTTACGCCGGAGCAGATTGGAAATCTCGATGCATCTCCGGAAATTGAGCCCTTCGACGGCAGCCCGAGGAAATTCCGCCTCGGCATCGAAGCACTGCGACTCGGGCTCGCTTACGAATACGATCCGTATTTCTCCCTCTCCATAGCCAGAGTGGATCCGCTGCCGCATCAGTTGGAGGCCGTTTACGAGTATTTCATGAAGCTGCCCCGCATCCGCTTCCTGCTGGCTGATGATCCGGGAGCGGGCAAGACGATCATGGCGGGACTTTTGATCAAAGAGCTGAAAATCCGTGGGATCATCAAACGTATCCTCATCATCACACCGGCCAACCTGACGTTCCAGTGGCAGCGCGAATTGAAGGATAAGTTTCGCGAGACTTTTGAGATAGTTCGCAGTGATGTTTTGCGCGCGAACTACGGCTCCAATCCGTGGCAGGATAAGAATCAACTCATCACGTCCGTATCCTGGGTTTCGCGAATCGAGGACGCAAAGGAGAGCCTGATGCGCAGCCGGTGGGATCTCGTGATTGTGGACGAAGCTCACAAGATGAGTGCCTACAGCAGCGAGAAAAAGACACTGGCCTATCAATTGGGCGAGGCGCTCTCGCGCATGACGGATCATTTCCTCTTGATGACGGCGACTCCGCACAAGGGGGACCCTGAAAACTTCAGTCTCTTTCTTCAACTGCTCGACCGCGACGTTTACGGCGACGTGAAGAGCCTTGAGCGAGCAATGGAAGAACGCGAAGCACCGTTCTATCTCCGACGCGTAAAGGAGGCGCTGGTCACGTTCCCTGATCCAGAGACGGGCGACGTTAAGGCACTGTTCACGAAGCGTCACGTGACGACGACCGAGTTCCAAATCTCCGAGGAAGAACTGGAGTTTTACGACCGGCTCACGCGCTACGTTGAAGACCAATCCATCAAAGCCGCTGCGGACGAGTCAGCGCGAGGGCGTGCGCTTGCTTTCACGATGGCCATGCTTCAGCGCCGCTTTGCATCCAGCATGTATGCCGTGCGGCGCAGTTTGGAGCGTATGAGGGATAAGCGAAAAAAGATTCTCGAAGACCCCGAAGGCTATCGCAATGACCAGATGGCCAAACGCTACCCCGAGGACTTTGAAGACCTCACCGACGAGGAGCAGCAGGAGATTATCTCCCAGCTCGAAGACGTGGTCGCTTCCATTGATCCCATCGCTTTGCGCGAAGAGATTGCGGAGTTGGAAAAGCTCATTTCCCACGCAAAGGAACTCGAAGCGAAGGAGATCGAGACCAAGCTCACTGCACTGCGTGATTTGCTGAAAAAGCAGGGCCTATTCGGCGATCCCAAGATGAAGCTGCTCATCTTCACCGAGCACAAGGACACGCTCGATTATCTGGCTGGCGACGGCAAGGATGGCCGGCCGTTGGGCAAACTCCGCGAGTGGGGACTGTCGCTCACCATGATTCACGGCGGGATGAAAATCGGCGACCGGGACACTCCTTTCAGTCGTATCTATGCCGAGCGCGAGTTTCGCGAATCCGCTCAGGTTCTCGTCGCGACCGAGGCGGCGGGCGAGGGCATCAATCTCCAGTTCTGCTGGCTGATGATCAATTACGACATCCCGTGGAATCCCGTGCGCCTAGAGCAGCGCATGGGCCGCATCCATCGTTACGGCCAGGAGAAGGACTGCCTCATCTTCAACTTCGTTTCCACGAACACCCGCGAAGGTCGGGTGCTGCAAAAGCTCTTCGAGCGGATTGAGGCCATTCAGGACGATCTTGATCCCCGCCGCACTGGAAAAATCTTCAACGTGCTGGGCGATGTCTTTCCCTCAAACCAATTGGAGAAAATGCTCCGCGACATGTATGCGCGGAATCAAACCGAAGACATCATCAAGGCCCGCATCATCGAACAAGTGGACGGCACACGATTTCGCTCCATCACCGAGTCCACTCTCGAAGGATTGGCCAAGCGTGAACTCAATCTTTCCGCCATCATCGGCAAATCGGCGGAAGCGCGCGAACGACGCCTCGTCCCGGAGGTCATCGAAGACTTCTTCATTCAAGCAGCTCCGTTGGCTGGCGTGACGTCGAAACCGACGAGGCCGGGGGAAAAGCGCTACAAAGTGGGCCGCGTGCCGCGCAATCTCTGGCCCATCGGCGAACGCAACGAGCCGCGCTTCGGCAAACTGGGGCGTGAATACGGCACGGTGATCTTCGACAAGGAGTTGTTGAAACAGGATGCGACGCTGGAGTGGGTCACGCCGGGGCATCCGCTCTTCGAGGCCGTGCGCGAGGATGTCATGGATCATGTCCGGTCGGACATCCGGCACGGAGCCGTCTTCTTCGACATCAACGCCCGCGCCCCGTATCGGCTCGACGTCTTCCATGGGGCTGTGAGCGACGGCCGTGGCAATGCAATCAATAAACGCCTCTTCGTGGTGCAGACCATGCCAGACGGACAATTGTTCATCCGCCAGCCGACCATCTTTCTCGACGTCACCGCGCCCGAGGCTGCGGCCCTCGCACCATCGGTGCCCGGACTCCCAGAGCGTGCCGCAGTGGAGGATTTTTTAATCACACACGCGTTGCAACCGATGCTGGGGGAATGCCAGAAAGAGCGCGAGCGCGAGGTCTCCATCATCTCCCGCCACATCGAGATCAGTCTCGGCGAGATCATGAATCGGGAAAACCTCATCCTCGCCGATCTGATCGCTCAAAAGGAAGCGGGCTCCGCCGAGTCGGGGCTGGATGGACGCATCAAGATTTCCGAGGACAAACTCCTCGACCTCGATCACCGTCTCCAGTCGCGCCGCAGTGAGTTGGAACAGGAGCGCCAGTGCTCCATCGGCGACATCCACCATATCGGACGGGCATGGGTCGTCCCGCATCCCGACCGCGCGACACCCTCGATTGCCCCGATGGTCGCTGATCCCGAGATCGAACGCATCGCCGTGAACTTCGCCATCGCCCATGAAGTGGCGCAGGGCCGTGTCGTCGAGAGCGTCGAGGCGGACAATCGCGGCTTCGATCTCATCTCCCGCCGCCCGCATCCTGAAGATTCGAAAACGGCGATTGATGTCCGCTTCATCGAGGTGAAGGGACGCTCCCATCACGGCGAGATTGCGCTCACCTCGAACGAATACCGAACGGCCCAGCGCCTCGCGAAGGACTACTATCTGTATGTCGTTCTCCATTGCGCCACTCCCGATCCGTCGCTGAACATTTTCCAAGACCCGTCCAAGCTGGACTGGCAGGCCGTCGTCAAAGTGGAGCACTACAAGCTGCGCATCGATTCTCCCACGAGCCCAGTGGTGCTCCGAGAGGAGCCTTCCGAATACAATCAATAACACTCCCACCGCAAGTGACCAACGTTTTCACCATACAACAAATCTTCGAAAACCGGATTCTCCGCGTCCCAGACTACCAGCGCGGATACGCGTGGGAGACGCAGCAGTTGAACGAGCTGCTCGAAGACCTTGAATTCCTCGCTCCGGGAAAGGACCACTACACTGGAAGCCTCGTCATCCACAAACAGCCGGATTCCGTCACGCAGAAAGGCGGCAAAAAGCTGGACGTTTTCGACATTGTGGACGGGCAACAGCGTATGACGACGATCGTCCTTCTCCTCGACGCGATTCGGAAGGCGCTCGCGCTATGCGACACAGATACGGCCGAAGGAATCGAAGAAAACTACATCAAATTCAAAGACAAGAATCATCAGGACACTTACCGCCTCCATCTCAACGAGGACTGCCACTCATTCTTCATCCACAACGTCCTCGGCTCCACTCCGGGTCCGCAAGGTGCCACGATTGCATCCCACCAGCGGCTTGATGCTGCCCGTGACCACTTCTCGTGCTACCTGGCTGAAAAATCTGCATCCCTCGGCAGTGCGTTCCAGACTTGGATTCAAGAACTCCACGATAAAATTACACAACGTCTCAAAGTCGGAGAGTATCAAGTCGGCGACACATCAGAAGTGGGTGTGATTTTTGAAGTGATGAACAACCGTGGTAAACCGCTGTCGGAATTGGAAAAGGTCAAAAACTACCTTCTCTATGTCGCGTCAAAGCTGGACATCACCGGACACAAACTCGCGGAGCAAATCAATGATGCATGGACCGAAATTTTCAAACAGTTGATGGCCGCAGGCCTTGCTGCCACGGAGTATGAAGACCGCCTTCTATACAATCACTGGATCATGGCTTACGACCCGGACCGGCGCGATTGGGGTGGATCGAGATCCATTAAAGCGAAGTTTCATCTACGCATCCCGCAATCAGAGCACCCCGCGCTTTTAGAAAACGTCAGGACGTATGTCCGTTCGCTACAAGACACCGTCCTCGCATTCTCCGAAGTGCTAAAGCCCGAACTGAGCGGCGCATTTACCGCATATCCGCCGAATCGCAGGCTGGAACTGGCCCTTTGGGCTACACGACTCTCCCGCATCGGCGCACTTTCCGTTTTCATTCCTGCACTCATGGGGATTCGTCTTCGTTTTCCGAAGGATGCCGACGCTTATCTTCGCGCTTTGAAAGATTTCGAGATTTACGCTTTTCGTGTCTTCCGCTGGGCAGAAAAGCGCGCAAATGCCGGACAGACCCGCCTCTTTCGCCTCGGCTACGAAATATACCACCAACAGACCACGCTCGATGCGTTATCCGCCGAAGTGCGCGAGAAAACACTCTACTACTGCCCGGATACCGAGTTCGCCGAAGGGTTCGTGCCTTCCGAAACTAACAATTTTTATTGGTGGGGCGGCATTCGCTACTTCCTTTACGAATACGAACTCGAACTCGCACGCGACACCGGTGTGAAGCTCAAGTGGAGCGATTTGGAAAAGTATCCGCAGCGCTCCGTGGAACACATTCTCCCACAGACTCCCGACGACGCCTACTGGAGTAACTGCTTCGATGCCGATGCCCTTAAGGTTTACACCCATTATGTTGGCAATCTCTCTCTTACTATGGACAACAGCTCATACGGAAATAAACCCTACCCGAAAAAGCGGGGATTTCTCGGCTGCACCGACACATGCTATGCCACCGCACCGCTTTTCATGGAGCGCGAGATAGCGAGCGCCTATGAAGACTGGAATCTCGAAGCAGTAAACAAACGCGGCGGCGTCCTGAAAACTTGGGCTCTCGAACGCTGGAAAGTGGATAAATCTGGATTCACAAAAGCGGCGGCCCGCCCTGAGGACAAAAATGACGAATCCCAAGATTCGTAAGTCCACCCTTGCAAAATACCCCTTGACCTGACTTCAGTATCAATTGATACCTTATGGCAAATGCCGCACAAACACACACACCAATTCCTGCAGAATGGCGCTCCACCGTCGCAGGCATTCTGCGTGAGGGTAGCAGGGATGCCATTATTACCACCCTCCAGTCGAACTTGGATTGGTCTGCCACTTTCCCTGAAGCATGGGACTTCGAACGCTTCAATGCGCTGGCATCAGCACTGATCGCGGAAACGGTTCTCGGGCGACACATCACTACGATGGACGACCCCGGCGAAGTGTGGGCGTTTTGGTTCACTTTCGAAGCCCGCCAACTCTACGCTAAAATCAATCTTCTTCCCGACGGAAAAATCATCATCATCTACTCATCTCACATCCCCCGCAAAGGCAAAGAATCTCTATGAAACCACCAATTCCAGGCTGGATCCCAACAACCACCAAATTACCCGTTCACATCCCGACGCCGGATGGCACCTCGATACTCGAAACGATCGAAATCGAGGTCCCCGCATGGAAAAACGCTTCTGGCGAATTGTTTCTCGACGAGCGTGCCCGCTCCGAAATGGAGTCGGTAAAAGCCCGCCGCCTCGGGATTGTCGCGCCATCACAGCTACGCACCCTTCGCCAGCGCCTTGGCGTCTCTCAAAAAGAGATTTCTGAGTTGCTTCGCCTCGGAGGCAAGACTTGGACTCGATGGGAAACTGGCAAGGAGCGTCCATCGCAATCTTTGAATATCCTTTTGCGTGCTCTTTTGGATGGCCGACTAGACATCCATTACCTCCGTTGCTTGCGATTCTCGAACAGCGAAAAAATCGTCCATTTCCAAATGCAGGCGAACTCCACTCCCGTGGGCTTCTTAACATCGTCCCAACCCTATCCCGATTACTCCTATGAAAGCCAAGGTCTCGCAGCTTGAACTAAACGCCTACTTTGTCACTGGGCTTGGGTTCACGGCAAATCCTCAGTTCGACCCCAAAAAGCCATCCCAACTCGGGTTCGAGGATTTGGGTATCGAGGTCTTTGCTTATCCTCCAGGCACTCCTGAAAATGCGGACACTGCCCGATGGTGCGTATCCCTGAGCATCAAGCAAAACGTCGGCCCGGAGAAGAATTCGCCCTACAATTTCTTCATCGATATCCAAGGACTCTTCACCGTGCGCGGTAACATTTTGCCGGAGAAGATTCGTGGTTTTATGGAAAACACCGCTAGCGCTGTGTTATACGGCACGGCCCGAGAAATCCTACGTGGTAGTTTTGCTACCGGACCATATCTGCCGTTAATCCTGCCAGCTGTTGTTTTTGTGCCGGATGCACCTGTCGCTGCCGTTCCAGCCATTTCGGCTAAGTCTTCCGCTACCGCGCGAGTTTTGCCCAAACCAGCACCAGTCAAAAAGCCGATTGCCCGCCGGACCACTACCAAGTGAAAGCACCTTATCCGAAACGCCTCATTGAGGTGGATCTTCCCATCCGCCGCATATCGGCGCACGCTCGGCGAGAGAAGTCCATCCGGCATGGGCATATCTCCACCCTTCACATCTGGTGGGCACGGCGGCCTTTGGCGGCTTGCCGGGCGGTGATTTGCGCGGCCTTGTGGCCGGACCCAGTGGACGATCTGTGCCCGCCTGCTTTTCGTGAGGCCGCGGCCAAGGCGATTCTGGAGTTCGCCCGGGCGGTCCGAAGCGACAATACGCTCGCGGAGAAGCACTGTTCCGCCGAGAACTACAAGCTCTGGAACCGAATTGTTGCTAGCCCTTCGCTGCTCATAGAGGATCGGATGGAGCTGCGCACCGCCCTCCTCGATTTCATCGCTGACTTTGCCAATTGGGACAACTCCACCATCCGCGCATACCTCGATACCAGCCGCGCGCTTACCCAAGCCGCACATGAGGCACTTGGCGGAGCGCCCGGCACGCGCCCGCTCGTCGTGGACCCGTTTGCCGGCGGTGGCTCGATTCCGCTTGAAGCCTTGCGCGTGGGCGCGGACGCTTTTGCCAGCGACCTCAATCCCGTGCCGGTTCTGCTCAACAAGGTCGTCCTCGAATACATTCCGAAATACGGCCAGCGCCTCGCCGAAGAAGTGCGCAAATGGGGCGAATGGATCAAGCGCGAAGCCGAAAAGGAACTGGCCGAGTTTTATCCCAAGGATGCGGACGGCGCGACGCCCATCGCCTATCTCTGGGCGCGGACGATTCAATGCGAAGGCCCCGGCTGCGGCGCGGAAGTGCCACTCATCCGCTCGCTCTGGCTCGCAAAGAAAGCCAATCGCTCTGTGGCCCTACTACCTGTTCCAAACAAGAAGGCCAATCGAGTGGATTTTACAATCATCGTTAAGAAACGCGATGGATGGGTAAATCAGGCCGACGAAAGTGAGAACATTGTTAATCCAAAGTTCGATGGATTCGTAAAACGTGGCTCAGCAACTTGTCCGTGCTGTGGATATACGACACCCGTTGCGCGCGTGCGTGAACAGTTGAAGTCCCGGCGGGGTGGAGCACACGACGCTCGATTGTATTGTGTAGTATCTCTCCGTGATGATGAGCTGGGACGATTTTATCGCATTCCTTCTGAGCCGGACTTGAACGCCACAAAGTGCGCAGCGGATGAGCTTGCGCGGCGAAAGCAGGCGAAGACTGGGCCGCTTTCGTTAGTTCCGGATGAAGCGACGCCAGCTCAGAACAGCCACCGCTCGGTTGGTAGTGCGCGGGTGTATGGCATGGATACTTGGGAGGATCTTTTTTCCCCTCGGCAAGCTCTTTCGCTCGTCGTGTTCGGTCAGATTATTCGCAATGCTCGGGTTCATTTGTGTAGGAACGACAATACTGGCTTTGGGGAGGTCATGCAGACGCTGTTAGCTTTTGCATTTGATAAGCTCGCAGATTTGAGCAACAGCCTTTGCCGATGGGAGCCTAATGCACAGTGCCCTAGAAATCTTTTCGGAAGACAAGCAATTCCGATGGTGTGGGATTTTGCTGAGGGAGATCCAATGGGCGAATCAAGTGGTTCGTGGACTATTCACATTAACGGGATTGAAAACGCGTTGAACACTCTTGGGCATAACTGGGCTCAGGGTCATGTAGAGCGCGCAGATGCTACTCAGCACCCGTTGCCCGACGATTCAGCCGATGTCTTTTTCACTGACCCGCCATACTATGATGCTGTTCCTTACGCAGAGGTATCAGATTTCTTTTACGTGTGGCTCAAACGAAATGTGCCAGATTCCTTAAAATCTCTGTTCCAGGAGCTCCTGACACCTAAGACTCAGCAGGCAATCGTTTGGCACCCAGACTCATTGGAAGAAAAGCAAGAATATGAAAACAAAATGGGGGGAGCCATGTCTGAGGGAAGACGCGTCCTCAGGCCTGCGGGCGTGGGTGTAGTTGTATTTGCACACAAGACAACTACCGGGTGGGAAGCACAGTTGAGTTCGATGGTTGAAGCCGGCTGGATAGTGACCGCATCTTGGCCGGTCGATACTGAATGCAGTTCTCGAATGAATGCACAAGGGACCGCTGCGCTAGCTTCATCTGTTCATCTCATCTGCCGGCCGCGTGAGAATCCAAATGGTTCAATACGCACTGAGGAAATCGGCGATTGGCGCGACGTGTTGCAGGAGTTGCCCCGCCGCATCCACGAATGGATGCCGCGCCTGGCCGAGGAAGGCGTCGTGGGCGCGGATGCCATTTTCGCCTGTCTCGGCCCGGCCCTCGAAATATTCTCCCGCTATTCGCGCGTGGAGAAGTCGAACGGTGATCCCGTGCCCTTGAAAGACTATCTGGAGCATGTCTGGGCCGCGGTCTCCAAGGAGGCGCTATCCGTCATCTTTGAAGGCGCGGACACCGAAGGTTTTGAACCCGATGCCCGCCTCACCGCGATGTGGCTGTGGACCCTGGCCGGACCTGCGAAGGACCCGAATGGCGATGAAGGTGAAGAGAACGAGGAACCCGACGACGAGGACGAAGGCTCCGGAAAGAAGAGCAAGAAGAAGAGCGGATTCACGCTCGAATACGATGCGGCGCGGAAGATCGCCCAGGGTCTGGGAGCCCATCTGGAAGACTTGCGGAACATGGTGGAAGTATCCGGTGAAACCGCCCGCCTCTTGCCCGTCGCCGAGCGGACGGCCTACCTCTTCGGCAAAGAGCACGAAGAAGAACCGATGGCGGAAAAGCGAAAGAAGAAGCAGACTGCGCAACCCGACCTTTTCGCCGAACTGGCCCAGGAAGGCGTCTCCGAAAAGGTATGGGCGGAGAAGACCGTCTCCAAGATTGGCGAGACGACGCTGGACCGAATTCACCAGAGCATGATCCTTTTCGCCGCCAGTCGCAGCGAGGCCCTCAAGCGCTTCCTCGTGGAAGACGGAGCAGGCCGTGACCAACGATTCTGGCGTCTCGCCCAAGCCCTCTCTGCCCTCTACCCGCCAAAGTGCGAGGAGAAGCGCTGGGTGGACGGCGTGCTGGCGAGGAAGAAAGGACTGGGGCTATAAAGCCATGGCCGATTCACCAACCAATGTGGCCGAGTGCCTGATGATTATCGCGTCGTCGTCAGCATGTGCTGGGGAGCGCGACCTAATACGAGAAATTCTTCGACGACTGGGTATTGGGCTAAAGGTCGTTGAATGGCTGTCGGCAGATGATTTCAAACAACAAGTCAGCGAAAAGAAATACGATTTAATCTACCTCGGGGCTCACGCGAGCGGATTCGGTTTCGGAGAGAACTCCACTGCGGAGCTTCATCCTTGGGAATCCCTCGCTTTGGCGATTTGCGAAACTGACTGCATACAGCCGGGAGGGACGCTTTTTATGGGGTGCTGCCGAGGTGGGATGAAGACAGTGGCAATTAAGATCATGAGGCAGTGCGGAAAAATTGACCAGATATGTGGACCGTTCTGGACCCTCAAAGGCACTGACATCACAAATGCGTTTCAGATCTTTTTGGAAGCACTTGTGCGGCAAAAGCAAGACCCTGTGACAGCGGCGGATCGCGCATCGCAAGCCTCCAACTGCAAGTTTCTTTGTTATGAAAGGCTCGATCTTGCTGGAGAGTTAGAGATGCTTTTGAAAATGGAGGAAATGGGAGAAGCGCTCGAATACTTGAGACTTGGGCACTCTGGATTGACCAAGGAGATTAAGAAGCTCACTTCCGCTATAGAAACACTGTGCGCGGCAATTCCAAATGCGCCTGCGTTAGCGGGACACCAGCAAACGCCCCAAACAGGCGATGTTCCTAACGGCTAAGATGTGCATCGCCGACCAACTCCGCAGCGTGCTGATGGAACTGGCGCAAACGCCTGAATTTCATGAGCCGTTGAAGTCGGCTTCGCTAGCCGGTCAGTTGGGCCGATGGACCACCGCACTTACAGGTTGCGTCGTGATGGCCTGCCGTAAAATCGGATTGCGGGCATCATCAAGAGGGCACGAGTGTGAATTGCTGCCCGTGCGGCGCAGCGAGTATCTCGCGCTTGATGTGATGGCGTTCGCAGAGGGCAGCAAACGCTGGCTGTTTCCCACGGCGGTCATGGAACTGGAGAACAGCCAAGACGAGGACAAGATCGCCTATTCCCTGTGGAAGGTGCTGTGTGTGCGGGCCGGCTTCCGTTTCGTGTTCTGCTATCGGAAGGATGCAAGCGCCGCCCCGGCGCTGGTCCAGCACTTGAGGCACGAGGTGATCGACGCCATGAGTCTGCAAGGACGGTTGGATCTGGACGGAAGAACCTTCGTGGTGGTTGGCTCCCGGAATGACGTGGACACTTTTCCATTTGGCTTCTTCAAATGGTGGGAACTTGATACCCACACCGGACGCTTTGAACCTTTCTGAACCTATCCTATGAAACTAAAACCATGGTATGATGTCGTGAAACCCCGCGAGGATTTGAGGGAAGGCAAGTCTCAGGATGCGTCCGAATTTGCAGTGCATTTGGATCGGGTGCGTGACGGCACGGGCCGCGCCGACTACACGAATCCGGAACAGTTCTTTGCCAAGACATTCCTCGCCGCCAATCTCCTCGATTTAGCCGCGCAGGTGGTGCGCCGCATGTCCGGGGAAACCAGCCACACCTCGCCCGTATTCAACCTCGCGACGAACTTTGGTGGAGGAAAGACGCACTCACTGACACTGCTCTACCACATGGCAAAGCACGGTCCCGAGTCGCACAAGTGGGTGGGAGTGCAGCAGATTCGAGACAAGGCGTCAGTGGCCTCCATCCCAAAAGCCAATGTGGCTGTTTTTGTCGGCACCGAGTTCGACTCCATTTCCGGGCGAGGGAACGAAGGCGAGCCGAAGCGGTTCACTCCGTGGGGTGAGATTGCCTGGCAACTCGGCGGTGCCGCAGGCTTTGATCTGGTGAAGGAGCACGACGCGAAGCGGATCGCCCCCGGCGGTGATGTGATCCGAAAGATCGTCCCGCAAGACGAGCCCTGCCTGATCCTCATGGATGAGCTGATGAACTATATGAGCCGCTTCCGCCGCGAGGGACTCAACGATCAACTCTACGACTTCATCATGAACCTTTCTGGCTCGATGAACTCGATGTCCGTTCTCGTGGTCTCCGTGCCTGCGTCCGTCGCGTTGGAAATGACGACGTCCGACGAGGCCGACTACAATCGGCTCACTAAGATGCTCGACCGTGTGGGAAAGGCTATAACCATGACGGCGGGAGCCGAAACGAGTGAAATCATCCGCCGTCGCCTCTTTGAATGGGATACGCGAGCGCTTGGCGCGGACGGGAAGGTAATTCTCCCTGAGAAGGCAAAGGACGCCTGCCACGAGTATGCGCGATGGGTGGCCGATCATTCACAGCAGTTGCCCGGATCAATCCCGCCCGAACACGCACGTGCTTACTTTGAATCGTGCTATCCATTTCATCCCTCGGTGCTTTCCGTCTTCGAGCGGAAATGGCAGGCAGTTCCAAAGTTCCAGCAGACTCGCGGCGTGTTGCGCATGCTGGCGATATGGGTGTCCCAAGCCTACAATGCCGCATATCGGAAGGCGCATGCCGATCCCTTGCTGACGCTGGGCACGGCCCCTTTCTCCGATCCGATTTTCCGTGCCGCTGTCTTTGAGCAGCTTGGAAGCCGCGCGCTCGAAACCGCAGTCACGACGGATGTGGCCGGCCGCAAGGAATCGCACGCCGTGATGCTCGACAATGAATCCACCGACGCGGTGCGGGAAGAGCGTCTGCATCAGAAGGTGGCGACAGTCGTCTTTTTTGAATCCAATGGAGGCATGGTTCGCTCAGAAGCGACGGTGCCCGAGATTCGGCTCGCCGTGGGGCACCCCGATCTGGACTTGGGGAATATCGAGACTGCGCTCGATGCGCTGGTCGAGAAGGGCTACTACATCATCGTCGAGAAAAAGAACTACAAGTTCAGCCTCAAAGAAAACCTCAACAAGCGCTTCACCGACAAGAAGGCGAGCGTGAAGACGCCGCAGGCAGAGGAACTGGTGAAGCAGGAGATTCTGAAGGTATTCACTCTGCGTGAGGGACTGGATCGCGTCCCTTTTCCGGAGAAGAGCCTCCAGATTTCGGATCGTCCTGTGATCACCATCATCATCGGTGACCTGAATCACACGATTGAGGATCGCGCGGCGACGCTCCAATGGGCTAACAAGATGACCAAGGAATGCGGCACGTCTTCACGCACCTACAAGAGTGCGCTGATCTGGGTGATTGCTGAAAACGGACAGCCTCTGCTTGAAGAAGCCCGGAAGGTGCTGGCGTGGCAGGCGATCGAAGATGACGCCGAAGAACTGAAACTCGACGAGGTTCAGAAGCGCGTGCTCGCCGAAAACCTACAGAAGTCCCGCCGGGACGTGAAGGAGGCGGTTTGGCGTTCTTTCAACCACGTGCTGTTGCTCGACAAAACCAATGCGCTCCGAGAAGTGGATCTCGGCCTCGTCCATTCGAGCGCGACGGCCGGCGGTCCGATCGAAAACATCATCAACCGTCTCACAGTCGATGGTGAATTCGACAAGGGAATCTCCCCGCGCAAACTACTTCAGAATTGGTCCAGTGCATTCACCGAATGGCCGACCAAGTCGGTGCGCGATGCAATCTACGCATCGCCCCAGTTCCCGCGCATCATCCGTGGCACCGCTGCCATTCAGGATACCATCGCGAAAGGCGTGAGTGCCGGCGAGATTGCCTATGTGGGAAAGGCCGCCGACGGGAAGTATTCACCGTTCATCTTCGGAACGGGGATGCTCCCCGATGAAGTGGAAATCTCCGAGGATGTCTTCCTGATTCGCAAAGAAACCGCTGAAGCTTACAAGGCGAGTCAGACCACGCCCCCCGCGTCGGGGGCAACAACGGGTTCGGGAACTCAACCGATAACTGGAGGAACCACTTCCACTCCAAGTTCCACATCGAATCCAGTTGTTTCTACGCCGGTAACGCAGTCAGACCCCACTCAACCGGAGTTGTTCCCTCACATCTCATGGTCAGGTGAAGTTCCCGCGCAAAAGTGGATGAATTTTTATACCAAAGTCGTCTCCAAATTCGCAACCGGCCAAGGGGTGAGACTCAAGGTCACGTTTGAAGCGACGCCCGAAGGCGGAGTATCCAAGCAGAAACTCGAAGAAACCCGTGCAGCGATTCGTGAGCTTGGATTGGACGGGGATGTGTCGGCGTAAACAGGATAGTCTAGGTTTTCACGACTGCACCCGCTGTAGAGCCGTGCCTATTCAAACACCGCCAACGCGCTCTAAATTCTGCTCGCGCCAACGGAGGGCGGCGTCCTTCGGGTGGTAGCGCGGTTCGTGCGGGAGCAGGATCGTGCGGCCTTCGAGGAGGATGAGGTCGCGCTGGCCTTCGAGCCGGTCGTCCAGCAATGATGTGACGTGCCAGACGCGGTCGGTGCCGGGTGCGATCAAATGGCGGTCCATCGCCCAGTGGTGATTTTTGCAGAGCGCCATGCCGTTTCGCGGGTCGTCGTCGTGGGTCTCGGCAAACGGAATCAGATGCGCGGCGTCAACGATGTAGAGTCCGCCCTCAAGCACGACCCGCAACCCGCACGCAGCGCACCGGTAGTCATACGCACGTCGCACCACGCGGCTGAATGCCGTGTCGCGCACAGCCTCGGGGACGCCGGCACTTTCCGCAACGCGCCCACCTTCATCAATCTGACGCTGGTAGTTCGCGATTTCGGATTCGCGGGCGGCGACTGCGAGCACCTTGTCGCGCTGCCCGGCGAAGTAGCGGTTGATGAGCACGCTGCGCAGTTCGGCGCGGCTGGCCGGGTCGCGAAGCAGGGCGAAGAGTTCGTCATCGAGAAAGACATAGTCCGATATTGCATCGAGGGCTTTGATCCCCGGGGGTCCGCTGAGTGCGCTCAGGACAGCTTCCTGTCCGAGGCGGGCATGGTGATGCCAGAACTTGTCACCACGCATGTAAAAATAGGGATTGTATGGCGTGGGCTGGTCGCTTCCGGAACGGACGGCTTCGAAGTATTCGCCAAATAGCTCCAGAAATTCCGGCGAAAAAGTGATTTTGTTTTCCTTGATAGCGCCCTGTTCGAAGAGGTCGAGCAGCGCAAGCAGCATCACCGGTTTATGGGGGCGCTCATGGTCGCCGACACGCCCGACTTTTAAGCGGGCAAATTTGTCTGCGTAGGTGGCCAGGGACATCCTGCGTGTATAAATGCCAGCGGAGTGGATTACAATTGAGGATGTAGCAGCGCGAGCATGTCGGAGCGATTTTTATGACTGTCTCTTGCCGGCGGAACACTCGCGCATTTTCTCGTAAGGTTTGGATGGGTCGCCGGTGCCCTGCCGCAGGTTTGTCTGCGGGTTGAGGGTCACGACATTGTAAGCGGGGAGCCGTGCGTTGGTGAACATCCTGCCAGCCTCGACGAGGGTGTAGCCCATTTTTGTGAGGAAGCGCAGCACCTCGGAATTTTCTGCGCGGAATGGCATGGAGGGATCTGGCCGATGGGAAAGCGGCGGCATTTTCACCATCGCTTCGTATCCGGGAAATCTGCGGATGAATTTCTGCTTTTGGTGCCTGGATCGTTTCACGGTTAGGATTTTTGGAGTGTAACGGTTATTCTGTAAATTGCTCTCCCTTCGCAGCAACTCACGCAGGAAAAGCATAGGACTATTCGTTGGTAGCTAAAAAAAAGCGAACCCGCCCGAAGGCCCGCTTTTATGGATTCACGCGAATTCATCTCTCACCCGAATCGCAAATCCAGATGCCTTGAAGCGACTCACGATTTCTCGGTAACGCGGGTCTGGGGAGCTGACGAAATCACGGAACCACCAACGGCCTTCGAGACCTGTGTTGGCGATAATTGCGCCGTGGATGTCGGAGATGTGTTCGGGAAATTTGAAGAACCCAAAGCACGCTTCGCAGCATTGCTTGTCTGTCACTACAAGGACGACGCCATGGCTCGGGAACAGCCTGCACTCTCCCGTGACGGGATCGTGATCACGAAGCTGCCCTGATTCGGGAATTGATATCCCTTTGAAGCGGTCATCCTGAAGCGTGAAGCTCCCGCCGAGGCGGCTGGCAAACTCGCGTCGCGATGGAGTGTCGAAGGGCACGTTCAGCACCATGGTCGGATTGAAGCCGATGAATTTCGCATCGCGTTCTACGTCACACAGGAATTCTTCCAGATGCGCCGCAGACATTTCGGCAGGTGCGCCAAATTCGTAGTAGAAACTCAAGCTCATGATATTTTCTTTCTGTTTGTTTTGTGCGTGAAGACCGGACCGGGTTGGACGGTCCGGCCTTCGTGTGTGGATCAATGAATCACAAATTGTGATCCAGGTGACCGGGGCCGTTGCCCTCCGGGTCCATGAGCACGGTGGCCGTGGCGACATTTCCATCACGATCCCAGCCGTTGAGGATGAGGACTGGCAGAGCCTGTCCTTCGATTTCCTCCCACTGGATGGCCGTGATTTGTCTGCCCACAAGTTTGCCGTAGTGCTCACGCTCAATGCGTGTCGGTGCGCTCATGACAGCGAGTGCAAACCTACAGCGCAGTCCAGCAGCCCGTGGAGCGCCTGTGTGCGTTTAGGCAGCTCTGCTAGGCTTCCGTCTTTCAGAACCTCCGTGAACGCATTGAACAGACTCCAGACATTCCGCTCTTCAAACGCCAGATGTCTCGGGCTTCGCCATTCCTTGAGCACGTCGGGTATGTAGCTGTTGGCGCAGACACCGACATCCACGCTCCGAATCACCAGATCATGCGCAGCCTTATCGCTGACCAGATGATCTTTGTAGGCGTCGATGCGTTTGTCCTGATCGTGCCATTTCGCCATTAAGAGGCCGATGGCACGTTCAGTGAGTTGCGGCAGATCACGATGGATGAACCGGGTATGTTTGCGTGCGAATTTGACCTCGCCGCTGAAGCTGAGGTTGTCGCAAACAAACACAGAGGCTCCTGCAACAATGCCTGCCGGAAACATCTTGTCGTGGCTGTTTCGCAGACCGACGACCCAGCAGTAATCTTCGCTGGCTTTGCGGCTCTGGATTTCCATGAGGCCGAAGTAACGCATTCCATCGTGAGTCAGGCTGTGGGCTACACTGCCGATGATCAGGTTGGTGCTGGCCAGTGTGCGGCGAACCGTCTGGATCAGCTCAAAATGCGGGATCGGCTGCCATGTCGGTGTGGCTTCCGGTGTTTTGACGTGGACGACTTCTTCCAGCTCTACGGCAGATGCACCGCAGTGGAGGATGAGGTTTGGATGCCGGCGTTTTGACGCAGCCGGGGCGTTTTCTAATTGGACCATAGGGTCTCCTTTCTTTTTTTGGGTTATTGAGGCGTGGTGTTTTGATGCAGCCATTCCCCGGTGTTGATGGTTTTGATTTCCTGCGCTGTGACGTTTGCCGCGCCTCCGCCGTAGGCATCCACGCACTGCTTTGAGCAGTCATGCGACCACTCGAATTTCACGCAGTCGTGTGGATTGAACTTTTGCAGCAGGTGTTGGATGAACGCGCAGACGGCATCGATTCCGCCATATTGCGAATGCAGACAGATGCCGTTGGATTCAGGCTCGGTGTTGAAGGTCCAGTTTTCCATCTCCTCGCGAATGCTCAGCGGGATGTGTTCTGGCAGTGGATCCTCCTGCCCTGCGTCACTCATGATTTGTGCGAGTTGAAGCGCGTATTGTTGAGCAGCTTCATCCGGCAACGGAACGACGAGGCAGAAGTTGGTGAAGTAGTCAGCCATGTGTTTTTGGTGATGCGCCTGCCGTTGAACGACGACGGGCCGGACAAGCGGTGAAGCTCATCCGGCCCGTGCATCGTGTGCGGCCTTCGCGATCTATTTGCGGACTAGATCCGGACGCTCTGGAGCGAGCGGAGCGTTTGTCGCACGGACTCAATTTCTTTGCCGCTGGCCTTGGTTTCGCGCTGTGACTGACGGAGCAGTTCACCGAGCTTGTTCAGGCCGGCGATGGCATTGCGGAAATCACCGCGCACGACTTCGAGTTGCGCGAGCGCAGTATCGAGAGCGGGTTTGGTTTCTGGGGTGCGCTTGGCACCCGTGGTGTTGTCTTCGGGCATGGTTGTTTCCTCCTTGGGTTGTTCCGCCGGTGGTGGCGGAGGGTTGATTTGTTCTGCCGCAGGAGCAGGTGACGGCTTTGCGTTCGCACTTTCGGTTCTGATCGGCATGATGATCATCTGCCGTCCGCCATTGCTCAAACGCAGTGGTGACGTCGCATCAATGATGTCCATGCGCGCGAGTCCGAAGCCGAGCGCCTTGCTGAGTAACTCCCGGTTGAGGAATACGGTCGTATCTTTACCGGTGCACTTGGCATCCTCAATCGGCACCCGTGTCCAGTCGGCGGTGGCGGTGGACTTTCCGAGCAGATGGAGTTTTCCGCCAGTGTTCGCAACGCCGATGGTGGCATTCACGGTATCATGGCAGGGCATCCGCTTGATGGTCTGAAGCACGGCGTCGAGTTTCTGCGCATCCACCTCCACGGTAGTTGCTGCGCTGTCATTTGCAGGAACGACGTGACGCCAATTCGGATAGTTTCCTTCGCGCGGATGACTGACGAAGTGCCAGCGCCTGCTTGTAATTTGGAGCGGTGCCAGCTTGTCCTTTTCCGGCATGCCGAGGCGCAGTTGCCATTCACCGTCCGCATTGAACACAGACCATTCGAGGAATGGGTGGTTGGGAATGATGAGCGAATTCTTCAGCGGGAGGCTGAATGAATTGCTGCTGAACAAGTGCCGCCCGTCGGTGCCCACGACATAGTGAGCCTTGGCATTGGACACATCGAGGCAGACGCCATTGAGAATGAGTCGGCTGGGGTCGGTGCTCGAACATTCAAGAGCCTGCCGGATCGATGTGCGCAACATTTCAGGAAGCGGAATCGGAGCCGCGTTGATGTAGGGTGCTTCCGGAAACTCCGCGACGGGCAGGGACTCAAACTCGATTTCTGCGAGCTGGGTGCC
>CANJNZ010000065.1 GCA_947476045.1 Chthoniobacteraceae bacterium
ACAAGCAGCTTGCACTGCCCGGCACGCTGCACAGAACTTTGCAACTTCTGAGTGTCCATCCATTTGAGAAAATGCCTCTCCATGAACTACTTGCAAAACATGACTTCAACCCTTTGACACCGCAAGATTGCAACCAATTACTACTGTGGTAGTTACTGCCGGACACTCGTGCGACCCAGTGACGAAGAGTGTGAAGTCTGGAATCTCGCCCGATTTGCCGACACCTGCCGAAACGTGGATGGCCAGCAAACCCTACCTCGTTCAGCCATTCGCGAAGCGCGGCGAACTGGATCAGGGCATTCTCGCCTTCACGAAGCTCTCGCTGAGCCTCGTGATGCAGGGCTACCTCATCGCACTGCTCATCGGCACACCGCTTGGCTTTTGTCTCGGAATGTCGAAGACATTTACGAAGGCGATGGACCCAATCATCCAGGTGCTGCGCCCGGTTTCACCGCTCGCGTGGTTTCCGCTCGGGCTGGTGCTTTTCAGCTCTGTGAAATTGATGGATGGCGGTGGCAAGACCGTTTTTGGAGCCAGCGACGCAGCAGCGCTTTTCACCATTGCGATTTGCTCCATGTGGCCTGCGGTGATGAATACAGCCGTCGGTGTCCGCGCCGTTCCGCAAGACTATCTGAATGTGGCCAAAGTGCTGAAGCTTTCACGCACCAAGACGCTCTTCAAAGTGCTGCTGCCAGCGACTCTCCCCTACATGTTCACCGGCTTCCGGCTTTCGCTCGGCATCGCGTGGCTCGTCATCGTCGCAGTGGAAATGCTCACCGGTCGTCCCGGCGTCGGCGGCTTTCTTTGGCAGGAATACAACGCAGGCAGCTACTCGCGAATCATCCTGTGCATCCTCACCATCGGCATTGTCGGCCTCTTGCTCGACCGACTGATGTCACTCGTAGAATCACGATTCAAAACCGCCTGACACATGTCTCTCCTCGAAATCGAACGCGCATACAAAGGCTTTGGTCCGAAGTGGAATCGGACGGAGGTGCTCGCGTATATCAACCTCGAAGTCGAGGAGGGCGAGTTCGTCGCGATTGTCGGATTTTCCGGCGCTGGAAAAACGACGCTCATCAATTTGCTGAGCGGACTGCTTACACCGGATAAAGGCTCGGCCCGATTCGATGGCAAGCCAATCACCGGCCCGGGCCCGGAGCGTGGCGTCGTGTTTCAAAACTACAGCCTGCTTCCATGGCTTACCGTCCATGAGAACATCGCGCTCGCCGTGGATCAGGTCTTTCCGCAGTGGACAGCCGCACAGCGCCGAGAGCAGGTCGAAAAATACATCTCTCTCGTGAATCTCACTCCCGCAGCGAACAAGCTGCCGCGCGAACTTTCCGGTGGCATGCGCCAGCGCGTATCCGTCGCACGCGCTCTCTCGACCGGGCCTCGCGTCCTTTTACTCGACGAACCACTCAGCGCGCTCGATGCGCTGACACGAGCAAATCTACAGGACGAGATCACGCGCATCAAACGCGAGGATGAAGCGACTATCGTCCTCATCACGAACGACCCGGACGAAGCTATCCTGCTAGCAGACCGTGTCATCCCTCTTACCGCCGGACCCAACGCAACACTCGGCATGTCTCTCCAAATTACGATCCCGAGTCCGCGCAATCGTAAGACCATCGCTGAACATCCGGATTTTAAACGCATCCGACTCGAACTCGTGGAATACCTGCTCAAGAGCGCGCAAATCAAAAAAGTCACTCTCGATCGCAAGATCGTGCTGCCGGACATTGAGCCAGAAGACCTATCACTGCCGCGACCAGTGCTCCCATGGATTGGAAGACGCGGGCCGATTCGACGTAGTGAAATCAAGACTGCCGTTGTGGAGGTGGAGAAATGAGCGCCTACTGCGAACTTTCCCAGCTCGGTAAAACGTATCCGTCACCGAAAGGGCCGGCAGTCATCGTGAAGGACTTCAATCTGAAGATCGAAAAAGGCGAATTTGTCTGCCTCATCGGTCACTCAGGCTGCGGCAAGAGCACCGTGCTCTCGATGGTCGCCGGCCTCAGCAGCGTCACGGATGGCGGCATTATTCTCGCCGGAAAGGAACTCACGGGACCCGGGCCGGATCGCGGCATGGTATTTCAATCTCCATCGCTCCTGCCGTGGCTCACGGCATTTGAAAACGTGATGCTCGGCATCAATCAGGTCTTTTACACTGCGAGCAAACACGAGCGGTGTCAGATAGCGGAATACTATCTCACGGTGGTCGGTCTCGGCGATGCGATGAACAAGCGACCTGCGGAACTTTCACAGGGAATGCGTCAGCGAGTTGGAATCGCCCGAGCCTTCGCCTTGAAGCCAAGGATGCTGCTGCTTGATGAGCCGTTTGGAATGCTCGACGCACTCACGCGCTACGAACTTCAGCGGGTGCTTCTCGATCTATGGCGCAAAGAGCGCATCACAGCGCTCATGGTCACGCACGATGTGGACGAGTCGCTCTTTCTCTCGGATCGCGTCGTGTGCATGACTGACGGCCCATCAGCAACCATCGGCGACATCGTGCCGGTAAACTTCCCGCGCCCGCGGAATCGCAAAGCCATCATGGAACACCCCGATTATGCACCGCTGCGCTCACGGCTCATTCAGTTCCTCGAAGTCGGCGCACACGAGCGCGTGCCTTACGTCGAGCCAGCGTCTGTGCAGATGTCGCCCTCTGTCGCCTAAACAACAACTTTCACCCAGATCGCCAAACCAACATCACCATGAAAACAAACAAACCACTCATAACTACGCTGTTCGCCGCCGCCCTCTTCGCCGGAAACGCCATCGCAGGAACTGCTACAGTTCCTGCGCCTATAAAGTCCGAACCATTGCCGCTGCTCTCATTCTGCGATGGTAAAGTCGTCTTCGACGTGCAGGAGCGCCTGCGCTGGGAAGTCCGCGAAAACAACTTCGACTTCAGCGACGCCACTCGATCACTCACCGACGACAATTGGTTTGAGCAGCGCTTCCGCATCGGCATCACACTCAAGCCGACGGACTGGCTGAAAATCTACGCACAAGCGCAGGATAGCCGCGAATGGCTGAGTGACCGTGCCGACTTCCCGGGTGTGCTTGCTGCCGAGGGCGATGATACTTTCGACCTGCGCCAAGCCTACATTGAGATCGGCAACACTAAGGACATTCCGTGGGGCATTAAAATCGGCAGACAGGTGCTCTCCTTTGGCGATGAGCGACTCGTCGGTGCCTTCGAATGGAACAACATCGCGCGCACCTTCGACGCCGTGAAGCTCAGCTACAAAGGCGCAAACTGGAACGTGGATGCCTTCGCCTCCAGCGTCGTCGTGCCTGAACGTGGAAGCTACAATCAAAGCGACCTCTTCAACGGCAACGAAACGGAGCGCGAGCAAGTCTTCAGCGGTCTGTATTTTTCCACCACCGCCATCCCGGTGCAGACCACGGATCTTTACGTATTCCACCTGCACGAGGAGTTTCCGACTACGAGCACGAACTTCTTCACGCTCGGTCTGCGCATGAAATCAAAGCCCGGTGTGTTTGCGTCTGCGCCAACCGGCGGCCACAGCAAAGACGGCAAGACGACCGTTCCAGCAGCCGCACCAAGGCCCGTGGGCTTTGACTACGATGCGGAGTTCGCATTTCAGACTGGCGAAGTGAAAGACAAGGATCTCACCGCATTCGCAGCGCACGCCGGCGTCGGATATACATTCGACACAGCATGGCTGCCACGCGTCGGTCTCGAATACAACTACGGCACCGGCGACACCGATCCCACGGACACCGATACCGAGACATTTCAAAATCTATTTCCGACCAACCACAAATTCTACGGCCAGATGGATGTCTTTTCGTGGCAGAATATGCACGACCTCGGTGTGAGCTTCAAATGCGCTCCGACCAAAAAGCTGAGCCTGAAAGCCGAGTATCATGCCTTCTGGCTCGCGACCACCGACGACTCGTGGTATCGCGCCAACGGAGTAGCAACCGTGCGTCCGCTCACGCCTGTCTCACGCGCAGCAAGCAACTACGCAGGCTCCGAGGTGGATGTCACCGCGACCTTCGCCGCGACGAAATGGCTGACCTTTGAGGCTGGCTACAGCCACTTCTGGGCTGGCGATTACCTCGCCGATACCGGTCCAAGCGACGACGCGGACTTCGGCTACCTACAGGCGACTATCACGTTCTAATTTCAGCGAGGAATCCATGAGTCGCATACCATTCATTCCGGAAAACGCACCGTTCACAACGGAGCAGCGGCTTTGGCTGAACGGTTTCTTCGCGGGATTCTTCTCCGACGCAAATGCCGGCGCATCCACGCTCACAGCAGCGCTGGATGCTGCCGGCGGTGCGCAGAACAAACAGCCGCTCCTTTTACTCTACGGCAGCCAGACCGGCACCGCCGAGGGGCTGGCGAAGAAGACCGCCAAAGCGGCGGAGAGTCGCGGCTTTGCTCCAAAAATCGTGAGCATGGAGAAATACGAGAGCGTCGAGTGGACGAAGGAGAGCAACATGCTCGTCATCACCAGCACCTACGGCGACGGCGAGCCGCCCGACCCTGCGCAGGCGTTTTGGAACTGGCTGAAAACGGATACCGCACCGCGTATGGAGCATTTGCGCTACAGCGTGCTCGCACTCGGCGATACGAACTACTCGGAGTTTTGCGCCTTCGGAAAAAACTGCGACGAACGTCTGGCTGCACTCGGCGCAAAACGCGTCCACGAACGAAAAGAATGCGATGTGGACTACGATGTGCCCGCTGCGGAATGGACGAGCGGGGTCTTCGCTGCGCTCTGTGATGGACTCGCGCAAAGCAGCGAAAGTGCGACAGCGACCGTAGCCGCGCCAGTTAGTCACCAGTCTCCCGCCACCAGTCACGACCGCAAAAACCCATTCCCCGCACCGCTGCTCAAGAATGTGCAACTCAGCCGCGCAGGAAGCGCGAAGGACGTGCGCCATTTCGAACTCGGTCTCGTCGGCAGCGGACTCAACTACGAAGTCGGCGACGCGCTCGGCGTCTTCCCGAGCAACTGTCCCGCGCTCGTGAGCGAGATACTCGCGGTGATTGGAAGCGACGGCGAAGAGGCCGTGACAGCGGCTGCAAAGGAAATGTCGCTCCGGCTCGCGCTGACTCAGCACTTCGACATCACCAAACCCTCAAACGAACTGCTCACATCCGCCGCACAACGCTGGCCCGAACTCGCCGCATTGCTCGCGCCGGAGCGCAAGGCAGAGCTGAAGCAATGGCTGTATGGGCGTGAAGTCATTGACGTGCTCGCAGGTCTTTCAAAAACACCCACGCCTGCCGAGCTTGTGCTTCTGCTGAAAAAGCTAGCACCGCGTCTTTACAGCATCTCGTCATCGCTCAAGGCGCACGCCGACGAAGTGCATCTCACTGTGGGCGCCGTGCGCTATGAAACCCACGGGCGCTTGCGTGGCGGAGTGGCGTCCACTTTCCTCGCCGACCGCGTGACAGACACAGGCCACGCCCCTATTTTCATCCAGCCATCACACGGCTTCAAGCCGCCGGCGAATAACGACACACCGATGATCATGGTCGGTCCCGGCACCGGCATCGCGCCGTTCCGCGCGTTCCTCGAAGAGCGACTCGCCATCGGAGCGAAGGGCCGCAATTGGTTGTTCTTCGGCGACCAGAAACGCGCGACGGACTTCCTCTACGAGGAGCAACTCACTGGCTGGCAAAAGGCCGGTCATATTACTCGTCTTGATCTCGCATTCAGTCGCGATCAGGCCGAAAAGCTCTACGTGCAAACACGCATGCTCGAGGCATCGGGCGAGTTATGGAAATGGCTGGAGGACGGCGCGCACTTTTACGTCTGCGGTGACGCATCGCGCATGGCGAAAGACGTGGACGCCGCGCTGCACACAATTATCGAAAAAAGCGGAGGCAAATCTGCTGACGACGCGAAGGCCTACGTCGCCAAGTTGAAATCCGATAAACGGTATCAACGTGATGTTTACTAAAATGAGCAGCACAGCCTCACCACTCGCAGGTCAGAATTTCAGCGCGGAGCAGAAAGAATATCTCACAGGGTTATTTGCTGGCGTCGCGGTGCGCGGCGAGCGCTTTTCCGATGCAGAGGAAAAAAAGCCGACGCTCGACGAACTGATTTTCGAGGAGCGTGTGAAGCGCGAGATGCATCCGCTGGATGCGTATCAACAACTCGTCGAAAACGCCGTGGCGAACAAGGCGCCGGACAAGGAGGATGCGTTCCGTTTCAAATGGAACGGTCTGTTTTTTCTCACACCGGTGAAGGACGCATTCATGGCGCGGCTACGGATTCCCGGCGGTGTGCTGCGCACATTCCAGCTCCGCGAGCTCGCGCACATCGCGAAGCAACTTACGACGGGCTACGTGCAGATCACCACCCGCGCGAATTTGCAGATGCGGCTCATCGCACCGAAGGACACTCCGGAATTTCTGCGCCGCGTGCAGAGCGTCGGCCTGCACACGCGCGGCTCGGGCGCGGACAACATCCGTAACCTTACCGCGAACCCGACCTCGGGTATTGATCCTGTCGAGCTGATTGATGTGATGCCCTTCGTCCACGACATCGCGCAGGTCATCATCAACGACCGCGCGTTTTACGATATGCCGCGGAAGTTCAACATCGCCTACGACGGCGGCGGGCTCATCGGCTCGGTCGAGGACACGAACGACATCGGCGTGAAGGCGGTGAAGGTCGCTGACGAGGTCTACTTCCGCATCGCACTCGGCGGCGCGACGGGGCACAAGGCGTTTGCTCGCGACATCGGCGTGATCGTTCCGCCTGCGCAGATTAACAAGGTGGTCGCTGCGCTGGTCCGCGTCTTCATTGCGAATGGGAACCGAGGTGACCGGAAGAAGGCGCGGCTGAAGCATCTCCTCGAAAAGTGGACGCTCGATCAGTATCTCGGCGAGACGGAGAAGCTGCTCGGCTTCACGCTCACGCGCGCGCCATTCGACGTGGCGCAGATGCTCTACCCGAGCCAGACGCTGCCGCACACGCACATCGGCGATTATCCGCAAAAGCAGCGCGGGCTGAATTACGTCGGCGTCACGATTCCCGTCGGGCAGATTTCGGCGAAGCAGATGATCCGCCTCGCGGAGATCGCCGACCTCTACGGCTCCGGCGAAGTGCGCCTAACTGTCTGGCAAAATTTGATTATCCCAAATGTCGCAGACGCATTCGTGCCGACGGTGAAGCGCGCGCTCGACAAGGCCGGCCTCGGCACGCGGCAGTCGAACATCACGAGCGGCATCATCTCCTGCACGGGGAACAGCTACTGCAAGTTCGCTCATTCCTGCACGAAGGAGCACGCGCTCGCGCTCGGCAAACATCTCGAACGCAAACTCGAACTGGATCAGCCCGTGAACATCCACCTCACCGGCTGTCCGAATTCCTGCGCGCAGCACTACATGGGCGACATTGGACTGCTCGGCACAAAGGTGAAAATCGGCGGAGAGAGCGTGGACGGCTATCACGTCTTCGTCGGCGGCGGATTCGGGAAGCACCAGGCGATTGGCAGACAGGTGTTCACCGGTGTGGCCGCAGGCGATCTCCCGGTGACCATCGAAAAGATGCTGCGGGCATATCAGCGCCGTCGAGAGAAGCACGAGAACTTCCAATCGTTTACGACGCGGCACGAGGTGAGCGCCCTGCAGGGATTTTTTTCCAATGAGGAGTGACGCGCGATGAGCGATCCGGAACTGCGCACGCTGGTGGACGCCTTGCTCGAGGAGCAGCGCACGCTCACGGCGGTCGATCGTTTCGCGCGCAAGCATCAGCAGCATGATTTTCCCGCGCAGCAGAAGCATTACCGCGACCTCATCCCGCTCAATGCGCCGAAACATGGCGAGCAGTATGCCTTCGCCGTGGATCTCGATGCATGCACGGGCTGCAAGGCCTGTGTGAGTGCGTGTCATTCGCTGAACGGTCTCGATGACGGCGAACTGTGGCGCGAGGTCGGCTTGCTGCACGGCGGGTCGTCGCGCGAGCCGTATGCGCAGACCGTCACGACCGCGTGCCACCACTGCGCCGATCCCGCATGCGCGAACGGCTGCCCTGTGCTCGCGTATGAAAAAGACGCTGCGACGGGCATCGTTCGCCATCTCGATGATCAGTGCATCGGGTGCCAGTATTGCGTGCTTAAGTGCCCCTACGACGTGCCGAAGTATTCGGCGAAAAAAGGCATCGTGCGAAAGTGCGACATGTGCCACGGCCGCCTCGCGGCTGGTGAAGCTCCCGCGTGCGTGCAGGCGTGCCCGAACGAGGCCATCCGCATTGAGGTGGTGAATATCGAGACGATCACTGGCAAAGGACGGATGCTGCCAGACACCTTTGAGAGCATCTACACGCGTCCGACGACCACCTACCGCACGTCGCGGGCCATGCCAGCGAATGCGCACAGCGGTGTGGATCGGCTCCGGCTGGAACACGCGCACTGGCCGCTCATCTTCATGCTGGTTCTCACGCAAGCCGCGGCAGGCGCGTATGGTGCGGCGTTCGCATTCGGCGGCACAATTCCGGTGATTTTTGCGACTGCACTGTTGCACGCCGGATTGGCGGTCAGCGTGCTGCATCTCGGACGACCACTCGGTGCGTGGCGGTTTTTTCTCGGG
This sequence comes from Chthoniobacteraceae bacterium, assembly GCA_947476045.1. Taxonomy (GTDB): domain Bacteria; phylum Verrucomicrobiota; class Verrucomicrobiia; order Chthoniobacterales; family Chthoniobacteraceae; genus SXWH01. Next base: position 8,597 of record CANJNZ010000065.1, read on the forward strand.
CTTCGGAAGTCGTGGATGAGCCGCGAGATTCTTGCATTCGGCATGTTTGCGGGATGCGGGACCGCTTTTGCCTGGGTGACGTGGCTCGGCTACAAAATGGAACGACCGCTCGGCATCGGCACTCTCGTGCTGGCGGCGGTCGGTGTCGCGTGCTCCGCGATGATCTACGTGGACACGCGCCGTCCGGCATGGTGTGCGGCGAGCACGTTTGCGAAATTCTTTGGAACAGCCTTGGTGCTCGGGCTGCATACGTTCGCCCTGTTTTCAGCGACGCCGATGTGGCTTGCAGCCGCAGTAGCCGCGCAGTGGATTCTCACGGGCATCGAGACGCACGCTCACCTGCGTGCGCTCGATGATGACGCGCATCCCGCTCATCGTTCTGCGCTCACTGCGAAACGCCTGCTCGGTGACGTCGAGGAATTGCGCACGGTCGTGGTGCTGCTCGGCGCGGTGTGTGCAGCGTTTGCGTTCATCACACCGTTGCGCTGGCCTTCGGTGATCGCACTCGTGCTCGCGGGGGTCGCAGCCGTCGCCGAGCGGTATGCATTCTTTACCGCAGCGTGCGCGCCACGGATGCCGGGAGGAGTCGCCAAATGAAACTGCCAATTGCACTCCGCAATTTCGACGGGCCGCTCACGCGTGAACTTGTGCGCGAGCCGGGGAAATTCGGTCTCGGCCAAGTGCCGGGCAAGGTCGCGCCCGATGCCGCCACCACGATGGTCTGCGGCTTTTGCTCCACGGGCTGCGGACTGAAGATCCACCTCAAGGACGGACAGGCGGTGAACCTTAGTGCCGAGACGGACTACCCGGTGAACCTCGGTATGGCGTGCCCGAAGGGCTGGGAGGCGCTCACCCCGCTCGCAGCTCATGACCGCGCGACCACGCCATTGCTCCGCAACGAAAAGACAGGCGAGATGGAACCGGTGGACTGGGAGCGTGCGCTCGTGCTTTTTTGCGAACGTTTCAAGGACATCAAGGCGAAGCACGGCGCGGAGTCCGTCGCATTTTTATCCACGGGGCAAATCGTCACCGAGGAGCTCGCGCTGCTAGGCTCGCTGTGGAAATTCGGGATGGGTTTCCTGCACTGCGACTCGAACACGCGGCAGTGCATGGCGACCTCGCATGTGGCCTACAAGCAGTCGTTCGGCTTCGATGCACCGCCGTTCACGTATGCGGATTTCGAGGAGAGCGACGTTCTAGTCTTTGTCGGCGCGAACCCGTGCATAGCGCATCCGATCATGTGGCAGCGCGTAATGCGCAATCCGCACGGCCCGGAAATCATCGTCGTGGATCCGCGCAAGACCGAGACTGCGATGGCGGCCACGCAGCACTTTGCGCTGATGCCAAAGAGTGATCTCACGTTGCTCTACGGCATCGCGCACATGCTCATCGCTGGGGAAAAAATAGATCGCGACTTCATCGCCGCGCACACGAGCGGCTTTGCGGAGTTCGCCGGGTTTGTCATGCGCTTCACGCCCGTGCATGTCGCCGCGCAGACGGGCCTCACCATTGCGGAACTCTCGCGGCTCGCGCAGACCATCGGGGACGGAAAGCGCGTGTCCTTTTGGTGGACGATGGGCGTGAACCAAAGTCACGAGGCCACGCGCACCGCTCAGGCGATTATCGCGCTCGCGCTCATCACCGGCAACATCGGCCGTCCCGGCACCGGCGCGAACAGCATCACCGGCCAGTGCAACGCGATGGGCTCGCGAATTTTTGCAAACATCACCAGCCTGCTTGGCGGACATGATTTTAAAAACGCGGAGCACCGCGCAAAAGTCGGACGTGTCCTCGGGATCCCCGATGAGAAAATTCCCACGGAGCCGAGTTTGGCCTACGACCAAATCGTGCAGGGCATCGAGGACGGGAAAATCAAGGGCCTTTGGGTGATCGCGACGAACGGCTCGCACTCTTGGATCCACCAGGATCGCTTCAACGCGCTGCTTGCGAAACTCGATTTCCTCGTCGTGCAGGAGATGTATGCGAGCACCGAGACCGCGCGGCACGCCGACCTCGTGCTGCCAGCCGCGGGATGGGGTGAAAAGGAAGGCACGCTCATCAATTCCGAACGTCGCATCGGCCTCGTGAAGAAGGTCAGCCGCGCGCCCGGTCAGGCGCTTGCGGACTTCCATATCTTCCAGCTCATCGCGCACTACTGGGGCTGCGGAGCGATGTTCGCGCGCTGGTCGTCGCCCGAGGCCGCGTTTCAACTCATGAAAGAAATTTCGCGCGACCAGCCGTGTGACATCACGGGCATCGCAGACTACGCGCACATTGATGCTGCTGGCGGAATCCAGTGGCCGTGGACGAGCGTGGCAAATGACGAATGCCGGATGACGAATGTCGAAGGCGCGATGCCACCGCAGCAGCGCAGGCTTTTTGCCGACGGCAAATTCTTCACCCCGGACAAAAAGGCGCGGTTCCTCTTCGACATGCCGCGCCCCGTTGCGGAGCCGACCGATGCGGACTTCCCATTCGTCTTGCTCACCGGCCGGGGCTCGTCTTCGCAATGGCACACCGGCTCGCGCACGGACAAGAGCGACGTGCTGCGCAAGCTCGCACCGGCGCACTGCTACGTGGAAATCAATCCCGCCGACGCGGTGCGCCTCGGTATCGAGCCCGGCTCGGAAGTCCGCATTGCATCACGCCGCGCGGAAATCACCGCAGCCGCATTCGTCACGTCCACCGTGCGCGCCGGGCAGCTCTTCGTTCCGATGCACTACCGCGAGTTGAACCGCCTCACACACGCCTCGTTCGATCCGCATTCGCGCCAACCGAGTTACAAATACTGCGCTGTGGCATTGGCTGCCGGATAACTACTTTAGTCTGCGCTCGTTCGTGTCGGTATTTCATGATTACTCAAGCAGTCGCCCTGCGTCCGGCAGCTCGCTGGCGTCCGCCCGTTTGATTTTGGTTTGTTCGGTGGTGGTGCGGGGCAGCGGGGCGCGGAAAATATCAGGGGCGAGTGCGTGAAGGTGAAGCACCAGAGTTTCGCCTTCGGTGCGGACCTCGGCGAGGTTGGAGACATGGAGAGCGACGAGAACGCGGGTGCGGGTTCTTTTGTCAGGAATATCGAGTGGCAGCGTGTGGAGCGGGACGTTTTTCATGCGGAGGCGATCCATCAACTGCGCGGCGATGGGCATCTGAGCGGATGAAATGCGCGGCCATACTTTGAAATTTTGCACTACGGCGAGCGTGAGGCGCGGGAGGAAGAGCAGGATGTCGCCGATGTGTTCGATAGTAGGGAGATCATCCACCTGTCGCTCGTGAGGATTAATATACGCATCCAGCATGGCGATGAGCATGAGAGCAAAGGCGCATCCCCCGAATACTTTATGAAAAGCTTCCGGTAAAACAGCCTCCCCGCCGTGCAGAGTAGTTTGCAGAAACATGGTGACCCAATACAGGCCGCCGTAGAGCACGCCCCAGCCGATGGCGGAGAAAATCAGGGCCATCGCGGATGCGGTGAGCACGTTGAGGCGGTGCTCGCGTAAGTGCGCACGGAGCGCAGTGATGGTGGCTGACGATGTCACGTTCGCAGCATCACTGGGAACTGTCGGCGCGGCAAACCGGTTATTTTTCCTTACGCGACCGCTAGCAATTTTCGGCGAAGATGGTTCTCTCTGCGCCTTTCATGTCTGCCAAACGTAAGCTGCTCGTAGTTGATATCGCCGCATTAGGGTGGAATCTGGTTTCTCATTTGCCGGAGTTCCGCCCGATGGAGGCGATCTTTCCTGCTGTGACTTGCCCGGTGCAGGCGAGCTTTCGCACGGGTCTGCCGATTGGCGGGCACGGGCTGGTGGCGAATGGGCTGCACTTTCCCGAACTGGCTAAGGTGATGTTTTGGGAGCAGTCGGCGCGGCTGGTGGAGGGGAAGCGGATTTGGGAGGACTTTCGTGCGCGTGGAAAAACGGTGGGGTTGATGTTCTGGCAGCAGTCGCTCGGTGAGGCGGCAGATTTGGTGGTGACTCCGTGGCCTGTCCACAAGCACAGCGGCGGGATGATTCAATCGTGCCACACGCAGCCTGCTGAACTGGAGGCGCGGCTGAATGAGAAGGTGGGGCGCGCGTTTAATTTGATGAATTACTGGGGGCCGCTCGCGAATCACAAATCGAGCGACTGGATCGTGGATGCGGTGTGCGCGGTGATGGAGATGCCGGATGTCGCGCCGGACGTGCTGTTCGCCTACATCCCGCATTTGGATTACGATTTGCAACGCTACGGGCCGGACTCGCGGCAGGCGGACAAAGCGCTCGATATTTTGCTGGGCTATCTTTCGCAGATCAAAGCGAAGGCGGCGGAGTGCGGCTACGACTGGATTGTTTTTGGCGACTACGCCATCGAGCAGGTCACGGGTGGTGCTGTGTTTCCAAACCGCTGTCTGCGCGAAGCGGGGCTTTTTGCGACGCGGGAATTGAAAGGCATGGCGTATCCCGATTTTTACACCTCACGAGCATTCGCGGTGAGCGATCACGGTGTTGCAAATGTGTATTGCCGCGATGCTGCCTCGACTGCCGCTGCTGCGGAGGCGCTGCGTTCGCTGCAGGGTGTGGCGGAGGTTTTAGGAAAAGAGGAGCAGGCGGTGCGGGGACTCGCGCACAGGCGGAGCGGGGACTTGATGCTGGTCGCGGCTCCGGGCGTCTGGTTCGCGTATCCGTGGTTCACGGAGCGGAGTGAAGCGCCGGATTTTGCGGGACACGTGGATATTCACAACAAGCCGGGCTATGACCCGTGCGAGCTGTTCTTTGGCTGGCCGCCGGGGACGGTGAGTTTCAACACCGACAAAATCCACGGCACCCACGCGAGCAATCGCGCAGGGATGGAAGTGGCGTGGGCAACGTCGCTGGAAATCGCGCAGGCGCCGAAGACACAACTAGACCTCGCGCATGAGGTGCGGCGATGGATGGAGACACTGGCATGACGACACGCTCAATTTCACAAACAGTGACGGTGACATGGGATTTTCCGGTGACTTTCACGCATGGACTTTTCAAGCCATCGAACCGTGTGCTCGTGGATACGCTGTGCCGGCTGAATGAACCCCGCAGGCACAAGGCGCTGGTGTTTATTGACGGTCACGTCGCCAGTAAACGCACGGAACTTTCTGCCGAAGTGAGCGCTTATTTCGCGGCGCATGCCGAGAAAATCGAACTCGCGATGGAGCCGCAGGTGGTGCCCGGAGGGGAGGCTGTAAAAAATAATTTCACGCTGGTGGAGGGCTTCATGCGTTTGATGTTGGAGCGGCATATGGACCGGCAATCGTTCATCATCATCGTGGGTGGAGGTGCGGTGATGGATGCAGTGGGGCTTGCAGCGGCGCTCGTGCATCGAGGGCTGCGTCAGGTGCGCGTGCCGACGACGGTGCTCGGGCAAAATGATGCGGGCGTGGGCGTGAAGAACGGCGTCAATTTCCTCGGGGGAAAAAATGCAGTCGGCACGTTTGCGCCGCCATACGCAGTGCTGAATGATTTTGAATTTCTGCTCACGCTTCCGCAGCGTGACTGGCTCTGCGGCGTGGCGGAGGCGTGGAAGGTTGCGATTATCCGCGACCGTCAGTTTTTCGACTGGCTGAGCGACAATGCCGTGAAGTTCCCCGCGCGAGATGCGGCGGCGATGGAGCAGCTTGTGTATCGTTGCGCCGAGGAGCACTTGGAGCACATCCGCACCAACGGTGACCCGTTTGAATATGGCAGGGCGCGTCCGCTCGATTTCGGGCACTGGAGCGCGCACAAGCTGGAGTTGATGTCGAAGTTTTCCGTGAGTCACGGCGAGGCGGTTGCCTTCGGTGTGCTGCTGGATTCGTGCTACGCGCGGGAGCAGGGGTGGATTTCACGGGATGACTACTCGGCCATTGAACGCGGGCTGCGTGCGAGCGGGTTTCCGTTGTGGCACGAAGAGGCTCTGGCGCGTGACTCCGCCGGGCAGTTGGAGATTTTTGCGGGCATCCGCGACTTCCGCGAACACCTCGGCGGGGAGTTGTGTGTGACATTTCCACGGGGGATCGGGGCGCGTTTTGAGATGCACGAAATTGACCTCGCCATGATGGAGCGCTGCCTAAAGGAGTTGCGCGAAACGCGCTGAGTCTCTATTTCGCGCAGCGATGATTATCCAGCATCAGCCCCCGCTTCATCTCACATACTGCCTGAACATCCACTCCGGCGAGCGGTGGGCGGATGCGCTCGCAGCGATTCAGGAGAAGACGGCGCTCGTTCATCAATTCGTCGCCCCGGATCAATGGTTCGGCCTTGGTCTTCGTCTTGGTGCGCAGGCTGTGAAGGACCTGGCCGACGATCCGGTCGCCCGCCGGGCGGCGCTTGATGTCTTTGCCGAGCACCAGCTTTATCCTTTTACGGTGAACGCATTTCCCTACGGGCGTTTCCACGCTGGAGCAGTGAAGGAGCAAGTTTATGCGCCGGACTGGCGCATGGCAGACCGGCGGAATTACACATTTGATGTTTGCGACATCCTCGCCGAGTGGCTGCCTGAGGGTATCGACGGCTCCATCAGCACAGTGCCGGGTTCCTATAAAGATTGGATCACGACGCCCGAGGCAGTCGATAGCATGGCAGAGAATCTTGCATCCGTTGCCGCCTACCTTGCGGCAGTGCGCGAAGACACAGGCAAGGAAATCCACCTCGGCCTCGAACCCGAGCCCGATTGCTACCTCGAAACGACAGAGGAAACGGTGCGCTTTTTTAAAGAGATGCTGTGGACCAAGGGAGTCGAGGAGGTGAAACGCATTCGCAAATGCTACACGAGCGAAGCGGAGGAAATCATGCGCCGCCATATCGGCGTCTGCCTTGATACCTGCCATGTCGCGCTGCAATTTGAAGACCCGCTCACGGCGCTTCGCACATATCGCAGCGAAGGCATCCGCATTTCCAAAGTGCAGCTCAGTGCCGCGCTCACCGTCGCTGCGGGCGAGGAGGGATGGGAGGAATTGCGGCCATTTGCCGAGGGCGTTTATCTTCATCAAGTAAAAGGCCGCACGGAGAGCGGCGAGATTCGTTCGTGGAAGGACCTGCCACTTGCCCTCGCAGACACCAGAGGTCAGCAAGGGCTGGATCAAGTGCGCGTGCATTTCCACGTGCCGCTCTTTTTCCGCGAGAGCGGTTTGCTTGCGAGCACGGCGTCGTTGCTTACGCCGGACTTTTTCCACGAATTGCGCTGCGGTGCAACGAGCCATGTGGAGATTGAGACTTACACGTTCGATGTGCTTCCACCGGAAATTCATCCCGGCGACATGGTGAAGAGCATCGCCCGCGAATACGCGTGGGTGCAGGATCATCTGTAGGCCGCTCTCACAATTCTTTTACAACCTCCGCACCAGTGCCTGACACATGCGGAACAGCGTGTGCATACTTTCACCCAGCGCATGAAAAAAACTGTCTGGATATTTTTGTTCGCCGTGCTCCTGCCAAGTGCAGTGCTCGGCTGGCTGGCGTTGCGCAGTGCGGAGGAGCAGCAGATCGTCTTCGAGCGACGAACGGCGGAGCTTTATCAAAAGGAAACCGAATCACTAGCGGCATCGGTGCGCGAGGCGGTCGAGTCGGAGCGGAGATCGTTTGGCGACACGGTGCATAAACTTCTGGCGAAAGGTGATGCCAATGCGCTGGCGCGTGATTTCACCAACACGCTTGCCGATGCGTGGGGCCGGCGCGCTGTGGGCTTCGCGCTCGGGGCGGATGGGCGTTTGATTTCACCCAACAATGCAGGAGCTGCGAAGAATCCGGAATGGCGGAGGTTTCTTTTGGAAAACAGTTCATTCCTTAGCAGCACGGAGCCAGCGCAGGTGTATTACGTGCCCGTCGAGGCGCAGGGGAAAATTGTGAGCAGAGCTAGTCAAAAAGGCGGCTATGCGTCTAACGCATACAACAATGCACAGTCGCAGCCGGAAGCGACAGCGAAAGACGCTGAATTGGATGCTTATCGACAGAATACCGAACCCATCCCTGCTACACGGGAGCGAAAGAAGACTGATGAGCAAACGACCCAAGCCGCGCTGGCGCAGACAAAACAGAGTGCTGGTGAAAAGGGATTGGCTGAAAAGTCGAACCAGCCGGCCGCACCCGTGGTTGCCGAGCTTGCCAAGGTCGCAGTCCCAAAAGCTGCTGCGAAAGTGCCGGCAGCATCAGTGGATGCACCGGTTGCGGAGTTGCAGGCTGCAAAACCCGAAGTTTCGAAACCGCAGGAGGGAGCGAGTTCTCGCGGTGGCAGAACAGCAATGCCTTCGCCTATGCCAGCAGCGCCCGCCGCGCCGGCGGGAGTGTTGGAAGACGCGGCGAAAATTGCGCCCGCACTCAGTGGTGATAAATTCAAATCCGCACCCAATGATGCACTGAAGGAGTCGGACGGCGTGTCCGGCGCTCCACAAAAGAAAAGCAAAGAGGAGTTGGGAGGTAGTCGAAGGGGCGATAGTAAATACAGAGACGGGCTTGATGCAAAGTTTGATAAGCGCGAGCAGGCAACTGCGGACGACAACAAGCCTGCGGAGGCAGAGAAGCGTGCTGAGCAAAACGTCATCATTACGAAGAATGAGGCAAATTTGCTCAATCGGAAGGTGGAGCCACAGCAGGTGATCGCATCCAGCTTCTCGAACTGGTCCAGCATTCTACCTTCGACATCCGATTTTCAGACTCTCACTAAAAACGGCGACGAGGGAACGGTTTCGCGTTTTGTGCAGGACAAACTTGATCTGGTGTTCTGGATTCGTCCGCCTGAGGCACCGGAGCTTGTTTTCGGCTGTCTTGTAGATGCGGCTGAGTTGCGCGCGCTCTGGCCTGCATTGTTTGCCGAGATGCAGGGCAATGAGCGATACGGCGAGCGCCCGTCCTTTGTGCTGGCGTTGCTCGACGACAAGGCGCGCCCCACGGCCACACATCTCGGCAGCAATCTCGTTCGAGATTGGAAGCATCCTTTCGTCGCCAGCGAGATTGGCGAGGTGCTGCCTCATTGGGAGGCGGCTCTCTATCTGGCGAGCCCGACTGCGCTTGCCGATTCTGCGCGAGGACTGAGGCGAACACTCACTTTTACCATCGCTGGTGCGGTGGCGTTGATAGCGTTTGGCGGCTGGCTCGTGGTGGCCGACGCGCGCCGCCAGCTCGCGCTCGCGCAGAAAAAGACGGACTTCGTATCGAACGTTTCGCACGAACTGAAAACGCCGCTCACGAGTATCCGGATGTTTGCCGAGTTGATGCACGATCGTCCGCCCACGGCGGAAAAGCAGGGGCAGTATCTGCGCATCATCAGCGTGGAGGCCGAGCGACTCACGCGGCTCATCAACAACGTGCTCGATTTCGCCAAACTCGAACGCCGGCAGAAGCGCTTTGAAAAAAAGCCGTTCGATTTTCACGCTGTCATCGAGCGCGTGTGGGAAAGTCATGGTCTGCATCTGCGCGAATCGGGTTTCAGCACGCGATGGGAGGCCGCGCCGCCGCCCTATTCGGTGGTTGGCGATGAGGACGCCCTTTCTCAAATTCTCGTGAACCTGCTTTCCAACGCCGAGAAATACAGCATTGAGCGCAAGGAAGTTGAAATGCACTCGTGGATTGCCGATGACTTCGTGAATGTCAGTGTGCTGGATCGCGGCATGGGCGTGCCCGCCGGCGAGGAGCAAAAAATTTACGAGGCGTTTTATCGAGCGCACGATTCGCTCAGCAGCGGCATCCAGGGGAGCGGACTGGGCCTCACGCTAGCGCAGCGACTGGCGCGCGAGCACGGCGGCGAGATTTTATTCGAGCGGCGCGAGGGTGGGGGAAGTCGCTTCACGCTTCGCATTCCAATTTCGAACCAAGCTGTTTAACCATCCATCACATTTATGAAAAAGCATGTCCTCGTCGTCGAAGATGACGCCCACATCCGGCTCGGCTTATGCGATGCACTGCGCTCGGAGGGCTACGAAGTCACCGATTGCAGTGCTGGCAGCGAGGTGCTCTCGATGTTCAAGCAACGCAAACCCGACATCGTCGTGCTCGACATCATGCTGCCGGGAAAAAGCGGTTACGATCTCTGTCGCGAAATCCGCGCGACGAAAAGCCGCGTGCCGATTCTCATGCTCAGCGCGAAGAGTCAGGAGGTGGACAAGGTCGTCGGCCTCGAACTCGGTGCGGATGATTACGTGACGAAACCTTTCAGTCTGCGCGAGCTGCTCGCCCGCGTTCAGGCGCTATTGCGGCGTGCTGATTTCGCAATGGAGCCCGCTGGCGAAGTGCCGGACTCGCTTTCGTTTGGCAAAGTGCGCATTGAGAGCAAGGCGCTGCGCGGCACGCGAGGGAAGGAGAAATTTGAACTCACACCGCGTGAGCTCAAGGTGCTCGCCATGCTTCATCGCGAGAACGGCAATGCGGTTTCACGCGACCGTATTCTCAATGAAGTCTGGGGCGTCGAATACTACGGCACGACGCGCACGCTGGATCAACTCGTGGTGAAGCTGCGCCAGAAAATCGAAGACGAACCCGCCGAGCCGAAGCACCTGCTCACGGTTCACGGGCTTGGTTATCGTCTGGATGTGTAGGGCGCATTTTCGATTCTACGAAAAAAGCCCGCTTGAAGAGCAACGTGGGATCTTCATTTGAAACCACGAGCAGCCTGCTGCTTGTCTTACTTTTTACCCGCGCCGACTGAGCCACTCTCTGCGATGGTTCCGGGTGCGGCGGTTTTTGGCGGAAGATAAATGAAGAAGCCGCTGGCTGTTTGAGTCTTCTGGAAGACGACGCCTGTGAATTTCACGGATTTGCCAAGCCCGGGGTGGGTGAAGCTGCCGCTCATCCCGCCTGTGCCGGAGACAAAGGTGGTTTTCAAACCCGCTGCGCCGGAAGCTCCTGCGGTGGCGGCGAGGATGGTTGCCTTGCTCTTCGCATCGAGACTCGCATCGTTGGAAGTGTTCGTCGTCAGGCCGCCGTATGCGGTGCTGATGAAAATATTTGCCGTGGTGTTGTTTGGCGCGCTGGGAACACCGGGGCCAAAGACTGTGCCGGGGTTTGGAGGAGCCGGGATTTTCACGGTCGCTTTTTGAGGCGCGACATACTTCGAGGCGGCGAAGTCGGTGGTGATGCCGCCGGGCCAGCCTGCGGGATACAGTTTGTCCTTCACTTTTAAGCCGGTCGTATCGGGCTTGAACCAGTTCATGCCTGCGCAGGCGGCGTCTGTCTGTGTTTGCGTGTGGTCAAAGATGACGCTGCCAGCGATGAAGCCGCCTTTTTTGTAGAGCGGTATGTAAATGGGCCATTCGTTCTTTTTGGAGAGCGTGTTTGAGTATGAGACGTTGCTGCCATCAGCGAGTTTGCCCAGGATCTTCACAGTGCCAGATGTGGAAACCGTGACGTTACCGTGACCGTCGCCCTGGGGAAAAGCGTTCATCACGACGCCGTTGTTGGGTGCGGCTTTGGCGCTGAAAATGGCGGTGTATTTTCCTTTTTCTCCAGCGGGGTTGAGGATCGTTGCGGGGACGTTTTTATAGGGCGCGAGCGGGTTTTTCTTCGAGGTGTAAAGTGCGTGGTCGGCGTGGGAGATGGTGCCGAATGTTGTGTTGCCCAGTTGATCTTTGAGTGTGCCTGTGACCTTGTCGCCACCCGCAATGTCGAGTTTTAGCGTGAGGAAACCGAGTGAGATGTTTGCGGGTTTCGCTTTCTTCACGAGTTCGACAGTCGGCGAGAATGTTTTTCCAAACCGCACGAAGCCGTTCGACAGGAAGGTGCCGCTGACGGGCAGTGTGACTCCCTCGATGGCTACTTTGCCGCTGAAGGCCCCGGTCGGGGTGACTTTGATGCCAACAATTGAGCTTTCTTTGAAATTGCGGACAGGGGTGATGGGGGAGAAAACACAGCCATGTCAAAAATCAGCAAGTTCGGTCGGCGATACGACCGTGAGTTTAAAGAAAAGGCCATTGCGCTCGTCCTCGGTGGACGCAGCCAGGGCGAAGTGTCCCGGGATCTGGGTGTCTCGCTCTGGTCGCTGGGGGAGTGGATCAAGAAAGCCAAGGGTGGCCACGTTCCGACTCAGGCAGCCGCCCTCGGTGCCGAGAGTGAGGAGCAGCGTGAGCTGCGCCGGTTGCGGCAGGAAAATGATTACCTGCGCGAGCAGCGTGAAATCTTAAAAAAAGCCTTGGGCATCTGTTCGGTCCAGATGCCCGGGAACGCTTCACGGTGATGGAAAAGCTCCACGCTAATTACCCTGTGGGCGCTCTGGCCGATGCGCTCGATGTCAGCCGGAGCGGGTTTTACGCGCATCGGCAAAAGCCGACGCGCCCTCGCCGCGTGCGCGATGCGTTGCTCTCCCCGCTCATCGCCCAGAGCTTCGCGCGCAGCCGCCGCACCTACGGCAGTCCGCGCGTGCTTTGCGATCTGCGCGATCTGGGGGAGCGCTGCGGCAAGAACCGCGTCGCCCGGCTTATGAATGCACAGGGGCTTCGCGCACGGCAAAAGCGCCGCTTTGCTCCGCGCACCACCGACAGCCGCCACGAGCATCCCATCGCCGCAAACTGGCTGGCGCGGGTGCCTGCCTCGGATCGTCCGGGCATGGTGTGGCAGAGCGACTTCACCTATATCGAAACCGCCGAAGGCTGGCTCTACCTGGCCTTCACGCTCGATGGCTGCACCCGCCGCTGCGTGGCCCACCACTGCCGCGCCGACATGCGCGGCGAACTCACCACCGAGACACTCGCCCTCGCCCTCCATCGCCAGCCGCCGCCGCCCGGCCTCCTCCACCATAGCGACCGCGGCAGCCAATACGCCGCCGACGCCTTTGCACGCCTGGCTGCCACCCACGGCATCACCCTGAGCATGAGCCGCACTGGCAACCCCTACGACAACGCTCTGGCAGAAAGCTTCGTCGCCACCCTCAAGGCCGAGTGCTTCGGCCACTCCATCCCTCCCACCCGCGCCGCCGCAGAACTCATGGCCTTCGACTACATCGAGACCTTCTACAACTCCCGCCGCAGGCACAGCTCCCTCGGCCAACTCTCCCCTCGCGACTTCCATTCCCAGATGTTCCCCCATAACCAAGACAACACAACCAACTAACCATACTACCAATTACTCTCCAACCCCTGTCCTCGTTTTCGAAGAAAGATCAAATGCCCCGGTGCGCAGCGGCCCCGCTGATGAGGCCGTTGTAGCTGCCGCCAAGTTCCGCGAGCGGGATGATGATGGTCCCATCGTTGATGGTGCAGACGGCTGTGGTCTGCGTTCCGAGTGTCGCGATGGTGGGGTTTGTCAGACTCAGGCTGAAAGTCTCATCGGTTTCTGCGTCTGCATCTCCATGGATTGTGATGTCGAAGCTCTTCGACGCCGAATCGCCGTCCGCCCAATTCAGCGTGACGGGAGAGTTCACGCTGAAATCCTCCGGCGTTGTTGCGCTGATGGGGCTCACCGCGATCTGCACGCCGGCCGCGCCAGCCGCGCCTCCGGTCCGGTTCACGGTGATGGTCATCGTGGCGTCGGAACCCGAGCTTTCCGATTGGGCGTAGGTGGCGGAACTGAATGCCAGCACTCCGGCCGGCGGTAAATCGTTGATGGTGGCCACGGCTATATTTTGTGTGCCGATTGCCACGCCGCCCGTTGCATTTTGTAGTGCGAGATTGATGGTTTCCGCACTCTCGGTGAGCAGGTCGGATTTTACGGTGATGTTGAATGTTTTTGCCGCAGAGTCGCCGTCCGCCCAAGTCAGTGTGACGCGTGTCGTTGCAGTGTAGTCGTCGCTCACAGTGGCTGTATCTGCGGTCACTGTGGTGTCCACGCTGACTTCGCCGTCGGAGCCGCCCGTGCGGTTGACAGTGATTGTCATCACTGCGGTTCCACTGGAGGGCTCCGTCTGCGAAAATGTGGCGGAACTGAATGCAACTGTGCCGGGCACTGGTGGATCGCTGACGGTAAGTGTGGCGCTGCTCGTGTTTCCCAGTGCTGCACCAGTGGCGTTTTTCAGTTCGAGGAAAACTGTCTCATCACCCTCGGTGGTGCCATCGGTCTTCACGGTGATAGTCATCGACTTTGTGGCAATGTCGCCATTCGCCCAGTTCAGAGTTACTGGTGTGGTCGCAGTGTAGTCGTCGGGGCTGATTGCCGAACCCGCGGTGACGGTGACTTCGACACTTGCTGCGCCGAGCGAGCCACCTGTGCGGCTGACGGTGATCGTCTTCTGCACGTTCAGCGTCGAGCTTTCCACCTGTGAAAATGTGGACGAAGTAAATGCAAGCGTCCCCGGAGTGCTGGCAATCGGAGTGAAGGTGACCGTGCCATTCGCGGCGATTACGAAGGTGCCGACATACGAGCCGGGCTGATCCGGCGCAGTGCCGGGAGTCATGCGAAAGAGATCGAGCACGGAGCTGTCTGCACGGTTGGCGAAAGTGCCCTCAATCGTAGGATTGAAAGCCTGAAAGCTGGTGCCCGGAGCAGGGCCGGAATTGGCAATGGTTCCGCCCGGCTGATAGCTGGCGTAGCAATTGACGTCCGTATTGGTCTGAATGACGCCTTTGCCGGGGCTGTTTGCAGTCGCGCTGTATGTCGTGTAGGCGGCGCCGAGTGCTTTTATGAAATCTGTCGTGGCTGACTGAGCGCTATCGCTTGCGCGAAGCCAGGGCGCGGACTGAATTCCGGCAGTTGTCCGCAGTCTCGTTGCATACAGAGTTTTTGGAGGGTCATTCCCGATTGTTTGGTCTGAACTCGATGCGCCTGAAACACTCCAGAGCATGTCGGGACGAATTCCGCTCCAATCATTCCCGAAAACCGTCGCGAGATCCGTGACTATATCTCCCAGGCCAGTGATTGCGAACGCGCTCGTTGCGTTGGTGAATTGCGACGCCTGCCCGATATTTACGACATAGCACTGACTGCCGCTCAGCGAGCGAAAACCGAGAATCAGATCGTCCGGATTATATGTCGGAGACTGTATATCAGCGTGAGCCGTGATGAGCGCTGACGCAGCGACAATGATGCGGGAGAGCAGGTTTGAAAATTTCATGACCATTGCGTGTGATTGGTTGGCTCAAGGTTTCCGGGCGGGATGTCAGACGGAAGGCAATCAGAACCCCGCTATACCGCAAGCCAGCACCTGCACATTTATTCAATCGCTTCGGCGGGACAGCCGTCCTGTCGCCGAAAGCAGCGCCGCCTGCAAAAACAAACCGCGGGTGCCACTTTCGCAGCACCCGCGGTTGTGAATGGTTTCTGACTTACGCTGACTACTTGCCGCCTTCGCCGGGGCGGTAGTCTTCGAGCGCGCTGGCGAATGCCTTGTCGAGGCCGACGAGGTCTTCGCCGGGCTTGATGGCTGTTTCGAACGCAGCGGCTTCCTTGCGCATGTCGTCGTCGTTGTAGTTGGCGGCTTTGATCGAGAGGCCGATGCGGCGCTCGCCCTTGTCCACTTTGATGACGCGGGCTTCGATTTCCTGGCCGACTTTGATGACGTCTTTGACTTTCTCGATGCGCTCTTCGCTGATCTGCGAGATGTGGACGAGGCCATCAATATCACCATCGAGTTCGACGAATGCGCCGAACGTGGCGATCTTGCTGATCTTGCCTTTGACTTTGTCGCCGATCTTGAAGCGTTGCTCGATGTCCTTCCATGGATCTTCGTCGAGCTGTTTCATGCCGAGGCTGATGCGCTGGGCATTCTTATCAATGTCGATGACGACGGCTTCGATCTCGTCACCCTTCTTGAGTTGCTCGGATGGGTGGTTGATCTTGCGGGTCCAGCTCATGTCGGAGACGTGCACCATGCCGTCCACGCCTTCTTCGAGTTCCACAAACGCGCCGTAGGCGGTCATGTTGCGGACGGTGCCCTTCACGGTTTTGCCGATTGGGTATTTGTGTTCCATCTCGTCCCATGGGTTGGCTTCGAGCTGGCGGACGCCGAGCGAGATTTTCTGCTCGTCCTTGTTCACGCCGAGAACGCTGGCTTCGATTTCCTGGCCGAGTGTCAGCACGTCGCTTGGACGCGCGATACGCTTGGTCCACGAAAGCTCGGAGACGTGGATGAGTCCTTCCACGCCTTCTTCGAGTTCGATGAATGCGCCGTAGGGCATGAGGTTCGTGACCTTGCCTTTGACCTTTGCACCGATGGCGAAGCGTTCCTCGATTTTGTCCCAAGGATTGTGCTGCGTCTGCTTCATGCCGAGCGACACGCGCTCCTTGTCCTTGTTGATTTCGAGAATGACCACGTCGATCTCCTGACCAACCTTGAGCGCCTCGCTCGGATGGGTGAGGCGGCCCCAGGTGATGTCGGTGATGTGGAGAAGGCCGTCCATGCCGTCGAGATCCACGAATGCGCCGAAGTCCGTGATGTTTTTCACGATGCCCTTCACGCGGTCGCCCACTTTCTTCGAGTCCATGAATGCGGAGCGTTTTTCACTGCGCTCGGCTTCGATGATTTCGCGGCGGCTGAGAACCACATTGCGGCGGTCTTCCATCAGCTTCACGATCTTAAAGTCAAAAGTATGCCCCACGAAAGGAGCGAGATCCTTGGGCGGGATGATGTCAAATTGTGAGCCGGGCAAAAATGCCTCGATGCCGATGTTGACGAGCAGACCGCCTTTGACGGCTGCCTTGACTTTGCCCTTGATGAGTCCGCCTGCATTATAGACGGCCACGATTTTCTCCCAGTTCTGCCGGGCGGATGCGCGCTCCTTGGAGAGCACCACCATGCCGTCATCATTTTCGAGGCGGCAGATGAGCACTTCCACCTTGTCGCCCACATTCAGGTTTTCGATGTCGTCAAACTCGCTGCCTGCGATTGCGCCTTCGCTTTTGTATCCGATATCCACGAGCACTTCGCGCGGGCGGATTTCGAGAATGGTTCCCTCTACAATTTTACCCTCTTTGAATTCGCGCATGGATTTCGCGAGGAGTTCCTTCATTTCGATCATATTTTTACTAGTTGTTACAAACCACGGTTTCCGGATTACCTCTCTGCCGGGCACACGCACACGCGCACGCCTGTTACGGAGAAAGGGGCGCGCACCCTAGCTGGCAACCCCGCCGTGGCAAGGCGTTTTTCCACAAAAACACCCCGTCGGACTGAGGCCGTGTTCAACCGCAGGTGCCGGATGGGCGACCCCCGGTCACTTATCAACGATCACAGCGCAGCAAACGCGCCTTGCTGCGTTCTCCTATCACCAGTCACCCGCCCCAATCCGAAATCCGAGATCGAAGATGGACCGGGGCAGAGGGCTTAAATCCGCACTGCCCGTTGCCGCCGCAACGTCCCTCCGGGCTGCCTGTGGCAGGCGATGTCGTTCCACTCCGTTCCGCAATCCGCAATTCCCTGTCCCCAATCCGCAGCCGAGCGGAGCGAGACAGACAGCTGAAGGCTGCCCGAAGGGCGAAGGCGCAAGACTGAGTCAATCCGCAATCCGCAATCCGAAATAGCGCTTCGCGCCTTGCCCTCCCCGCGCTTTCGTGGTTTCTCGCTCGCGTTCAACGTCCGCTCTGCACGTTCCTGCTCGCTCGATGAAACTTTCCTGCCACGCCATTCCAGTGCTACTTCGCGAGAGGAACCCAGCTAACGACAACTAATCACCCATGTTCGAACAAGCCTTCAAAAACATCGACGACGTCCTCTGGAAAGACGCCGGCTGCACCAGCGAACTCGATTACACCGAGCAGACCTCCTGGCTGCTCTTCCTGAAATACCTCGACGCCCTGGAACACGACAAGGCCACCGAAGCCGCCCTCGACGGCAAGAAATACACCCACATCCTCGATGCGCCTTACCGCTGGGAGTCGTGGGCTGCGCCGAAAAAGGACGGCAAGATCGACCACAACACAGCCCTCTCCGGCGACGACCTCATCCAGTTCGTCAACGCCAAGCTCTTCCCCTACCTGCACGGCTTCAAGGCCAAGGCCACCGGCCCGAACACCATCGAATACAAGATCGGCGAAATCTTCGGCGAGATAAAGAACCGCATCCAAAGCGGCTATAACCTGCGCGAGATCATCGACCACATCGACGAACTCCGCTTTGCGTCCCAGACCGAGAAGCACGAGCTCTCGCACCTTTACGAAGCCAAGATCAAAAACATGGGCAACGCCGGGCGCAACGGCGGCGAGTATTACACCCCGCGCCCGCTCATTCGCGCCATCGTCGCCGTCACGGCGCCGAAGCTCGGCGAGACCATCTGCGACCCCGCCGTCGGCTCGGCCGGCTTCCTCTGCGAATCCTTCGATTACCTCCGCGCCCAGAACCCGAAGCGCACCACCGCCCAGGACCGCACCCTGCAAGAGCGCACCTTCTACGGGAAGGAAAAGAAGTCCCTCGCCTACGTCATCGCGACCATGAACATGATCCTTCACGGGATCGAAGCGCCCAACGTCATTCACACCAACACGCTCGCCGAAAACCTCGCCGACGTGCAGGAAAAGGACCGCTTCCACATCATCATCGCCAATCCGCCCTTCGGCGGCAAAGAGCGCAAGGAAGTGCAGCAAAACTTCCCCATCCGCACCGGCGAGACCGCGTTCCTCTTCCTCCAGCACTTCATCAAGATCCTCAAGGCCGGTGGCCGCGCCGGCATCGTCATCAAGAACACCTTCCTCTC
>CANJNZ010000066.1 GCA_947476045.1 Chthoniobacteraceae bacterium
TCGGGAGCCACCCCCAGCTCCGAAAACACCCCAATTGACACACCAAAACCAACCATGAAACTGTAACCAAAGTCCACGGCAGGTGTTACCCATGTCCTGACCCATATGTGTTACCTATGTCCTGACCCACGCCCCACGCCCGATGACCAGTCACCATTCACAATTCACCAGTCACAATAGACCTCCACCCGTCGGGCAGGCACGCCACTCGCCACTCGCCACTCGCCACTCGCCACTCGCCACTCGCCACTCGCCACTCGCCACTCGCCTACTCCGGCGGAGGCGGCGGCGGTGGGTCGGGTTCTCCGCTGACGACTTTCGGTTTCCCGATGAGGCGGTTGCTGCCGACGACACGGACTTCGATGACGTGCTGGGCGTTGTTTCGCACCCACTTGGGCAGTTCGGCGTAGTAGCCGTGTTTGCCGTTGCCGTAGCCGCGTTCGATGAGGTCGGCGCGATCCAGATTCGCAGGGACGCGGACGACCCAGCCGTAGTCCACATAAACGTCCACGAGCAGGCCGCCGTCTTTTTTGTCCCGCTGCCACACATAGCCTTCGACGGAATAGGCGTCGGCGCGCTCGACGACTTCGTCGTGCGCGGGCGGTGGCGGCGGGATGAGGCGTCCGCTGAAAATGAGCATCCCAAAAACGATGATGTGGAAAGTGAGCAGCCGCGCACTCCAGCGCCCGCGTGGCGAGTCGGCCCACCATTTGCTGACTTTGTTCCAGCGTGAAAAGGAATCGTAACCGGTGACGAGCACGGCGTGGTAAAGGCCGTAGATGAGGTAGTGCGGCGCGATGCCGTGCCACACGCCCATGATGCCAAAAGTGAGGAATGTGCCGAGCGTGCCGGCGGTTTGTTTCCCGCGAAACCACTTCCCTTTCGCCGCCGCGAGCTGGAAGCGCATGTGGACGTGGTCGCGCAGCCAGAATGACAGACTCATGTGCCAGCGCGCCCAAAATTCGCGGATGTTGCGAGCGAGGAACGGGGCGTTGAAATTTTCCGGTGTGTGGATGCCGAGCAGCCGAGAAATGCCCACAGCGAATGCTGTGTAGCCCGCAAAGTCGAAAAACAAAAACAGCGTGTAAACATACGCGTAGCCAGCGCACGCCCACGGCCCGCTTGCTCTCATCAGCGGCGCGCGCAGGTGCTGATCAATCAACGCGGCGAGGATGAATTTATACAGGAACCCGCGCATGACGCGCTGGATGGCAAAGTCCAGATCGTTGAGAAATTCCGCGCGCGTGCGCTGCTTCACCCAGTCCTGCGCAAAGCGACGGTAGCGGTCTATCGGCCCCGAGGAGATCGCGGGGAAGAAAAACAAAAACGCGAAGAGCTGCCCCGGCGCGAGTTCCTTCACTACGCCGTCGCGAATGGAAAAAACCACATCCAGCGCGCGGAACGTGACGTAGCTGATACCGAGAAAACCGAACGCGCTCTCGACGGAGAAGAACGGCAGAAACTTCGAAGCACAGAGAGGTGCGAGCGCCAAAAGCATCGCGACATAAAACGTGGCGCGCGATTTCCAGCGCAAAAAGACGAGGCAAGTCGCCCACAGCCACAGCGCCGAAAGCAGGAAAACATACAGCGGCGCAAACTGCGTGGCCTCCGCCTGCTTCCCCCACGGTTTCAAAGTTTCGACGACGCCGACTTCCGGCAGTTGCAGGCCCGCGATGCGCAACACCGCGCTGTCCGGGCTGCTGAAAATAAAACCCAGCACCGGCAGCGTGATCACAAAACACCATCGCGCGCTCGCCTTTCCGAGCAGGCCAAGCGCGACGACCGGCACCACGGCGTAGAACAGGAGCAGGCCGAAGAATGTCCAGTTTGCGAAGGGCGTCATCCGAGCAGTTCCGCGAGTTTTTTCCGGTCGGCCTTGCCGTTGTTGTTCATCGGGAAGCTGGGGAGGAAATGAAATTTGCGCGGCACCATGTAGGCGGGCAGGCGTTCGCCGAGGCGCGCCTTGAGTTTCGCCGCCTGCTCGAAGTCGCTGCCTTCCTTCGCGCCAGCCAGCACGACGAACGCCGCGAGCGAATCCACCACGTCGTGCTTTTTCACCGGCAGCACGACGGCGTCTGCGATCTCCGGCAGTGCGCGGAGGTTGGCTTCGAGGTCGCCGAGTTCGATGCGGTTGCCGTGAAGTTTGATCTGCCCGTCCATGCGGCCTTCGCAAAAGATGAGTCCATCCCGGTCGCGTCCCCAATCGCCGGTGCGATAGCAGCGCGAGTCCTCGAATGGCGCGAATGCCTTCTCCGTGAGGTCGGGGCGACCGAGATAGCCGGGGCTGACATTTGGACCAGCGATGACGATCTCGCCGCGCTCGCCAGACGGCATGGGCTGGCCTTTTTCATCGCGGATGATGATGCGCGTGCCCGGCATCACGCGCCCGATGGGGAGCGGATTCCACTGCACTAGCAGTTCGCGCGTCACCGGCACGCTCGTCACCGCGACAGTCGCCTCGGTCGGGCCATAGGTGTTCAGAATTTTCACGCCGGGGAACCGCTCCAGCATTTGCGCGGCTGTCTCGGGCGCGAGCGTTTCACCGCAGAAGAAAACGCGACGGAGCGCAGGCAGCATCGTGGAATTGAAGCTCTTTTCGATGCAGCACATCTGCGCAAACGACGGCGTGCTCATCCACTGCGTCGCGCCGCATTTTCCCAGCGCCTGAAAGAGCGCGCGCAAGTTGGTGGCGAGTTCCTTCGTGAGCGAGAAGATCGTATTGCCGGTCGTGAGCGCGAGGTAGATGTCGTGAACGCTGAGATCGAAAGTGAACGGCGCGTGGTTGAGGAAAACTTCGCCCAGCGGCGTGAAATCGTGCGCGCCCTGCATCCACGCGAGATAATGTTCGAGATTCGCGAGCGTGATGACGACGCCCTTCGGCTCACCCGTGCTGCCGCTCGTGAAGAGCACGTAAAATGGATCGTCATTCCCGACGCGCCGGTCGCTTTCGTAAGTCGCACTGCTCGCGGAAAGCTCCGCCACTTTCTCCGGCGTCAGCAACACGCCCGCGCCGGAAATTTCCATGACGCGCTGCACGCGGGCTGGCGGCGTCGTGGTGTCAATCGGCACATAAGGCCGCCCCGTTTTTACGGCAGCGAGAAACGTGACGAGCATCTCCGGCTCTTTGTGGCCGTGGATGGCGACGGGCACACGACGCTCGCCGAGTTCGCAGTCCAGCCATGCGGCCAGCGCATCCGAGCGCGCGGCGAGTTCGCCGTAGGTGAGTGTGCGCTCGTTGCTGATGTGTGCGATGTGCTCCGGTGAAGTGCGGCCCCAATGCGCGATGCGGTCGAGAAGATGCATGGCTAAAATTCCTGATACACAAACTCCGGCGTATCGAATTTCCCGCGCCCATACATCACCAGCAGTGTCGCGATCACCGCGAGGTAGTAGAGCGTGAGCAAAGCGACGCGCGCCCTCGGATGAGCCTCCAGCCAGCGTTTCGCCGCGTCCATCACGCGGCGAGTCGGCGCAGCACGTCAGCGACAAACTTCCCCGGCGTCGCCCATTCCTCGCGATCAAATTCCGCCGGCGAAACCTCCACGCCCGCCTCCTGGCCGAGTGCGACAATGAGTTCGACGGTCTTCATCGAGTCGAGGATTTGCAGATCGTAAAGCGCGAGGCTGGAATTTTTGCGCACTTCATCGGTCTCCGCCACGCGGGCGAGCAGTTCGAGGATTTGGTCGTTGTTCACTAGTTAGTGGCTTGGTGGAAAAATTCGTCCAGCTCCTTGTTGTAAAGGGCCCATCCTTTAGCGCCGGGATGGTCGAGATGATCCGCGAAGAAATTGGGGTCCTCCTCGAACTGCTGGAAATAGACGAGTTCCATGTTGTAGCGCGACGCCAGCTCCGTGAGTTTTTCACCATACTTGTGACGCGCTTTCGCAGAGACGCCGGTAATTTCCAGATCCACGCCATGCAACGGCATTGAGAGCAACATCGGTTGCGCGCCGAGTTCGTGAAGCGTGCGCAGGACGAGAGTGAAATCGTCCCATTCATCCGCCGCAGTGAGCGTCGCGATGAAACTCGCATCGCGCGAACCTTTCGGACGCTTGGTGAGTCTCGCGTCCTTCGCCACCGCTTTTTGCTCCCCGGCGCTGCGGAGCACTTCCTTCCAATTCACGCCGCCGAATTTCGCCGGCTTCGCATCCGGCCCGTCGCTGCCCAGGATTTCCAGCCCCGCTTCGATGTGATCCTGCGCGCGGCCGATTGCGTTGCTGAGTTTGCCAAGCGGCCAGACAGCGCTGTAGAGCGCGCGATCCAGTCCCGTATCGGCAGCGAGACGATCAAGCGTGAAATCCAGCAGCCAATTCCCATCCGTAGTCCCGGAATACTGGCGCATCCGCAACGCGGCGTCCTGCTTGAGCTGCTGCGAAAGCGAACTGCTGAACACCAGCTCCTGCGCTTGCAGGGTGCTGAAGTTTCCTTCGTAAAAACCTTCATTCACCGTCTCCGTGAAAAAGAAACTCGGCGAGATGGAGAGCGCGACTTTCTTGCCGCGCATCGTGTCGCCGACCGCCGCGAGCTTGAGCAGATTTGCCAGCGAGATGGTGCCCGCTTTTCCCACGGGAAATACACGGAAGCCGGTTGGGAATTGCGAAAAGAAATCTGTCGCACGGTTGGGCACCTCTTTCACCAACTCGGAACTGCCGTAGAGCACGAGCAGGTCGGGCTGCTGAAAAGCCGTCTTTTGCAGCGCCACGCCCTGCAGCTTCACGTCGCTCAATTCCGGGGCAAACGAGTAGATGTAACGATGCTCCGCGCGTTCGCAGATCACGAGCAGAATGGCGACGACCGCACTCGCAAGGAGTGCGGCGAAACTGACGGCTTGTAAGTGGGCTCGATTGGCGTTCACAGCGTTTCGCCTGTTAGAAGGCGTGAAGAAGGCATTCCTTAGAGCACAGACCGCTCCATATTACAAAGCAGGAATTGCCCGTGCGAGCACCCTAGCCAGATCAGCGGCGGCACGCTGGCCGGTTTCCAGCACCTCCGCATGGCCAAGTTTGCCTGCGTGCAGACCGGCGGCCCAGTTCGTCAGGCACGAAAAACCCGCGACTTCCAGCCCCAGCGCCCGCGCCTGGATCGCCTCCAGCACCGTGCTCATTCCCACCGCATCAGCGCCCAGCGTGCGAAGCATCCGCACCTCCGCAGGCGTCTCGTATTGCGGACCGAGCAGACCAGCATAAACGCCCTCGTGCAGCGTCACCCCCAACTCCCGCGCTACAGTCGCGAAATGCGCCCGAAAACTCCGCGCATACACCTCGCTCATATCGTGAAAATTCGGCCCACCCACCAATGGCGACGTGTGCGTGAGATTCAAATGATCCCCCAGCATCATCCATGTGCCGGGCGCAAACGCCGGGTTGCTCGTCCCCGCCGCGTTCGTGAGCACCAGACGCCGCACACCGCGCTCCGCCATCCAGCGCACATGAGCCGTGACCTCCGCGGCCGTGCGTCCTTCATACAAATGCACACGCCCCTGCGCCGCCAGAACGAGCACCCCGCCGATTTTCCCAAAAACAAACCGCCCCGCGTGTCCCGTCACACTCGATTGCGGCAGACCGGCGATCTCCGAGTAAGGCACGGAAGCCACCACCTCCATCTGCTCGACGAAACTTCCGAGACCGGAGCCAAGAACCAGCCCCCAAGCAGGACGCAAAGATTGCCAAGACATGTGCAGAGGATGCGAAGCCCCAAGCAAGAGCGCAAGCATCGGCACGCCTCTTCGCTGCGCTAAATTTCCGGTGGACAACTTTTCGGGGCACTGCCAGTTTCGCAGCGTCTCGGCGAGAGCCGAGGCGAATAAAGTGAGGGGATTTAGCTCAGTTGGTAGAGCGTCTCGTTCGCAATGAGAAGGTCAGGGGTTCGAACCCCCTAATCTCCACCACTTTTACTCCGCCAGTCGGCGATTTATTTCCACTGCTCGGCGACGTTCACGAGCGTGCGCACGCCAAAGCCAGTCGCGCCGCGCGCAATCGCAGCACCATCGCGGGGACGGCGGGCGGCGTAGGCGATGTCGAGGTGCGCCCACGGCGTAGGCTCGGCGAAAACTTTGAGGAACGCTGCTGCCGTGCAGGCTCCGGCGAGACGACCACCGGCGTTTTTGATGAGCGCGACGTCGCTGCGGATTTGCTCGTCGTATTCCGCGATGAGTGGCATCGGCCACAGGCGTTCGCCGGCGTCTTTGCTGGCGGAAAGGAGTGCGTCGCGGAGCTTGTCATCCGTGCTCCAGAGACCGGCAGTGCTTTCGCCGAGCGCGACACCGCAAGCGCCGGTGAGCGTGGCGGCATCCACGATTGCGGTCGCGCCGAGATCGCGCCGTGCGTAGGCGATGGCGTCGGCGAGAATCATGCGACCCTCGGCGTCGGTGTTGACGATCTCGACGTGTTTACCGTCGTAGCACGTGACGATGTCGCCGGGGCGGTAGGCGTTTGCGCCAACCATGTTTTCAGCGGCGGGGATGAGGCCGACGACGTTGCGTTTCACGCCGAGTTTCGCGATGGCGAGCATCGCGCCGAGCACGGCGCAGCCTCCGCATTTGTCCCAAATCATCTGCTCCATGTCCGCAGCGGGCTTGATGGAAATGCCGCCTGTGTCGAACGTGACGGCCTTGCCGACGAGCGCTAGGGGCGCCTGTTTTTTCGGTCCGCCGCGATGCTCCAAAATGATGAAGCGCGGCCCGCGGGCGCTGCCTTCGCCGACCGCGAGGATGCCGCCAAATTTCCCTGCGCGAAGTTTGCGTTCGTCGAGCACGGTGCAGCGCAGTCCGGCTTTTTTCGCAAGCCACTGCGCCTCCTCGGCGAGCGTGGCGGGATAGACGACGTTGCCGGGGCGGTTTGCAATTCCGCGCACGACGTTTGTCTGCTCGGCGACGATCTGCGCACGTTGCCCGGCCTTTCGCGCTGCGGCGACGGCGGCGGCGCGCACCATGATGTTCGCACGCTCAATGACGGGCGTCTTCTGTGTCTTGTATTTCTCGGAGCGGAAGTCCGCGAGCACGAGTCCCTCGACTGCCGCACCAACGTGCGCAGCCCATTCTTCGAGATGCACGTTCAGCTTGGTGCGTCCGCTCTTTTTCAAAAGCATCACCGCCACGCCGGCGGCTTGTCGCAGCGTGTCAGCGTCCACTTTCCCCGCGTCGCCGAGGCCGATGCAGAGCATATTCTCCGCGTGGAGAAAGACGCTGCTCGATGGCTTCAGCGAAAGCTCGGCGGCAGTGACTCCGCGTGGGAGTTGTGCACGTTGCTCCGTGGTGAAAAAACGGACAGCAACAGCGCCTGCCTCGGGCTTTGCGGAAAAGGCGAGTTTCACAACTGCACGACTTGCACCGAGCGGATATCCTGCTCGGCGAGCAATTCTTTGATCACCGCGTCACCGGGAGCATGGTCGAGATTCAGCACCGCGAGCGCCACACCTCCCGCCTCGTCGCGACCGAGGCTCATGCTGGCGATGTTCACGCTGTGCTTGCCCATGAGCGTGCCGATCCAGCCGACCATGCCGGGCCGATCCTTGTTTTCGTAAATGAGCAGCGCGCCTTCGGGGCGGGCCTCGATGTGACGTCCGTTGATTTTCACGATGCGCGCCTGCGAGCCGAAATGCGTGCCCGCTACGCTCACCCATCCGCCTTCGCCCGTCGCCGTGAGTTCGATCAGCTCCGCGAAATCCGCGCCGTTGCTCTCGCGGCTCTCGGTCACTTTCACGCCGAGTTGCTGCGCAAATGCAGGCGCGTTCACTTCATTCACACCGCCGCCGCTCGCGACGCGGAGGAACGCCTTCAAAATCGCGCGCGTGATGGGCGTCGTGTCCTGATCGTTCAGCTTGCCGGTGTAGTTGATGTTGATGCTGTCGCAGCGCTTCGCCGCGATCTGGCTGAGGAAATTGCCGAGCTTCGCGCCGAGTGCGATGTGCGGCCCGATGATGGCGAGCGTCTTGGCGTCCACGCTGGGCATATTCACCGCGTTGCGCACTTCGCCGCTCAAGAGCATCGCGCGAATTTGCTGCGCGACTTCGATGCCAACATTCTCCTGCGCCTCTGCGGTGCTTGCGCCGAGATGCGGCGTGAGCACGACGTTCGGCAGTCCACGCAACGGCGAATCCGCAGGTGGCGGCTCCACTTCAAAAACGTCCAGCGCTGCCGCCGCGACGTGCTTGCTCTTCAAAGCATCGGCCAGAGCCTGCTCGTTCACCAATCCGCCGCGCGCGCAGTTGATGATGCGCACGCCTTTCTTCGTCTTCGCGAGACGCTCGGCGTTGAGCATATTTTTCGTCTCCTCCGTCAGCGGCATGTGCATCGTGATGTAGTCGGCGAAGGGCAGGATGTCATCCAGACGCTCGACCAATTCCACTTGCATCGCACGCGCGCGGCTCGCCGAAAGATACGGGTCATACGCATGAACGCGCATCCCGAACGCAATCGCCCTGCGCGCGATCTCGGTGCCGATGCGGCCCATGCCGAGAATCGCCAGCGTCTTTTCATAAAGCTCGACGCCCTCAAAAGATTTCCGGTCCCACTTGCCCGACTTCATCGAGGCGTCCGCCTGCGGGATGTTGCGCGAAATGCTCATCATCAGGCTGAACGCGTGCTCCGCTGTGCTGATCGTATTTCCCGCCGGGGTGTTCATCACCACGATGCCGCGTTTCGTCGCTGCATCCACGTCCACATTGTCCACGCCCACGCCGGCGCGGCCCACGACTTTGAGTTTCTTCGCTGCTTCGATCACCTTGGCGTTCACCTTCGTCTGCGAGCGCACCACGAGGCCGTCGAATTCCCCGATGATTTCCAGCAGGGCGTCTTCCTTGAGGCCGGTTTTCACCGTCACGTCAACAAGACCGCCCTCCTGCAATTCCGCGACGCCGCGCTCGCTGATTGGATCGGCCACTAAGACTTTTGGTTTGCTCATAGATGTGTTTTTGAAAAAGGGCGCGCAGTCTGTGCATCACACGCCCGGTGGCAAATCGAAAGTTGACCTATCCTCATTCGTCATCCGTCATCCGGCATTCGTCATTCTCACCATGCACATCGCCCGACTCCAGCTTGCCAACTCCACCGCCCTCGCCCGCCTCCACCCCGACGGCACTTATACAAAACTGAGCGGCGACCTTTTCTCCACGCTCACCGACACTGGCGAACGCATCACCGGCAAACTCCTCGCGCCGCTCGAACCGCGCGCCATCCTGTGCATCGGCCTCAATTACAAAAAGCACGCCGAGGAAACCAACGCGCCCATTCCAAAACACCCGGTGCTCTTTTTCAAAAATCCCGGCTCCCTCCAGAATCCCGGCGACCCCATCCTGCTCCCGCGCAAACTTCGCAGCGATAAAGTGGACTACGAATGCGAACTCGCCGTCGTCATCGGCAAAACCGCGCGCAACGTTTCCCGCGAGCGCGCCTACGACTACATCCTCGGCTACACCTGCGCCAACGACGTGAGCGCCCGCGACTGGCAGAAGCAGGATGGCGGCGGACAATGGTGCCGAGGCAAAAGCTTCGATACATTTCTGCCTCTCGGCCCCGTCCTCGTCACCGCAGATGAAATCGCCGATCCGCACGCGCTTTCCATCGCCACGCGGGTGAACGGCGAAACGCTCCAGCACTCCAGCACCGGCGACATGATCTTCGACATCCCCACGCTCATCGAATTCCTCAGCGCCAGCACCACGCTGCTACCGGGCACAGTCATCCTCACCGGCACGCCCTCCGGCGTCGGCATGGCGAGCAATCCGCAACGCTGGCTCCAGCCCGGCGACAGCGTGGAAGTAGAAATCACCTCCATCGGCACACTCAAAAATCCCGTGGCGGAGGAAGTCTGCTGACACAATTATTCATTCTGGTCGCCATATGGCGCGTAGCGCCAGCCACTACGGTAGCCGTGGGTGAAGCGCAGCGAAACCCACGGAAAGGGGAAGAAACGCAAAGCGCCGCGTAGTCGGCGCGACCATGCACGCGTCACCGTTTGTCGCACCGCATACGCGGTGCATGGACGCCCTCCGCGATCCGTGGGCTGCGTCGCTTCGCTCCTTGCACACGGCTACCGTAGTGGCTGGCGCTACGCGCCATGGTTTTCAAACGCACGTTCTGAGAACCGTATAACGCACGCTTGCTACGCTCGGTTTCCGTCACCTTCCTCAAAGCGGCGGGCGACGGTGACGAAGGCGAACACGGCGCAGATCATCAGGCCGATGTAAAGGAGCATTTCCTGCGAGCCGGAGAGATAGGCGACGGATTTTCCGCTGGCGGGGTCATGGTGCTGGTTGAGCCACGTGATGAGCGAGGTGAGCAAATTGCCGAACGAAATGGCGAGCAGCCACAGGCTCATGATCGTGCTCTTCAGAGACGCGGGTGCGTGGCGAAATGCGAACTCCAACCCGGTGGTGGAGACGAGCACTTCGGCGAAAGTGAGCAGCGCGTATTGTCCGGTCTGCCACAGGACGCTGAGTTTCTCCCCGCTTTCGATGCGGTATTCGAGCCACGCGGCTGCGCCGAATGCGACG
Source organism: Chthoniobacteraceae bacterium (assembly GCA_947476045.1). Taxonomy (GTDB): domain Bacteria; phylum Verrucomicrobiota; class Verrucomicrobiia; order Chthoniobacterales; family Chthoniobacteraceae; genus SXWH01. The sequence continues at coordinate 10,491 of CANJNZ010000066.1, forward strand.
GCCAGAATGCCCATGCCGGCGCTCATGCGCGCGAGGAGCGAAGGCTTCAAATTGCGGCGTTCGAGCCACGGGTAGATGACGTAGGTAAAAAGCGGGATGAACAGCAGGATGAACAGCGCGTTGAGCGTCTGAATCGTTTCGCCGTTGAGGGTGTAGTTCCAAAAATAGAGCGGCAGGATGCAGGGCGTGAGTTTTCCGCCTTGCTGCGCCCACGTGGTGTTTTGCTGATCGTAGAGAGACCAAAAAATGATGATCGGTGCGAAGACAGCGGCGATTCGCAAAAGGATGCGCCGGTTCTCGGCGCGCGTGTCGTCGTCGAGCGGCGCGAGTTCGCGGGCGGGCGGGACTTTTACAAATGTGCGCGAACCGAGCCAGAAGATGAGCGTGGCAATTCCCATCGCGATGCCGGGAATCCCAAACGCCCAACTGTAACCGGCCTTCGTTTTCAACTCCGGGATGAATGCAAACGCGAAGAACGCGCCGAAATTGATGCTCCAATAAAAGAGGTTGTAGATGCGCGTGAGTTGGTGCTCGCGTCCGCCTTGAAACTGATCGCCCACAAACGCCGATACACACGGCTTGATGCCGCCAGAGCCGATGGCGAGAAATGCGAGGCCAAGAAAAAGCCCCCACTTCGTTCCCTCACCCACCGCGAGCGTGGCGTGCCCCACACAATACGCGAGCGACAGCCACAAAATCGTGCGATAGCGCCCCCAATAACGATCCGCCAGCCACGCGCCGACGAGCGGCAGAAAGTAAGTGGCAAAAACCCACAGATGCACGATGACCTTCGCCGTGGCCTTTTCGGCATCGCCCGGCTCCATGCCCGCTTTGACATAGAGCGTAGCGACGTAGCCGGTGAGGATGGACTTCACGCCATAGAAGCTGAACCGCTCACAAGCTTCATTGCCGACGATGTATTTTGCCTGCGGTGGCAGGCGGTCGAGGTTTTGACTCATTTGGTGGGAAAATTCGCGCCGCACTGCTAGCGACCCGCCGCCGATGTGGCGAGAGGTTCGTGAGTGTGACTATGGTTACAAACAGGTGCCCTATGGCGCGTAGCGCCAGCAACTACGGTAGCCGTGGGTGGAGCGCAGCGAAACCCACGGAACAAAAATAAAACGCCAAGCGCCGCGTAGTGGCGCGACCATGCACGCGCCACCGTTGGTCGCACCGCATACGCGGTGCATGGCTTGCGCCGATGATCCGTGGGCTGCGTCGCTTCGCTCCTTGCACACGGCTACCGTTGTCGCTGGCGCTACGCGCCAATCTCTTCCAGCAACGTGACTGTTAAAATCGCATGACACAGAGAGTCGTCGCATCTCGGTGTGTTTGATGCTCTAGTCGCGGCGATGCGCGCCATTTTTTCCACCGTTGTGTTGTTGCTGATTGCCGTCGGCAGCGGGCGTGCTGCGGATTTGCAAATCCTGCTCCCGCTTTACAGCTACCCGAATTGGTATGCGGGCGCGGCTTATCAGTGGGATGATGTCGCGGCGGCGGCGAGCCAGGTGCCCATCACGGCGATCATCAATCCCAACAGCGGGCCGAATGGCGGGCCACCCAATCCGGATTACATCCACGGCATGGGCGATCTTTCCGCCGCTGGCGTGAAAATGGCGGGCTATGTCTCGACGCGCTACGGCAACACGACCGAGCGGTCACTCGCGGCGATAAAGGCGGACGTGGATTTGTATGAAAACGAGTTCAGCACCTACGGAGTGAGCGAGATTTTTCTCGATGAAGTCTCCAACGACCCGGCAAAGCTCGCCCACTACTCGGACATTTACAGCTACATCAAAACGAAGCCGCATCTCACGACGGTGATTGGAAATCCGGGCACGAAAATCCCCGAGTCATTCATCAACGCGCCCGTCGCGGATACGACGGTGATTTTTGAAAATACGAAGGGCTGGAGCAGCTACGTGCCGGATTCCTACGTGGTGAATAATGGCGTGGATCATTTCGCGAGCATCATGCTGAATGTGCCCACTGCGGCGGGAATGCGCGCCGCCCTCGACCTCGCGGCTCATCGCAATGTCGGCTACGTGTTTGTCAGCAACCGCACGATCAAGGCTCCGCCCAATGCGAACCCGTATTCGCGCCTGCCCGTCTATTGGAAGGACGAGGTGAACTACATCGCCGAGCTTCGCAAACCGACGACGCGAAACACCATCGTCGAGGTGACGGCGAAGACGTTTGCATCTAAGCCGCACATCGGCGTGTTGTGGAAAAAGGTGAGCTACGTGCAGTCCATCGGCGTGAGCCGGCGGTTGAAAGGCGAAGCGACATGGCCAGCGGAAACGGCGATGCCCGTCACCGCGACTCACTTCACCGACAAGACCGCGCAAGTCGGCGTGACGTATGAATACCGCGTGCGCTGCACCGTGGAGGAATTGGGGAAATCGGTAGAGCGTTTCGGCTACGTCACAGCGGCTCACAACTTGCCGGTGGTGGCGCAGCGGGGGCGGGTGGTTTTGCTCGTGGACGAAACGATGGCCATCCCGCTCGCCACATCGCTCACACAACTCACAAACGATCTCGCCGCCGACGGCTGGACGGTGCTCCGCCACGATGTCGCGCGACAGACGGTATCTTTCGACGACGAGACTCCCGAAGGAAAAACCGCACGCGCGGCGGAGGTCGCGGCGGTGAAAAATCTGATCGTCACCGACTACAACGCCGACCCAGAGAACACGCGCGCCGTGTTCATCGTGGGCCGGGTGCCGGTGCCTTTCTCGGGTGTGATTGCGCCGGACGGACACGATGGATCGGACAACGCCGAAAACCACATCGGCGCGTGGCCTGCCGATGTTTTCTACGGCGACATGGACGGCGTGTGGACGGACACCACGAAGAACTACACCGCCTCCCTTCCCCGCAGGCACAACGTCCCCGGCGATGGGAAATTCGATCAAGACACCGTGCCGGGGAAAGTGGAACTCATGGTCGGGCGCGTGGACTTTGCCGACATCACGAACATCCCCGCTGGCAAGAGCGAACTCGATTTGATGGCGCAATACCTCGCCCGCAACCACGCCTTCCGCATCGCATCCGGTGGTTTTTACAAAGTGCCGCGCCGTGCGTTGGTGGACGACAATTTCTTCATCCATCAGGAATACGACCAAAACTCCGGCACCTATTTCTACGAACCCTTCGCCAACAGCGGATGGCGCGCGGGCGTGCAGTGGTTTGGCTCGAAAGCGACGAACGCCGGCAAGTGGCAGACCGTCCTGCCCGACAACAGCTACCTGCTCGCCTACGGCTGCGGCGGCGGATGGTATCAGGGCGCGAGCGGCGTCGCGGACATCTCCAACTTCGCCAACCACGATTGCCGCGCCGTCTTCACCATGCTCTTCGGCAGTTTCTTCGGCGAATGGTCGGTGCCCGACAACTTCCTCCGCGCCCCGCTCGCAGGCACGCCCGATTCCCTCGGCCTCGCGTGCATCTGGGCCGGGCGTCCGCAATATCACCTCCCCCACATGGCGCTCGGCGAAGTGCTCGGCTACGACTTCCGCCTCTCGCAAAACAACACCGCAGGCGATTGGGAGCAGACGGGATTTTTCAACCAAATCCACACCGCGCTCATGGGCGACCCCACATTGCACCTGCACACCTTCCCGCCCGTCACAAACGTCACCGCCACCGCATCGCCCGGCAGCATCTTGATCAAATGGGCACCTTCAAAAGACGTCGCCGCATTCCGCTACCACGTCTTCCGCGCCACATCGGAAAACGGCCCCTTCACCCAGCTCACCGGCATCCCCGCGACCCCGCAAAAGCCCACCGGCCTGCCCATCACCGCCCGCGCATGGCGCGACAAAACCGTCACCCCCGGCCAGCACTACATCTACCAAGTCCGCGCCGTGAAACGCGAAGTCAGCGCCAGCGGCTCCTACTTCAACCTCAGCACCGCCACCACCATCGCTGTGGATGCAGCGGGGATGTAGGAGGGGAAATGGCAGCCCATCGCCTCGATGAAATGCAAATAATCTGTCCGACCCGAATGGCACTACTTTCCGACGCCTATCAATTTAACGCCCGCTGGAGGATGGGGGATCGCTGGGATACATACATCCATTCTACGCTTTAGTTCATGGACACACCCCATGGCAGCAGTGATTGAGGACTTGATCCTCTTAGCTCCTTTGAGCAGAGACCCGATTCGACTCCGTTCGGCACGCTCTTTCACTAAATGCGGCGCGTTCAAATCGACTACTAGTATGTGGTAAAAGCCGGCAGGACTTGTTGCGACGATGTGGTGTGTCTTAGGGTCTTCAAATATGTGTTTTCCGTAATCCTGTTCGGTATATGGATTGATAATATAGAGGCCAGCACGGCTTTCTGCGCGAGTCGGCCATTTGTTCGACTTTGCCCCATTGCAATGGCGTGTTGCGACCAAGAGATTCGTGTAACGATGTCGGCCCTTGCCTTTGGGCTGAAAATGATCGACGTCCATCGACTTGAAGCCACCGGCGTTATCCTTGTGCTGCTGGGAGTAGCTACACCGATCACCCGTTTCTTTTAAGAGAAAAGGCTTAGCCTTGCGGTGGTTTGTAAAAATCGGCTTTGGCACCTTTCCACGGTGAAGCCTGCTGCTGGTGCTGCACATAATTGTCATATGCCGCAATCAACGCCGCGGTCACCTTGGTCATTCGTGCCTCGGCCATGATTTCCTCGGGAGGACGCGGATTCAATAGGTTCCGGCGCTCACGTTGCAGCCGGTTCAATTCGTTCATCTTTTCCCGCGTCTCTTTACCGGTCGCGCACTCCACTACAAGTTCGTTGTAGCGGTGCTCAAGCTTCGAGTTCCATTCCTCGATGAAATCGGGCATCGCATAGTGGAATTCGGGTTCGTCCGACTCGTCTTGAACGACCTCGGTCATCCCATAGGAGTCCTGATCCGCGTCAGCCGAAAAGGTCACCTCCGCACGCGAATTGTCCTCCGGATGCGCCACCATTAGAGTCGGCTGAGCGACTTCGACGGCACGAAGAGCAAGGGCAGCAAGCGAGAAAACCATTAGGTATAGATGGCAGTGATTAAGTGGCGAATCAACCCCTTCTTGCAGTGTAGGAGCGCCACTGGGTTCGCGCGAATGGTCGTCACTTCCTCTTTCGCTCTCATTTTGTCGATGGCGATACCATGGGCATAAACACCGAGCCGAATTTCAGCGATGTCGTTGGTTGCCATCATCAAAATCATATTCGCAGATGGAGTGCTCTTTGGCTCTAGTGGTCCTCTCCATTCTGGCGCGGCGTCGTCCGGCGTCCCTCCAACCTTATCGAGGAAATTCAAGATGCTTGACCTGCTATTTTCGATGCAATCCGGCTCCAAGAACACCGAAAATGTAGCCGCTAGTCCTTGATCACTATCGAGCCCGAAATAGACAATTTTTCCCTCACTCTTCTCGCGGACGCTGAACTGGTTAAACCAGATCGCGACCGGGAAAGGTGCGTCTCCAAGTTCGACTGCGATGACCTTTTTGGGCTCTTTTTTTGCCATGAACGTGCGTAGGAATGCAGGCGGCAGGCCAAGTTCAAGACAAATGTGCTCAGGCTGAACTGCCGCACCGGTGAATGTTCCAAGGTCAGAATGGGAATTTGAGTTTGAGACGGGTGACGCCGACGGAGCCTCGGGCGTCGCTGCGGGATGTGCCGGCGCGCGGGACGGCGATGGCCGACCCCAATTTTGCGGAGGATTTCGAGATCGCGTTTTTCGGTGAGGGAGTTGCGGAGGAGGGACATGCCGCCGTGGTTGCGAAATGTTTTGCGGGACTCGAAGAAGTAGCGGTAGGAACAAGGGACAGGCGATTATTTGTGCTTCCAATCGCCCCGCATCATGCGGGAAACAATGATGCGCAATGAACCCCTCAGGGACTCCATTGCGACACGATGATCCAGCTTCCTCTGGCTTTTTGACTATCCGTATCGGCCTTCGATGTATTCGGCGGTCTTGGGGTTTTTCGGGGTGAGGAAGAGGTCTTCGGTGCGGGCGTGTTCGATGAGTTCGCCCATGAGCATGAAGATGCATTCGTTACTCGCGCGGCGGGCCTGCGCCATGTTGTGGGTGACGATGACGATGGTGAATTTGCCGGCGAGCGACCACATGAGTTCCTCGATGGCTTTGGTGCCGTTCACGTCGAGCGCGCTGCACGGTTCGTCCATGAGGATGACTTCGGGCTTCAGCGGGAGAAGGCGGGCGATGCAGAGTTTCTGCTGCTGCTCGAGCTGGAGGCCGATGGCTTTGTCGTTGAGGCGATCCTTGAGGTCGGACCACAAGCCGACTTCGGTGAGTGCTTTTTCCACGGCGGCGTCGAGGTCGCTCTTGCTGAGTTTTTTCTCGGCATGGATGCGGAGGCCGAAGACGACGTTTTCGTAGATGGAGATGGGGAGCGGGTTCGGGCGCTGGAAGACCATGCCGACGGCTTTGCGTAGCTCGATGAGGGAGACGTCGGGATCATAGATGTTTTTGCCGAGGACTTTGATTTCGCCGGTGGTGGTGACGTTGCCGTAGCGTTCGTTGACGCGGTTGAAGCAGCGCAGGAGTGTGGTCTTGCCGCAGCCGCTGGGGCCGATGAGGGAGGTGATTTGCCCGTGCTTGATGTCCACGGTGATGCCCTTGAGCGCCTGGAATTTCCCATACCAGAGCTGGACGTCGCGGGTAGTGATGGAGAGGCGGTCGGTCATATTCTCGCGCAAAGAAATTGTGGCTGGCAGCGGCGTGAGGAAGGAGCATCCTCGCGGTATGGAACCGAAGAGCCCTGAGGAAATTCTGGAATGCCACCGCGCGCTGCTGCAGCGGTGGGCGGAAAAATATCACTTTGAGACACCACCCACCGTGGGCGGATGGCACGCGCTGCATGAATATGAAGAGCGGAATGCCGCACAAATCCACGAGGCGGATATAATGGAAGAGATTGAGGAAATCCGCGCCCGTCGTTCCTAGAAACAGCCTCGTCGCTGTGGATGTGTTTCGCTGTTTTCATCCGAAGATTCCGTTGACGTAGTCGTGGGTGCGTTTGTCTTTCGGGTTGTCGCCGAAGAGTTGTTCGGTGGGGCCGAGTTCGATGATTTCGCCGTTCCACATGAACATGGTGCGGGCGGCGAGGCGGCGCGCTTGCTGGACGAGGTTGGTGACGAGGATGATCGTCATGTCCTTCTTGAGTTCCTTGAGCACGTCCTCGATGCGCATGGTGGTGACGGGATCGATGGCGATGCTGAATTCATCGAGGCATAGGATTTCCGGGCTGTGGGAAAGTGCTCGGGCGATGGTGAGGCGCTGCTGTTGTCCGCCGGAGAGCTTCGTGCCGAGCGAGTCGAGTCGGTCTTTCACTTCGTCCCATAGCGCGGCCTGCCTGAGGCATTTCTCCACGAGGGCGGAGAGTTCGCTTTTGTTGTTCATGCCCGCGGCGCGAGGGGCGAAGGCGACGTTGTCGTAGATGGTGAGCGGCAGTCCGACGGGCAATGGCGCGACCATCCCGATGCGGCGGCGCAATCCATAGACGTCGCTCATTTTTGCGGTGTCCTCGCCGTCCACGCGGATGGTGCCGGACATTTTGTTTCCGGCGGTGAATTCCATCGTGCGGTTGATGCAGCGGAGCAGTGAGGTTTTTCCCGACTGCGCAGGGCCGATGATGCCGAGGATTTCGTTCGGCTCGATGTCGAACGAGATGCCGTGGATGACTTCCTTCGACCCGTAGCTGAGGCGCAGGTTTTCGACTTGGACTTTGGGCGTTACCATTTTTTGCGATTGCGCAACCAGGAGCGGAAAAGGATGGCGGTGAGATTCACAAGAAGCACGAAGGCGAGGAGCACGGTGGCGATGGCGAATGGCAGCGCGTGCGGTGCATTCGTGACCTGCGTGGTGACGGTGAAAAGGTGCATGGAGAGCGCCATGCACTGGTCGCCGAGTCCGTAGGCGAAGAGATTGCCCTCTTCGATTTTCCGGTAAAAAACTGCGCCGGTGAACATGATGGGCGCGGTTTCTCCGGCGGTGCGGGAAACTTGCAGGATGACGCCGGTGAGGATGCCGCTGACGGAGTTCGGCAGGACGATGCGCCAGATGGTCTGCCACTTGGTCGCGCCGACATTCCAACACGCTTCGCGGAACTGGCGCGGCACGGCGGCGAGCGCTTCTTTTGTGGAAGCGATGATGACCGGCATGGTCATGATCGCCAGCGTGAGCGAGGCGGCGATGATGCTGCGGCCCATCCCGGCGAAGAGAACGAATGCGCCGAGACCGAAGAGCGCGTGGACGATGCTGGGCACGCCGGCGAGATTGACCACGGCGAGATTCACTACGCGGTTGAACCAGTTGTCCTTCGCGTATTCGTTGAGATAGACGGCTGCGAGAACGCCGATGGGCGCGCTGATGCAGAGCGAGGTGCCGACGAGCCAGAAGGTGCCGAGCAACGCGCTCCAGATGCCGCCTTTTCTCATGCCACCTGTGGGATTGGTGGTGAGAAATTCCCACGAGATGAGCGAGACGCCCTCTTTGATCAAATAACCGACGATGAGGAAAAGCGGGATGACGATGCAGGCGACCATCACTGCAAAGATGCCCTGCGCGATCATTTCGTTACGCCGCTTCTTTCGCGTAAAGGGTGTTTCGCCGAACTGCGGCGCTGGCTGGATTTGCGCGTGCATGGTCATTTGTTTTTGATGCCCTTCACGACGAAGTCGGCGACGAGGTTCACGATGAATGTGATGGTGAAAAGAAGGATGCCGATGAGGAAGAGCACGCGGTAGTGCGGCGAACCTTCGCTCGCTTCGCCGAGTTCGGCAGCGATGGTGGCGGTGAGCGTGCGCACGCTGTCGAAGATGCTGTGAGGAACATTCACCGCGTGGCCGGTGGCCATGAGCACTGCCATCGTTTCGCCGACTGCGCGGCCCACGCCGAGGAGCACGGCGGCGAGCAGCCCGTTTTTTGCCGCAGGCAAAAGCGCACGCCAGATGAGTTGCCAGCGCGTGGCTCCGAGGGCGATGGCGGCTTCGCGGTAGCTGTCGGGCACGGCTTTGAGCGCGTCTTCGCCGATGGAAACCATGACGGGGATACTCATCAGCGCGAGGAGGATTGCGGCGTTGAGGACGTTCAGTCCGACTTGAACGTTAAAGACGGTCTGGATGACGGGATTCATCACCGTGAGGCCGATGAACCCCCACACGATACTCGGGATCGCCGCGAGCAGTTCGATGATGACTTTCAAAAACTCACGCAGCTTTCCGGTGCAAAATTCGGAAACAAAAATCGCGGCACCCAAGCCGAACGGAACTGCAATCAGCATCGCAACGCCAGTGACGCTGAGCGTTCCCGCGATGAGTGCAAATGTGCCGTAGCGGATATTGCTCATCGAGGTGGGATACCACTCGGTGCTCGTGAGAAATTTCCACAGGCTGAACTTCTCGTCGGTCAGAAATGGCGCGCCCTCGCGGAAGACGAAGAAGAAGATCGCGAACACAAAAATGATCGCGCTCACACCGCAGATGCGGATGAGCCACTCGATGGCTTTTTCACCGTAGATGCTGAGAGCTGAACGAGAGCTGGTCATTTTGTGGGAAAGGGCGGACGGCCCCAAAAGGAACCGCCCGCCCGTAAATCACTGTGTGTTTTGACTACTTATCCTTCGGTGCAAAGGCTTCGAGCGGGACGTAGCCTTCCTTGATGACGATTTTCTGCCCCGGCTCGGAGACGATCCATGCGATGTATTTTTCCGCCTCGGGCTTTGCGCTCGGCGGGACATACATGAACATCGGGCGTGCGATGGGGTAGGTCTTGTCGAGCGTGGTCTTGATCGTAGGCTCCACACCCGGCTCGCCGGTCTTCTTGGAGACTTTCACGACTTTCACTTTGCTCGTGTGGTAACCGATGCCGCTGAAACCAATGGCGCTCGGTGTGGTTCCGACGAGATCCACGACTTCTTTTGAGCCGTTCATATCGCGCGAACCCTGCTTGAAGTCGTTCTTTTTACCCACGACTGCCTCACGGAAGTAGTGATAGGTGCCGGAGTTGTTCTGGCGGCTGGCGCGGACGATTTCGTCCTGCCCGGAGGGCATCGTAACGCCGAGGTCGCTCCACTTGCTGAATTTTCCGCCTTCCTTGTAGATTTCAGCGAGCTGCTCGATGGAGATTTCCGTGATCGGGTTGCTCGGGTGAACGTAGATGGCGAGTGCATCGTAGCCAATGTGATGCTCTGTAGGATGCTTGCCGCCGTATTTCGCGGTGGCTTTTTCCTCTTCTTCCTTTTCGAGTTTGCGGGAGCTGTTTGCGATGTCGCACGTGCCGTTAATCAGCGCCGCAACGCCGATGCCGCTGCCGCCGCCGGAGACTTCCACGGAGACTTTGGGATCCACGTTGTGGTAGGCCTCGGCCCATGCTTGGGCGAGGTTCACCATCGTGTCGGAGCCGATGTTTTGCAGGGAGATGGAATCGTCCTTTTTGCTGGAGCCGTCTGCGTTCTTTTTGCCGCAGCCGCTGAGCACGAGGCTGGCGGCGAGGAGGGCAGTTGTGAGGATGTGTTTCATGTTGTGTTGTTGTGTTTGTTGTTTTTGGGAAAATCAGCTCAGACGATCCGCCAGCACGGCCTCGCAGATGTCGGAGATATGCTGGTGGAGAAATTCGTAGGCTTGCTCGTAGGCGGTCTGCTTTTCGGCGACTCCTGTGGTGAGCGAAGGATCGGGCAGGCTCCAGTCGAGGCACACGGCTCGGGTGGGTTTGGGGTAAGCGCGCTTTGCTGCGGGCGAGAGGGCGACGATGATTTGTGCGGCGTCTATGTTCGGATGCTGTTCGACGCTGCGACTCTGGGCGCGGGATATGTCGAGGCCCTTGCTCTTGAGAAATTCAATCGTGCCTTGGTCGACCGGCTGTGCGTCGAGACCGGCGCTGGAGAAAAGAAACCGCGGCTGGTTTAGCGAGTTGGCGATAGCCTCCGCCATCTGGCTGCGGCAGTGGTTGTGTTCGTCTATGAAGACCATGCGCCACATTTCACCGCCCATGTGTTTGTAGTATTCGCCGGTGACCATGTAGATGACCTCCTCGGCGATGTTCGTAGCCTGGTCGGCGGCACGTTCGAAGCGGCGGGCAATGGTGAGAAGAGGGTCGAGAGATTCGAGTGGGATTTTGCCGTCCTGACGAAGCTGGAAAAGCTCGGTATTGATCGCGCTGCGGAGCGCGTCAGTTTCCTGTTCGCGGGAAATGACATCGCGGGCTAGGTCAGCATCGCCGGCGATGAATGCTTTCACCGCATCGCGCACCATAGGCGTGGCAATGGCTCCGAGTTGCTGAAACCGATCCAGCGGCGCGGCGACGGACATGTTGGAGAGCTTCAATACCTGCCGGGCGATGCTTTCGGCGTAGTCGCCGATGCGCTCGAGATCGAGGTTCACTTTGATCGTGGTGTAGGCAAAGCGCAGATGCCGGGCGACGGGCTGCTGGCGGACGAGAAACTCGAGGCAAAGGCGGTCTATCTCTTTTTCCAACTCATCAATACGACGGTCCCGAAGCACGACGGCGTAGGCGGTCTGGCGGTCGCGGTGCGTAAGAGCGCGCACACAGGAATGGAGCGCGTCCTCGGCAAGCCTCGCCATGTCGGTGAGCTTTCCGCGGATGCGGCTGATGTCGCGCTCTAGTGATTCTTCGTAGTGGGATGCCATTGCTTCTCCGACTCTCCACGCGGAATGTTACAATCACGTGGCGGAGATGTGGCGATTTGGAAAAGTAACGTCTGCGCTACGTTTCTACGCCTTTCGCTCGCTGAGTCGCGAATCCATCCATACGGCCAGAATGAGCACGGCTCCGCGCGTCATGTATTTATATTCGGGCTCCGTGCCGAGCAATGACATGCCCTTCGCCAGCGTGGCCATGATGAGCGCGCCGAAAAATACGCCCAGCACTGTGCCGCGCCCGCCTTTCAAAGAAACACCGCCAATGACGCACGCAGCGACGGCGTCGAGCTCCATGAGATTACCCACATCGGTCGTCGTGTAGCCCGCATAGGCCGTCTGCATAAAGCCGGTGATCGCCACGATGATGCCCATGAGCACGAAGGCGCGGACGACGATTTTCTTCACGGCGATGCCGGAGATTAGAGCAGCCTCTTCATTTCCGCCGATGGCGTAAAGGTAGCGCCCGAAGCGCGTGTGCCGTGTGAGTGTGTGGACGGCAAACGCCACTACACCGCAGATGACCGCTGGCATCGGGACGCCCTGATATTGATTCGCTACGAGCACGAAGAGGAAAAGAAGCTGCGAAACGATGAGCCATTTTACGAAGGTGAGTTCGCCGTCGTCACCTGCGATGTTGTGTTTGCGACGACGCGCCCAGCCGCGCACCGCGCCGAGGAGCATGAGTAGCGAAATCACAGCCGCGAGCAACAGGCCGGTCGTGGCATCGAGGTATTCGGTGGTGAGCCGATGCAGCCAGTCCTGCGGAACGTCGAAGCTTTGCCCGCCGAGGGCGAGCGGCCACGATTTTCCCAGCGTCGGGCCGACCACGGGAATGGTGTGGCTCTCGATAACGCGCCAGAACAGGCCCTTGAAAATGAGCATCCCGCCGAGCGTAACGATGAATGCCTGAATGCGTTCGCGGACGACGAGCATCCCCATCAATCCCCAAAACACCATCGCAACGACGAGGCACACGAGCATAGCCACCGGGTCCGGCCACGGTGGCGGTGGAAAATACGCGGCGACATTTGCGCCGAACGACACAGCGATCCATCCGTGAAAATCGGTGAGTGCTTTTGTGAGCCAGCCCGTGCCGCCCACGAGCACCGTCGCCAGTCCACCGAGAAGCCCCACGCCGCTGCCTGCGGAGAGGTCTATGTGGCCTGGCAAAATCACGAGCAACATTCCGACAGCGAGTGTCGCGGTAATGGAAACTTCGACGACAAGTTGGGTGAGATTGCGCGGTGTCACAAAGCCGTAGCCCGGCACTGCGAACGTAAAAAACGCAGCGATGGCGAGCAGCGCAAAGAGGAGCGAAAGATCGCGGAGTGAGAACTTGGAGTTCATAGGATTGGCAGAAAGAATTGGGGTGAAACGATGTAGGGTTCGCGGCGCATTCGGGGCATCGCTTGCACGGCTGGTTGGCTTGGCGGCGCTGGAGTTGCGTCCTCAATTTCCCCGCCCATCGCCGCAGCGAGCAACTGCTCCTGCGTCGCGCCGCGCTCGAATTCCCCGGCGATGCGTCCTTCGTGCAGCATGAGGATTCGGTCGCTCATACCGATCAATTCGGGTAGCTCGCTGGAAACCAGCACCACGGCTTTCCCCGAAGCGGTGAGGTTGTTGATCAGTTCGTAAATCTCCGCTTTTGCGCCGACATCTATGCCGCGCGTCGGTTCGTCGAGCAGGATGACTTTCGGCTCCGTCATGAGTGCTTTTCCAAGCACGATTTTCTGCTGGTTGCCGCCGGAGAGTTTTCCAGCCGTTGCCTCCAGGCCCGTCGCCCTCACGCCGAGCCGGCGAAAGAAAGCGTCGTTCAGCGAATGCTCACGCGCTGACTGGATGAGCCCACAGCAACTCAATCGCGCTAGCGAGGAAAGCGATAGATTGAAGCCGACGTTTTGCTCCAGCACGAGGCCCTGCCGTCGTCGGTCCTCGCTCACGAGAGCAAGTCCGCTGCGCAGCATTTCCGGCGGTGAGTCAGGAAGCAAACGCCGACCGATAGCGACACGTCCGCCGACGCGCGTCCCCCACGCACCGTAGAGATGCATGAGCAACTCCGTGCGCCCTGCACCCATGAGGCCGCCGATGCCGAGGACTTCGCCCGGCGCGATGGAAAAAGTGATGTTGCTCAGCCGTAAAACTCCCGTTTGCGGATCGGCGACGCTCAAGTTTTCCACGTAAAGCGCCTGATGCTCGGCGGTGGCGTTCATTTTCAGTGCACGTGGAAAAAGCTCGGTAATCTCCCGGCCCACCATGTGTCGGATGAGTTCTGACTTGTTCGTTTGCGTTGCCATCGCGGTGAAAACCGTTTCGCCGTCGCGAAGAACGGTGATGCGGTCGGCAATGGCGAAAACCTCATCGAGCCGATGCGAAATGTAGATGCACGCGATGCCACGCCCGCGCAGGTCGCGAAGGATGTTCAGCAGGATTTGCGTCTCGTGTTCGGCTAGCGCGGCGGTCGGTTCGTCGAGGATGAGGATGCGCGAGCTTTTGCCGATGGCCTTGACGATTTCGACGAGCTGCTTTTCGCCGACTCCGAGCCGCGAAACCGGAGCATCCGGCGAAAGTTCGATTTGAAATTTGCGCAACAACGCCTGCGCCTCGCGGTGCATCCGCTCCCAATCCACCAGTCCGAAACGACGCGGCTCGCGCCCGAGGAAAATATTTTCCGCGACGGTCATTTCCTCAACGAGCGCGAGTTCCTGATAAATCACCGCCAGCCCGGCGCGCTCGGCATCGGCGATGCCACGGAAGCGCGCCATTTTCTCGCCCACTAACAATGCCCCTTCGTAGCTGCCGTGTGCATGCAGCCCGCTCAGCAGCTTGATGAGCGTGGATTTTCCCGCGCCGTTTTCACCGCAAAGCGCGTGGATTTCTCCTTCGTGCAAATCAAAGGAAACATCCTTCAGCGCGACGACGCCGGAAAAACGCTTCGTCAGATTCCGCGCGGAAAGGACGGGGTTCATTTTCCGAACAATTCAGCCTCTTTGTGGAAACCATCCTTCACCACGGTCTCGCGGATGTTGCCTTTGTGGACGGCGATGATGTCCACCTGCACCGTCGGGACTTCGCGCTTTCCGTTGTCGTAGCTGGCGGTGGTTTTAATCGGCTGCTTCTTCGCCAGTGCCACGGCACTTTCGGCGGCCTGCCCGGCGAGAAGTTTGAGTGGCTTGTAGATCGTCATTGTTTGTTCGCCTGCGAGAATGCGACGACAGGCATCGAGATCGGCGTCCTGCCCAGTAACCAGAATCGTCCCCGCCAACCGCTCCTCACGCAGTGCCTGAATCGCGCCACCTGCTGTGCCGTCGTTGCTCGCGAGGATGGCGACAATGCCTGCTGCCCCCGCCTTCGTCAGAGCTGCTTGCGTGATTTTTTTTCCATTCTCCGGCTTCCAGTCCTCCGCCCAGTCCGCGAAGACGACTTCCAGTTGTCCGTTATCCAAAAATGGCTTCAGCGAGTTGTCCTGACCTTGCTTGAAAAGCTTCGCATTGTTGTCCGTCGGCGCACCGTAGATGCGGGCGATGCGCTTTTTTTCACCACCGGAAACCGGACCCGCAGGGAACAGCCGCTCCATCAAAAAGCGCCCCTGCAATTCGCCGACTTTCACGTTGTCGAAGGTGAAATAGTAATCGAGGTCGCAGTTTTTGATCAGCCGGTCGTAGGCACAGACTGTGACGTTCGAGGCGTGCGCCTCCTCCACCGCCTTCGACATCGCATCGCCGTTGTGCGGCGCGATGACGAGCACATCAATGTTCTGCCCGAGCAGCGAATTGCAGTCGCGGATCTGCTGCACGTCGTCGCTGTTTGCAGAAAGCACCACCACCTCCGCGCCGAGCGCCTGCGCTTTCGCCACGAAAGTATCGCGGTCCCGCTGCCAACGTTCCTCCTTCAGCGTATCGAGCGACAACCCGATGCGCGGTTTGCGCGCTTTTGCCGTTGGCACTTCGGGCATCGAAAGCGTCTGCGTCTGCGCTGTTGCAGTCTCCCTT
Organism: Chthoniobacteraceae bacterium; assembly: GCA_947476045.1. Lineage (GTDB taxonomy): Bacteria > Verrucomicrobiota > Verrucomicrobiia > Chthoniobacterales > Chthoniobacteraceae > SXWH01. Next base: position 26,138 of record CANJNZ010000066.1, read on the forward strand.
TTTGCCTCGCCGTTTTTACGCGAATGCCCGTCCCAACCACCACGCGATAGCACGAGGCCGATGGCGATACTGAGGACGCAGGAGACGATACAAAGAGTGACGCGAATTTTCATGACGGGTGGAAAGGCGCGCACCGTAGATACGATGCACACCATTTGCCAAACCTCGAATCCACGAAAAAGAGAAAGGCCCGCCGCACAAAGCGACGAGCCTTTCTAACCAAACACCACCTAGGTGGAGATTTTAGAGCTTTTTCTATTTATATTGTCGCAATTTTTGGGAAGGTGTGGCAAAGAGGAGTGAATGAAAAGTTACAGCAATGACTTGAGAGAACGCATAGTCACGGCGCGAGCACGCGGCGACAGCGCGGCGGAAGTCGCTCGGCGCTTCGGTGTGAGCAA
>CANJNZ010000067.1 GCA_947476045.1 Chthoniobacteraceae bacterium
ATCCCACCAACGCGCCGCGTTCCGCAATGGGGTCTTCTTCACTACAACGCCCAAACCCGCAGACCAACAGAGACGCCGCCCACGCACGGACGAAGCCCGTCAGAGAAAAGTTTTTTCCCGCGGACTGCGAACTGCGGAACTTGGGTTAATTCCATGAACTCCACCGGCACGTTCTTGGCCTTCAGGGCCTGGACCATTATCCGACTATTTTCCACTGATACACAGGTGTCGCGCACGCTGTGGGTAAGAAACATCGGCGGGGTTTTATCGGTCACCTGCTTCTCGGCGGAAAACCGCTCGATCAGTTCCGGCTTGGGATTGCGCCCCATCAGGTTTTGCTTGGTTCCAGTTTCCCCGCCATAAACCTGTTTGTCGCCCATCGTGATGACCGGGTAGACGAGGATCACAAAATCCGGCCTACAGCTCAATCGATCAACGGGGTCGGCCGCCTTGGGATCACCGCCGTCGAAGAGCGTGCCTGCCGTGGCGGCCAGGTGCCCGCCTGCCGAGAAGCCCATGATTCCGACCCGGTCGGGATTGATGTTCCAGTTCTTGGCGTTCGCCCGCACCGTGCGAAGGGCGCGTTGCGTGTCGAGAAGCGGTATGGCAAATCTACCTTTCGGAAGCCTATACTGCAGCACGATCCCTGCGATGCCATGTTCGTTAAGCCACTTGGCAACATTGTGTCCCTCTGCGTCAATCACGAGACCGCCGTAGCCGCCGCCAGCGCAAAGCACCACCGCCGCCCCATTGGCCTTCGCGGGGTCAGGCAGATGAACGGTAATGGGCGTATCCACTGCCTCGAACGTGCCGTCGCCCACGGGGGCCTGCTTTGTCCATAGATTGAGTTTTTCAGGATTGGGCGCCGCTGCCTGCAAGGTGCCGGAGAGCAAGGACGAAGCCACCGCGAACGCCACGACTGCCAGAAATTTGATTTCGCGCCCGCCGCACCGGAAACGGTCAGAACGGTGACGGGCGTCGGGGAGTGAGGGGGTCTGTGGGGAGCGAGGTGCGAAAAGAGGATGAAACGCGCTGGCGACGCTGCTCCGCACGGGAGATTTCGTGGGGCAGGATGTGGTCGCGGCGAGATTCATGCGTTCAATCGTTGCTCGCGAGAGTGACCGTCCACTGCACTCTGCCAAGCTCTATTTTGAGCAGCGGTTTTTTCCTTGCTCGTTCTCCTCTTGATTCACTGTGGGTGGCTGGCCCTCACACGCAGGCCATAAAGAGTAAAATGAAACGCATCGTAAGGCGAAACCGACTGCCAATGGGATAGAAACTCAGAGAAATTCTGCCAGCCAATTACACAAAGCGCTCACACGCAATTTTGATCAATATGAGTGTTTCTCGTGCCGGCCTGCGTGCAGATCGCCGCGAAAAAAACGACGCTCTAAAATCGCCGCCAGCGCATTTCATCCGTGAAGGCACCCAAACTTCTCAGCGCAGAGAAACTCCGCCCCTCAGGCCGCCAGCGCCTCCATGATCTTCGTGTCTCCAAAGATCGGCACGATGATGCCGGCGCCCGTCGTTTTCATCGCGAAAAAGTCTGCGGCGCTCTCCAGCATCCCGGCGGCTACTTTTGCACGCTTTTTAGCCAGCAATGTTGCTTCCGCCTCACGCATTGCTGCCAACTGACGCCGTATCCTCTGATCCCGGGCTATTGGATCCTCGGGAACTTTCAGAACCCGTCGACTGTCCTCCATGAATACCAGCGGCTCCGGTAGCATCGCGACGACCGGCTTCGTGTCAGCCTCGGCAGGCTTCGGAAGTTCAATATCTCGGTAATCCTTCGCGATGAAATCATACATCGGCTGCTCAGCGTTCTGCCCGTCGGCCCATCTTTTCATTTCCTCCTCCGCGATTTCACGCTCAAAGCGATCCTCCTCGATAACGCTCGTGATTGTGAAATGCTCCGCACGCGGAATGTAAAATCTGCTCGGCGCTTCACGTGACCACCAGTATAGCCGTAAAATTTGTTCCAGTTCATCCGGGTTCAACGAAGTCAATGCCGGCATCTGCTGCGTGGCGGCACAACTCCGCCCCATCCGTCCATAATAAAATGATTGGAATTCCCTGCTCGACGAAAATCCAAGTTCCTTGCTGACCTCGTAGATTGCATGGCCGCACCGCAACCATACCGTGGCCACCTGGCATCTGCGCTTGGTGATAATTTCCTCGGGCGTGTCTCCGGTATAAAGCAGGCAGTCCTTTCGCAGTCGCTTTTTACCGCCGGAATATTCCTCGGCAAACTTGGCCAAACCCACGGGCTGCGTGACAAACTTTTCGAGAGCCACGAATAGCTTCCAACGCGCGAGGTAAAAATTGTGTCGCAGGAACGACTCAAGGCCGGCCCAGTATTGTTGGAATAGCTCGCCCATCACGATGTGAAAGCGCCGGCCCGACCAACAGCGTATTCTTTTTTGTCAGGGCTTCTGCCCTGACAAAACAGAACTCTATTTTTTCTTCGCGAGCTTTTTGGCGGCGGGGGCTTTGAGTTTTTTGAATTCACGGGTGAGGTTGGTGAGGGATTCTTCGATGCCCATGCGTTCGAGGCTGGTGGCTCCGACGAAGCCGACGGCATCGGTGGCTTGCATGACGCGGTTGGCGTCCTGCGGGGTGTTGATGGGGCCGCCGTGGCAGAGGAAGAAGATGTCTTTGCGGACGCGGGTGGCGGCATCAATGATCTCCTGCGTGCGCTGAATGGTGTGGTCCCACGAGACGACGGCTTTTTTCACGCCGATGCTGCCGCCGACGGTGGTGCCGACGTGGGCGATGATGGCGTCGGCTCCGGCTTTGGCCATTTCGACGGCTTCCTCGGGCGAGCCGACATAGACGATGGAGAAGAGGTCCATGCGGCGGGCGAGTGCGACCATTTCATATTCTTTCTTCACGCTCATGCCGGTTTCTTCGAGGACGCCGCGGAAGTGTCCGTCAACGATGGTGTGGGTGGGGAAGTTGTTGACGCCGCTGAAGCCCATTTCTTTCACCTTGCCGAGCCAGTGCCACATGCGGCGGCGGGGGTCGGTGGCGTGGACACCGCAAATGACGGGGCATTCTTCGACGACGGGGAGGACTTCGTATTCGCCGATCTCCATGGCGATGGCGTTGGCGTCGCCGTAGGCCATCATGCCGCAGGTGGAGCCGTGACCCATCATGCGAAAGCGTCCGCTGTTGTAGATGATGATGAGGTCTGCGCCGCCGCGTTCGATGAATTTGGCGGAGATGCCGGTGCCTGCGCCGCCGGCGATGATGGCGTCGCCTTTCTTGATGGTGCTCATCAAGCGGTCACGAACTTCTTTGCGGGTGTATGGGTTTCCTTTTCCGGTCCAGGGATTGGGCATGGTGTGTGTGGTGTGGTTAAATTGAAGGGCGCGGAAATTAGCGACGCGTTGATGAAATGGAAGTGTGAAGATTGCAGTGCGCGCTTGCGGCTGCGCGTGTTTTCCGTTTAGCACGCTGCGCATGGCGAATGTTGTTTTTGTGTGGCATATGCACCAGCCGTATTACGTGAATCCCACGTCGAAGCTGGCGATGATGCCGTGGGTGCGTTTGCACGCTGTTAAGGGCTATCTCGACATGGTGAGTGTGCTCGCGGATTTCCCGGACGTGCGGGTGAATTTCAATCTCACGCCGGTGCTGATGCTGCAAATCGAGGAGCTGGTGCGCGGCGAGGTGAAGGACTTGTGGCTGGAGTGGTCGCGCAAGCCTGCGGCGGAGCTGGATGAAAATGAGAGACTGGCGATTCTGGAGCACTTTTTCAAAATCCATCATGAAAATCTACTGCGTCCGCATCCGCGCTATGCGGAGTTGCTGGGCAAGCGCGGGCCGGGTTTTTACCGCGAGAAGGCGCGGGCCGAGCTGGCGATGTGGAGCGCGGAGGATTTCCGCGATTTGCAGACGTGGTTCAATCTCGCGTGGTGCGGCTTCACGGCAGAGAAACTTTTTCCAGAACTTGCGGAATTGAAACGCAAGGGCCGGCATTTCACCGAGCAGGAAAAATTGCGCGTGCTGGACATTCACATGGAAATCCTCGCCCGCATCGCGCCGCTCTACGCCGCGGCCGAGGAACGCGGGCAGGCGGAGCTGATGACGACGCCGTTTTTTCACCCCATCCTGCCGATGGTGTATGATACGGAGTTTGCGGAGCGCTGCATGCCGGGGCGCGCGAGGCCGAAGCGTTTTCACTGGCCGCAGGACGCGCTCGCGCAGCTCAAGCTCGCGGTGGAGCAGCATACGCGAATGTTTGGCCGCGCGCCGCGTGGATTGTGGCCGAGCGAAGGGAGCATCGCGCCGGAACTGGTGCCGCTGATGCGCGAGGCGGGCATCGAGTATTTTTGCTCGGATGAGGAAAATCTTTTCAACTCATTGAGGCGTGCGGGTGAACACGCGGATCATCTGGAGCTTTTCCAAGGCTGGCGCGTGGAGCACGGAGGAGCGTCGGTGAACGCGATTTTCCGCGAGAAGCCGCTGAGCGATTTCATCGGCTTCATGGCGTGGCGAAATGAGGCGCATCAGGCTGCGGGGCATTTGCTGACGCACTTCCGCCATATCTGCGACCAGCTTGGTCGGGACAATGAACTCATCCCAATCATCCTCGACGGCGAGAATTGCTGGGAGAACTTCCGCGATGGCGGCGAGTCATTTTTGCGCGAGCTATATGCGGGGCTTCAAGCGGAGAAACGGCTGAAGAGCTGCACGGTGGAGGATTACCTGCGCCGTTGCCCGCCGCACCGCACGATCACCACGCTGCACAGTGGCTCGTGGATTCGGAGCGACTTCGACATCTGGATCGGCGATGAGGAGGAAAACCGCGCGTGGGATTTGCTCGGCACGACGCGCAGTTTTCTCGAAACAAAACTCCCCGCGCTCACTCCGCAGCAGCAGCAGGCCGCGCTGCGCGAAATCTACGCCGCCGAGGGAAGCGACTGGTTCTGGTGGTATGGACCGGATTTCACCACGGAGTGCGATGTGTTGTTCGACGATCTCTTCCGACTACACTTAAAGAACGTCTATTCGCTCTGCGGCGAAATCGCGCCTGCGGAACTCGACCGCCCAATCATCGGCACGGAAACCGCCGCGCTTTACACGCGTCCGCGCCGCTCGCTCTCACCCCACGTGGATGGCACTGCGCCGTATTTTTACAAATGGGCTGGCGCGGGATGCTACATCGCAGGCAGTGAGCAGGGCGCGATGTTTCGCGATGATCGTTTTGTGCGGGCCTTGCTCTTTGCGTGCGACAAGGAGCGGCTCTATCTCCGCTGCGATTTGCGACGTTGGGGGCGCTTCCAAATCGTCATCGTCTTTCACCAGCCCGCAAGCGTGCTTGCGTTTTGCCCGCCTATCGCGCGCGGACACTCGGGTGCTCTCACGGTGCGCAATACGATGGGAGAGCGTGAGGCAGGCGAGTTCGCCGCCGATGAAATCGTCGAACTGAGCATTCCATTCCCCGACCTCGGCGCGAAGGACGCGGTGCAGTTTCAGGTGAAAATCCTCCACGATGGTATCGAGCGCGAATGCTACCCGGAAAGCGCGCCCATCGAACTGGCCATCCCAAACGAAGACGCCGCGCTGGCTCAGTGGGTTGTTTAAGGGAATACTTGCAGCTCTCCGCGCTGCACGCTACGCCTGCGAAATGACTACACCACTCCGCTCCCGACGTTCCTTTCTCACCGAACTCGCCGCTGGCATCGCCGTCGCCCCGTGGGTCACACGCGGGCTGCTCGCGCAATCGCCAAACTCCGTCGTCAATCACGCAACGTTCGGCTGCGGTGGGCAGGCTTGGTCGGACATCACTTCCATCGCCTCGCACAAGTCGGTGAAGATCGTCGCGGGATGCGACGTGGATGAAAAGCGCACACAGGAATTCCGCAAAAGATTTCCCGACGCGCGGGTGTATTCCGATTTTCGCGAGCTGCTCGAAAAGGAGAAGGATTTGCAGAGCGTGAACGTCTCCACGCCCGACCATATGCACGCGCCCATCGGCGTCACCGCGCTAAATCGCGGCGTCCATGTTTATGGCCAGAAACCGCTCGCGCATGAAGTGCATGAAGTGCGCCGGATGACCGAGATCGCGAGGGAGAAAAAACTCATCACGCAGATGGGCATTCAAATTCACAGCAACAGCGAATACCGCACGGCGTGCAAAGTGATTCAGGACGGACTCATCGGCAAAGTGCGCGAGGTGCATACTTGGAGCAGCAAGAAATGGGGCGACAACGGCAAGATGCCCGAGCCGAAGGATCCGGTGCCAGCAGGACTGGATTGGGATAAATGGATTGGCGTTTCAGCGATGCGGCCCTTCATCGGCGGCGAGTGGTATCATCCGAGCAACTGGCGCAAGCGTCTGGATTTCGGCACCGGAACTTTCGGCGACATGGGCTGCCACATTTACGATCCCGTCTTCAAAGCGCTCGCGCTCACTGCACCGCTGAGCGTTCGCAACGATGGAGCCGCGCCGAGCGAGCACTCGTGGGCCACGGATGCGGCGGTGGATTACATTTTCCCCGGCACAGCATTCACCGAAGGAAAAACCGTCCGTGTCGTGTGGTATGACGGCGACCAGCGCCCGCCGCAGGAAATTCAGGACGCCGCTGGAATCGTCAAAGGCGAAAAAGGAAAGGAGCTTCCAAGTCAGGGCAGCATCTTCCTCGGCACCGATGGCGTGATGATTCTCCCGCACGTTTCACAGCCACGCCTCGGAGGTGCTGCAGAGAATAAGACCTTCGAGAAAGTGAAAAGCGACAATCACTATCACCAGTTCATCGAAACCATCCTCGGCAACCGGAAAGCCTGCGATGCAAACTGGGACTACGCCGGCCCGCTTACCGAGGCGATTCTGCTCGGCTGCGTCGCCACGCGTTTCCCCAAACAAACGCTGGATTGGGACGCCGCTGCGCTGAAATTTACGAAGGTGGATGCCGCCAACCAATTCATAAAGCGCACCTACCGCAAAGGCTACGAGGTCGCCGGGCTGTAGACCGGATACGCTCTTACAATTGCTCACGCTTGCCAAGGGAGGATGCGTCGCTGATAGTTCGCGCCCCTTTTAAAACAACCAACACAACACTATGGCACACGAACTACCGGCACTTCCTTACGCAACCAACGCTCTCGAACCGCACATTGATGCGCGCACAATGGAGATTCACCACGGCAAGCATCACAATGCCTATGTCACCAACCTCAACAACGCGCTGAAAGATCAGCCCGCGCTCGCCGCGAAGACCGCGCTGGAATTGATTCAGGATCTCGCCAGCGTGCCGGACGCGATTCGCGGCCCCGTGCGCAACAACGCGGGCGGACACGTGAACCACACGTTCTTCTGGTCGCTGATGAAATCCGCCGCCGAGGGCAAACCCGTCGGCACACTCGCCGCAGCGATTGATGCGACGTTCGGCAGCTTCGAGGCATTTCAGGAAAAACTCGCTGCCGCTGCTGCGGGTCGCTTTGGCTCAGGCTGGGCATGGCTCGTGGTGAATGGTGGAAAGCTGGAGGTTTGCTCCACCGCCAATCAGGACAACCCGCTCATGGGCAAAGCCGTCGCCGGTTGCGAAGGCAAGCCGGTGCTCGGCCTCGATGTGTGGGAGCACGCCTACTATCTCAACTACCAGAACCGCCGTCCCGACTACGTGAAAGCGTGGTGGGCCGTCGTGAACTGGGCGCAGGCCGAGGCAAATTACGCCGCCGCCAAGTAAACAAACACCAATCGCATTTTCATAAGCCCGGCTCCTTCGTGGAGTCGGGCTTTTTCTTTACTGCGAATCCCCGGTAAAAAATCCTCGAAATGTGACGATGATGTGAGCACTCGATTTTGCTATGGAAATGCAAATCCATATGGACAATTTTCACAGTCGTCTCTAACACAACGCTCCTTTCGCATTCCCACCTATTTTGTATGCCACGCTTTGAATATATCGCCCTAGACGCCCGCGGTGCTGAATCTCGAGGCATCATCGAGGCCAGCGACCAAAACGCCGTTGTCTCCCAACTCAGACAGTCGGGATATTTTCCAACAAGCGTCGAACTCGAGGGACTTGGCCCAAAACAAGGAAAGGGCAAGGCCAAGACGGTCAAATCCATCGTCCCTTCCACCACGGGTGGAAAAAGGGGCCCGGGATTCATGCAGCGTTCGACAGTGAAAAGCAAAACGCTGATGATTTTCACGCGCCAGCTGGCAACGCTCATCGACGCCGGACTACCGCTACTCAAAGGCCTCAGCGTGCTCGCCAAGCAGGAGAAGGATCTCGTCTTGAAAGACTCGATCAACAGCATGGCCGACTCCGTGCAGGGCGGCAGCACTTTCAGCGAATCCATGGGCCAGCACCCGAAAATATTCAACCGCCTCTACGTCTCGATGGTAAAGGCCGGAGAAATTGGCGGCGTATTGGAACTGGTTTTGAATCGTCTCGCTGAGTTTCAGGAAAAAGCGCAGAAAATTAAGAACAAGGTGAAGTCCGCGATGACCTATCCGGTCGTCGTTCTCTGCATCGCGATGATCATCATGTTCTTCCTTCTCACGTTCATCGTGCCGAAGTTCGCGAAAATTTTTGAAGACATGCTTGGTGAAGGCGCACAACTTCCGTGGCTCACTTTGAAAGTGATGGCAACGAGCGACTTCCTCAAGAGCATGTGGTTCCCGCCTAATCTCTACTACACACTGGTAGGCGCAGCAGTGCTCTATGCAGGGTGGTGGGCTCTCCGAAATACGGACAAGGGCAAAAGCGGCCTCGATCGTTTCGCACTGAGGATGCCGATCTTTGGCGACATCCTTAGAAAGGGCGCCATCTCCCGTTTTTCGCGCACACTCGGCACGCTCGTCACCAGCGGCGTCCCGATTTTGCAGGCACTCAATATCACCAAGGAAACGGCCGGGAACATCGTGCTTTCTGACGCCATATCAAAAGTTCACGACGCCGTGAAGGAGGGCGAAAGCATCGTCGCGCCACTGGAAGCCTGCGGAGTATTTCCACCAATGGTCATCTCGATGGTGGACGTCGGCGAGGAAACCGGACAACTCCCCGAAATGTTGCTAAAAGTCGCCGAAGTCTATGACGACGAAGTGGACAACGCCGTCGAAAGCCTCACCTCGCTGCTCGAGCCGATCATGATTGTCGTTCTTGCTGTAATCGTCGGCACGATCGTCATCGCCTTGTTCCTGCCTCTCATCGAAATCATCAAGCGGATGCAAAACGGTGGCCCCGGGGCTGGATAAGCGAGTTTTCATTAGCACTATCCGAACTACTCTCTAACTTCCTGCCATGCGAAAGAAACACGCGGCTTTCACCCTCATCGAAATGGTCGTCGTCATGGCGATCATCATGATCCTTGCTGGTCTGGTGGTAGCTATCACTGGCTATGTAAATCGAAAGTCCGCAATGACCCGCGCCACAAGTGAGATAGAAACGCTCAAACTCGCCTGCCAAAATTACAAAGCCGAGACCGGTGGCTACCCTCAGGATACAAAGTCAGACGGAACCGCCGGCTACACAGACACGCTCAGCCCGAAGAAACACTTCAATCCCCTCTCCACGGAATACACGAACGCCGGGAAATATCTCTACCAACAACTGACGGGCGATAAAGTCGGTTTCTCCGCCGAACCCGACGGCATTCCTGACGACGGCGAGCAAGTTTACCTGAAGGATTTTGACGCCCGGATGCTGAAGGCAGACAGGGACACCACAAACAAAATCACGCGGGTGTATTATTTCTGGGATCCCTTCGGCTACCCCTACGGCTATTCCACCGCAGCAATGCGCGAGGAGCAGATTTACCAAAAAGCGATCAAAGCCGGAACTGCGGGAACAACACGGAAAACCGGCGATAATTTACCCGGCTTCAATACTGCCGCATTCGACATCTGGTCCACTGTCGGCAATAAAATCACTGTGATGCCAGCAGCACCCGCAGAAAGAGAGGCCGAACAAGCCAAGTGGTTGAAAAACTGGTAAAAGGTCCCATGGCCGTCGGCCCACTCAAATCAACCTCCTTCGCTCAACCGCTTTTTAGGTGCGTCATCAAGCAGCGCGTGGGCTTCGCGCAAAATGGCCGGGATTTGTTGTGCGAAAGGCGAGCCAGCGCACGCCCCTGCAATCTCGGCATCGGTGAATGTCTTCGCCTTTTCACCTGGGAACCAATGAGCGCCCGGCCCGCCGAGGAGATTGTAGCGCATCTTGCCCCAATCCACGAGACCCAGACCGCGTGCGTAGGTGAATAGGCGCACAATTTCCTGAACGTTGATCTGTCCCGGGACATCCAGATAAGTCGGCAGTCCATCCGGCCAGCGGGCACACCAGTCGGTGCCGAGGACTCGCTCCATCTCAACGCGCAGACGGGTTTCGATGGGCGCGGTGATTTCCGCCGCGCGGTCGTAGTGCTCTAGCGCTGCGACGTGTTCATCAAAATCACCGGGATTGGCCGCACCGATGGAGAGCGTGTGGATTTCCGGATGCGCGAGGCACCACAAATTGTTCCACTGGATGGGCGAAAGCGGCGCGCACAATTCGCGGAGGCGCGCCGGCGGTGCATAAAGTTTCCCCCCTTTGTCGCTCGGCGAAATGATGAAGACACCCATGTCGTGCTTCCGCGCTGCGACCACTGCGGGCCAGTTCAGTTCATTCACGAAATACCAATGCAGATTCACGTAATCGAACCCGTCGCTCTCGATGGCTTTTAAAATAATATCCGTAGTCGCGTGGGTGCTGAATCCGATGAAGCGGCAGCGACCTTCGCGCTGGAGCTTCCGCGCTTCGTCGAGACACCCGCCTTTACACAGCGACCAGTCGAGAAACTCTGCGTTATTGATTCCGTGCAGCGAGAGCAACTCCACGTGCTCCAGTTTCAGAATCCGCATGGATTGCTCGAAAGTCTCGCGAAACTCCTTCGCGCTGGCGCAGGGCGCGACTTTCGTCTGCACGATCATTTTCTCGCGCGGCAGACGAGGAAGAATCCATCCGAGTTGCATTTCGCTCGTTCCATAGCCGCGTGCGGTTTCGATGTGATTGATGCCCAGCTCCAGTGCGCGAAGAATCGTGGCCTCGAGATTCCGCTGCCCTTTTTCCTCGATGGCCTCGGGCGCGAGATCGTCCCACGACTGCTGGTAGCGCATTCCTCCGCAGGAAAAGACGGGCATCTGCAATTCGGTGCGGCCAAAGCGGCGGTAGCGCATGGGTGTCATGCTGCTGTTTTGGTTTCGCAACTGGCGTGAACGCAAGGTAGATCGCAAAGCGTGAGCACCTCCTGCCTCAACTTTCTCAACCGCACCAAGAACACACTGTGTGCTCTGGTCGTGCTCGCAGCGATTTTTCTGACCATGAAACTGACTGCAAAATCCGACGACGAAGACCGCGTTGCGGCGGCACGAAAACGTTGTGATGCATCGCTGCGTGCGCGTTTTGAAAAAGCTGGCGTAAAATATCCGGCTGCGGAGGTTTTCTTTCGCGCGATGAAGCGGGAGGGTATCGTGGAACTGTGGGCGAACAGCGCAGCAGGTGAACCGCTGAAGCTCGTCGCGACCTTCGCTGTGACTAGGAACAGCGGCGGGCCGGGACCGAAGCGATTTCAGGGCGACGCTCAGGTTCCCGAGGGCTTTTACGAAGTGGATCGTTTCAACCCGAAGTCACTCTATCATCTCTCGCTAGGATTGAATTACCCGAACGCATCGGACCGCATTCTCAGTGATCATGACCGTCCAGGCGGGGATATTTTCATTCATGGAAAATGCGTGAGCATCGGCTGCCTCCCTCTCGGCGATGCAGCCATCGAGGAAGCGTATCTCGCTGCGCTGGACAGCCGCACACGCCCGGTGCGCGTCCACATTTTCCCCGCACGAATGAATGCACCGGACTGGTCAGCATGGCGTGCTGAGAAATCGGAGGAGAAACCCAGGCTCAAAGCATTTTGGGCGCAGCTCGCTCGTGGCTGGGAGTTGTTTGAAAAAGATCATCGACCCCCCGTTGTCACAGTGAGCAAAGACGGCGCTTACAATTGCACCAGCGGACGCTGACGAAGCTGGCACTGCGCTCGCCTCATCGGGTAGTGCTGTGCGATGCGCTACATCCTCTCGCTCCTCTTCCTCGCGTTCACGCTGCACGCGGCGGAGAAACCGAACATCATTTTTATTTTCGCCGACGACCTCGGCGTCAACGACCTCGCGTGCTACGGGCGCAAGGAACATCGCACGCCGAATCTCGACAAACTCGCCGCTGAGGGAATGCGTTTCAGCAGCGCCTATTGCGCTCAGCCCATCTGCTCGCCTTCGCGCGCGGCGGTGATGACTGGCAAACATCCCGCTCGGATTCATCTAACCACTTTTCTGCCGGGCCGTCCCGATGCTCCTTCGCAGAAACTGCTGCATCCGCGCATCGAAGGGCAACTTCCGCTGGAGGAAGTCACCATCGCCGAGCTGCTGCACGACGCAGGTTACGCCACGGGAATTTTTGGAAAGTGGCACCTCGGCGGAAACGGTTTCGGCCCAAAAGAACAGGGTTTTGATACCGTCGTAATGCCGCAGATGAACACAAAGCCAAGCGCGGACGAAGGCGGCAAAGGCGAATACGAAATCACGGCGGCGGTGGAAAAGTTCATCGAGGAAAACAAAGCGCGCCCTTTTTTCTGCTACGTGCCGCACAACTCCCCGCACATCCCACTCGGCGCGAAAACCGAACTGACGGCTAAGAACAAAGATGCCTTTAACGCAACGTATGCAGCGATGATTGAAACGCTGGACGACTGCGTAGGAAGGCTCATGCAGAAAGTCGAATCGCTCGGCCTCACCGAACGCACGCTTTTCGTTTTCACGAGCGACAACGGGGGTCTCCACGTCCTCGAAGCACCCGGCACTCCGGCGACACACAACTCCCCTTTCCGCGCAGGCAAAGGTTTCCTCTACGAAGGCGGATTGCGCGAGCCGCTCATCGTCCGCTGGCCCGGCGTGACGAAGGCGGGCAGTGTTTGCGAGGCGCCCGTCGTTCTCACCGACCTCATGCCGACATTCATGGATGCAGCGGGCATTGACCCCGGCAAAACCACCGGCCCGCTCGATGGTGAATCGCTCACCAAACTCCTGCGCGGCGAAAACCAGCGCGCCCGCACGATGTTTTGGCATTTCCCGCACTACACGAATCAGGGCAGCAAGCCGGCGGGTGCGATGCGCGAGGGTGACTGGAAAATGATCGAAGACTACGAGACAGGACGGGCTCAGTTATTCGATTTGTCGAAAGACGCGGGCGAGACCACCGACCTCGCCACGCAAGAGCCAGAGCGCGTCTCTTCGATGCAGGGAAAACTCAAAGCGTGGCGTGCGAGCGTCGGCGCACAGGGGATGGAGCCGAATCCCGACTTCAATCCCGCTCTCCACAAAACGCTCTACGAAGACATGGACGCGTCGCTTTTAAAACCCGAGGCCACCGCCGCGACCACCGCCGCGAAGTGGAACGAATGGCGTCATGCGATGAACACCGTCACGGATGGACGTAAGGCCCGTGTGACTCCAGCGAGCGGCGACATCCGTCTCCATGCAAAAGACGCGCGCGTTCACGCCAAGACGATGCGCTACGAAGACCCGCCATTCAAAAACGTTCTCGGCTTTTGGGTGAAGGCGGAGGACTGGGCGGATTGGGAATTCGATGTGAAGACCGCAGGGAAATACGAAGTGGAAGTGCAACAAGGCTGCGGCAAAGGCAGCGGCGGCGCGGAGGTCGCAGTGGAAGTCGGCGGCACCACGCTGAAGTTCATCGTTCAAGACACCGGGCACTTTCAAAACATGATCCTGCGCACCATCGGCACCGTCGAGCTACCCGCCGGAAAATCCACACTTGCCGTGAAGCCACAGACAAAACCGGGTGCCGCAGTGATGGACCTGCGTCGCGTCGTGCTGCATCCCGTGCAGTAGTTTTTGCCCTACTACTTGAGCTTCGCCTTCGCGGCCTCGACGGCTGCGGTGGCCTTTGCGATGTCGGACTTGATGTCCTGCACCAGCTTGTCCGCAGCGGAGTATTCCGGTGAGCCTTGCTTGGTTTTCGCACGGGCTTCACGACGCTTGGCGATTTCGGCATTGAGCGCATCGAGTTTTTTCTGCGCCTCGGCGATCTCCGCTTCCACTGCTTTGTTTTCCGGCTTCGGTGCGGCGGCTGGCGTTGCTGCGGGTGCGGTGGGTTTCTTTTCCTCGACCTTCGCGATGACCTTGGCGAGTTCCTCGGCGGAGACGCCTTTGACGATGTTCAACTTCGGCAGCGCTTCCTTCAACGCGGCGATGCCGGCGTCTGTTATCTTTGTCTCGAAAACGTAGAGCGATTTCAAATTCGTGAGACCTTTGAGTTGGGAAAGCCCCGCATCCGTCACGGCAGTGCCGTAGATGTTGAGATAGGTGAGGCTGCCCAGCCCTTTCAAATGCGCGAGGCCCGCATCGGTAACGGGCGTCTTTTCGAGATGCAACACACGCAAGTTTTTCAGTCCGGAGATTTGCACGAGGTCGGCATCGGCGAGTTGCACATCGGCGAGATTGATCTCTTGAGCATTCGTCACGTCCTTGAGCGCTGCGAAGATTTTCGCGTCCGGCTTTTCCTTGCCGAGACGGACGAGCACAGTCTGCCAGTTGTAGCTCGCAGCGACAGGGCGGACATCCACACCGAGTTTGCCGAGTTCCCCAATGGCCTTGGTCTCCGCCTCCGTGGGTGCGGGGCCGATGTCGGGCTTCGGTTCATCCGCAAAAGCGCTTGCGGTAAAAGTGACGGCGATGGCAAGGAGAAGCGTCCAGTTTTTCATAGGACGGCAGAGATAGCCAACGACTCGCCTGCGTAGCAACGCCAAAGCAAGCACCACGGCTTGCCCTTCACCTCGGATATCATGCAGCGTCACGCACATGACCGTGCTCAATCTCGCCGACCAAAAACCTTTCACCACAAAGGACGGCTCCACCATCCGCAGCATCCTCGACCGCACCAACGCGCCCGTCGAAAACCAAAGCCTCGCCGAAGCGCAAGTCCCCTCAGGCACGGCGACACAGCGCCATTATCACCGGCTCGCCGAGGAGTTTTATTTCATCCTCAGCGGCAGCGGTGAAATGGAAATCAACGGCGAGACACGCACCGTCGGCCCCCGCGATGCGATCCTCATCCCGGCCGGCGCATGGCACACCATCACTGCCCGCGAAACCCTGCGCTTCCTCTGCTGCTGCGCCCCACCCTACTCGCACGAGGATACTTACTTTACGTGATCGAAATTGGACATCGGCATTTGCAGCAACCGCGCAAATTCAGCGCCATATTCTTCAAACCTTTTGCATAAACCCGCGCGCCTCGCATAGCGTGTGTCCGTGGCCGGTGTGGTGAAATGGCAGACACAAAGGACTTAAAATCCTTTGGAGGGCAACCTCCGTGCGGGTTCGAGTCCCGCCACCGGCACCATTCCCGCACTTTGTTCCGTCGCGCCCTTCGCGGTTAAAATAGCCAAAATATTCCGCCTAGTCCTTCGAGCGGTGCGCGGTGTGGCAGGATTTGCAGGCGTTCGTGCTCTCAAACTTATCGGCGGCACCCTTCTCCTTTTTCTCCAGCGAATCCATCGCCTCCATGAGTTCGCCCACACGCTGATTCCATTCCGCCAGTTCGCCCTTGGGCGGCTTGGTGCCTTTGAGCGTGCGGTAAGAGGCGATCAGCTTTTTCGTTTCCTCCTCCGTCGCGATGCCGTCCACGACTTTCTGCGACAAATTCGGCGTTCCCTTCGGCGCTTTGCAGCAAACTTTCATCACCCGCTCGATCACATCATCATCTTCCTTCTCCTCCCCGCCCCCTTTGCGCTCCTTGTGCTCACCACGGCGGCCATGCTCCCGTTCCTTGTGGTGTTCGCCTTCTTTCTCCTCGCGTTCCTCGGCGCGTGCGACCGGAGCGGCAGGATTCAGCGCGGCGAAAAGCGCGAGCGTCAACAGCGTGGTAGGGATGATGGATGAGGCGAGTTTGTTCATGGTTGAGTGAAGATTCGTGCCTTTAGCTCACGAGCGCGCAACTAGACAACGCTGAAATCACAGCCTACGTGCGGGCTTGCGAAAGGGGCGCAAATCCGGGCTGCTGGGAACCTCCGGCACTTGCGCCACCATCATCTCGGGATTTTGCGCGCCGCTGGCGATTCTCTTTTCCAGGTCGTTCGCCATGCGCCGGACGTGGCGGTGCTTCATCCGCTTGCTGAGGATCGAGAGGCTGCTGGCGTCGTCGCCCCATTGGAGAATTTCGATATTCACCGTGCGGACGCCCCATGCATTCATCGCCGCGCGCGTCGGCTTGTAGAGGTCAATCGTATTGCGGCCCGCAAGCGCCCAGCCGATGTCATCCACCTCGCACACCTCCCCCGTATCGAGGATGCGAAACACCGTCCCCGCAGGCCAGCGCGACCAATCAGCGGCGGCACTACGGATTTTCCCGTAGCGCAACGTCGTGCCGAGCGCCGTGCGGCAGCCGTGGCAGAGATGATCGTCCTCGCTGTGCGTGTAAGCCGTCGTGCGCACACTCTGGAACTGCGCGCGAGCGATGGGCTTTTCGTATTTTGGCAGCGAGCGGGCGCAGGAGGAGAAAATGAACGCGGCACCAGCGAGGAAAAGCAGACGGAGCAGTGAATGCATGGCAGCCTCGTAGCTCATCGCACGCCAAACGCCAAGCACAGGTGCGATGTTTTGTTTTCGCGCAAAGACGCGGAGGCGCAAAGAGCGTGCGGCAACTCGTTTTACCTTCCGCCGAATCATAGACCTGTGACTGGCCATGACACTGCTTCTCCACGGCGTCACCGAATTCGCCAAATCCAATGAGTAGGACTTTGCCGAGCAGGGTTTCGCCAGAGTTTGGAATCCCCTCGTGTCGTGAAGAAGGAGCATTATCTGTCTGTCCCTTGACCAATCTGTCCGACCCCTGCTCCTCTATTTCCTTACCTATTTTCCTAGCTGAATTTGCGTTGCTGCTCACGATCATGGGCAGCTTGTCGGAGATGACGCGCCAAGCAAACGTATGCTGCAAGACTAGGATCAGGATTCGCTGGCCGAAGCTCTCGAAAGGCGCGGTAATAATCTAGGAGATACCTACAAGCCTGAACCTGTGGCCCGCGCATGAACATCCTGACATTTTCAGAATCCGCAAGACCCTCGGCGACATAGAGCGTCTCGGACGGGATGTTCTGCACGGTAGGTTTCGTTCGCTCGATAGCCGGACTCGATAAGTCACCATCGAGAAGAAGAGCGTAGAATACTTCGCGCTCGATTTGTGCGCCGTCGCGATACTCTGCGACTTCGAAAAATGACTCCGCACGCGGAAGCACTTGTATCGTAGTATGGAACATATCCTCGTCGCGCAGACCACAGCGCACTGGATAGCCGCGTATGATGTAGTAGCCACCCTCACGATATTTTCTTAACGTCGCCATTCAGTTAACATTTTTCTCTACCACAAACGGACAGGCGTTGTTGGATGAGGGTAGGCATACATTGTAAGGGGTGTATTTAGATTTCGACGTAAGAGAATCTGGAGTTTTCTGTCGAGCGGAAAGGTTTTACTTTTTATCTTTGCGAATCTGATTCGAAAAATGAACCGACAGACAGACGTGATTTAAGCGACCGCCTTCGTTGTATTGCGGCGTATGTTCCAGGCAAATCATACTGCCGATTGTGACGGGGCTGCTACCGCTTGGCCCATGACTTGTGACAGATTATATGCGTTCTAAAATGTATGAATGAAGATGCCGCTACGGAGCTTGGGCTCGAACCATGCGCTTTTGGCCGGCGTCGATTTGCGCCTTTGCGTCTTTGTGCGAGGTGCGTTTGCTTTAGAGCACGGCGGGGGTGCCGTAGAGGGTGAAGCCGGTGCTGCGCTCGATTTGGACGTCGAAGATTTCGCCGATGTGGCGGGTGTCGCCTTCGATGAGGACGATTTTGTTGCCGGGGGAACGGCCCATGAGGCGGTCGGGGTTGGTTTTGCTGGGGCCTTCGCAGAGGATTTCGACGCGCTGGCCGACGAGGCGTTCGCTGCGCTCGCGGGCTTGGGTGTTGATGAGTTCGAGGGTTTCGCTGTTGCGCTGTTCTTTGACGTCGTCGGGGAGCTGCGCGGTCATGGTGGCGGCGGGGGTGTCGCGGCGGGGGCTGTATTTGAAGATGAAGGCGTTGTCGAAGTGGACGCGGCGGATGAGGTCGAGGGTGGCGGCGTGGTCGGCGTCGGTCTCGCCGGGGAATCCGCAGATGATGTCGGTGGTGAGGGCGACGTCGGGGCGCGCGGCGCGGATGGATTCAGTGAGCCGGATGAATTTTTCGGCTGTGTAGCCGCGGTGCATGGCGCGGAGGATGGGGTCACTGCCGCTTTGCAGGGGGAGGTGGACGTGGGGCATCAATTTGGGGAGTGATGCGTAGCATTCGATGAGGTCTGCGCGGAAGCCGATGGGATGCGGGGAGGTGAAGCGGAGGCGGCGGAGGGCGGGGATTTCGTGGAGGGCGCGGAGGAGTTGCACGAAGGGGGAGTGGCCGTCCACTTTGGGAAATTCGAGGCGTCCGTATTGGTTGACGATTTGGCCGAGGAGGGTGACTTCGCGGACGCCTTGTGCGGTGAGCTTGGTGACTTCGTCCACGATGCTGGCGATGGGGCGGGAGCGTTCGCTGCCGCGTGTGCTGGGGACGATGCAGAAGGTGCAGTGCATGTCGCACCCTTGCATGATGCTGACGAAGGCGGTGACTTGGCGCTCGCTGAGGGTGTGGTCGCGAATGGTGTCCTGGCTGCCGGGTTCTTCGTCCACGTCCACGATGCTGAAGCGGGCGTCGTCCATGAGGTTTTCGCGGAGTTGGAGTTTCTTTTTCCAAAGCACGTCCACGTGGTCGGCGACGCGGTGAAATTTCTGTGTGCCGACGACGAGGTCCACATGCGCCATGTCGCGCACCAACTCCGCGCCGCGGCTTTGCGCCATGCAGCCGAGGAAGCCGAAGAGCATCTCGGGTTTGTTTTGGCGGAGGCGGCTCATCATGCCCATTTTGCCGAGGGCTTTTTGCTCGGCCATGTCGCGGACGGAGCAGGTGTTGATGAGGATAATGTCGGCATCGCGCTCGCTCTCGGCGAGGAGGTAGCCGCGCGCGGTGAGGTCGCGTGCGACTTGCTCGGTGTCGCGCTCGTTCATCTGGCAGCCGTAAGTTTTTAAATAGACGCGTGGCATTTCTAAAGTGGAGTGGTGTGGTGTGGCGTGCGTGAAGCGCGGAGTGGAGGCTGTCTTTGAAAAAATCGCAGCCTGCTGTGCTCGCGGCGGCTTTACTTCTTTTCCTTTTTCTCGCGCTTGGGGATTTCGCGGAATGCTTTCTTTTCTTTGAAAAGTGCGAGGCGCTCTTTCATGCCTTTCACGTCGTCGGGGTGAGTTTTCTCGGCGAGCGTGGCGGCTTCCGTTTGCCACTTCACGGCGTCGTCCCACTCGCCGGCTTCGGCGTGGGCGGCAGCGAGGGTGTCGAGCGAGGGCGCGTATTTGTAGTCGGTGCCGTGGCAGGCTTTCTTTGCATACTCGACGGCTTTGTGTCCGTCGCGGACGGAGTCCTTGGGATTGGTCGCGAGCGTCCACGCGTAGTCGTTTGCGGCACCGCTGTAATCGGGGGCGCGGCGCATGACTTCCTCGAGATCGGCGAGTCCTTTTTCGGGCTGATTGTCCACGAGGTAATGCTGGGAGCGGAAGAGGTAGGTCACCGGGTCGTTGGCATTCGTGGCGATGGCTTCGCTGAAATCGGCGAGCGCTTTTTCGCCGTTCCCTTTTTGCGAGTAGGCGCTGCCGCGCAATTGCAATGCACGGGTGTTTTTCGGTTCGCTCTGGACGGCGCGATTGAAGTCTTCGAGAGCCTTGTCGTCGTCTTCTTTCGACGCGTAGCAGAGGCCGCGATCGAGCATGAGATCGACGGCGTCGGGCTTGCGGTTGAGCGCCTGCGTGTAGTCGGCGATGGCTTTGTCGTAGTCCTTCTTTTGCTGGAAAACTGCGGCGCGTAGAATGAACGGACGCTCGTCAGTCGGCGTGAGAGAGATGGCCTTGCTGAAATCTGCGAGTGCGTCGTCGAGGCGATCTTTTGCCGCGTAAGCAAGACCGCGGAGGATGTAGGCGGGCGTGAGCTTCGGGTTTCCCTGAATCGCATCGCTGAGGAGTTTGGACGCCTTGTCGTAGTCGCGACTTTCAAATGCTTCACGGCTCGCATTCAGTAAGTCGGCAGGATCGCGCTGGATGGCGGCGTGAGCGCCAAATGTGAGAGCGAGAGCAAGTGCGATGTGCGCGAAACGTTTCATGATGCCGCCAAAGTGAGCGAGAATCTCGCGAAGCTCAAGCGGTGATGCTTGCACGCAGCGCTCACGTTGCATAAGCACCGCGCCCTATGTTCAGCCACGTCGTCATCTTTTGGACCAAACCCGAAATCGAAAATTCCGCTGACATCCTGCTCGCGGGAGTGGAAAAATACCTGCACCCCATCCCGGGCGTGCGCTTCTTTCACGTAGGCAGGATGGTGACCAGTCCGCGCCCGGTCGTGGAGCAAAGCTACCAGGTCGCGCTCAATCTCGTCTTCGACAACAAGCAGGCGCAGGACGAGTATCAAGTGCATCCGCTGCACATCGAATTCGTGGAAAAAATCTTCAAACCGAACTGCGCCCGCGCGGTGATTTACGATTTCGAGTAAGCAATATCTTCAGCGAGTGCATTCCTGTTCGCTGCATTCGCAAATCATTTCAGGATAAAAACAGCCAATGACTATTTTTGAACCAGAGACACTGAGCAGACTCTTTAAGTTGATCTTTGCCGATCTACTTTTGGCTGGAGACAATGCCCTGATCATCGCGCTTGCAACACGCTCCCTACCGAAAAAGCAGCAGTTTTTCGGGCGAATCTTTGGGGCAGCCGGCGCTGTGGTGCTGCGCGTGATTTTTGTAATCCTAATCGCATACCTGCTTGCTGTTCCTTTTCTACAGCTCGCAGGTGGACTGGCGCTGCTGTGGATCGCGGCAAAGCTTGTCAGGCCACAGGAGGATGCTGTGCACGAAGCCGCGGAGGGTGGCTCCACTGAAACGAAGGCTGCAAAGGCAGTCACGCTGCGTGCGGCTGTGGGGATGATCATCGTCGCGGACATCACGATGAGCTTCGATAACGTGGTGGCCATTGCGAACATCGCAGCCGACCCAATCACACGGAAACTGCACACCGGGCTCGTCATTTTCGGACTGCTATTTTCCATCCCGCTCGTGGTGTGGGGAAGCCAGCTCATCTCCAAACTGATGGAGCGCCTCAAGTGGATTATCTGGCTGGGTGGCGGTGTGCTCGGCCATGTGGCGGCGACGATCATTTTTCAGGACAGGAAGGTGATGCAGTGGATGGGACTGCCGCTGCCTGCGGAAGGCCATGAAGCGCATCTTGAGGAAATCCTTTTGCAAGCCAGCCCCGTAGCGGGGGCGATAATTAAATATCTGCCATGGTTCTTGGCAGTGTTGCTGTTTGTTTACGGCTGGTGGAGAAACCGCGTGGCCGAAGCCGACAAATCTCAAAGCAAAGCATGACCGAGCCGATCCATCATCCAACTCCAGCAGAGGAAATGCTCGATCCTATCAGCGCTGAACTGCGGAGTTTGCTACCGGCGGCGGAGGGGAAGGCGATGTCGCTAGAACAAATCGCCTCGCACCTCAAAGAGCGCGGCTGGGCGCTGCTCGTCCTTTTTCTCGCAGCACCCTTCCCGATTCCAAATATCCCCGGTCTGTCCGTTCCTTTCGGCATCGCCATCGGACTGATCGGTTGGGCGTTCATGCTTCGGCGGCGCCCGTGGCTTCCAAATTTCGTGATGAAGACCACCCTCCAGTTTTCCACGCTCGAAAGAGTCGTCCCTTTCATCGCACGCCTCATGGAGCGCTTGGAAAAATGGACGAAGCCGCGTCACAAATGGTTTGTAAGCGGCCCGCTCAACACCAGCCTCATCGGCCTCGCCATCGTCTCCGGCGGATTTTTTCTCGCACTCCCCCTCCCCATCCCTCTCACCAACGGCCCCCCCGCCCTCTCCATCATCTTTCTCATCGTCGGGATGCTCTGCCGCGACGGCATCATGGTGATCATCGGCTACATCCTCGGTATCCTCTCATGGGCCTATCTCGGACTTTGGATATACTTCGGCTCGTATCTTTGGACCATGCTCCACCACTGGTGGGATGTCATAAAAAGCTGGTTCTAACTAAAAACCCATTTGCCAAGCGGCCCAAAATCTGTTTCCACACAACTACATGAAAAAACTTCTCCTCGCCTTGGTTACCGTGACACTTGCAGGTTCTGCCTTTGCAGACATTCAGGACCCACCCATGAATGATCAGGGTCCCACCAGCAAACTCGGTCGTGGTCTCAGCAACATCGTGTTCGGCGTTCTGGAGCTTCCTGACACCATGATGAAAATCAACGAACGTCAGGGCAACGCCGCCGCCTTCAGCACAGGCATCGTAAAAGGCACTGGCCGCTCCATCGTCCGCATTGGCGCAGGTATCTACGAATTCCTCACCTTCCCATTTCCAACCCACCGCGGCTCTTTCCGTCAGCCTATGAAATCCAACATCCCATGGATTCACAGCGGCTACACCGAATACGTTCCTGAACTGGGCTGGGAATCGCGCAAGGGTTACAATAGCGTCCCGTCCGGCTTCTAAGAGCACCGCGAATTTTTCGCAAAGAGGCTTCCGTCCTGCAGGCGGAAGCCTCTTTGCTTTTCCAAATGAACCTCATTCTTCACATCACCGACATCGCCTTCGGCGGCAACGGCGTCGCGCGTCTCGACGGCAAAGTTTTCTTCGTCCCCTTCACCGCGCCCGGCGACGTCGTCCGCGCCCGCATCATCCGCGACAAGAAAAAATTCGCCGAGACTCAGCTCCTCGAAATCCTCACGCCATCCCCGCACCGCATCGCCCCACCGTGCGCCTACTTTGGTAAATGCGGCGGCTGCTCCTATCAGCACATCGCCTACGAGCAGCAGCTCGAAATCAAACATCGCCAGGTCGAGCAGACCCTCCGCCGCGTCGGGAAATTCGACACCGTCCCGATGCGCCCCATCGTCCCCTCGCCCGCTCCATATCACTTCCGTAACCGCATCCGTGTCCACATCGAAAACGGCATCGCCGGTTTCTACGCCCACGGCTCACACGCCCTCGTCCCCATTACGCATTGCGAAATCGCACAACCCGCCGTCAACGAAGCCCTGCACGGCATCCGCCAGCGCCCGCTCCACGACGGCGACTACACCCTCACAGGCGGCACCACCGGCACCTACTTTTCGCAGACCAACGACCTCGTCGCCGCCGAACTCCTCGCCCTCGTCCAGCGTGAAGCTGCGCCCGGCCACACCCACCTCATTGATGCCTATTGCGGCGCAGGCTTTTTCGCCCACGCCCTCGCGCCGAGCTACCCCCGCGTCACCGGCATCGAGGAAAACGAGCACGCCACCACCCACGCCCGCCGCGTCGCACTCGAAAACGAAACCTACCTCACTGGCGACGTCGCCATTCACCTCGGCACTGCGCTCGCCGGCCACGATCTCTCCCGCACCACCCTCCTCCTCGATCCGCCCGCGCTCGGCCTCGACACCGGCGTCATCGGCACCATCCTCGCCGCGCTGCCCGCCGACATCCTCTACATTTCCTGCAACCCCTCCACCATGGCCCGCGACCTCGCCCTCCTTGCGCCGCACTACACTTTGGAAAGCGTCACCCCGCTCGACATGTTCCCCCAAACCGCCGAAATCGAAGCCCTCGCCGTCCTTCGCCAAAAAGCCGCGCATTAGCCCTGTGCCTTCAATATCGAGTGGCGGATGGGGAGGGATTCGAACCCTCGTAGTGTCTAGGTTTCATCGCGTTTCCAAGGCTTTGTTTTTTGGCGTAGCAAAAGTGTAGCAAGCATCGCCCGGGACGATCTACCGAGTTGCTACCGATTCGAACCGATTCGGTTTTTCATGCGGACTCGAAAATCGGAATGAAGCCGAGGAGGATGAGATCGCTGCCGGTGATTTTTTGTCCGGGCTTCACGGTGTTTCTCGTTTTGCGGAAGATGCCGTCGCCGTGGCCGGCGGCTTCGCGGATGGTGCCGGGGGTGGGGCCGGTGTTGCCCTCGATGGTGATGAGGCCGGTGGGTGTTTCGCCCACCGGGATTCCGGCGTGACCTTGCCAGCTTTGGCCGTGTTGCCAGATGGCGATGGAGCCGACGCTTGGCTCGTCGCTGGTGAGGCCGGTGGCGCGGGCGTTTTGGAAACTCTGCACGGCGCCGGGTGTGAGGATTTCGGCGATGCGTGGCAGCTCGTGGCGTCCGGCGTAGGCGAAGCGCCATGCGGCTTCGCAAAATGCGGCGCAGTAGCTCCAGCCGGGTTGCCATCCGGCGGCGGTCATGTCGCGGCGCAGCTCGGCGGTTTTGGCTTCGTCATTCCACTTTTCGTTGTTCACCATTTCCGTGAGCCCGGCGAAATGGTATGCGAACCACAGGACGCGCTGGCGGATTTCGGCGAGGTTTTTTGCGGGGGCGGGTGGGCAGAAAAATTCGGGCGCTGTGAGGACCGGCGCGGGCCCAGCGGGCGGCCATGCAGCATCGGGCGGGAGGGCGAAGAGTTGTTCGACCAGGGCGCGGGTGCGGGTGCCGGGCAAGCCTCGCGGCTCCATCATGCCGAGGATGGCTTGGATCTGTTGGCAGACTTCGCGGGCGGTGGTCATGGCTTTTTGTCGGTGATGCCGAGCTGGTGAAAGAACTTGGCGGTGACATCGAGCGCGAGGCGGATGCGGTCGAGGGTGTCGGCATCGAGGTTGCCGGTGGGTGATGCACCCACTTGGCGCTGGATTTTGCGGACGATCTTTCGGCGGATGCTCGTCTTCATCGCCGTGGGATTACTTTTGCGCGAAGGCGGCTGCGCTGATTGCGCTGGCGATGGCGTCGAAGGTCGAGGACTTCGTTGCTCCGTTGGCGAGGGAGTCGTAGGCGATGTTGCTGGCGGCGGCGGCGAGGGCCGGGGCTTTGTTGCCGGTGGCTGTGTTGATCAGCTCGGCGATATCGCGGGCGTCCACGGACCTCCACGCGGCGTCTGCGGCGGCGTGGGCGTAGTCGGTGTCGTTCAGCTCAGCGGAGACGAGCGCCTTGAGTTGCCCGACGGCGATGTTGCCGATGATCCGGGTTGCGCTCTTGGTCAGCGCGGAGACTGCGGCTTGGCGCTCGGGCGGGTTGGTCCACGTCGTGCAGCCGGTGAGGGCGGTGCAGGTGATGAGCGCCGCGATAAGGATCGGGAGCTTTGGCGTGAAGACTTTGTTCGTCGTGATGTCGTCCGGGTTCGGTTTTTGGTAGGGGGCATCTGGGGTGCCGTTGCCGGTGACGTTCGTCTGCTTTACAAAAAAGACGAGGAGCGGGATGCCGAAGGTGACGATGTCCGTCGCGGCATCGCAGATGAGTTTTTGTAAGGCTTCGGGCAGGCCGTGAATGAG
>CANJNZ010000068.1 GCA_947476045.1 Chthoniobacteraceae bacterium
GCCATCCATCCGGCTCCCTCGCATAGCGTTCATCAATTCGTGCAGCCGCATCCGGCCTGCCCAGTTTAAGTGTGTTTCCTCCCATCCCTCCCTTTTATCTCTTTTCCAATACTTTGTCAGCTTGTTTGTGGAATGTGGTATAATTCCCCCTCTTTCCTCATCACCCAACACTATGACCGGAGCACGGTCGTTTCCGAGGCGGGCGAGTTGGTCGGGGGAATGCAAATCTGTCTGTCCCTACTTCCCACGTGGCAGATAGTGATTACTTATGCACAACGACTATCAGATTGATTTGGCCGTGTGACTATAGATAGTATCAATTGCAGCGATATTTCCAGACACAGAAAAGGCGGGACGCCTTGCAGCGTCCTGCCTGAATTTTTTCTGATAGTGAGGAAGACCCTTCTTATTAGGCCCTGCGGCGACGCAGGCCGACCAGCATTCCGAGGCCGCCGAGCAGCGAAACCGCAGTGCCCGGCTCAGGAACCGCCGTGCCGGCCAGTTGCAATTCAGTGATGCCAGCGCCGTCGCCTTGAGTTACGGAGAAAATTTCCATCCGGACTTCATTGTAAGCAGCAGGTGTGGCAAAGTCCGCACCGGAACCATCAAACTGCACGGCAGTGAAATTAACGGGAGTAGAACCGCTCACTGTTCCCCAAGGATTGTTTGAACCATTAGACGCATTATTGTCGTATCGAAAAATCACATCCCATGTGGATCCACCATCATTGGAACCGCGGAGTTGGAACTGGTCGGGCGTTCTATCAAAAGCATGGTCGGCAGTGCGCAGGACGAAATGAGATATCACAACGCGGTCGGTGAAATGTGCATCAAACCATTTCCAACCGGACGTCTGGGTGGGGTTGGCGGATCCGCTCAGTGAACCCATCGGCACAGAAGTCGGGTTGTTCATTCCGCCGGAGAAAAACTTGCCGTTGCCGTCGCCCGGCCCCCAAGTTCCAGCGGTGGGATTGGCGTCAAACATCGCCACAGGTCCTCCGTCACCGTCCTGAATCAGATAATTCACACCAGCGGGATTGGCCTGCGTGCCAGCCCCCGGTGTTGATATTCCTCCGGGAGAGTTTGAATTCGGCGACGCATTGTTCGCCGTTGTCAGCCATAGCAGATCCGCACCGTTGTATGGCGTGGTGATGATATTCGATGCCTGCGCCTTATGACCTGCAAGGCAGGCGAGTGCTAATGTGAAAATGATGGTTCCGAACTGGGTGATTTTATTTTTCATGAGATGAATCCTTTTTTAGTTGAGGATGTTACTGATGACTTTTGGGAGACTGTTTGGATTGTTCTGTGAGTGAATTTTGTTGTTACTTGGGCGGCTCTTTTTATGCCATATTTTATTCTTATAAGTTGCGTCTATTGTCGTGCAAGTTTTTTAAATGAACTTCCCCCAGATAGGAAGTAGGGAAGACAGATTATTTGCATTTAGCATGGAAGAGGTTGTTTTCCTGAGGGCGTGAAGTGTGTTGATGTATCCTGACCGACGCAGGCAACAAGGGGATAAGACTCATGCCACTCGTTTTCGCGCGCCATTCGTGGGTGAAAAGTGTTTATCGCCTGTGCCTGCACAGCGTCCCTCATTCTCCCCCTTCATGGCGAGCGCAAACTCAGGGATGACGCTCTCCAGATTCATTGATGCAAATCCATCCCTGCTCCCCAAAGCAAAGATGCAATCTGTCCCCTGCGCCTGACTTAGCACATCTCGCGCCGTTTGGGACGGCTTCAGCTACTTCGCGGTTTCGAGTTGTTGCTCGATGCCTTTTTGCCGGTCTGCGAAAAACTCGCGGATGCGTTTGATCTGGCCCGCGTAATCGGCTCCGGCTTTGGGGTCCACTTTGGTGAGTTCCTGTTCGATGCGGGCGGCGAGTTCATCAATGCGTTTGTTCCATTTCTCGGGGGCCATCATCGTTTTGTTGATCTCCGCCATGCGCTTGAAATATCGCGCGCGTCCCTCGGGAGTCTGGAAGACGGCGCGGGCGACAAGACCATGCGTGGGCGGGCCGATGGTGCGGTTGAGCAGGTTGCCGGAGTTGCCAAAGATTTGATCGAAGCCCGAGGGGATGAAGGTGACTTTGTCCAGTTCCGGGTGGTGATAGAGCCGGTAGTTGTTTGCGTTAAACATATAGCCGTCCCAGTCCCAGATGATGGCGGAGACGACGGCGGCGCTGATGAACGCATCCATGTCGAGGAGCTTTTCGAACTTGAGGAAACGTTGTTCCAAATCCTTTTCGCGCGCGGCGGCGTTCAGCGCACGGAGGTCGTTCCAGTTTTTCACGTCGGCCTTGGTGCGCACCAGCGTGAGGCCCATATTCACATCGTGGAGGAATCCGCCGTCATAGAAGTTGCCGTCGGCGTTTTTGAAATGGCGCTTCAAAAAATATTTGTCGTAGCCCTCTTTCAAATAATAGAGGCCGCGCATCTGGCCGTTGATGCTCACGGTGACGTGATGAATCCGGGCAACCGGAACGCCTGCCGCAAGGAACAATTCGCTGCCGAGCAATTCGCAGAGGTAGGAGGAGTCCTGCACGGAGTTGCACAGGTGAAATTTGTCCATGCCGTGAAAGGTTTTCTCCGGGGCAAATTTGCTCATGTTGAAGGTGAGCCCGGCCTTTGCGTCTATCTTGCGAAAGCTGGCCCCACCCCGCAGATGAACGCCGACATCCGGATAAACTTTGCCGCCCTCGGTGAGCGTTGCCTTGACGTATTTGCGCGGCGATTTAGACAGCGCGGCGAAAGGGCTGACGCCATCTGCGGGCGCTTCCAGGGTGATTTCGAGGTGGGGGATTTTTTCGTCCTTGAAAAAAGCCGCGCTGGCTTCATCCGCCTTCCCAGCGAACGAGATGCTGGTCAATGACGACGCGACCAATATCGAACAAACAATCCGACAAAGCTTTCGATGGAGCATTTTCATCAATGCGGTGCGGGTCTTTCAGCGATGATTGGGGGGCCGCATTGCCCTGCTACTTCGCCCAGCTTTTTTGGGCGATTTCGATTTGGGCGGGGTTGAGACCCATCCCTCGGAGAACGCCGGTGGCCATCATTTCGTTGCCAAGCGGGCCCATGTGGACGCCGTCGTAAGTGTAGTATTTGTCCTTCCGTTCGGCTCCGAGCTTGGCCAGTCCGGCCTGCATGTCGGCGTTGAGATCCGCGAGGAGGCAGTTCTTTTCTTTGGCCAGCGTGCGGAGAAAATCATTGTAGGCGACAAGCTTTTGGTTGTTCTCGTTGGACTGGTCCTCGTTGATCATGGTGGAGGTGAGGATGACCACTTTGATGTAGGCCGCCTGCGCTTTGTCCACGATCTTTGTGATGTTCTCTTTGTATTTTTCGAGCGGCACTCCGTTGACCCCGTGCCAGACATCGTTGACTCCGCAACTCAGCGTCATCCACTCGGGTTTCTTGCTGATGACGTCGCGGTCCACGCGAGCGAGCATATTGTCGGATTTGTGTCCGCTTTTCCCAGCGGGGATGGCGATGGCCTTCACCCCGTTTGCTTCCAGACCCTTCATTACCAAAGTCGCATAGCCGTGGGGCCCCACTCCTTGCTCGGTGATCGAATCCCCGAGAAAGGCTATCTTCTGACCTTCTGAAACGGGAAATTGAGGTGGGGTAATGGGGCTTCCCAAGGCCAGTCCCATCGTGAGTGAAGCCAACAACAAGCGAGCAATGATTTTCATGTGGAAAAGGACGACGGAAATGGGAGGCAGCTACTTCTTTTTGTTGATGAGGAAAAGCTGGCCGTCGCCGGGCTGGAGTTTCAATTCGAGCGTGCCGTCGGTGAGTGGGGTGGGCGGGAGGAGTTCGCCGGTTTCCTGCGAGACTTCGGAGACGGATTCCGCGGTTTCATCGAGGGTGAGTTTGGCGGTGATGATTTTGTTCACGGTGCGATTGACGGGGAAGATGTAGCGCTTTTCCCCGGCATCCTGGAAGCAGCCGACGACGATGCGCCCGCCGTCTATTTTTTTGACAGGCGCGTCTGCGGAAAGCGGCACTCCATCCGGTGGCAGCGGGGCATTGCAGTAGGCGCCGGTGCAGACGAGTTTTGTGAGCGTGGGGCCGAGCTTGGCGATGCGGGTGTTAATCTTTTTGACGTAGTCGTATTTTTTGTCGCGCTTGCCATCCATGGTGATGATGGCCGGGGCGTCCGCCCACGCGAGGCCCTTCACGTCCCAGTAGGTGAAATACATGATTCCGCGCGAGCCGAATGCGAGGGAAGTATAGACCTGCCAGCGCAAGTCGGCCTCGCTGCATTCGCGGTAGCCCATGTGTTTGAGCGAAACGATAATCTGGATGTAAGGAATGCCGGACTTCGTGCAGAGCTTCCGCATCACTTCAAGGTTCTGCCAATAGAAGGACTCGTCTCCGCCGCCCATCATCTGGCGGTAGTGATCCCAGCTCAAGAGCGTGGGTTTTACCTCCTCGATATATTTGGCGACTGTGCCTTCGTATTTGGGCTTGCTCCATTGTCCGCCGTCGCCGCCGGCGTAATTGGGGAGGATATTGGTGTAGGGCAGGTGCTTCGGGTCTTTTTTCAGCAGATACTGCGTTATGAGTCCGGTGCGAGCGAATGCGGCAACTGCCGGCTCGTCCGTGACAAAGTAGCCGAGCAAGGCCGGGTGCGCAGAGTATTTCTCGATGATGGAGTCGAGGCTCTTTTGAATGGCCGGAATTTCCTCCGGCTTGGGCGCGGCCATTTTGTCGCCGTCACCGTAGGGCATGGCGGAATCCGCAATGACGCCTTTGATTCCCACCTGCTTGCAGAGGTCGAGGAATTTGCGGTTGTGCGCCTCGTTCTCTGCGAGCGGCGTTTTGCCCGCGGTGCTCGCTGGCATGGCGACATTGAAACCCGCCTCCGCAATCTCCTTGTATCGCTCCAGCGTCGTCTCCTGCATCGGCGGCCCCCACCAGTAGCTGATGATGAAGGGCAAATCCGAAACCGCAGGTTTCAGCGAACTTGGCGAAGGGGCTTTCGCGTCCTCCGCGTGGCCGATGGATATGACGCCGAATACGGCGAGTGCAGCGAGTGCGAGGACGCGTGTGTTCATAAGGGCGATGTAGTTGGATTGAGGAGCGGGCTACTTCTTGTCGTTGATTAGGAAGAGCTGGCCTTCGCCGGGCTGGAGGCGGACTTGATGCATGCCGTCGGTCAATGGCGTGGGCTCCAGCGGCTCGCCAGTGTCTTGTGAGATTTCGGAGACGGACTCGGCTTTTGCGTCGAGCGTCAGCTTGGAGGTGACGATGAATTTCAACGTGCGGTTGACGACGAAGATGTAGCGTTTGCCGGCTCCATCGTGGAAGCAGCCGACGAGGGAGCGTCCACCTTCGATCTTTTTCACGGGTGCGTCGTCGGCAAGCTCGATGCCGCCGGGGGGCATGGGCTCGCCGGAGCAATAGGCACCGGTGCAGACAAGCTTGGTCAATGTGGGGCCGAGTTTGGCGATGCGGGCGTTGAGCTTCTTGACGTATTCGTATTTTTTGTCGGGCTTGCCATCGAGTGTCATGATGGCGGGTGCGCCGGAGACGGCGAGTTCCTTGGAATCCCAATACGTGAAGTAGGTGACGCCGCGGCAACCGAACGCGAGCGAGGTATAGACCTGCCATTTCAGATCAGACTCGGTGCATTCACGCAGCGTGCGATCGCCGACGATGGTTTTGAGGGAGGCGATGGTTTGCTGGAACGGGATGCCGGCCTCGGTGCTGCGCTGGCGCATGATTTCGAGGTTGGTCCAGTAGGTGCCTTCGTCGAGTGTGCCGGGTGCTCCTGGTGGCGGCCATCCACGGATTTGCTGGAGGTGTTCCCAACTGACGAGCGTGGGTTTCACCTTGCTGATGTAGTCGCCGACATATTCCTCGTAGCCGGTCCTGGGCGTGAATGTGTAGAGCGGCAGGAGGTTGATGTAGGTCAACGCCTTGGGTGCGGTCTTTTGCAGGTATTGATTCACGACGCCCATGCGTGCCAAGTGCCCTGGCATTGGCTCGGTGCCGAGCAGGTAGCCGAGGAAGGCGGGGTGCGCGGCGTAGCGTGCGTTCATGGCGTCGAGCGCCTTTTCGATTTTCGGAATCTCATCGGGCTGCGGTTCATTCCAGCCCGCTCCACTCGGGATGCTGCCGTCCCACACGAGGGCCTTGAGGCCGGCTTCCTTGCAGATGTCGAGATACTTGGCGTTGTGCTCCTCGGCGGCTTTGTCGAAGGGCGCCCACAGTGTGTCTATCGCGGGAAATGCGACGTTGAAACCGGCCTCGGCGATTTCTTTGTATCGCTCGATGGTCGTCTCCGCCTTTGGCGGGCCGCACCAGTAGCTGATGATGAAGGGCAAATCGGACACTGCGGGCTTGAGTGGTTTTGCTGCAGCAGCGGCGGCGTCCTCCATCGTTTTCATCTCGGCGAATTTGAAATTCGCGGGAACGCCGAAGAGTTCCATCTGCGCGAGAGCGCAGCCGGGAGGGCGGTTGAAATCCACGTAGGACATACCGTTCGGATTGAAGCACGAGTAAATCGCGATGCGGAAGAATGAGTAGGCCACTTTCGGCGTCTCGAAGTCCGGCTTGAACTTCTTTCCCTTCACCTTCATCGCCAATTTTTTCACGCTCTCCGCATCCACGCGGCCCTCGATGCTCACGGAGTTGAACGACGTGAAGAGCGTCGTTTCATTGCGCGGGTCCAGTTTGAAAGGACTCTTTGCGCGCGACGGCGGGTCGCACACGTAGATGTCCGTCCAGTCGCCGTCCTTGCCCGTGTTCGAGCCCTGGATGGCCCACGATTTCGGATCGCGATCCGGGAGAATCGGCTGCGAGATGTCCGTGGTGATTGTGAAATGCGTGAGGATGTAAGGCTCCTTGAACTGCACCGTTACTGTGTATGGTTCCGTTTTCGTCGGCCCGCCTTTGCCGCCGTCTTTGTAACCCAGATACCATTTGTCCTTCTCGGGGTTGTTCATGAAAAGCTTGCACGCCGGGGTGCCCTGCCAGCTTTGGTAGGCGTTGAGTTGGTGCGGGGGGGAGTTCGGCGGTGAAACCGGCGACAGCTTCAAACTCAGCCACGTAGAATTGTCCGGCTTCATTTCCTCCTCGGGTTTGCCCTCTCCGTAGTTCACGCCCACCTTGTCTTTGATCGTGTCCGTCGGATCCGTGAGGTCGCCGCCGAGCAGACTGGCATTGCCGGTGCCGAGCTTAACGGCGGCATCTGCCAGAGGGATGAGTAAAAAGAGACCTGCAAAAATCAAGGGTGCAAGCGTTGGAAGGATGATTCGTTTCATAGAGTGGAGATATTAAAGCAGTGCTGGTGTTAATGCTGAGTGCAGCAAAAAGAAAAAGATATAAATACGATCATGACGACTTCCTTAGAAGTCATGGTTTTCTCGCACTGCAGGCGATCCAGCCACGAGGGCGGGAGTATTTCTGAGTAATAACAGAACCCCAAATCGCGCACATGGCCGACCCTCCCCATCGTCTACCGCTTCCGCTTCGGAGCGCGCTTCTTCGCTGGCGTAAGAGTCTCGAGCAATGCCAATGCGTCCCACTTCGCAGGTTTTTTTTGCTTGGTGGACCATGGCGTTCCCATTTTGACCCACGCCTCCCGCCACGAATCATACGTGTGCCCCTCATCATCATCGCTCACGCCAAACTGAAATCCACACGCCGGACAAATCTCCATCGAAGCGCCGCCTGACGCACTGCGCGCAGCTTCCTGAAGCTTGTCGAAACCACAAACGGGACATGGATGACTCATAAAATAGAGAGGGTTATTTCACCCATGGCGGGGTGGTGATCGGCGTGCACGGCTGGCGTTCCCAGTAGCTCGCATCGCGCGGCCGGAAATACGTCTTTGTCGTGCCGTTGAGATTATATGCCGCAAATGCACGGGTCCGCAGATTCATCACGCGCACGGTGGCGCCATCGAGTTTCATCGGAAGTTTTTGCGCCAGCGCCTGCTCGCGAAAAATCCACGCCTTCGCCGCGTAATCATCCGGCGAAGTCGCGCTAAAATCCGCACCGTGCCGGTCATAGTGATCTTGCAGCGAAGCGATGCTGCCCCACGTCACACGCGTCGGTGGAGCAGTCTGCGGAACCAGCATGTTCTGCTTCGGCGCCACAGGCACACCGCCTTTTCCTAGGCCTGCGCCGGATTGCGGCACCGGTTGGGCAGACGCCGTCCCCTTCGTCGTGAAACTCCCCTTTCCTATCGTGTCTCGCGCTGTCCCCACAGTGTAAAAATACCGCGTCCCCGGCTTCAACCCCGCCAGCTTGATACGATGTTCCGCACCTACTCCATCCTTGATAGTCTGGTCGGGCGTCCCATCATTTTCACCCCATCGAATCTTACCGCCAGAAGGCCCATCCGTCTTCCAGCGCACCGTGGCCTCCGTCGCATCGAGTTCCACTTCCGGCTCCCCGAGAAGCGAAATCGCCCGCGCCGCAAACGGACTCACCAAAAACAGCAGTGCAAAAAAGATAGACCGAATCACGAGTTGCCTATGTGCCAATTTTGATTCGGTGTCCAGCCGCAGCGCATCCACGCACACCATCCATGAAAGTCCGCCAAACCGGGGTGGAGTCAGTTCCTGTTTAAAAAATGTTCGCTCGCAAATTTTCCGCGCATCCTCGAAAAGCCTTGTCAGGCATCAACTATTCCAACCCATGAAGACTTTTACCTCCACTCGTTTCTGGCAAATTTCTGCGACTTTGATCGCTCTGTCCTGTGCGAAATTCGCCACTGCACAAACCACCGCGAATTCTGGCACTTCCGGAGCCAAACTCGATGCACCGGTGAAGTCGACAGTGAGCGGGAAGTTTGTCGGCAACGGGAAGAATGCGGCGATCAAGTTTGTGCTCGTCGAGGAGGAAGAAGCTTTCGGCGATAAGGAAGCGGTGAAAGTGATCTTCACGGAGAAAGATCCTGCGAAGTCGAAGAAGCCTTCATTCGACGCGATGTTTGGAGACCTCGGTAGTGCGCTGGTCCTGAGCGTGGATCTCGACGGCAAGATTTTCGGCTGCCAAGTCGCCCACAGCGCGCACAAGAAGCAGGGGTTCAGTTCGGTGGGAAGAATCAAGATGGCCGAGTTTAAAATCGCGGGCGGGAATGTGACCGGTCACGTAACCACGGGCGAGGAACTCGATACGTTTGGAGAAAAATGGGAGGTGGACATGACGTTTGCCGCGCCGATGCCAGCGAAAGTGCGCAAATCACCCGCAGCCACGCCAAAGCAGCCGGTGGCTGAAACGGACGAGCCTGCAAAGAACGAGCGCAAGGCCGCAGCCGGTCCGCTCATCCCCGCACGGAAGCTGCCACTGCCGAAGGATGCGACCGATGTGGAGTTCAAGCAGATCGTGAATCTGATCCAATTTTCCAGCGCGCGGTCGGTGGAGGTGGTGACGAAGGAGTTTTCGGCGAATCTCAAGCAACAAGGCTGGAAGGACGGCGCCGGGATTCTGAATGGGAAAAAGAATGCGATCCTCAAGCGCGAGCAGGGCGATGCGAAGCTGACGATCATGATTCAGCCGGCAACGACGGGTAGCGTGGTGAAGATATTTACCGAGGGACTTGATTGGAGCGGTGGCGACGATGCTACACCTCCAGCGCCTAAGAAGGCTGCGGACGACGACGATGATGACGCCGAGGGACAGGTTCACAAGGCACTCAAAGATGCGCTGAAAGGACTGCCGAAGGGGCTGTAGTCGTAGCGCTGCATTTCAAACCACGTGACCGAGCAGGGCATGAAAGACGGCCAAACTGGCAGAGCCAGTATTTGCATCATTGCACCGTCGCTTTTCCCTCGCACATGACTCCTTTCGCACTGCCGCCCGACTGCCCGTGCATCAAGCGCGTGAACAGTTTCCACGAGTTGCTCACAACACCTTTTTTAGATGGCGTCAATGCACTCTGCTGGCCGCGCACACTGGTCGGTGATTTCGGCGAAGTGCTGAAACATCTCACCGTGAGCGAAGGAATTCATGTTCTCGACGAGGCGCAACTCGCCAGCCTCCCGGTGAGTGATGCAGGCCGCGCTGCCATCGAAATGATGCTCGAAGACTCGCGACTTCTCCGCGAACACGACCTCGACCCCACGCTCAATTGTATCAACGGCTATCCTCGCGACGAAGAACCGGGACCCGTGCCAACGGACGTGATTTCCTTTCACGTGGACAGCGCGCCGGTGGAAGCGGACACGTGGCTTTGCACCTACCACGGCGCGACGAGCGAGGGATTACTCAACGAAGAAGCAATACGCCGCGTGGACATCCCCGAAACGCGCGCCGAACTGCTCGAACTTTTCGGAGGAAAAGATGACGAGTCTTTCCGAGAATTTCTCAACGAACACTGCTACGACTTGCACTACGCCCCGCTGTCACACGCGCGACCATATTCCTTCGGTCTCGGCAATCTCTGGCGCATTGCCACCGAATGGCCCGGCAGTCCCGTCCCTCCGTGCATCCACCGCGCCCCCGAAACCCGCCCCGGCGATCCGCTGCGCCTGCTGCTGATTAGTTGAGCAAACGTAGCCACTTCGACCGAGGGCTGAACTTTCCTGAACTCTTGGTTGCGCCATCGCTGCCACGTCGTGCACGCTTCCGTTTGAAACGCACAACCAATCACCTCCATGAAAAACCGTCCTCTTTCCACATCGCGCCGCAACTTTCTCAAAAGCCTCACCGCAACCACAAGTGGAGTCCTTGTGCCACGTGTCTTTTGGGCGCAGACCGGGCCGCCACCGAGTCGCAAAATCCGCCTCGCGGGAATCGGCGTGGGTGGAAAAGGCGAGGGCGATATTCGCTACGCGGAACGTGGCGGCAACGATGTCGTGGCGATTTGCGATGTGGATTCGCGCACGCTGGCGAAAGCGGCGGCGAAATATCCGGGCGCGAAGGCATACACGGACTTCCGCAAAATGCTCGACGAGGTGAAGGACATCGAGGCGGTGACGATCTCGACGCCCGATCACATGCACTTCCCCGCAGCCATGCACGCGATTGGGCTCGGCAAACACGTGTGCGTGCAGAAGCCACTCGCGAACACATTGTGGGAGCTGCGCGAGATGCACATCGCTGCAAACAAAAAGGGTGTCATCACACAGATGGGCAACCAGGGCCACACCTACGACGACAACCGCAAACTCAAGGAATGGATCGAGGCCGGCGCGATTGGAAAAGTGAAGGAAGTCCACGTGTGGACGAACCGCCCGATCTGGCCGCAAGGAAAAGACGCAATTTTTAATACTACCGACGTGCCGGAGTATCTGGACTGGAAGCAATGGCTCGCGCAGACGCCGGATCACGCCTACGCGCCAAACATTCATCCGTTCAAATGGCGCGGCTATCTCGAGTG
Source organism: Chthoniobacteraceae bacterium (assembly GCA_947476045.1). Taxonomy (GTDB): domain Bacteria; phylum Verrucomicrobiota; class Verrucomicrobiia; order Chthoniobacterales; family Chthoniobacteraceae; genus SXWH01. The sequence goes on from CANJNZ010000068.1 coordinate 11,339, forward strand.
GGGCTCCGGCGCGATTGGCGACATGGGTTGCCATCTCATGGATCCGATTTTTTACGCACTCGATCTCGGTGTGCCGCGTCATGTCGAGGCGACGATGGAAGACCTCACCGACACCGCGTGGCCACGCGGCGCAGTGGTGAAGTATCATTGGAAAGACCACGCCAAGCTCGGCGACATCACGATGACGTGGTATGAGGGCAAGGACGCCAAGGGCGCGCCGCTGCTGCCACCCATTCCGCCGGAACTCGGCGAAAACAAGCTTGGCCCCGGCGGCTGGATCATCGTCGGCAGCGAAGGCGTGATTCTCAACATCGGCGATCAGTGCAACAAGCCGCTCATTTTCCCCGAGGCGCGCCGCGCGGAATTTCTCGCGCATCCACCGGAAAAAAAATACCCGCGCAGTCCGAAAGCCGGCGAACCGCAGGAGGAATGGACGCTCGCAATCAAGAACGGCAAGGCGTTCGATTTCATGTCGAAGTTCGATTACGCAGCGCCACTCACCGAACTGGGTCTCATCGGCGGACTCGCCATGCGCGTCGGAAAACCCATCGAATGGGACAGCGCAAAACTCGAAGTCGTCGGCATGCCGGACGCATCACGTTTCATCAAACGCGCCGCGTATCGCGAAGGGTGGGACTATTCGAGCGCTAAGATTTAGCGCACCACACACCGCCTACTGCTTCGCTTCGGTCGGGCTTACGAGAATTTCGTCGAGCATCATGTGACCGGGCACGCCGGGATTTGTTGTTGCGATCGGACTACAAGACACTCGCATCTTTTCCGAGGAAAACGCGGAAGCGATTTTTGTCGATCGCCTTCATGTAGGCTTCCATGGGGCTGACTTTACCCTGCTGCATCGCAGACCAGATGGCGTCGTCCATGAACTGCATCCCTTCGCCTTTACCGCCGATGATGACGTCCTGCATTTTTTGCGTGGCGCCTTCTCGTATGATGGCCGCAGCAGCGCTGTTGACAACGAGGATTTCGTTCACCGCCATACGTCCGCCGCCGGATTCCTCGGTTTTTTTCATCAGGAGCTGGGCGACGACTCCTCGCAGGGAATTCGAGAGCATCGTGCGGACCTGCGACTGCTGGTCGGATGGGAAAACGTCCACCATGCGATCCACGGTTTTACGGGCGTTATTCGTGTGCAAAGTGCCAAAGACAAGCAGGCCGGTTTCCGCTGCGGTGAGTGCGAGCTGGATGGTTTCCAGATCGCGCATTTCGCCGACGAGCACGATGTCGCTGTCTTCGCGGAGCGAGGCTTTCAGGCCCTGGGCAAAGCTGGCGCAATGATCCGGAACTTCGCGCTGCGTGATGATGCTTTGCTTGTTGGAGTGGACGAATTCAATCGGCTCTTCAACCGTGATGATGTGGCGGTTGAAGTTGGTGTTAATGTAATCGATCAGGGCTGCGAGCGTGGTGCTCTTTCCGGATCCGGTGGGGCCGGTAACGAGGACGAGCCCGCCTTTCATGTGACCAAATTCTTTGACGACTGGCGGAACTCCCAATTGGTCGAGCGACAAAATTTTCGTGGGGATGAGACGGAAAACGCATCCCAGTCCGCTGGTTTGCTTGAGGTAGTTGCATCGAAAGCGAGAGTCCGCGTTCATCTCGTAGGCGAAATCGAGGTCGCCGGTCTCCATGTAGCGCGCCCATTTTTTAGGGCCGCAGATTTCCTGCATCATTCCGGAAATCTCTTCGTGATGCAGCGGCTCTTCGCGGATGGGAATGATCGTGCCGTGCAGGCGCATTTTCGGCGGTTGATTTTCTCCGAGGTGAAGATCGGATGCGCCGTGCTCGACGAGAAAATGAAAGAATTGGTCTATGTAGGCCATGTCTGGAAAATGCGTTACTTTCCTGTGAGTTCTTTGCGCATGAGCGCTTTTTGCTCTGCGCGCATGTAGGCTTCCTCTGCCGAAATGATTCCCGCCCGGTAAAGACCGAGCAGCGAATCATCCATGAGTGTCATACCCAGCTTCCCGCCTATCTGCATGACGCCCGGCAGCATGAAGGTCTTGCCATCGCGGATGCACGAAGCGACGGCCTCGGTGCGCAGGAGGATTTCAAGCGCGAGCGCGCGGCCCTTGCCATCCCGCGTGGGAACGAGCTGCTGTGAAACTATGCCGCGGAGAGATTCGGATACCATGACGCGGATTTGCTCGCGCTGGTCCACAGGGAATACGTCAAGCACACGGTCCAGGGTGCGCGCGGCATTTCCGGTATGAAGTGTGGCGAGCACGAGGTGACCGGTCTCGGATGCGGTAATTGCGAGCTGGATTGTTTCGAGGTCGCGCATTTCACCGACCATGATCACGTCGGGGTCCTCGCGGAGCGCGCCACGGAGAGCGGCTGCAAAACTGTTGGTGTGGGTATGCACTTCGCGCTGGGTCACGTGGCAGTTGCGCGATTGGATGACGTATTCGACTGGGTCTTCCAACGTGATGATGTGGTCGTGCCGCGTTTCGTTGATGTAATCCACCATCGCAGCGAGCGTGGTGCTTTTTCCGGAACCCACGGAGCCTGTGACGAGGATGAGGCCGTTCTGGTATTGGCACAGCATCTTCAGCGTCTCGGGCAGACCGAGTTGATCCATCGTGCGGATGTTTGTGCTGATGATACGAAAAACAAGATCCAGCCCCAGGCGATGCCTCACCACGCTGGCGCGGAAGCGGCCAAACGATGTGGCGTAGGCAAAATCAATATCGCCCTTGTCAGCCAGTCGCTTTTTTTGCTCGTCGTTCAAAAAACCCATCGCAAGCCGCTCGGTGTCGTCGGCTGTGATTTCGTCTGCCTGCAGCCAGATTGGTTCGAGATTCCCGAAAAGACGCCATGTCGGCTTCACGTTCACGGCGAGATGAATATCCGACGCCCCCGACTGCTGGCCGACCTGCAGATACATATCAACGTGCTCCAGCGTATGGATCGGATCCGCATTCACGACCTCCACCTCCTGCTCCACTTCCGGAGTTTCCACGACAGCCGTTTCTTCGATCATCAATTCTCCCGACTCATCGGGGGCTGCGATTTCCTGTTCATTATCAGACAGAGGGTGCTCTTCCATTGCGTCAAATATCTGGTTGAGAGGTAACGGGCGTTCCCGCGAAGGCAAAGGAAACTTTGTGTTAGCATGTGATTTTTCCCGGAAAAATAAACACGGCTGCCTTGGGGAAGTTGCGATATCCGTTTTAGAAATCGCATTCCAAATTGCGGTAGTTGCGTCGTGGATAGTGTGCGTGCTACATCCATTTCACTTTGCGTTACCTCAAAGCCACTCTCATCTGCGCAGCACTCGCCGCATTCACGTCTGTATGCCCTTTCGAGACGGGTGCATTTCGTGCACTCGATGTCAGGCTCGCTGATTTCCTCGGCCACGACGCACCGGGCACATCGCGCGCTTCGCAATATTTTTTGATCCTCGTTTTCGCCCTCGGGATCGCCTGGACGACAGTGGACATCGGACGCAGCGCGCTAAAAATCGCCGTCGCCGTGGTCCTGCTCGCAGAAATAATCACCGCCGTCTGGTCGCTGAATCTGCGGGGTGTTTTCTTCAGTCCGTTCGCCAGTATCACAGCCAGCGTCATGGCGTTTGTCTGCGCATGGTTCTACAGCCAGACCAGCGCGGGGCGTAGAAAGCGAACGCTGCACCAGCTTCTCGGCGACCGCGTCTCGGCGCGAACTTTCACCGCGCTTCTGGATGGTGATGTCCCGTTGAAATTCGAAGGCGAACAGCGCCCGGCCACCGTCGTGGTATGCGAGCTTTTCAACCACGACGATCTCGCCGACTCGCTCCCGGTGCAGGACCATGTGGCTATGATCAATGCCTTCCTCCACAACACCGCGGACATCCTCGTGAGCCACGGCGGCTACCTCGATGAATGCGATGGAGAAACACTGCGCGTTGTTTTTGGCGCGCCGCTGCCCGACTCACGACACGCACTCCACGCCTGCGAGGCCGCGATTGAACTCGTCCAGCGACTCAACTCAGTGAACCGCGAATGCCACTCGATGTTCGGCAAACATTTCGACTACCGCATCGGAATCAACAGCGGCGAAATGGTCATGGCCGCCTACGGTTCGCGGCAGCTCGGTGCATTCAGCGTGGCCGGCGAGAGCGTGGAATTTGCGCATCGTCTCTGTGCTGCGAACACCATCTACGGCACTCATATTCTCATCGGCGCCGGCACATTTGTGCTCGCAGAGGAAGACATCGAGGTGCGCCCGATGGAAATCATCCAGCGCCACCGCGACTCCCCCGACCGCGAAGAAGTTTATGAACTTCTCGCCTGTCAGGGCGCTCTCTCCACGCCCGAGCAGGAACGGCGGGATCTATTTTGGAAAGGCATCATCTATTTCCGCGAGCAGCGATGGGAGGATGCACTCCTCGCATTCCGCCGGGCCGCGCAACTCTGCGGGGAAGATGCACCATGCGAATTTTACCTCAACCGCATCGAACAAGTCCGCGCCGGAATGCCTGCGCTCGGTTTCAACAATCCCGCACTGTGAAGCGCACCGCCTATCCAGCGCCGATCCAGTCACTCATCGCGGAACTGAAGCGGATGCCCGGCATTGGTCCGCGCAGCGCGGAGCGCATCGCTCTATGGATGGTGCAAAAGCGGGACTCGCGCGCTTCCGACATCGCCGCCGCCATCAATGGCGTCGCCGAACACATCCACCCCTGTCCGCGCTGTGGCTATTTCACCACCGCAGAGCTCTGCGATTTCTGCGCGGACACGCACCGTGACGGCGCACAGTTCTGCGTCGTGGAGCAGCCCACCGACATCCTCCCGCTCGAACGCACCGGCGTCTTTCGCGGGCGCTACCACTCACTCGGAGGCCGCATTTCCCCGCTCGATCACATCGGCCCGGAACACATCCGCATCGGTGAATTACTCGCCCGCATAGCCAACGAAAAACCCGCCGAGGTGATCCTCGCCCTCGGCTCCGACGTGGAGGGCGAAGCCACCGCCAACTACATCGCCGGCCTGCTGCGCGAACTACCAGTGAGCATCACCCGCCTCGCACAGGGAATGCCCGCAGGCGGCGGTCTCGATCACGCCGACGAACTCACCCTCTCCCGCGCCCTCTCGGGGCGCACAAGCCTCAGCACGTAATGGGCGCTGCAATCCATTGGTTCCGACGCGACCTGCGCATCGCTGACAACACCGCGCTCAATGCCGCCTCGGCGAGCGATCACGTTTTGCCAGTCTATATCCTCAGCGAATGGAGCGGGGAGCATGCATGGTGCGGAGCGGCGAGACAGGAGTTCCTGTGCGGATGCCTCGCATCATTGCACCGGAATCTCGAAGCAAAGGGCGGCAGGCTCATCATCCGCAAAGGGCGCGCAGCCGTCGTGCTGGAGCAGCTCGTGCGCGAGACCGGCGCGGATGCGATCCATTTCAACCGCGACCCGGACCCCGCAGGCCGCGCCACGGAAATCGAAATCACCACAATGGCCGCGCGCCTCGGTGTAAAAGTCCACGCACACAAGGATGTCGCAATGCACGAGCGCGACGAAGTGCTCACCGGCGAAGGAAACTCCTTCCGCGTTTTCACCCCGTATTCCCGTGCATGGGCCAAACTCGAAAAGCCCGCTCCCGGACGCACGCTCGCACGCATCTCCGTCCCTCCCGTGCGCAGCGTTCCCTTGCCGACGCCTGCGCACTGGGGGCTGACATCCGACGCACAAATCATCGAAGCGGGTGAATCCGCTGCGCGCAAAAGGCTCTCCCGCTTTCTCGACGGCCCCGTTCTTTCCTACTCACAAAGGCGCGACCTGCCCGCCGAGGACGGAGGCTCCCGTCTCTCGCAAGACCTCCGCTTTGGCACGCTCTCCATCCGCGAGGTCTTCGCGAAATGCCAGCAGGCCGACGCAAGGACGATGACGGAGAAAGCTTCGGTTGCCACATTTATCAACGAACTCATCTGGCGCGAATTTTACATGCAAGTGCTGTGGCGCTGGCCCGGGGTGCTCGAACATGAATTCCAGCCGGCGACACGTTCGCTCAAATGGCGCGCACACTGGCGCCCGGAGAGCGGGCAGTGGAGCCATGACGCGAAGGCACACGGCGATTTCACACGCTGGTGCTGCGGGCAGACGGGCTTCCCCATCGTGGACGCCGGGATGCGCCAGCTCGCTGCGACCGGCTACATGCACAACCGCGTGCGCATGATCGTGGCGATGTTTCTGACCAAGGACATCCGGCTATGGTGGATGCACGGGGAGAGCTGGTTCATGCAAAAGCTCGTGGATGGAGAAATCGCCAGCAACAACGGTGGCTGGCAATGGAGCGCGAGCACCGGCACCGACGCCGCACCCTATTTCCGAATCCAAAATCCGTGGTCGCAAACAAAACGCTTCGACCGCGACGGTGCCTACATCCGCCGATGGGTCCCGGAACTCCGCGACGTGCCTGCGGCAAAACTCTGCGCGCCCGGCGACACACCGCTGGCAAAGGCATATCCGCTCCCGATGCTCGATCACCACGCAGCCCGCGATGCGACGCTGGAGATGTTTGCAATGGCGCGCGACTAGCCGCGCATCGCTTTTTCGACGAGCAGTGCGGCGAGTTGCTGCGTGGCTTCATCAAGCGCGGCGACAGCTTTTTTCAGCGCCGTCGCACCGCCTCCCGCAATGGCCGTCTCCACTTCCTGCGCACGTCTCTTGATCAGTTCCCGCTCCACGGGTTCGAGTCCGGAGCCGATCTGCGCGAGCGCGGTGCGGACGGCGGGAAGCATCTCGTCGGCTTTCAACTTTGCCTCGGTGAATGCGCGGTCGTTCATGTCCTCGAAGGCGTGTTCGAGCGAATCACCCAGCATTTTCTCCACGGCTTCATCGCTCACATCCACTGCGCTGCGCATCTCGACGCGCTGCTCCACTCCCGTTTTTGTATCGCGCGCGAGCACGTGAAGGATACCGTTTGCATCAATCTCAAACTGCACACCGACGCGAGCGTGGCCCTTCAGCGCCGGCTCGAAGGAGAGATCAAATTTACCAAGCTCCCAGTTATCCCGGGCCAGTTCGCGCTCGCCTTGCAGCACGCGGATGAGCATCGAGCGCTGGCCAGCGACGGCATTGGTAAAAAGTTCGCCGCGCTTGGTGGGAATGGTCGAATTGCGCGGGATGATGATGTTCATCAGTCCGCCAAATGTCTCGATGCCGAGCGAGAGCGGTGTCACGTCGAGCAGCACCACGTTTTGCACCGCACCGCTCAGGATGCCGGCCTGGATGGTAGCGCCGACAGCCACCGCTTCGTCAGGATTTTGGTCCGTGTTCGGTTCACGTCCAAAAATCTCGGCGACCAGCCTGCGCACCATCGGCATTCGCGTCTGCCCGCCGACGAGAATTACTTCGTTCAGTTGCTCCGGCTTCACCTTTGCATCCGCCAGCGCTCGCATGCAGTGCGTGCGTGTTTGCTCGATGATTGGCCGGGCTAGCCGCTCCAGCTCCTCCAGTGTGAACGTGCATGAAAAGCTGCGTCCATCGGTGATGAATGGCAGTTCGATACTCGCGGTGTCATTTGCCGAGAGCGTGTGTTTTGCGGCGATGGCAGCTTCGCGCAGACGAGGGGTGATGGATGCATCGGCGGAAATGCGCGCTGCGAGTTCTGCGACGATGGCGGCGTCGATATCGTCGCCGCCGAGGTGCGTATTTCCGTTCGTTGCGAGGACCTGGAATACACCCGCATTGAGTTCGAGGATCGAGATGTCGAAAGTCCCGCCACCGAGGTCGAACACTGCGATCTTCGATTTCTCGCGCAGGCGATCCAGCCCGTATGCGAGTGCGGCGGCAGTGGGCTCATTCACGATGCGCTCGACCGTCAGTCCAGCAAGTTCTCCGGCTCGTTTGGTGGCGTTGCGCTGCGCGTCGTTGAAATACGCAGGCACCGTGATCACTGCGCGCGTCACCGGTTCGCCGAGCGCATGCTCCGCGTCAGCGCGCAGTTTTTTGAGAACAAGTGCCGAGACTTCTTCCGGAGCCAGTTCGCTTCCCTGCGCACAAATCCGCACAGGCTCGCCACGCTTCCCGGCGAGGCGATATGAAACGTCCTCCGTTCCATCCCCTGCCCGCTGGCCGATGAGCCGCTTCGCCGAATACACCGTATTCTCCGGCTCCAGTGCACGCATCCGCACTGCAGCGCGCCCGACAAGCGGCTCCGCATCTTTTGGAAAATAAACGACCGATGGCGTGAGGCGAACGCCCTCCGCATCCGCGAGCAGGATGGGAAAGCCCGCTTCCATCACTCCGATGAGTGAGTTTGTAGTGCCGAGGTCTATGCCGACGATGTGTGACACGGTGATTAAAATAGGTGTAAGTGAGCGCCGCATTTACCCGACCGGGCTGCTCAGCAACAACCCAATCTCGGATTATTCGCTGATTTCTCTTTGCGAAACGGCCCGCAATGCGTGAAATCCCGTCCCGCTCATGCGCCTGCTCGATCGATACGTCCTACGAAATTTTCTGGAGCCCTTCTTCATCTGCTTCTCCGCGTTCCTCGGCATTCTCTTGATCTTCGATCTCAACGACAACCTCACCGACTTCCTCGAAGCCAAGGCGAAGTGGAAACAAATCGGCTTTTACTATCTCCATCAGCTCCCGCATTTCTGCCTGCTCTCGATGCCGCTCGGCCTGCTGCTCGCGCTGCTCTACTGCCTGAGCAAAATGTCGCGCTCGAATGAAGTCATCACCATGCTCACCTCGGGGCGCAGCGTGGTGCGTTTGCTCGCACCGCTCATTTTTTGCGGCGTGTTTGCCACGGGAATCTGCGTTTTTCTGAACTACGAGCTAGCTCCGCAGGCGGACGCTGTGCGCAAGGCGGACATCGAACGCATCACCAAAGGGGAAAAGCGGGCGGAAAATCTAAATCTCATCGAGGGCCATCTGGCAAAGGATCGCATGACCAATCGCGTTTGGTTCACCCGCAAGATGCGCATGGGCGAAAATGATCTTGTGGATGCCCACGTCACCCAGCTCAACGCGAACGGCGAGCCGGTCACACGCTGGTATGCGAAGCGCGCAGTTTACGATCGCCGGGATGCAAAGTGGTTCCTCATCCTCGGGCGCAAGGTGAGCTTTGACGGCGAGGGCAATATCGAAGGCGAAATCGAAGACTGGAGCAAGGAGACGGGCGGACGCTCCACGCACACGTTGAAAGGCTGGAGCGAAACGCCCTATCGCATCGCCAGCTCCACGATGGAGGCCGAGCAACTCACCGTGCCCCAGCTTCGCACCTACCTCGCACAAAACGCCGACTTTCCCGAACCACAACTCGCCGCCTTCCGGACCCACCTGCAATATCGCTGGGCGCTGCCGCTCACCTGCCTCAGTGTCGTCTTCATCGCAGCGCCGCTCGGCATCGTTTTCACCCGGCGCGCCGTGCTGGCATCGGTCGCAAGCAGCATTTTCATTTTCTTCGGCTATCTCTTTCTCATGTTCTTCATGCTGGCGCTGGGCAAAGGAAATCACGTCTCTCCCATCGTCGCGGGATGGCTGCCAAACGCGCTGCTGCTGATGCTGGGAAGCTATCTTCTCTATCTGCGCTCGACCAATCGCGAGCTGCCAAAACTTTCATTCCGCCGGAAATAAATGACCACAGACTGGACCATCCAAAGCAGGGCGCACGCATGCGCAGCCACGGGCCGCCCCTTCACAGAGGGCGAGCATTTTCATACATTGCTATTTTTTGAAAACGGTCAGTTTCGCCGTGAGGATTTGTGCGATGAAGCTTTTAAAGCGCGCAACGAAAACGTCGCGCCATTCTCCCAATGGAAGTCGAAATACGTGCCGCCGCCGCCCACACAGCCGGAAACCGTGAGCAAGCAGACAGGCGAGGACTTGCTGCGCAAATACATGGAGGAGGAAGGCAGCGAGCACACGAACGCGCGCTACATTCTCGCGCTCATGCTCGAAAGGAAGCGCGTGCTGAAGGAGATCGAAGTCAAACGCGGCGACGATGGCTCTCTCACCCGCATCTACGAACACGGGAAAACCGGCGAAGTCTTCGTCATTCCCGACCCGCAACTCCGCCTGGATCAAGTGGCGGATGTGCAGGCTCAAGTGGCCGGTCTGCTCGGGGCACCCGCGCCTGCGGGCACGCCGCAGCCCATGGTCAACTCCGATACAGCCTCCGTATCGTAGTCTCACCAGGCGCTGCGGGCGCGCGTCTTCCACTTCCTCCACGCCAGCCACGCGAGCGCGGAAAACAGCAGCGCGAGGACGACTGTTCTCATCTCGATATTAATGAACGGCTTTTTCTGCGGAGTCGAAAACTGAACAGTGAACACCGGTTCCGCACCGCGAACTGCACGAAACGTGTAGATCTGCGCCGGCGCGAGGCCCGTGATTTCTGAACGCAGCTTTCCAGCGGACTCCTTGATTTCCATGGATGGCAAATCCTGCCACGTCACCTTGAGATCGTCGGATGCATCGAGCGACATCACGCGCATTTGAAAATGCAGGCCGCCCTTTGGCGCAAATTCAGCCGGCCATTCGATGAAAGCACTCGTCGCCGAGGTCACATGCGCAAATTTGCCGGCAAGATTTGGAAATTCGGCCACTCGATTTTGCATTCGCAAAAGAGCCGGGCCCGCTTCCTTCGCAGGCGGACTGTCTGTCACAGGCGCGTCCGCATCCGGCACATCCACCACTGCGGGCACCGGTGCCGGCGGGCGCTTTACCACGGCAGGAGCGGGCTCTGCCGGCGGCAGTTTCGGCGGTGGTTCCGGCGCGATTTGCAGCGCTGCGACATGCACCGCAATCTTCGCGCTCCACCCTTTGGATTCGAGAAGCAGTGTATCCTCAAACGCATTCGCAACCGCAGCGTCAGCCGCGACGGCAACGTCCACTTTCCCACGCGCGGGCACCGTGAATGACTTCTTCACCATCAGTCGCGCGCCCGCTCCCGCGCTCACTTCGCGCTCCTCCTGCGAGCGATTCATGATTTGAAACACCGCCTGGCGGGCCGTGCCCTCTGCGACTGCGCGCAGCGAAAGACTCTCCGCGGAAACGGTGAGCGCCTCCTCCACTTCGCAATGCAAGGTCACATTGCGACGCTGCTCCGGGCCGAGCGCCACATCCGCGTGAAAATTGCCCGCCTTTCCCGAAATGAACGCGAGCTTCAAAGTCACACTCTCTCCGGGGCCGATGCGGTAGCGCTTTTCCCCCTCGATGCTCCATGGCGCGGGCACACTGGCCTCGCCATCCAGCGCAGTGCCGCCGGTATTCCGAAGCTCCAGTTCCATCGTGGACCGCTGGCCGGGGAAAACCTTCGCCATCTCCAGCGATTCGGGTGCGACGAGTTTCGCGGGCCGCGTTGCCGGAATCGCGATGCCGATGCTCACGATTCCCGGCGCGGAGACACCGTCAACATTGCGCACAGCGTAGGTAAAGCGATCCTCCTCCGCACCATTCAGCGGCGCAGTGTAGGAGACCTGCGCGCTGTTCACACCCACCGCGCGCACCGGCGAAAGTTTCCCAAAGCGCGGTTGCGAGCGGATCAAAAACTCCAACTGCTCCCCGCGCGAACCATGGATGCCCAGCGGAACGACCACCGTCTCCCCGGGCCTCACGATCAGGGATTGCGCCACGACAGGCGGCGGCGCACTGCCCGCGCTGCTCCGCTGCGCAGGGAGCGAAGCAGTAAAACAGCAAAACAAAATTAGCAGGACGATGGACTTTCTCATTTACACAGCGTCCATGTTTAGCGGAGCGCACACTCCTTTGGCAACGCACGCCGTGATTATCTCATTGCCGCGCACCCGTCCCGCTCAATAGAACGCCCGCTTACGATGAAGCCCGCGCCCTTTGTCCTCATCGCCATCATAGCCATCTCGCTCACCGCGAGCAGCACCTCCACTTTTGCGCAGGGCGCACGCGGCGGAGCGCCGCAGACCGCCCCCATGAAAAGCGCGCGCGAACTCATCAGCAAACAGCCACCGCCCGTCATCAACAAAGAACTCTCCGCCGTCATCACCCCCGACAACTCCCACGTCATCGTCTCCCTCTCCAAACAGCGCGCCTACCTCATGACCGGCGAACAAGTTTACATAGACACCCCCATCTCCAGCGGCAAACGCGTGGGCATGACCCCCACCGGCAGCTTCACCATCTCCGAAAAAGACAAAGACCACCGCTCCGCCACCTACGGCAACTTCCTCGATAAAGGCGGACGCGTCGTCCGCGCCGGCATCTCCATGAAAGTGGACGCCGCCCCCAGCGGCACCCACTACGAAGGCGCCCCCATGCGCTGGTTCTGCCGCTTCAACGGCTCCATCGGCATGCACATCGGCATCCTCCCCGGCTACCCCGCCTCCCACGGCTGCGTCCGCCTCCCCGCCGAAATCGCCCCGCTCATCTACGAAAAAGTCAAAGTCGGCACCTCCGTCGTCGTCCGCGAGGAATAATACCAAATGAGCTGGCAGTTCGTTAGAACTGCGCAAGGAGCGGCGACATTCCTGTCGCCGACCTCGCTGCGCGTAGCGCCATTCTTCCCATGCGCGATGACGGAAAAGTGAGGCGCTGCGCGCGATTGTGGACGGCGACAGGAATGTCGCCGCTCCTTGAAAGCCGCGCTCCATTTTACCGATCTCAATAGTGAGATGGATTAATCCGGCAACCAAACGGATGGCAGCTTACTCTTTATCTTATTCTTCATCTTATTCATATTCCCGATGCAGCCGGGCGGAAGAATAGGAGTAAGAATATGATTACGAATAAGACGAGGGTGCTATCCGTTTGGTTGCCGGAGTAATATAATCCCCCCACAACCGCCTCCCTTCCTGAACCAAAACCCTGCGCGGAAACTTTGCGCCTTCGTGATTTTGTGCGAGTTCCCTTTCGCCCTGCAAAAAACCAAAACCGCACAGCGTGAGCCGTGCGGCTTGGTGACTGGTGACTGGTGACTGGTGAATAGTCAGCTGGCGTGGGTCAGGACATAGGTAACACATATGGGTCAGGACATGGGTAACACCTGCCGTGGACTTTGGTTACAGTTTCATGGTTGGTTTTGGTGTGTCAATGGGGGTGTTTTCGGAGCTGGGGGTGGCTCCCGAATTTGGTGCGGGCGTA
>CANJNZ010000069.1 GCA_947476045.1 Chthoniobacteraceae bacterium
CCGAAGCGCCGAGCGACTTCCGCCGCGCTGTCGCCGCGTGCTCGCGCCGTGACTATGCGTTCTCTCAAGTCATTGCTGTAACTTTTCATTCACTCCTCTTTGCCACACCTTCCCAAAAATTGCGACAATATAAATAGAAAATGCTCTAGCTCGCCAGCGCGGGCTCGGCGTATTTGGCGAGCCATTCGTGATGCACTTTGGGCGAGATTTCGCTGGGTTTGATTTCACTGCGGCCACCCCAAAAGACGTTCGTGTAGTCCACTGGGATGCCGATGCTCGCGAGGTGTGCGTCAATCGCCGCCTTGTGTGCGAAGACGCGCTCCTTCTCGGTGCCGTGGCAAACGGCCATGATGTTCACGTTATTGAAATCCGGGCCGCCTTCGCGCCAGTAGCAGTGCGTGAGGATGGGGTGACGCCCGACTTCGCCGCCTGCCTCGACTTCGCGACCGACAGGCACGCGCCAGTGGAAGAGCGCATTGAATTTCGTCACGCGCTGGCCGCTTGCGCTTGGTTTGACGTGTTCGAGGAAAGTCGAGAACCGTCCGATGACCTGACGTTTGTTGAGGTCCTCCGCCACGCGGCAGAACGTCTCCAAATCCACGCCGGCCTCGGCGGCGCGAGTGGCCCAGAGGCCGAGGCGCACTTCGTCGAGCGTGAGTTCGCGTTTCAAAGCGAGGAGGACTTCCCATTCGAGGTCGCTCAACTGGACGATGCCGACGGGGATCATTTTTGCACGCTCGTCGGTTTTGTCGCCGGGCTCTATCACTTTCCGCCGCACATGTCCGACACCGAGGGCGAAGATGCCTTTTGCGGGCATGAGTTTAAATTTCGTGCAACCGGTGTGGCGCATGAGGACGCGGGCGTGCTCCTCCATGTTTGTGCCGGTCGGCGTTTTGAGCGTGGTCCAAAGGCGGTAGGCGCTGCCGGTGGTCTGGTTGTCCGTGCTGCGGACGACAACGTGCCCGCTGAACGGGTCATTTTTAAACATCCAGTCGAACGCATCGTTCAGTTTTTCCTCCGGCACCTGCCACGCGACGAGCGCGCCCTCGGCGAGATTGCTGGCGACGAGCGTCTGGCGCACACGGCGGATGGTGCCAGCGGCGAGCATCGTCTTGATGCGATCCAGAACGGTTTCCAAAGGCAGTCCGCACTTTTCCGCAATGGCGGCAAAAGGCTCGCGAACGAAGCCGGATATCTTGTCCTCGGACACGGCGAGGATCTGCGAATTGATGGGGTCTGTGTGTTCGATGATGGATGACATTTGCGCGGTTGATAATGTGCCGCCCGTCTGCACGCCACCGGGGAATTGGCGAGAACTGGGCGTCTTTGGCTACGTTGTTTTGGCGAGTTGTTTGCCGCTGCGCCACCATTTCAGTGGCAACAGTGCGAGGGCGATGAGCACGAGCTGGCTGAGACTGAACTGCCAGAGCCGGAGCGCGCCGTTTTCCGAGCGTCCGTAGCTGTGCAGCCCGATATCGAGCATGTTCGTGCCGAAAAAGCTGATCGATGTGACGATGTTGCCGAAGATTGCGGCGGCCATCAGCCCGCGTGCTCCCATGTAGCGGCCCCAGCGTGCGTGGAGGATGATGAGATTCCAGAGCACGATGAGCAGTGCGCCGTTTTCCTTCGGGTCCCAGCCCCAGAAACGTCCCCAGCTTTGATCCGCCCAGATGCCGCCGAGCACCGTGCCGGTGAAACTGAACAGCGCCGCGAAACAAGTGATCGCATACACGGAGCGCTCGAGTTTTTTGCCCAGTTCCTCGTCGAGACTCGGGGTAAAAACACCGCGTAGCACATAGAGAATTCCGAGCGTGCCGGCGAGGTAGGTCGCGGAATAGCCGAGGTTGATGATAACGACGTGCGTCGCGAGCCAGAAGTTCGAGTCGAGCACCGCCTGCATCATTTCGAGCGTGTCGCCCTCGAGCGCCTTATGGCTCGCGATGATGAGCGTAGCAAAGCCAACCATCGCCGCAGCCGCGCTGGCGATACAGCCACGGAAATAAAACTCCAGCAACAGCGCGAGCCCCGCCGCACCCCACCCGACAAAAACCGCGGCGGAGTAGAGATTGATGATCGGCGGACGCCCGATGAGCACGATGCGTGTGATGATTCCCGCCGTGTGCAGCGCGAAAGTGAACACGAGCAACCAGCGCGTCGCCTTTCCGAGCGGATGCGCCATTCCCAGCCATGAAAAGAGCGAAAGCAAAAGCACGCAAACGTAGAGCGTGATGGTGAAATTGAACGGATCAGCGTCGTTGAAAATGCGCTCGTGTTTCGCCGTCGAAAGAGAGCTGGGCACCGCTGCGAGCAGCGTCTGCTGATCGGTTAGTGCGGTGTTGAACGCACTCGCATCACCACGCTGATACGCCGTGACCATGCGCGAGTAATTGCGAACACCCGCGTCCACTTTCTGCGCGAAGACCGCTTTCGTCAGACTCTCGAAGAGCGTGTCGAATTCATCGGGATTCTTCGCCGACGGCGTGATGCCCACAGCGTTTTCGCCAAATGCTGCCTCCTCCTGAAGCTGCTTGTAGCGCTGCACAAAGACGAAATAGACACGCTGCTCCTTCGTCAGTTCATCCTTGCCCGGCTGTGCGTGGATGCTCGCGAAATCCTTCGGCAAATACTGCTCGTAGCGCGAAAGCTCCGTCTCCCACGAAAATTTGTCCTTGGCGGGCTCCTGCTCCGCTCCGCTGAGCACCTGCTCCATCTGCGCCTGAAAAGTCTGCGTGTCCGCGACGTGAAGCGCATTTTGAATCACGAGGTAATAATTGAACTTCCGCCAAAGCTGCTGAGCCGCCTTTTGGTAGGGTGTTAATTCGGAAGTTTTCTTCGCCTTCATCCGCCCGTCGGAGCCCGTCTCCGCCGAGGCCTTGAGCACTTCGCGTAAATCGCCGAGATGCGCAGCGACTTCATTCGCGGAGAAATATTTCACCGCTTTGTTCTCAGCGCCGAGCAGCGTTTTGAGATCCAGCTCGTCCACCTTGAAAATCTTCCGCGTGTTGGCCTCGGCGGGCTTGCACATCGTTTCGAGCAACCATTCGCTGGCGCTAATCTTCACACCCAGATCGCGGTCGTTGAAATCGGACACCTCACGGATCGAGAGCAGCGCATTGCGAGCGAGCGAATCCCACGGCTGGATGCGGCCTTTCACCAGCACGGGCAGCGCACTGAAATCGCGCACGTTCATCCACGATTTGCTCTCTGGCGGTTTAAAGCTCATCAAAAATCCGAGCACCGCACAGAGCAAAACGGCGTGTGGCAGCCAGCGGGTCCAGCCTGTCATTGGAGAATTTTCAGTTTTCATGCTTTGGCGCGCTTTTGTGTGAAGCGGATCAGGTGAACGAGAAATTGCAGCATCATCCCGAGCGACACGACGACACAAGAGACGTAGGGCAGCCACGCGGCGGGATTTTTTACCACCTGTAAAACGGTCGTGCGGTCGCCCGGCAGAAAGCTCGCCTGAAAGAACGTTTCCCCTTCGTAGCGCAGCGGCTCGTTCATCTTGATCAATCGCGTGCTCTCTTCGCCAGTGCGTGGATCTTTTAGCTTTACGAGACTGGAGAAATTCTTCGGCTTCTCGGTGCCCTTGTATTTGTCGTGGCTGAACTTCAGCAGTGTGAGCGAAAACGGCTTGTAGAATCGCGCCGGGCGCATCCGCAGCGCGTAGGATTTCCCTCCAACCTCCACATTTTGCGCCGGGAGTTTGTCTTGGAAAAGCTCGCCCCAAAGCGAAACGAGGTAGGTGCCGACTGGCTGTCCGTCTTTCACCAAATCAACATAGGCCGCCATGAAATTGCGTTCGTCCATTTTGGTCGTGGGCGCAAGGGGAGTGGCTTTATGCGTTTTGCCGTAGCCATCAGTGATAGGGTGGGGCGGCTGCTCGCCCACAGGGATTCGGGCTATGTCGCTGTTCGGCATGAACTCGCGCACTGTCACAGAGAAAGGCAGGCTGGACAGTGGGATGGAGCCACTTTTTGCGAGGATGCTTTGAGGAATAGCGACCACATCTTCCTGTCCGTCACCAGCGTCGCTCGCGATGGCGAGTTCACATTCCATGTCGCTCGCGGAATAGTTCGCTGTTTCGCCCGTGGTGATGACCATCCTCGTTTCACGCTGAAACAGGCTCGTGAGCAACCCGCCGACAAGCATGATGACGATGCCAAGATGTGTGAGCATCACACCAACTTTCGGCCAGCGTAGTCTGTAGTGCGCGAAAGCGATGAGCGCCAAATTTGGCACCGTGACCGCCAGCAAGAGCAACCAGCCGGGCAAAGCTGTATAGCCAACGTGTAACATTCCCCAAGTCTCCGCGACGCAAAGAGCCGCAACCGCTGCCACGCGCCATGCGCCAACTTTGAATCGCGTAAAATACGACGCAATGAGACCTGCGAGCATCACTCCGCCAACAAGGTAGCCGCCGGGCAACGGCACGCTTTCAAAAATCCACGAATAGATGCCATTCGCGGGCAGACCTTGGACAAAGTTGTAAAAAGTCTTCCCACCGAGTGGTCCTCCAAGCAGCCCTTCCGCTCTAGGGTTAATCACAAGCTGGTCGAAATATTTTTTTTGCGCGCCGTAGGGGCCGATATCCTGCTGTTCGAGCGTGCCGAAAACGACGATGATCATCGCGAAAACGAGGCAGGTGATGACCAGCTTCAACGAACTGAAAAAGCGGAGAATGGCGTGCATTATTTGAAGCGGATGGATTTGAGAAACGCCGCGAAGTTTACGCTCTCATTGGCGACGGCGGCAGAGTCTCCGCTCATTTTAAAAAACCATGTCTCTCCCGAATGAGGCACGATGGCAGCGAGTGTGCGCTGCGGCTGGGATTTTCCTTCCGGGGCCTTTTCTCCAGCCATTTCAAAAAGCAGCGAATTTTCGCCACCAACCTCGATGGCCTTCTGCTCGGTCGCGAGTTCGCTCTCGGCCAATGGCGCAAGACCGATTTGGCCGCGCCAGCGGTTCACGTTTGCGAGCGTGCCGCCAGCGGTGCCGGGCATTTTGCTTACCGAGACATCCGCCTCGCCCGCACGAAAACTCGCTAGTCTCATTGCCGACGGCGGCTGCGAAGTCCACGACTCGGGTGCCTTCCATTCCGGCAATGCCGATGGTGCGGCGTCCGAAACAGCGGGCATCATCGGCTGTGGCGCGGGGTCCTTTGCGGCGCGATAGGTGCGAATTGCGTCGTCCTTGCAGCCTGCGAGGGTGACGCAGAGCGCGAGCGGCAGCAGGCGGCGGATGTTTGTAAGATTGGAAATTGGCATGTCGCAGTGTCTCGCGTGGCTTATTCAACCCACAGCGAGCCGACCTTCTTAGCCCACACAGCCACTACCGCAAGTGAGATAGGTGCGTCAGGCGACTTCTCTTGTGATGAATTCCAGTGTGCGGGCGACGTTGGCTTCGATGGAAAATTGCGCGCCTTTTGCCAGCAATCGCCCCCGGATTTCTGCGCGGCGTCCGGCGTCGGCCCATCGTAAAAGCGCGGCGGTGAGCGCGGACACATCGCCCGGAGCGACGATTTCGCCCTCGACTCCATTTTCGATGATTTCCGCGAAACCATTCGCGGTCGTGGTGATTACCGGCAGTCCGGCAGCCAAGGCTTCGAGGCAGGCATTCGAGAAAGGCTCGTAGATCGTCGGCAGCGCAAAAACATCCGCAGCCGCGAGCAGGCGCGTCATTTCCGCACGCGACTGCGACCCGAGAAAACGCACGCGCTCGGAGTGCGGCAGCCCGCGAGTCTTTCCACGGCCCGCGACGAACAGCTTGGCACCGGGCAGCGCATTCACGGCGGCAATGGCATGGCGCAGACCTTTCCGCTCCCAGCCAGAGCCGGCGAAAAGCACCGCGTAATCAGAATCACCCAGCCCCATGGCAGCACGGGCTTCAGCGCGGTTCGCCGACGGCTCGCTGGCAGGCACGCCATTATAGATCACCTCAATGCGCTCGGCGGGCGTGCCGAATCGCGCAATGATCTCGTTTTTCACCATCAGCGAATTCGCGATGATACGCCGCGCGCCGCCGGTAAAAAGTGCGCGCTCCAGTCGCACAAGCTGTCGGTGCTTTGCGCTGAAACTGCGGAACAGCGGTTTCCAAAAAGGCTCAAATTTCGCCCGGCGCTCCAGCCACGAAGCATGAACACCGTCGCCAGCGCGAAAGACATCACACTCCCACACACGCTCCAGACTGAGAACGAAATCGCAGCCACTACGCTTCCGCCATTCCCTCACGCCGTCGGCAAATGCCATGGGGCTGTTCGCTTTCAAAACCGTCCCGACTGGGCGCGCCGTGTCTGCCGCAAAGACGTCGTGCGGCCACTCCACATCCGTTACCAAAAACAATTCGTGCCCGGCACGCCCCAACTCCGCCATGAGCCGCAGCAGATAGGCTTCAGCCCCACCGGAGCCGGAGTATCCACGACGAACGAGACCAAGTTTCATGCACCGCGCTTGTAGCCGGGCGCACGCGGCGCGGAAGCTCTTACTTCGATTTCCGCCCCGGATTTTGACCCACCGTGAAGTTAGACTCGCCACAGGGGCACTTGAAATTGGACGTTTAGGGCGTGCAGCAACCGCCGCCCATTCTTTACGCAACCAGCGCCCGCATCGGCGGCGCTGGTCTCGATGCCGTGGCGCTTGAATCGCTCCGTGCGCTCGAAGGTGCGTCGCTGGACTGGCACGCGCTCGCTTTTGAAAATCGCAGTGAACTGCCGGACGCGCGCATCTCGACTTTGCGCTGGCATCCCGTGCGTCTGCTCAGCGGGCTCGGCAGCGAGCACTATTACGCGGCAAAAAAACACGCGCTAGATCGAGTAGCAGCGCGACGGCTCGCATGCGGAGAGTGGTCGCTTTTTCACGGCTGGAGCGGAGAGAGCGTGCGCACTTTGCGAGTGGCGAAAAAACGTGGTATTCCTTCGCTCATCGAAATCCCGACGTGGCACCGGCACAAAGGAAAGGACAAGCCGCTGCGCCTGACGAAGAGCGAACGAGAAGCCGCTGCGCTGCGCGGATGGGCTGGATGGAAGCAGCGGCTGCTCATCACGCGGCACCAAATGCTCGAAGAATACGAACTCGCCGATCTCATCCTCGTGCTCAGCGAAAAAGCGGAGGATACTTTTCTCGCGGCTGGCGTAGCGAAGGAAAAACTTTTCCGCCATCAGCGCGGCGTGGACGTGGTGCGATTCGTTCCGGCAGAAAAGCAGCCGGAAAAATTTCGCGCCGTCTTCGTGGGCGCGCTTATCGAGCGAAAGGGCGTGCATCACCTGCTCCGCACCTGGCGGAAGCTGGGACTGCGCGATGCAGAGTTGGTTTTAGTCGGCACGGTGCATCCGGAAATTGAGCCAGTGCTCCGTGAATGCGCGGGCGACGACATCATCGTGCGCGGCTTTGTGAAAAACGTGGCGGATGAATATCGTGCGGCCACCGTCCACATTCTGCCGAGCGAGTGCGAAGGCAGCGCCAAATGCACCTACGAAGCCGCAGCGTGCGGACTCGCGCAAATCACCACACGCGAATCCGGCGATGTCGTGCAGGATGGCGTGAACGGGATCATCATCCCGCCCAACGATCCCGATGCACTCGCCGCAGCAATCACGCGCCTGCACGCTGACCGCGATCTCTGCGCGCGCCTCGGTGCCGCAGGGCGCGAGCGAGTCTGCACACAATTTACGTGGGAGCATTTCCGCACGCGACTGCTCCAAGCATACACGCAAGTGAAAGAGACGAAGAAATCCAGCACGCTATGAAAGTGCTCGTCTTCCAGATGAAGCGCATCGGCGACCTCGTGCTGACTACGCCCGCGCTCGCGGCGCTGAAGCAACTCGGGGCGCGCGTCACGCTCGTCGTGGATGCTCCGTGCGGTTCGCTTTGCCCGGCAATTCCGAATGTGGATGAAGTGCTCGTGTATTCCAAAAAGGGGAGCAACCGCGTGCTGTGGCGGCGGCTCCGCGAACGCGATTGGGATGTCTGCCTTGATTACACAGCCAGCGACCGCAGCGCGTTGATGGCGTGGTTTTCCCGCACGCCCCGACGCATCACGTTTGCGTGGGCGCGGAAGCGTTTGCTACGCAGGCTCGCGTATCACGAATTCGTCGAATCGCCCTTGCGGCTGGCGCACACTTGCGACCACTATCTCGATTTATTGCACCCGCTCGGCGTGGTGCGCGACGAGGCGACCGCTCCGTCACTCGTGCTGCCAGATGATGCGGGGAAAAATGCGAGCGAGCTAGTCACGGGCGACTATATTCTCATCCATCCCGGCACGGCGCGGGTGGAAAAATACTGGCTCACATCGCGATGGATGGAAGTCATCGCACGTCTTCGCAAGTTGGGACTGGTAGTCGTG
Source organism: Chthoniobacteraceae bacterium (assembly GCA_947476045.1). Lineage (GTDB taxonomy): Bacteria > Verrucomicrobiota > Verrucomicrobiia > Chthoniobacterales > Chthoniobacteraceae > SXWH01. The sequence continues at coordinate 8,344 of CANJNZ010000069.1, forward strand.
GTCACGAGCGGTCCGGATGCTTTTGAGCGAGCGCATGTCGCGGAGATCGTTTCGGAATTTGCGCAGCAATCCGTCAATCAGCCGCCAGTGATCAGCATCGCCCCGCCCGACTTGCTAGCACTTGCTGCGGTGGTCGAAGGAGCACGACTGGTCGTGAGTTGCGACACCGCCGTGGTGCATCTCGCCGCCGCTTTCCGCCGCCCGCAGGTCGCCCTCTTCGGCCCGACGAATCCCTTCCACTGGCGTCCACGCCACGAACGAGCCATCGTCATCAGCGCAGCGCAGCCGGAGTCGCCGCTCACAAATTTCACCCCAAAAATGAAGGGCGCTCCGATGGGTGACATTCCTGTGGCGACCGTGTTAAAGGCCATCGAAAGCCTGCTGACGGAATCGAAATAAGTGCGATGGTAACAAAAAATCTCTTCGCGCACGGAGCGAGGTTCATGGTTTCCTTTCCGTCACATGGCTGAGACCGCAAAACGAATCTCCCGAAAGGACATCGCGAAGATGTCGTTTGGCAACTTCCTGCGCACAGCGCGCGAACCGTATCGACGGCTGTTCAGCTATTTGAAGCCCTACCGCCACCGGTTCTGGCTCGGTATTTTTTTTGGTGTTTGTTTCGCGGGAGCAAATGCTGCGCTGGTATGGGTGATGAAGAACGCTGGTGATTTGGTGATGCCAAGCACCACCAAGCCGGTGTCCTCGCTGCCGATCATCCTGCGTGATTTGGCTACGCCGGGACCGGATGGACGCTCGCCTATGGGGGTCGTGATGCTGGTGTGCTTCGCAATTCCACTGGTGATGGCGTTGCGCGGTCTTTTTTCCTACCTCAATGCCTACTGCGTGCTGTGGGTGAGCCAGCGCGTGCTCGATGACATCCGGCAGCAAGTCTACCGGCACACACTCGGGCAGGCGCTGGAGTTTTTTAACCGTCAGAAAGCAGGCGACCTTGTGCAGACGGTTTTCAATCAAACGCGTATTGCCCAGCAGGCGCTCACGAGCATCGCGAGCGACATCGTAAAGCAGCCGGTCACCATCATCAGCGCGGTCGGCATGATGGTGTATTACGACTGGAAATTTACCATTGTCGCGCTGCTGCTATTTCCACTGTGTCTGCTGCCAGTGCTCATCGTGAGCAAGAAAGTCCGCAAGAGCGCGGCGCGCGAAGAAGAAGAGGCCGGGCAGATGATGGTGCTCATGCACGAGGCATTTGGCGGAATCCGCGTGGTGAAAACTCACGCGCGCGAAGACTACGAGGCGCAGCGTTTCAACGAGGCGAATCAAGCGATGCTCCGCTTCGTGATGAAATGGCGCAAGGCCATGGAAATCACAGGCCCGGCGGTGGAAACTGTCGCGTCGTTCGGCATCAGCGGCGCGCTCGTGTATGCGTGGTCGGCACAACTTCCCAACGGCACCATGCTGGCACTCGTAGGCGCGCTGGTGCTGATTTACCCCTCGTTCAAGACGCTGAGCCGCGTGCAACTGATGATGCAAAAGTGCCTCGCCTCGACGACGAAGATCTTCGAGCTACTGGACCGCGCGCCATCCATTCAGGACGCACCCGACGCACAGCCACTCGTCACGGTAAATGGCGGCATCCGCTTTGAGAACGTCACTTTCACCTACGCAGGAAAAGACGAACCCGCAGTGAAAAGCGTGTCCTTGGAAATCCCGGCGGGCAGCACCTGCGCGCTCGTCGGCGAGAGCGGCAGCGGCAAGAGCACCATTCTCGCACTGCTCCAGCGGCTTTACGAACCGCAGTCCGGCGCGGTGACAATCGATGGCCGCGCTCTGCCCGTCATCACGCAGGCATCGCTGCGCGAACACATCGCCACTGTGAGTCAGGACGTGTTCCTGTTTCACGACAGCATCCGCCAAAACATCCGCTACGGACGGCTGGAGGCGACGCAGGCCGAAATCGAAGACGCAGCGCGCATGGCCTACGCGCAAGACTTCATTACACAGCAGCCGCAGGGCTACGAGACCGTCATCGGCGATAAAGGCTGCAACCTCTCCGGCGGTCAGCAGCAGCGCCTCAGCATCGCGCGGGCGTTGCTTAAAAATGCGCCCATCCTCCTCCTCGATGAAGCCACCAGCGCGCTCGACAGCGAGAGTGAGCAGCGCATCCAGGCGGCGCTGGAGACACTCGCCAAGGGCCGCACCGTCATCGCCATCGCGCACCGGCTCTCCACAATCTTGAAGGCCGACCAAATCGTAGTGATGGATCGCGGCGTCGTGAAAGCGGTGGGCAAACACGCCGACCTTTACGAAAAATCACCCGAATACCGCAGACTCTACGACCTGCAATTCAGCCACGTCACAGCATGAAAACCATCATCGCCCTGCTCACGCTCAGCACCTTTGCCTTTGCCGCTCCGGCGAAAAAAATCACCAACCGCGAATTTCCAGACCGCTCGGGGAGCTCCAAGGAAATTGACCCGGATAAGCGCCAGTCCATCGAGACTTTCTACGACGCCAGCCGCAAGCCGACCTACAAAATCGTCTATAAACTCGACGAACGGCTCCAGCCCATGTCCGGCATCTACTACAACTCCGCAGGCACCGTTTTCCAAAAAAGCACCTACAAAGTCGATGGTGCCGACCGCATCATCCAAGAAGTCGTCTATGACGCCAAGGACCGCCTCGTTTGCACCAAAAACTTCATCTACGGCACAAGAGCCGGGCAGACCAAAGTCATCGGCATAGATCTTTACGACTCCAACGGCGTCCTCGTCCGACCGCAAAAAACGAGCGGGAAGAAACGGTAAAAACTACTACGCGCTCGGCAGCGCCTGCATCGGTTCGGCTTCGGCTTCGTAGTTGATGCCTTCCAATCCGAAACCGAAGAGCTTCAAAAATTCCGCGCGGTATCCGGCGATGTCGCTGATGTCGGCGAGGTTTTCGGTGCTCACTTTCTCCCATAGCGCGGCGACTTCGGCCTGAATATCCTCGCGCATTTCCCAATCGTCTATGCGGATGCGGCCATCCTCGTCGGGCTGCGGATATCCGGCGAGGCGCGTGGCGAAGAGCCGCTGGATTTGCTCGATGCAACCTTCGTGGAGGCCCTTTGCTTTCATCACGCGGTAGAGCAGCGAAATGTAGAGCGGCACGACGGGGATCGCGCTGCTGGCCTGCGTGACGAGTGCTTTGTTCACACTCACCCATGCGCGGCCTTCCTTGTCCGCGAGCTTTGCGGAAATGCGGTCGGCGGTTTCTTCGAGATGCTCCTTCGCTCGACCGATGGTGCCGTTGCGATAAATCGCCCAAGTGAGCGACGGCCCGATGTAGCTGTATGCGACCGTGACAACGCCCGGCGCGAGCACGCCCGCAGCCTCCAGCGCGTCCATCCACATCTCCCAATCTTCGCCGCCCATGACCGCGACCGTATCCGCGATGTCCGCATCGCTTGCGGGCTCGATGTTCACTTCGCTCACGATGCCGCGATCGGTGTCCACGGTTTTATTGGAATACGCTGCGCCGATGGGTTTCAGGCAGCTTTTGTGTGTGACGCCCGTGCGGGGGTTCGTGCGGCGGGGCGAGGCGAGGGAGTAAATGACGGCGTCCACCGTGCCGAGGTCGGCCTTGATTGTGGCGATGACCTGCTCCTTCACCGCGTCGGAAAATGCGTCGCCGTTGATGCTCTTCGCATACAGCCCGGCGGCGTGCGCCTCGCGCTCGAAGGCGACCGAGTTATACCACCCTGCCGTGCCCGTGCGATCCGGCTCCGGTGGTTTTTCAAAGAACACGCCGAGTGTGGCGGCACCGCCCGCAAACGCTGGAACGATGCGGCTTGCGAGGCCGTAGCCGGTGCTGGAACCAATCACGAGCACGCGCTTTGGAGCGCTGGCGATGGGGCCTTTGCTACGAACGTGTTCGATTTGCTGGCGCACGTGGGCCGCGCAGCCGTCGGGGTGTGATGTGGTGCAGATAAAACCGCGAATCTTGGGCTTGATGATCATGCGCAGACGGTGCGCGAGCGCCGCGCGGGGCGTCGAGGTTTTTTCTGGTGTGATCCGTTGCTGGAAATGCAGGAACGGCCCGCTAGCATCCGCGATGTGAAACTTCGTGGCATCCTTTTGATCCTATCCATTTTCGCCGGCCCGGCGCTGGCTCAGAAACCAACACCCAAGCCTGCGCCCGCTCCCGCGTTCGATGAAAACACGGCGCTCGGCGCGCTGCGTCAGCTCCCGAAGGACGCTGCAAAACGTCTCGCCCGCATCGAAGCGCGCGACGGCAACCCGTGGCCGCAGCGTTGGTATTTGCTCGTCTATGATCCCGCCGAGCCGCGTGGGTTGCGCGAATTTGTTTTCGCCGACAGCAAGCTCGTCGTCGCACGCACGCTCTCGCAATTCGCTGACACGCTGAACGCGACCGATGTCATCGGCGACACCGCCGTGAAGGTGAACAGCGACCAGGCCGCAGGCATCGCGGGGCAATACGCGCTCACAAACGCCGTGCGCCTTGGCACCGTGAACTATGAACTTTCCAAGACGAGCGCCGGAATCGTGTGGCAACTCACCTGCCTCGACCCGCGCGGCGACCAGCTCGGCATCCTCATCGTCAACGCAACGAAGGGCAGCGTGCTCAGCCACGAGGGCTTTCTAAAAGCGCCCGCCACTGCCGCACCAGCGCCAACACCGGTGCCGAAAGGCGTCGCACCGCGCCCGGCCGTCACCGCAACACCCGCGCCGAAGCCAACGCCTGCGCCCAAACCCGCTGAGACGGAGCCACCAAAACCCGTCGTGATATCCGTGCCGGCACCAACTCCGAAGCCTGCTGAAAATAAAGGATTTCGCGACTCCGTGCGCAAACTTTTCGGCAGCGAATAGTATGAACACACTCGCCCGCTCTCTCACTAAATTACTCGGCCCCGGCATCGTCCGCGACGACACGGCGACGCTCGCCACGCACGCGACCGATCGCTGGTTCGCATCGCGCAAGCCGGATGTCGTTGTGCTCGCAAAGACCCGCGCGCACGTCGAAGCGACGCTCGCTTTTGCCAACAAGCGCGGCATCCCCGTGACTCCGCGCGGTGCAGGCTACGGCTACGTCGGCGGTTGCGTGCCTTCGCACGGCGGCATCGCGCTCAGCGTAGCGCGCATGAACCGCATCAAGGAAATCCACGTTGCCGACGGCGTCGCTGTCGTGCAGCCCGGCGTCATCACCGGCGAATTACAGGCAGCAGTGCGTGCGAAGGGACTTTTCTATCCGCCCGATCCCGCGTCGCTCGCCGATTGCAGCATCGGCGGCAACATCGCCACGAACGCGGGCGGGCCGCGCTGTTTGAAATACGGCGTCACGCGCCACTACGTGCTCGGCCTCGAAGTCGTGCTCGCCGACGGGCGCGTCCTCCACTGCGGCGGGCGCACCCACAAAAATAAACAGGGCTTTGATCTCATCGGTTCCTTCGTCGGCAGCGAAGGACTGCTCGGCGTCGTCACCGAAGCCACGCTGCGCCTGCTCCCCCACCCTCCCGCACGCGCCACACTCGCCGCGAGCTTCCGCACTTTCAGCGCAGCAGCGGATGCCGTGCAGCAAATTTTCGCCGCCGGATTCCTGCCGTGTGCACTGGAAATCGCCGACCCTTTCACGCTGAAAAGCGCGCGCGAATTCCTCGGGCGCGAGATCGCACCCGGCGCGCAATCGCTCGTGCTTGTCGAATTGGATGGCCAGGTGGACTCCGTGAAAAGCGAGTCCGCCGCCGTCGCCAAACTGCTGCGGAAAATTGACGCCATCCGCGTGCTCAGCGCATTCGGCGACGAGGAATCCGAAAAACTCTGGGGCCTCCGCCGCGCCTACAGCGCATCGCTCAAAGCCACCGGCCTCACCAAGCTCAACGAAGACATCGTCGTCCCGCGCGGACAGCTCGTCGCGCTCGCGGAATTTGGCGAACACCTCGCAAAAAAACACGGCTACCCCGTCGCGTGCTTCGGCCACGCGGGTGATGGCAACATTCACGTCAACATCATGGCCGCGAACTACCACGAAGACCGCCGCGTGAAGGCCAAAGTGGATCGCGCGCTCGACGAACTTTTTACATGGGTGCTGAAACACGGCGGCGTCATCACCGGCGAACACGGCATCGGCCTCGCCAAAAAACCATGGTGGCCACAAGCCGTGGACAAAGTAGGCCGCGACGTCCACCGCGCCATCAAGTCCGCCCTCGATCCAAAGGGAATCCTGAACCCCGGAAAGTTCGTCGCTGTCTGATCGCACTATGCGCACGTTGCTCGCACTTTTCCTCGCTCTTTTCACCATTGCCCGCGCCGAGCCGCCGCGCATCGCCATCCAGCCCCTCGGCAAAGTGCCCGCCGATGTAGTGGAAACCATCGAGAACAAACTGAAGGAACTCTACAGCGTCGAAATCAAAGTGCTGCCCGCGCGCGAACTACCGGCATACGCGTATTTCAAACCAAGGGACCGCTACCGCGCCGAAAAGCTCCTCGCATGGCTCGACAGAGAAACGCCCGCCGGCTTCACGAAAATCATCGGCATCACGCAGTCCGACATTTCGACCACAAAAGACGACATCCCCGACTGGGGCATCTTCGGCCTCGGCTCACTCGGCGGAAGGCCATGCGTGGTCTCCACCTTCCGCCTTGCGCGCAAAGTGCCACGCGAAAAAATGCTCCTGCGCACCGCCGATGTAGCCGGTCACGAAATCGGCCACACATACGCCCTCGAACACTGCGCAACCCCGCGCTGCATAATGAACGACGCCTGCGGTAAAATTCAGAGCGTGGACGACAGCACCGGCATACTCTGCCCCGCCTGCCACGCAAAACTCGGCGCAATCGCGCGCTGAACCATCACGCCACGTTCACCACGCTCGCGCGACCGCTCTTTTGCGTCGCGACGATCTCGTCGTGTATCCATGCATAGGTCTTTTCGAGGCCGGCGCGCAGGCGGATGTTTGGCTCCCAGCCGAATACTTTTTGGATGAGCGTGTTGTCAGAGTTGCGACCGTTCACGCCCTTCGGTGCGTCGAGTTTGTAGCGGCGGTTCAGCTTGATGCCCGCGATGTCCTCCACCACGTCCACGAGCTGGTTGATGCTCACTTTTTCCGAGCTGCCGATGTTGATCGGCTCGATGAAATCGGAGCGCGTGAGAATCTGCGTTCCGTGCAGGCAGTCGTCAATATACATGAAGCTGCGCGTCTGATGGCCGTCGCCCCAAATCTCGATGTCATGCTTCCCGCTCAGCTTTGCCTGAATGACTTTGCGGCACACCGCCGCCGGGGCTTTCTCGCGCCCGCCGTCGTAGGTGCCGTTCGGCCCATACACGTTGTGGTAGCGCGCCACACGTGTCGCGATTTTGAAATCCTCGCGGAAATGCCGGCACATACGCTCGCTGAAAAGTTTTTCCCAGCCGTAGCCGTCCTCGGGCAGCGCGGGATACGCATCCGCCTCGGCGAGCGCCGTTACGTTCGGGTCCTTCTGCTTGTCGCCGTTATAAACGCACGCGCTTGATGCGTAGAAAAACCGCTCCACGCCGCCAGCCTGCCGCGCCGCCATGAGCAGGTGCGTATTGATGAGCACCGTCAACATACACAACCCCTTGTTCAATTCGATGAACCCCATCCCGCCCATGTCCGCCGCCAGATTGTAAATCCAGTCGCAGCCCGGCACCACTTTCTCGCAAGCATCGAGCCGACTCAGATCGAGGTGAAAATTCTCCACATCATCGAAACGCTGATACCATTGATCGAATGGCTTGATGTCCACCGCGCGGATGGATTTCACGCCTTGCCGGCGCAAATCAGCAACAAGATGACCGCCGATAAAACCACCGGCACCACAGACGAGGACTTTGTTCATAGATATTATTGGGAAAAGGGGCCGCAACTCTCTTCATCCACGCTCACTCTGCAAGCTGTGAGTTTGAGCTAGTGCATTTCCCAATACATTACGAAATACGCGAATCCGATTATGAATGCGATCGCGACTGCTGTCAGAACACTGAAGAAAAGGGTGCAAAAGCCGACCAAAAACCAGTGTGTATTCCTGAACTTCGAATAAATACCAACTGCCAAACCAACGGCGATTCCCCAAGGCGCTGCTATCCACACGGCGAACTTTGGATCGTGAGCTATCACATCCTGTTTGCTTGAGCTAACTCCCCAGATTGAAACCATGGTCGCTAGTCCCACTAAAGTGAGCACAGCTTTCATCGGAAAGCGCGGGGCGGCAGGCGAGCGAGAGCGGTTGTATCGTTCAGGCATACGGTTGATGTAGGCCGGATGCCCTCGCGGGTCACGCCTTGTTCTCTTCGCCGATGGGATACTTTTTCAGACCGGTGCGCTGGAGGAAAATTCGGAAGAGGTAGGCGGGGACGATGACGGCGTAGCGTTTCCAAAGGCGGCGCGGGTCGCTGAGGACGCGGTGGAACCATTGGAGGCCGACGCGCATCATCCAGCGAGGGGCTTCCTGGATGCGGCCTGTGTGGAAGTCGAATGCGGCACCGACTCCGAACATGAGGGTAGTGTCGAGCTTGGGGAGATTTTCGGCCATGAAGCGCTCTTGTTTAGGCGTGCTTAGGCCGACCCAGATGATGTCGGGCTTTTTCTGCGCGACGTCGGCGGAAAGCGCGGCCTGCTCGGCTTCGTTGAGCGGGCGAAAGGGCGGGCAGTAGGTGCCGATGATGCGGACGCCGGGGAAGCGGCGCTGCATTTCATCGCGCAGCGCGTCGGCGACTCCGGGTGCTCCGCCGTAGAAATAGTGCGTGTATTTTCCATCCTGCGTGGCGGCCATGATGCGGAGCATGAGGTCGGGGCCATAGACGCGGCTGACCCACGCGCCGAGCTGTCGGCGGCCCTGCCAGACGAGGGGCATCCCGTCGCAGGTGTTGAGGAATGCGTGGTTGAGGATTTGGCGAAAGGCGGGGTCGCTCTGTGCCTCATGCACGCCGTGGACGCCGGTGACGCAGACGTAGCCTTTGCGACGCTGCGCGCAGGCTTCGAGCGTGGCGGCGGTGGCGATGTCGAGATCCATGGCGCTCATGGCGACACCGAGGACGTTGAATTTCTGAATCTCCATGCAGCTAGATGTTTTCTTTGATCCACTCGATGGCGGCATCGCGCGTGTTAAGGGTGCCTTCGAGCTGGAGGTTGGCGACGCTGTCGAGGATTTGCTTGAAGCGCGGGCCGGGGGTGATGCCGAGTTTCATGAGATCGTGGCCGTTGACGAGGGGCGGCGGAATGAGCGGGGCGGCGGCAAATTCTTCGCGCTTGGCGCGGATGAAATCGTAGTTGTCCAACATGCCGTGGCTGCTGGTGCAGTCCACACGGTGGAGTTCGAGTTCATCGTCGAAGCCGTCGCGCGCCATGAAGCGTTTGAGTTTGGCGACGCGCATTTCTTTCACGTCTTTGAAGACCATGTGATTGGCGACGGCGGAGACGGTGGCGTCAATTTCCGCGCGGCTGAAACGGAGGCGCGTGAGGATTTCCTCGGTCATCGTTGCGCCGATTCTGTCGTGGCCGTTGAACCGGATGCGACCCGTGGGGTCCACGTGGTAGGTGGCGGGCTTGCCGATGTCGTGAAGCAGGACGCTGAAGACGAGCGGCACGCTGACTCGCTCGGGAAGCAGCGCAAGCATGGCGCGGGTGTGAACGAAGACGTCGCCCTCGGGGTGAAATTGCGGCGGCTGTTCGCAACCGCGCAGGATCAGAATTTCCGGCAGGACGTGCTGCATGAGGCCACTCTCGACGAGGAGATCGAAGCCGCGCACGCGTGCGGGGGAGAGGAAGATTTTCACCAACTCGTCGCGGATGCGCTCGGCACTCACGTCGTGGATATCGCGCGCGTGACCGAGGACGGCGGCCCATGTTTTGGGTTCGATTTCAAAACCGAGCACTGCGGCAAAACGAACGGCGCGCAGCAGGCGGAGTTTGTCTTCGCGGAATCGCGCGACGGGATCGCCGATGGCACGAATGAGGCGGGCGGTGAGATCGGCGCGGCCCGCAACGTAGTCTATGACTTCGCCGCCGATGGGATCGTAGAAGAGGCCGTTGATGGTGAAGTCGCGGCGCTCGGCGTCGGTCTGCGGGTTGCTGAAGGTGACTTCCGTGGGGCGGCGACCATCCACGTATGCGCCGTCGCTGCGAAAGGTGGCGATTTGAAAGTCGTGATCATTTTCATGGACGACGATGACGCCGAAATGCGCGCCGACCGCATAGGTGCGCGGGAAAAGCGCCTGCACTTGTTCGGGTCGTGCGTCGGTCGCAATGTCATAGTCGTGCGGTTCGAGACCGAGGAGCATGTCGCGCACGCTGCCACCGGCATAGAGCGCATTGTAGCCGGCCTCGCGGAGGCGGCTGACGAGCAAACGTGCGGTGGCTTCAAGTGACATGGCTTGCGAAGATAGCCAAATACCCCGGCACGTGCGCGAGTGAAATGCCGGAAAAAGAAGAAGGCCGGAGTTTCCTCCGGCCTTCGACTGTTTGAATTTTGTGAGCGATGAAGCGACTCAGGGGTTCTTTTTCTCGTCCTTCTTTTCGTCTTTCTTTTCCTCCGCTGGTGCAGGCGCTGGAGCCGACGCAGGATTATTGGAGGCGATGCCGTAGGTTTTCACGATGAGTTTGGCATCCGCGTCGCCACTTTCAGCGATTTCCAGAAGGTCTTTCATGATTTCGCCGAATTGCTTCTGCGTCTGCTCGGCCGTGGCCACATAGGCTTTGTTTTGTTCGAGGGATTTCTCGTTACTAACCTTCTGCTCCTTGAGTGCCTCGATTTGTTTTTTGTTGTTCTCGTTCTGCCACTGAAGGTTCTCGGCAGTTTGTTTTGCGCCACCGACGTTGAGGTAGAAAAACAGCGCAAAAGCGAATGCAATCAGCGTGAGCGGGAGGTGGATGCTAAAAAACGGGTTTTGGTTTTCTTGGGTGTCCATGGTGGTGAAAAGTTAGCGATTGGGTGCAGGGGCGGCGGCGCCGCCTCCTTGCTGGGCTTTGAGTTTCTCGGCCTGCTCGTCAATTTGCTTCACTTGATCGGGTTTGAGGATGAAGCCGTCGAGTTTTTGGCGAATGAGGATTTTTTCGAGCTTATCGTTTTTATTCTTGGCGGCGAAGTAGCCAATGTTGGTGAGGATTTCACGACCCAGCTTCTGGGCGATATTCGCGCCGGTCTGGATGATCTGCTGCTGGCGGTCGCCTTCCTGTTTCTGGATGGCGATGGCCTGGCTGAGACTTTGGATCTCCTGTTGTTGCTTGAGGATTTCGCCGGAGATTTGCTGGTTGGAACGGCCTCCCTTGAAATAGAGGACGCTCACACCAAGGCAAATTATGGCCATGATAGTAGATACGAAGAAAGGGGCATTTTTCATTTGGGCGCGGATGTATCGGCGGGGAATAAGAGTGCGTCAAGCGTGCAATAGCGGAAAAAGCGGCCGCTATTTTGCGCCGTTAGCGCCCCGCCGCTCGCATAGCTTCACTCCGAGGATGATTTTCTGCGCCTCGGAGCGGATGCCGGCACGTATCTGACGATCCACTTCCTGCGTGGCGGTGGTCGCCATTTCCTCGACTGGCAGCACGACGGTGGTGACGGGGATGCACGCGGGGATTTCGCCTGCGTGATCTGCGAGGGCGACGACGCTGAGACTGGAGGCGGCGCCCCTTGCATGAATGCTGGCGATGATTCCACAAGCGGCAGCTTCGCTGAGAGCGAAGACGGCTGTGGGCACAGGTGTGCGCGCGAGCAGGGAATCCAGCGCGGCGACTCCAGACTCAAAGCTGAGGTCGCCTTGAAAAATATTTTGGGCCGCGATGTTCAGTCCGAGTTCCAGCGATGCCCGGCCGATGGCGCTGTTTAATTCCGCCAGTCTCGGCTCGGGGTTGCCGAACGGCCCGCCAACGATGGCGACGTGCTTGTAGTCGCACTTTACGAAATGCCCGAATGCAAGGCGCGCGGCGGCGAGATAGTCGGGAACGATGCTCGTAGTGCCGGGGAATGATGTCTCATGACCAAGGATGATCATGGGATATTCGCGACGCTGCGCAATTTTGCAAAGCGATGCGTTCGCCGTGCCGATGCAGATGTATTTAGAGCTGGTGCCGTTCTTCAACGGCGGCGGGAGGCTTTCGTCATCCACTGTGTATTCCCGCGCTTCGTCGTAAAATGAGATCGTGATATTGCTGTTGGGGGTGGTGGCGATGACGGCACCGGCCACGCGGGCGACGAAAGGATTCGCCAGGCCGCCGGGCACTTTCGTGGAGACGAGCAGGCTGGTGTCGCCGAGTTCGGGATACATCCGCACGAAGGCACGCAGGTCGTTTGGAATGTAGTTCATGTCGCGGCAGGCCTTGAAAACGCGCTCGCGTGTTTTTTCACTCACGCGGATGCCGTAGTCGCGGTCATTTAGCAGCGAGGAAATCGCACCCTGCGAGACGCCCGCCACCTTGGCGATGTGTGCCATGGTGATGGGTTTGGTCAGACCGGCGCTGTTGCGCGTGATCCGTGGGTCTGCGGCTCCTCCGCCGGATGTAGGCGAGCCTCCCTCTGTGGGCAAATTCATGTCCGGCGTATAAGCCCTTCGTGGAGGCGAAAAACAAGGCTAATCTCTCAATTTATTTGAAAAACAGCTCACTATGCAAATTGCCAGAGCTTGCAGCACGCGCTGGTCGCTGCGAGAGGGATGCGATGCGAATACTCCTCGACTCACATGGCGCATAGTCACGATGCTTCTATAAAAACGCCGCGCCACTCGTGGCGACCACGAATCATTGTCATACTTGCGCTGCTCGTCGGCGCGGTGTGGGCGGGCTGGACGATCCGGCTGGAGACCGAGCTACTCGCGCTGTTGCCGCCGGAACTGGCGAGCGTGCGCGGGCTGGACGGTTTTCAGCGGCAATTCGCCAGCGACCGCGAAGTGCTGCTCGTGGCCGATGAAGCGATGCCCGCAGCGGAGCGCGAGGAGGCTTTCAAAAAAATCAAACCCCTCCTCGCGGCGCTGCCCGGTGTGGAATCGGCGGAGGCCACCGGCGGCGAGTGGCTGAAATCCGCACCGCAGCTCGCCGCGTGGGCGATCTGGAATCTGCCGCCGGAGCAATTTTCCAAAGTCACCGCCGCACTCACAACGGAGCGCGTGAAACAACGCCTCGCAGAACTGCCCACGCTGCTCGCGGGCGCGCTCGATGCGGAGGAAATGGCGAAACGGCAATTCGACCCGCTCTCATTGCTCGATGCACTCGGCGGCGATGGCGACGGCGGTTTTCAATGGACGGAACAGCCCGTGAAATCGCTCACCATCACCGCCGCGCGACCGCTCATTGCATTCCAGGACTGCGCGGATTTCTGCAACGCCATCCAGTCCACCGTGCAGCGCGCATTGCCGGGCGAAAAACGACTACTCCTCACCGGGCGGCCCGCTTTCACCGCAGAAATTTCCACGCAAATGCGCCGCGACATGATCCTCATGATGGCCGTCGCGACCGTGCTTGTGAGTGCTGCGTTCTGGGCGTTCTACCGCACGGTGCGTCCGCTCGGCTGGATTCTGCTCGGGCAATTTCTCGCGCTCGGCGTGGGCCTCATCGCCGCGCGACTCGGCGCGGGTTCGCTGAACGTCATCAGCATGGGTTTCGCCTGCATCCTTCTCGGCATCAGCATGGACTACAGCATCCTCGTCTATCACCACTTCGCCTCGCCGCTGCGCGAAGACCACGCCGTGTGGGCGCGGCTGCGGCGCGGGATTTGGTTCAGTGCCGCGACGACCGCCGCCGCGTTTCTCGTGCTCGCATTTTCATCCCTGCCGGGGCTGCGCCAGCTCGCCATCCTCGTCGCCTCCGGGCTGCTCGCATCGGCGTGGTTTGCGACATGGCTGCTCCCCGCCGCGTGGGCCACGCGCATTCCAAAGCCCCTGCCCTTCCTCCAGCGCGCCAGCGACGCCATGGCCGGGACGATGGAACGCCGGGGCCGTCTGCTGCTCGCCATCGCACTCATCGCCGCACTGCCCGTCGGCTGGCAACTCCTCCGCAACCCCGCCGCCTACTACGCGCCCGACCTAAATAACCTCCAGCCCGCGACGAGCATCGCCTTTCGCGGCCAGCAGATCCTTGCGAAAAACGACCCGTCCTTCCGCGATGCCATTTACATCGTGCAAGCGCCCACATGGGACGCCGTGAAGCGCGCCGCCGATGAAATCTCCGAGCGCGTCGCCCCCGGTCGCCGCTCGCCCATGAACGGCTTCCTCCCCTCTCCCGCGCATCAAGCCGCCAACCGCGCCCTTTGGCCCGCATCCATCGCCCCGCGCCTCCGCACCGCATTCAACGAAGCCGGACTCGGCGCCGAGTGGAGCGACGCCACCATCGCCTTCGCCGAAACACTCGACCACGCCGGCAGTGGCGACGCCTTCCGTGCCGTCGAGCCGCTCCTTTCCAAACTCCGCCGCGAACAAAACGGCCAGTGCCGCGCCATCGTCCGCGTCCCCGATGCCGGGGAAAACCCCATCCCCGCCGCCGGACTCACCATCCCCGGCGCAGACGTGATGCCCGTGAGCTGGGTCGCCCTCAAAGACGAACTCAACCGCACCTCCACCCACGACATGGGCCGCCTCGCCGGATGGGCCCTCGCCGCCATCGTCATCCTCTGCGCCTTCGCCCAACGTTCCCTGCGCATGGTCCTCCTCAATTTCGCCGCGCTCGCCATCTCCCTCCTCTTGCTCGCCGCATTACTCGCCATCACCGGCACACAACTCAGCGCGCTCTCCCTCCTCTGCGTCCCGCTGCTCCTCGGCCTCGTCATAGACTACAGCCTCCACGTCCTCATGGCCCTCGAACACGACCACGGCGACTTCCGCCAGCTCTACGCCCACATCGGCGCGCCCATATTACTCACCGGCCTCGCCTCATGCATCGGCTTCGGCGCCCCCATGCTCACCAGCCAGCCCGCATTGCAAAACTTCGGCCTCGTCATGGACCTCGGCATCATCGCCGCCGTCACCACCTGCCTCTTCCTCCTCCCCATCCTCGCCCGCCTCACCGCGCGGAGAAAGTAATGCTCATTGCAATTTTCCACAACACACCATCTTCAGACTTTTCTAAAGGATGCCCCCCTTCTACTTTAATTTCGATTCTATAATTTTGATCCTTAGTTCAAAAGAATCCGGCAGAATCTCCTTGGAACGATCATGCTTCTTGGTGTCGTGCATGAATGTCCACATCGCGTCAGTCTTCTCGGTATAATCTGGTCGTTGCCATTTGGTCCAATCCACGGGCTTGGGGTTGCTTGGAATATTCAAAACGAAAACCTGCGAAGGCTGTCCTTCGGTAGATACTATCATCGCGGATCTGCTATTGCCTTCAAAGACGAGACATGAATCCGAAAAAATGACGAAGTCTCCTTCTTCACGCCTTTTGGTGAGCCGCAAGCGTGTGCCCGATGCATCTTGATCTGTGACCACGTCAAATTTGGTCAGCGGATCCAACTTTAGTGTTTTCGGAACCCGAAGCTCGTAAAGCAGTGTGATACCACATTCCACAAACAAGCTGACAAAGTATTGGAAAAGAGATAAAAGGGAGGGATGGGAGGAAACACACTTAAACTGGGCAGGCCGGATGCGGCTGCACGAATTGATGAACGCTATGCGAGGGAGCCGGATGGATGGCGCAA
>CANJNZ010000070.1 GCA_947476045.1 Chthoniobacteraceae bacterium
ACCTCTCCCGCCTCGTCACCTTCTTTTTCCCAGCATACTCCTCCTGCGCGAAACTCATTTGGTATTTCATGCTTCCCTCTCTACCAAACTCGCCCTCCCGTGACTCGCTTTTTCTGCGGCACTACGCGATTAAATCAGCGTTTCCTTAGTGGCTTTGGCGTCCTCGTCTGCTCCCTGAGCATATCCCACAATAGCGGACTTTTTTTGATCTAACTTGATAACGATCAATCGAGTGCGCTCTCTCCTCGTCGCTTCGTCGGAGCCTGCCAGTCGATACATAATGGCATAGGGAACAAATTTCCCTTTGGTGACAACGCCGCGCCACTCGACAACATCATTGGCCTTGGCGGGAAATGAACCTGAAG
Organism: Chthoniobacteraceae bacterium; assembly: GCA_947476045.1. GTDB lineage: Bacteria > Verrucomicrobiota > Verrucomicrobiia > Chthoniobacterales > Chthoniobacteraceae > SXWH01. The sequence continues at coordinate 366 of CANJNZ010000070.1, forward strand.
CCATCTTCATCGTGGCGTCGTGCAAATCTACAACGCAATCGCGATACTTGATGTTGATCCAGCTTCGTGCGTCCGCACCCTCGTGGATGATTTCGTAACCGCCGAAACCGCGACATAAATGTCTAAAGTAGTCGATCTCGTCCTTCTTGGATTGCTCAAGTATCACACTGCGTTTCGGCGCGGTGCTGGTGAACTCCGACTTAACGCGATCCTGCGCCTCGACGTGTGGAGCAAAAAATAACGCAACGCCTATTGCTGCGATAGTCTTTGAAAGGATCATGGTTGGGTAAGTTGATATGCACCTAACTAGTGTCTCACGAATAGTAGGGTTGTGTTCATGAGGGCCTTGATGGGCGACGGTTCTGTTGGAATAGCACGGGGTGGGAAGTTCATGGGCGTGGGTTATTGCGGAAATGCGGGGATGGGGCAACGCGAATGTTGGTTCTCTGCCTCTCCGGTTGTCCGGCCATGTGCGACTGTCGCAACGGCAGTGTGTGGGGCGCGGCAGAGGTGGTCGCCCAATTGGGGAAGGTGGGGGGCAAATGCAATCATACGGAGGTCGAATTCAATGACTCGGCCACCAACTCCAATTCCATGAGAACCAATTCCAATTCCATGGAAACCAATTCCAATTCCATGGAAACCAATTCCAATTCCATGGAAACCAATTCCAATTCCATGGGAACCAGTTCCAATTCCATGGGAACCAGTTCCAATTCCATGGAAACCAATTCCAATTCCATGGGAGCCAATTCCAATTCCATGGGAGCCAATTCCAATTCCACGGAAGCCAGTTCCAATTCCATGGAAACCAATTCCGATTCCACGGTTGCGGAATCGGATGACAGCTTTCCGGCATTCGGTGTCAGCTTTTCCGCATTTGGTGACAGCTTTTCCGAAAAGGGTGACGGTTTTTCGGGTTTCGATGGGGCTTTTGGGCTCAAAACGACACCCGGCGCGGTGCCGGGTGGCTAAGTTTCAGCGAAGCTCTCCCCAGGTCACAAACAACAACAACAACACATCAAAACCATGAAAACGAAAGCCAAGACAGACTTCTCCGGCTATTCATCCGGGGAACTCGGGGGCATCGCCCTCAACATCAAAGAACAACTGACCGTCAATTCGGCGCTTTTTGCCGGCCTGCCCTACCTTTTCAAGGGAGAACGCTCCCTTTTCCCAGGGTATTGATACCTTTCCTCCCAGTATTCATACCTTTTGCCGGAGTAGCGATACCCTGCCTGCCGGTATCCCTCCCGTTTCTCGCGAGTTTCATCCCATTTGCGGGAGTGACGTTCCCGTGCCGCGTGGCTTTGGTTTTTTGTGGCGATGGAGTCTCGTGCAATGGCGCGAATTGCACCGGCAATTCCTCGATGATGAATGACGTGGGGGGACTACTCGGGGCGGGACTTGAACCCGCACTGACAACCCTGTAACCCGCATGTTTCCTAGATTGTTGAAATGAGTTATCTTGAGTTTTATCGAGTTCTGTGTCACGATTTGTCACGAACTTTATGGCGCTGAAAACTGTCAGAAAAAAAACCGCACATACCAAGGTCTCAAATGTAACCGTGGGCAACACCACTGTGCGAATTTACAAAGGCTCCTATACCTCCAAGGGACGTAAATACGATCAATTCACAATCAGTTACCGTGAGGCAGGAAAGCGAATCCGGCAAACTTTTCATGATCACGTGTCGTGTAGCAAACAAAACTGGAATTTTGTGTGCGATCAAAACTAGAAAGGCGGGGAATGCAGGAGGACAGAGGGTTTGGAGGCGATTTTTGGGTGAGATTTGAGGAAGAAGATGTCGCCGTCGAAGATCTGGCATTTGACGACGCGAGAACGAGGTGGGGAGTCGATAGAAAGGCGGAGGGAACGGACGGGGACTTTGCCATCGTCGCCGACGAGGACAGAGGTTCTGAGGCTCCAGACGAAGCGCCACCAAGGGCAGGCGGGAGCTGGCCGGATGACGGTGTGATTTTGGTCCAGAGAGGCTTGGTGAGCGGCCTTTGGAGTGGAGCCGATTTCGCGATGGAACTCGTGTCCGTTGGCGTGGTGAAGGAGCGATTGGAGTAAGGCGTTTGCAGGCTCGATGGAGCGGATGGAATCGGCGGCGAAGATGGCTGGGAGGCGTTTTTGCCAGTAGTCGTGGCGGCGTTCGATTTTGCCTTTTGCCTGCGGAGTGGGAGCGTAGCGGAGTGTGACGCCGTAAAACTTGAGAGCAGCACCGAGCTGAGTGAAAGCGTCTGGCGAGTGGGTGAAAAAGAAAGAGTGATAATCGACGTAAAGAGCCAGCGGCAGACCGTGCGCGAGAAAGGCCGAGGAGAGGAAATCCAAATGAGCGGCGAGCGACTCGGAGCGGTAAAGACGAGCGCCTGTATTGAGGCGCGTGGCATCGTCGAGAATGTTGAGGAGCACCTGTTTATCCTGGCTGCCCGGGAGGAAAGGGTGAGGCGTGGCATCGTATTGCCAGAGTGCGCCGAAATCACGAACCTGCCAGCGGCGAACGGGCTTTGCGGGCGATTTGAAACGGGTATATGGAGCGAGGTTGTGAGCGATGGCCCAACGGCGGACAGTGGCCCTGTCGGTGGTGAAATCGAGCCTTCGCAGAAGCTCGCTGGCGACCGCGCTGTAAGAAGACTTGGGTGAGGAACTCAACAGGCGGGAAGCCAGAGCCACCGCATCATCGGGCCACGCCGTGCGATGATCGCCTCCCGAAAGACCCGGCTGCCAAAAGTCCGCACGACCCTCAGCACAGGCGCGGAGATAGTCGGTGCGGAGTTGATAAATTCGCGAACAACTCACGCCGAGTTCGGCGGCGACGGCGGCCACATCGAGTTCACCGGCACGAAGCTGTGCAAACAAGTGGCGGACCAAGGGCGATGAAAGACGATGAGCGAGTTGTGGTTTTCATCATCGCACTTGTAAGCGACGGTTGGATTTTACGCATTACTACAGAAACCGGTCAGGGCTAGCCGGGCCGCCCCGCCGCAAGCGGCGGAGCCGGGCCCGACTGACCGTATATCTGGCTGTGAATCGGCGCTCAGGTTGCGTCCCCGCAGAGCCCTATCCTCCGTCACAGCCCCGCCACGCTGCACACCCGCGTCTCCCTGCCAATCTCTTTCCGGCGCATTCCAGAATTTTTACAGTTTTGATCGCACAGACCTTTCCAGTTTTGATCGCACCACGACAACTTTTCATGATCACGCCACTGCGCGAAGGCAGGGGAAAAAAATCGCGGATCGCCTGGAGCAGGGGCACCGCGATTCACTCAGGCTGACAAATGCGGACGTAGAATTGTTCGTCCTCGCAAAAAGAGAGGCTGAAAAGTCTGGCTTGCCTATGCTGGAAGCACTCAGGCAGTTCACCGCGGCGACAAAATCCTTGCCTCCCGGGGGTTCCGTCATCGAAGCTGCGAAAGATTACGCGAGAAGGCACCCGACTAATGTTGCCTCCAAACTTCTTCCCGATGTCGTCAAGGAATTCATTGCTGCAAAAACGCAGGATGGAGCCTCACAGGCTTATCTCAGGACGCTTCGCTTTCATCTCAAACCACTGCAAGACCGTTTCAAGACGGACATCAAGAACGTGCAGGCAAGTGATCTCGACGCGTGGCTGCGAGAGGCAAAACATTCAGGCACACTCACCATCGGCGGCGACGGCACCACGCCCGCCGCCTACACCGGCATCATCTCCGGCGGCACCGGCGGCGCACTCATCAAAACCGGCGCCCGCACCCTCACCCTCAGCGGAGGCAACACCTACAGCGGCGGCACCACCGTCAATCAAGGCACACTCCTCGTCACCAACGCCGCAGGCACCGGTCCCGTCACCGTCAACAGCGGCGGCACACTCGCAGGGAACAGCCTCATCGGCGGCAGCACCACCATCTCCGGCACCCACGCCCCCGGCAACAACGGCGTCGGCATCCAGACATTCTCCGGCGGCCTCGCCTACACCGCCAGCGGACACCTCCAGTGGCAGCTCACCGACAACGTCACCACCGGACGCGGCACCAGCTTCGACGCCATCAACGTCAATAGCGGCACCTTCGCCATCGCCACCGGCGCAGCCCTCGACATCACCGTCAGCGGAGCGGTCAATTTCACCAACACCTTCTGGGATACCGCCCACACTTGGACCATCGCCGACCTCGGCGCAGGCGTCACCGGCACCGGCTGCACCGAGACCTTCACCATCGGCACCATCACCGGCGGCGGCTACAACGTCAGCGAAGGCTACTTCGCCGTCACCCGCATCGCCGACGGCAGTGGAAAAAACGACGTCATCCTCACATGGACACCTTCCGCCTACGAAGTCTGGAGAATCGCCAACATTACCAACCTCAACGGCAGCGCCAGCATCGCACCCACCAGCGACCCCGATTTGGACGGCAACAATAACCTCGCTGAATTCGCATTCGGCAGCGATCCCCTCAGCGCCGCTGGTCAGACCAAAATTTTCCCCAAAACTGCCGACGATCTCGGCAACCGCGCCAGCATCCTCACCATCGCCGTCCGCACCGGCACGCCGGCCTTCACCGGCAGCCCATCGCCCAGCGCCACCAACGACGGCATCACCTACACAATCCAGGGAGCTTCTACCATCGGCACATGGGACACCTCCGTCACCCCCCTCGCCTCCCCCGCCATCACAGGTCTTCCCACCCTCCCCTCCGGCTACGAATACCGCAGCTTCACCCTCACCGGCTCCAGCGGCCAGCCCGGCACCGGCTTCCTTCGCGCGACCGTCACCAAGCCTTAGTCCCGCATACGCGAAGGACTCGCGCTACTTCACCGCATTCTTGCAGGCGCGCGTCTTCTCCCATTCGGCGATGTTACCAATCGTCGTTGCAGCGATGTTCTTCAGCGCTTCGCGCGTGAAAAACGCCTGATGTCCGGTGATGATCACATTTGGAAACGTGAGCAGGCGCGAGAAGATGTCGTCGGGGATGATTTTGTCCGACAAATCCTCGAAGAACAAATCGCCCTCCTCTTCATAAACATCCAACCCCAGCGCGCCGACTTTGCCGCTTTTCAACGATTCGATGACAGCGCGTGTGTCGAGTAACGCGCCACGGCTGGTGTTGATGATCATCACGCCGTCCTTCATCCCGGCGAGCACTCCGGCGCTGATGAGATGGTGGTTTTTCGGCGTGAGCGGGCAGTGCAGGCTGATGATGTCGCTGCGCTCATAAATTTCCTCCAGCGTCACATATTTCGCTCCCGCTGGCAGTGGCGAATGCGTTGGGTCGTAGCAAAGAACTTCGCAGCCAAAGCCACACATGATTCCTGCAAAGACCGCGCCGATGCGCCCGGTGCCGATGACGCCGACGGTGCGTCCGTGGAGGTCGAAGCCGAGCAGCCCTTCGAGGGAAAAATTTCCCTCGCGCACGCGATTGTATGCGCGGTGCAGCTTGCGGTTGAGCGCGAGGATGAGTGCGACGGCGTGCTCCGCGACCGCATACGGCGAATACGCGGGCACACGCACGACGCCGATTCCGAGGCGCGCAGCGGCGGCGGTGTCCACGTTGTTGAATCCGGCGCAGCGCAGCGCGACGAGTTTCACACCAAAAGCCGCAATGGTTTCGAGCACGGATGCATCGAGTGTGTCGTTAACGAAGACGCACACGGCATCGAAGCCCGCGGCAAGGGAGGCAGTCTCCGCATCGAGATGCGGCGCGAGGTAGCGGAGGGTGTGCGCCCCGGCATTCGCGGCATCGAGGAATTCACGGTCATAGCGCTTTGCGGAGAAGACGGCGATTTTCATGCGCCTGTGATAGCGGAAGCCGCACGCACCGCCCAGCGCAACTTTGCTGGTGCGCTGCGGGGATTCGCACGGCGTTCCTCGGCGGAGGCCCGCACGACATCGTCATTCACTTCGGAAAACAGACCCTCTTGCAGCGCCGTCTTGAATGCGTGCTTCACACGACGATCCTCGCCCGAGTGAAACGTGAGCACTGCAACGCGCCCGCCCGCTTTCAGGCAGTGCGGGAGATTGCGCAGGAACGTATCGAGCACTCCAAACTCGTCGTTCACCACGATGCGGATGGCCTGAAAAACACGACGCACGCTCGTTTCGATTTCCTCTTCGTCCATCCGCTTTGCTGCTGTAGAAGCAACGCCTCGCAATGCGCTGCGGATGCACGTCGCGAGTTGTGTGGTGCTTTCAAATGCCTGCATCGTGCGGGCGCGCACCATCGCCGCAGCGATGAGTTCTGCGTGAGGCTCATCGCCATTTTCCTCGAGCCATGCGGCTAGCTCCTGCTCATTCACCTTCGCCAGCAGCGCACTCGCGGGCACGCCACGCTGGGGATTCATCCGCATGTCGAGAGGAGCGTCCACTTTGAACGTGAACCCGCGCGCGGGGTCGTCAATTTGCATCGAGGACAGGCCGAGGTCGGCAAGGATCGCATCCGCCCCGCCAAACTCCGCGACCAGCGCAGCGAGGCCCGCAAAATTCGTGCGTCGCACCACGAGCGTTTCATCGGGAAAGCCGAGCGCGCGCAGACGGGCCTCGGTCTTCGGAAGTTCGATAGGGTCTTGGTCGAGCGCGATGAGCCGCCCGCCCGGTTGCACAGCGGCAAGCAGTTCGCGCGCGTGGCCACCGTAGCCGAGCGTGCAATCCACCGCAGTCTCGCCGGGCTGCACGCGGAGCACGTCGAGGATTTCGCGCACCATAATCGGCCTGTGCGTGCCGGCGGGCGTCTTGCCGCTGGCGAGAACCTTTGCCACATCGGCGGCATAGCGTGACGGATCGCGCTCCTTGTATTTCTCGTGAAAGGCGCGCGGATTTTTCCCCGCATAGCGCGGGCGGCGTTTGGGTTTTTCGGGATCGCTCACTGTTCCTTTGGCACGCTCTCGTGAATCGTTTCCGTCATCGCCGCTGCCTTTGCCACTGCATCCGCCACGGGCAGTCCCTTCGCCATTCCGGGTCGCTTGTGCCCGGCTGTGGTGAGATAGGAATCGGCAAGGATTCGCCCACGGGCACGCACCGCCTTGAGCAACGGACGCAGCGCCGCGTCCTCCGCGTGAAATTTCGCAGCCTTCTCGGGTGCAAGTTCGGCGAGAACCGCCGCCGCCATCACATGATGACCCTCGGCATTGGCATGAACGCCATCGGCGGCAAACTTGTAAGCGGGGTCCGTCGCGCGTTTCGCATCGAGCGCCGCGCGCATCGCTTTGTGCGTATCCACCACGCGCCAGCCGTTCGCTTTTTGCGACATGAGCCATTCGCTGTAGCGTGTGAGCACGTCGTCGTAGCCTTCAAACATCTGCCCGTCCTTCACTCTATCGGCGGGGATGGCGCGGCCCTTCAAAGGCACCGGATCAAATACCGCAGGCGTGAGGTGAATCATCTGCGCGCCCGCTGCTTTTACCTTCGCGCGCAGTTTCTCGATGCCCTCCCGGAATTTCGCAAACCGCCCTTCGTCGAATGGCAGGTAAATCCCGCAGTTCATCCCGTAGCACGCGAAGACGAGGTCGGGCTTCGCCAGTGCGAGCACGCGATCCAGCCGCTCGTCGAGGTCGGGCCTCGGGAACGATCCGCCCGCGTGACCCGCTTCACTCAAACCGCTCACCGTCTCGCTCGGGAGGCCGCAATTGATCACGGTGAATTCGCGCGCGGGAAACTGAGTGATGAGGAATGTCTCAAATTCGTCCACGAATTCGCCTGAGTAAGTGATGCTGTCGCCGAGGAAGATGATGCGCTTAACGCCGGGCAGAAATTCATCGGCACGGAGTCCGGCGAGACTCGCGACGAGCGCGAGAAGAGCAGAGAGGATCGTTTTCATGTGCGCGCAGCGTGCCCGTGGCGCGTCGAGTGTGGCGAGGATAAATCACGAGCGGTGACGAAACCACTTTCCTCCCAAACAACTCCGCCTACAAACCCACGCCATGCACGACGCACCCTTGCCAAAAACGGCAGCCGACGCCCTCGACCCGCGCTGGACTCCGCTCGAACAACTCCTGCGCATCATGGCCCGACTCCGCGCGCCTGACGGTTGCCCGTGGGATCGCGAACAGTCGCACGCCACGTTGCGCCAGAGCGTGATCGAGGAAGCCTATGAAGTCGCCGCTGCGATCAACTCCGGCGACGACGCAAATCTCCGCGAAGAACTCGGCGACCTGCTGCTGCAAGTCGTCTTCCACGCGCAGATGGCGAGCGAGCGCGGCGACTGGAATTTCGACACCGTCGCGAGCGGCATCGTGGAGAAACTCGTGCGCCGGCATCCGCACGTCTTCGGCAGCGAAAACGCCAGTGACTCCGCAGCGGTGCTCACGCGATGGGAGGAAATCAAACGTGCGGAAAAAGGAACCACTGCCGCCGCATCCGCACTCGATGGTGTGAGCGATGGTCTGCCTTCGCTCATGCGCGCGGAGAAAGTGCAGAAGAAGGCGGCGAAGGTCGGCTTTGACTGGAGCGAACTTCCGCCCGTCGTGGCGAAGGTGCGCGAGGAAATCGCCGAAGTGGAAGGCGCGCTCGGCGATGCGGACAAGGTCGAGGAGGAAGTCGGCGACCTGCTTTTCGCCGTGGTGAATCTCGCGCGGAAACTCAAGGTGGACGGCGAAGTCGCGCTGCAACGTGCGACGGATAAATTCGCCACACGCTTCCGCCATGTGGAATCCATCGCACGAGAGCGCGGCCTCGCATTGGAAAAGATGACCCTCGCCGAGATGGACGAGATTTGGGACGCGGTGAAAGCGCGGTGAATTGAGATGAAAATCGCGACAATGTCCCGGAGGGACAATGGAAATTAGCCGGCGGTGGAGCGAGCGCAGCGAGCGAGAACCACCGGTCCGCGTCCAATACAATATACGCCCCGGATGGGGCGCGGGAAATCATCCAATGCCACCATCCGCCGCCCCATCCGGGGCGGTTGTTTTTACATCGCAATGATCCAGTGGCTGCGCCCGCCTGCGGCGGACTTGCCGACCGGCTAATTGCCGTGACGCCTCCGGAGTCGCAAAGTCCACTTCGGACTACGCCCGACTCACATCCACGCCGAGCAACTCCTCGACTTGCGCGGGAACGCCAGCGAGACCCGCACGCATGAGCGATTCGCCGACGAGGATGGCGTTGCAGCCACTATCAAACACGCGCTGTGTGTCGGCGCGCGTCTTCAGCCCGCTCTCGCTCACGAGCAGCACATCCTCGGGCACGTCCTCGCTGAGTTCCTCGGTGGTCGCGAGATCCACGGTAAATGTCGTGAGGTTGCGGTTATTCACGCCGATGAGCTTTGCGCCGAGATCGAGCGCGCGATCCATTTCCTCGCGCGTGTGGACTTCTACCAGCACGTCGAGCAAGAGCGTCTCAGCTTCCTTGTAAAGCCGCTCCAACTGCGCCTGCTCCAGCGCGGCGACAATGAGCAAAATCGCATCCGCACCCGCCACGCTCGCCTCCCAGATTTGCGCTTCGTGAATGATGAAATCTTTGCGCAGGCACGGCAGCGCGGTTGCCTCGCGGATGCGCGCGAGATAGCCGAGGTGGCCTTGGAAAAATTGTTCGTCCGTGAGCACGCTCACGCAGTTTGCGCCCGCTGCCTCGTAGGCCTGCGCGATGGCCACGGGATCGAAGTCCGCTGCAATCACTCCCGCGCTGGGGCTCGCCTTTTTCACCTCGGCGATGAGGCCCAGCGCATCCGGCCCGCGATCGAGCGCGGCGGCGAAGCCACGGAAATCATTTCGCTGAAGCGCGGCGGCGCGCATATGACCGGCGCGCGGGAGCAGGCGGGCGACTTCAGCCTGCTTCACATCGAGGATTTGTTGGAGACGGTTGGACGGCATCCGCGCAATTACGAACGAGACGTCACGAATGACGAGTGGAAATTCTCGCTCCCCTTCTCCACAATGCCCGCATGAACACACTACCAGCACCGCTCGAAACCGCACTCACCACCGGCGACGATACCGCCACACTGCTCGCCACCATCGCACATTTCGGCTGCGCTGCGGGCACCGTCCACCGTCTGCGCGCCGACGGCCTCCTGCACCTCACCGCGCACCATCACCTCCCGCCGCCCATCGTCGCCATCGTCACCACCGTGCCCCTCGGCAAAGGCATCGCCGGGCTTGCGGCGGAAAGGCGCGAGCCCATCTCGCTGTGCAATCTTCAGACGGACACCAGCGGCCAGGCCCGCCCCGCCGCCAAGACGACCGGAATGGAAGGCTCCCTCGCCGTCCCCATGCTCACCAACGGCGAACTGCGCGGAGTCCTCGGCATCGCCAAAGCCGAAGCGCACGACTGGACCGATGAGGAAAAATCACGCCTCCTCGCCATCGCATCGAGACTTGGTGCGCGGGAGTAGGCGCGCGTTAAATCGGCACTCAGGGCCTTGCAGCCCTCAGCAAATAGACAAAAAAGAGAAGCCAGAGCGGTAGTGCGCCCAGCAGCAGCAAACCACCAAAGGCTGGATGCATCACCGTTGCGAGAAGAGTCACTCCAAGCGCTAGGATTCCGAAAATGGACGCCCCGAGAAATTGCTTCATGGATTGGTGAGGATGGAAGCTGTGCTGCGTTTTTGTATCAAGGCGGATTTTAACGAAGGTGGTGTGCTGCAAAAACACCCCTTTGCTTTCCGGCGCTCTGCGTGCATCGTCGGCGCATGAATCGCCGCGGCTTTTTGATGACAGCGGGTGGTGTGTGTGCAGGGGCCGCTTTTGCGCAGCAACCTGCACAAGTCGCTGCGGTGGCTCCGCGTGTGAAGAAGCGGATCAAGCTGGGGATTTCGACGTATTCTTATTGGGCGGAGGAGAAGAAGCCAGCGGTGGAGGCGATTATCGAGCGTGCAGCGGACCTCAGCGTGGAGTGCGTGGACATTTTGCACCGGAATCTGGACATGGATGAATTGACGCCGATGGATGCGGCGGGGCGCTCGTATTGCAGGAGGCTGAAGCGACTGGCGTTTGGAAAAGGGATCGCGGTGGCGTGTCTGAGCACGCATCAGAATTTCGTCTCGCCCGATGAAAAGAGGCGTCAGCAGCAAGTGGAGCATACGTTACGTTGCCTTGATGTTGCGGATGCGCTGGGCGCGGGTTGCGTGCGCGTGAATGCGGGGCGCTGGGGGACGGTGAAAAAGTTTGAGGAGTATATGGAAAAGCGCGGCCTGGAGCCTGCGATCGAGGGCCGCACCGATGATGATGCGTTCGGATGGGCCATCGAGTCGCTCGGTAAGTGCCTGAAGCGTGCGGAGGAACTGGGCATTCCGCTCGCGCTGGAGAATCATTGGGGGCTGACGCGTTCACCGGAGGGCGTGATGCGAATCCTCGACGCGCTGAAGTCGCCATTCATCGGCGCGCTAATGGATACGGGAAATTTTCTGGAAGATCCCTACGACAAACTGAAGACCATCGCACCGACGACGATCTTTGTGCAGGCGAAGACTTACATCGGCGGCGGGCGTTGGTATTCCGTGGATCTCGATTATGCGCGCATCGCAGGCATTCTCGCCGATGCGGGATATGGCGGCTACATCTCGCTCGAAATGGAAGGCAAGGAACCGCCGGACAAAGCAGTGCCCAAGAGCATCGAGATGCTGCGGCGTGCGTTCGGCGTGTAGCGGTATATTTGAACCGCAGATGAACGCGGATAAACGCAGATTCCATGGCGACAATATTCATTCCGAATATCTGCGTTCGTCTGCGTCCACCTGCGGTTCCAGCCGTTAAATCAGCGGTTCGCGTTTCTGCGCTTGCGCGAAAGGGGGCAACTGCGGAATCTCCCGCCTCCCGTCGCCGGGGGAGGACGTGTGTTTTCCACGGAGCGGGCTCAATTTTCACGCAAACTCTATTACCAATCATGTCTGTCACTGCAAAAGGTCTCGAAGGAATCATCGCCAACTCCACCCGACTCTCCGACGTGCTCGGCGACATCGGGCAGCTCATTTACTGCGGCTACGATATCAACGAGCTCGCTGGCAAAGTGAGCTACGAGGAAGTCGTCCACCTGCTCTGGTATGGCGAACTCCCTACGCAACGGCAGCTCGACGTGCTCACGGAGACACTGCGCAGTCACCGCGATTTGCCGCAGGGCGTGATTGATTTCCTCAAGACTGCGCCCACGACATCGAACCCGATGGACGTCATCCGCACCGCTGTTTCGATGCTCGGCATTTACGACACGCACATGGACGACACCTCGGTGGATCGCAACCGCGAGCGCGCCGTGAGCATCACCGCACGCATCGGAGTCATCGCCGCCTATTACCACCGCGCGCGGATGGGCAAGGACTTGCCGCCGATCCGCAAAGACCTCGGCGAGGCCGCACACTTTCTCTACCTGCTGAATGGCGAAGCGCCGAGCGCCGACATGGAAAAGACACTCGACGTCGCCTACGTCCTGCACGCCGACCACGGCATGAACGCCTCGACGTTCAGCGCACGCGTCACCATCGCCACGCTGAGCGACATGTATTCCGCCATCACCAGCGCCATCGGCACGCTCAAAGGTCCGCTGCACGGCGGCGCGAACGAGGGAGTCATCCACATGCTCCAGGAAATCGGCAGCGAGGACAAAGTGGACGCATGGCTCGACGACGCGCTCGCACAGAAAAAGAAAATCATGGGCATCGGCCACCGCGTTTACAAAGTGCTCGACCCCCGCGCACCTCACCTCCGCGCCATGGCGGTGAAGCTCACCGAGCAACTCGGCGAAGGAAAATGGATTCGCATGAGCGAGCGCATCGCGAGCGTGATGAAGGAAAAGAAAGGCCTGAACGCCAACGTGGATTTCTACTCCGCGACGGTCTATTACTCCCTCGGCATCCCGACGGACATGTTCACGCCCATCTTCGCCATCGCCCGCACCGCAGGCTGGACGGGCCACGTGCTCGAACAACTCTCCGACAACCGCCTCTACCGCCCGCTGAGCGAATACACCGGCCCCGCAGTCGGCAAAAAAGTCACCGCCATCGCGGACAGGAAGTAGCGCTTTACTCCGCTTCCTTCTTCCCGTTGCCGCCGCGCTCGATGGCACTCTTTACGTCGGGCTTCGACAATTTCGCAAGCCGTGTGCGCACGATGTCCGCGCGTAAAGTGTCCCGCTCTTCGGCCTGCAATTTTTGCTGCGTGCTTCTTTGTAAATGCGCGGGCTGCGTCTCAATGAACAGCTCGTCCACAATCTGCCGGCATTCGTCGGGGAAAAATCCGAGGTCCACGCCGAGCTTAAGATAGCTCAGAAGATTCAGCGCCTCCTTGCTGGCCATGCTGTGCGCGTGGCGCAGGATTCCGTAGGCGCGCCCCACGTTGTCGAGGAGCGTCACCAGCTTTTTTTGCAGCAGTCCCATCCGCGCGTTTTCCTCGTGATGGATGACTTGCTCGATGACCTTGTTCAGCCGCGCGATGATTTCCCCTTCCTCCTCGCCGAGCGTGATCTGGTTTGAGATTTGGAACAAATTTCCCAGCGCCTCAGTGCCCTCGCCGTAAAGCCCGCGCACGGCGAGTCCCACTTTATTCACCGCCTGGATCACCTGATTGATCTGCTCGCTGAGCACCAGCCCCGGCAAATGCATCATCGCGCTCGCACGCATTCCGGTTCCCACATTCGTCGGGCATGCGGTGAGAAAACCGAGCTTCGTATGAAATGCGAAGTCCAGCTTGTCGCCCAACTCGGAGTCCACCTTGTCAATCATCTTGAACGCACTTTTCAATTGCAGCCCCGAGCGAATCGCCTGCATCCGTAAATGATCCTCCTCGTTGATCATGATAGAAAGCGTCTGCTTCTTGTTCATCACCACCGCCGAGCCGACACCCTTCGCCGCGTGCTCGCGGGAAATAAGATGCCGCTCCACTAGCACCTGCTTTTCCAGCGCGCTCAAATCCTGCGAAAACACCGAGTGCGACTCCGCCATCTCAGGCAATGCCTCCACGGCGGGCTTCACACATTCCAGGACTCCAATGCGATCCGGCTTCTTCGCCCATCCGGGAAAAGGAAAGTTGCGCAGATTGCGCGCGATTCGCACACGACTGCTCACTACGATCTGGCTCTGCGGCCCGTCGCCCCGCAGCCATTCGCCGGAGCTTGAGAGGATATTGTGAATGGACATGGCCGGAAGATGCGAAGTGCGCGTGCGAAGTGCAAGTGCCACCGACTTCATTTTCTCACAGCCGGCAAGGCATCTACTTCGCCGTTTTCAAATAGGCTACGAGATCGGCGAGTTGCGCGGGGGTGAAGATGCCGTCGAAACCGGCGGGCATGAGCGAGGTGGCGGCGGGCTGGAACGCGAGAACATCGGCGCGGGGGAAGCGCGCATCCACGTTGGGCGCGGAGGTGATGATGACTTCGTCGGGCGCGTCTTTTTTGATGAAGCCGAGGGCTTCGCCGGTTTTGGTTTTCACGAGCATGGGCTCGTAGCTCCTCACGAAGCTGGCGCTGGGAAAGATGATGGCTTCGAGCAGGTCGCGCGGGGTGCGGATGGCGCCGACTTTGGTGAGGTCGGGGCCGAAGGTGGCACCGACTCCGCCCATGGCGTGGCAGGTGATGCAGAGCGATTTGGCATCGAGGAAAAGTTGCTTCCCGCGCTCGGCGTCGCCGTTGGCGCTAAGAGCGAGGAGTTCTTCGAGCCGGGTGCGCTGCCGGGCGAGCGTGGCGGTGTCGGGGCCGGGCATGGCGGGCTCGACGGGGATCGGTTTCATCGCGGGCGCAGGCTTGGTGTTCAAGCTGACGGTCAACATTCCATGAGCGATTTTGCCGGGCCCGGCGGCAGTGTTGGCGAGACTTGCGATGTCGCCGATTTCGTAGAGCGCGTAGGCGACGCTGTGTTCGAGGAAGCGATCACCAGCGGTGTCCGTGGCGAGCAGCGGGGCGACGGCGCGTTTGTCGCCGATGCGGCCAAGCGCCTCGGCGGCGGCGCGGCGGGTGTGCAGGTCGGCGTCGGCGAGCAATGGGATGAGCGCGTCGGTGGCGCCTTTATCGCGCCAGAGCGCGATGCTGAGCGCGGCAGCGGTGCGCAGCTCGGCCTCCTTCTGCGCAAGTCCGCGACGGACAGCGGCGCGCGCGGCTTCGCTGGGAATGCGGGATATTGCCCAAATGCCGACAAGCCGATGATTGAGTGAATATTCGGAACGAGTGAACGTGCGTGTTAAAAACTTCACTCCATCGTCACCTTTTCCACCGTCACCATTATCAAAAATCTCACGCAGAGCCTCCTTGCGCGCAGCAGGGTTGTCGCTGGCGAGTTTGTTGTTATTACGAATGAGGCCGCTGAAATGGTGGACGACCGGCGGGACTGGAAGTGCGTCGTTTTTCCTTACGCGGTAAATCGCCCCGAGCACGTCGGGCTTCACAAGCTGCGAGGTGGGACAACAAATCTTATACCATCCTCCCGTGTCAGCGATGAGCAGCGAGCCGGTGCCGCGTTCATCCTCGATCACATCCGTCGGATGAAAGTCCGTCTGGTCGCTCACGAGCAGGTCGCTGTCGGTGGTGCGGAAGGTCGCGCCGTCGGGCGTGAGGATGTGACGGGTGACTTTGCGGAGATTGAAATTGCAGGCGAAAAGATTACCCCGCCACTCGTCGCCCCAGCCTGCGAGACGCGACATTTCCAAACCACACGCAGCGGCGGGCCCGAGCTGCGTCATCACGGGCATGAGCGGGCCGGTGCGCGGGTGGCCTTTAAGACAGCGGTGCTCTTTTCCCCACACGCCGCCATAGACCGCGTGGTAGATGCCGTCGCGTTTTCCGTTTGCGGGATTTTGCAAAAAAGTGCCACAGAGCAGGCGCTCGCCGCTGGGCGTGAAGACGACATCCACGGGGTTGTCCATGCCCGCAGTGATGACGGCCTCGAAGCCCGTGCCGTCGGGCCTCATGCGGTAAAGGTGCGAGGCGCTGCTGACGAAATCCCGTCCATCACCGAGCTTGAAGCGCTGCTCGGCGAAACCGCCTTTGCACCAATAGATGAAACCATCCGGCCCGGCGTAGGGGCCGTGGAGATCGTTGGCACAGCCGGTCAGCGTCTTGCCGTCGAACCACACCTCGCGCTTGTCGGCCACGCCGTCGCCGTCCGTATCGGTGAGCTTCCAGATTTGCGGCGGCGCGGAAACGTAGAGCGAGCCGTCGAGCCACATCGTGCCTTCGGGAAACATCATCTTGTCGGCAAAGACGGTGCTCTTGTCGAACTTGCCGTCGCCTTTGGAAGACGTGAGGCGGACGATGCGATGCGTCCTGTCCTTCACCTGCTTCTCGACGGGATCGTTCGAGCCCGAACTGTCGGCCACATAGAGTTCGCCCGAATCGCCAAACGCCATCGTGATGGGCCGGTTCACGAGCGGCGGCCCGGCGGCGACTTCCACCGTCAGCCCATCGGGAACGGTGAAAGTGTGGATACCGATTTTGAATTCAGCCGCGTGAACCGCAGTGGCAAAAACGAGGGCAAGTAGAAGGCGCATGGGCGGCATGGAAAACGAAGCAAGGCACCAGAGCAATGCACTTCGCGCCTTCGTGGTTTCATCATCGTGATATGAACCTCGAAGCAGCAAAGCAGCGAAGGCAAACAAACGGAGCGCGCCCCGTGAAGAGCGCGCCCCGCTGCGCGGAAAAAATCCGCAATCTGCAATCCGCAATCCGCAATCAAATCACGGGCTGACGGTCACCTTGGTCACATCCGTCCAGTCGCCATTGGGCGTGCCCTTGTCCCAGAAACGCATCCGGTATTCGCGCACCTCCGGCGTGCCGGGAGCCAGCAGCGCTCGCTCGTCCAAATAGGGGCTGTCACTGTCAATGGCGAGGAACTCCCACGCGCCGCCGCCGCGACGGCTTTCGAGATACACGGCCATGTGGTCGAATTTGAAATAGGCGATCTTCACCACCTGCGAGCCGACGCCCGGCAGCGCGGTGAGGGTGAATTTTGGCACCGCATGTTGCACGGTATCTTCCGCACCGACGATGCCGAGGTCCGTCCCCATCGCCTCATCGTAAGCCG
The DNA here is from genome assembly GCA_947476045.1 of Chthoniobacteraceae bacterium. Taxonomy (GTDB): domain Bacteria; phylum Verrucomicrobiota; class Verrucomicrobiia; order Chthoniobacterales; family Chthoniobacteraceae; genus SXWH01. The sequence goes on from CANJNZ010000070.1 coordinate 17,282, forward strand.
CGTCGAGCTTGATTTTCCCCACCATCGTGAAGATGCGCGTGAGCGCCCCCGCTTTTTGCGGAGACACACCGCCGGGCAGTGCCGGTGCGCTGAACGTGGGCAGCGTGATGACCGTGTCACTCGTGCCCGTCAGCGCCTCGTCCACCTTGTCCGTCGTGGATGGCGAAAAGGCGCGCACCCCCGCCAGCCAGAGCCCCAGCAGATAAGCGCACCATTTTGCATCATCAATACACGCCCCGATCTCACCGGTCGGGATGGTCAGGTTCGGGCCATAGATGGCCAGTTTGATTGCTAGGTTTTCCAGCCAGATCAACTGGTTGCCGATGCGGCTGGGGTAGAATTTTTGACGTTTCATGGTTTTATGATGTGTGTGTTGTTTATTGGTTTGTTGTGGTGTTGAGAGGGGGAAAGTGGTGCCCAAAGAGCGCGTGCCAGCCCGTGCAGGAGACATCCCGCGCGAAATGGGACATGGGTTGCACGCCGGAGTCGCTGGACTGAATGGCGGAGTCCCTTGACTGAACGGCGGAGTCCCTTGACTGAACGGCGGAGTCCCTTGACTGGACGGAGGAGTCCCTTGACTGGACGGAGGAGTCCCTTGACTGGACGGCGGAGTCCCTTGACTGAACGGCGGAGTCCCTTGACTGAACGGTGGAGTCCCTTGACTGAACGGTGGAGTCCCTTGACTGAACGGTGGAGTCCCTTGGCTGGACGGCGGAGTCCCTTGGCTGGACGGTGGAGTCCCTTGACTGAACGGAGGAGTCCCTTGGTTGCAAGAGCCAGCCAAGCGTGTCCAACAGAGAAAACCGCCCCTTTCCCCGAGAAACCCCCGCCCGAACCCCAGCACCCCATCAATCCGCAATCCGCAATCCCCAATCCGCAATCGAACCGCCCCTTCGTGCCCTTCGCGTCTTCGTGGTTCCCCCCGCGCCCCATCGCCGGAAGCCGCAATTGCCCGTTGCCGCCGCAACGTCCCTGCGGGCTGCCTGTGGCAGGCGATGTCGCTCCGCTCCATTCCGCAATCTGAAATCCGCGATCCGCAATAGAAACAATGGGTGACATCGGCGCACATTCCAGCACGGCCCCCGCGAACCGTGTTAGCCAAAAGTATTTGGCTACTCCGGCGGGGAGCGCATTTCCGCCGCCCCCACCAGCGCCGTGAGCGAGAGGCCGAGTCTTTTCGCAATGCGCGCCATCGTGGCGATGAGAGCGCCGCACCGCCCCTGCTCGATGTTCAAAATCGTCTGGTCGCTCACCGCCCCGGCCTTGCCGAGCGCATAAGCACTGAGGCCCAGCGCCTCCCGCCGCCGCCGAACCTCCGCCCCGATGCGCCGCAAAATCCAATCCGAATAAGCATCCGCTTCCGTGGGAGCATGGTCGGGTTCCATGCCCCCGCATCCTGCCCACCCCATTCCCCGCAGGCAAATGAAGCATCCGTTAACAACGGGTTAACCCAGGCGCTGGAAAAGGAAAATTTCACCGCGCAGCGGCAACGTCATCGGGCGGGGAATGCCTTCGTTGCGTGCGCTATTCCGCGTAGAGATACTTTTGAAAGCCCGCGAACGCTTTCCCGATTTCCTCCGGCTTACCGAGGTCGTTCACGGCGTCGGCGATGGAGTCGTGATACTTCAGACGGAGCAGCGGTGTGAGCTTCTGCTGGTCCAACTCCTCCACGCCCACGGAGACATAATGAGACAGAACGAAATCCAAAAACGCCTGCTGCTTCGCGTTGAATTGGGAATTGATATGCACGCGAGCATGGTCGGCGCGCTCTTCCCTCGTGATTGTCGGGGTGTTGTAGCGCACGTAGGCGAGCACATCGAAAATGTCGCTCTTCTCGGCATCTATGCACTTCTGCATCTCCGCGAGCTGATCGTGCCCGAAGCCTTTTTCTGCCAGCCCCGCGAGTAGCTTTGCCCGAGTATCCGGCGCGCTCCAGAGCTTGCGCAACTCTTCCTCGCTCTGAAAGAAATCGGGCAGCTTGCCGAAGAGCAGTTCCATGAATTGCTGCGCGCTCATCGGCGTGCCGTCGGGATGCCAGAACGTCGTCATCATCATGTGCTGGATGGTGCGCTCCTTTCCGTCGGCGAGCTTCACCCTTGCTCTCTTCTTCTTTTCGCAGATGCAACGGATCTGCCCGCAGACTTCGCAGGGTTCTTTGGCACATTTGCAGGGCGACTGGCCGCAAATCTCACACGGATTCGGTGGCTTTACCTCGCAGTCACACGGATGCTGCCCGCACTTCGGGCAGGGTTCCGGCTCCATCGGCTCGCCGTCCCATTCCGGGTCGCTGAAATGGTGGTGCGCCTTCACGAAGTCGTAGATCGTGAAATAATCCTTCCCCTCAAAGAGCCGCGTGCCGCGCCCGATGATCTGCTTGAACTCGATCATCGAGTTGATGGGCCGCATCAGCACGATGTTGCGGATGTTCCGTGCATCCACGCCGGTGCTCAGCTTTTGGGACGTGGTCAGGATTGTCGGGATGGTTTTTTCGTTGTCCTGAAAATCCCTTAGCCATTCATCGCCCCGTGCGCCTTCGTCCGCCGTTACACGCTGGCAATAGTTCGGATCCTTGCTCGATTTGAGCTGGTTGATGAGGTCGCGCACAATCAGCGCGTGGGCCTGATTTGCGCAGAAGACGAGCGTCTTCTCGCTCTGGTTGATTTGTGAAAGGAAAATCTCCACGCGCTTCTTCTCGCGCTCCCGAATCTCGATACTTCGATTGAAGTCCGGCTCTTCATAAAGTTTCCCAGCTTCGACTTCGCCCTCCACCACCGTGTCGTCGGAAGTGTAGCGGTAGGAGTCCAGCGTCGTCTCGATTTGCTTCACCCGGAACGGCGTGAGGAAGCCGTCGTTGATGCCCTCCTTCAGCGAATACGTGAACACCGGCTCGCCGAAATAGCGGTAGGAATCCACGTTGTCCTTGCGCTTCGGGGTCGCGGTGAGGCCGAGTTGCACGGCGGGTGCGAAGTATTCCAAAATGTCGCGCCACGTGCTCTCGTCGTTCGCCCCGCCGCGATGGCACTCGTCAATGATGATGAAGTCGAAAAAGTCCGGCGGGTAATCTCCAAAGTAGGGCGCAGGCTTTCCGTCGCCGCCTGTGCCGCTCATAAAGGTCTGGAAGATGGTGAAGAACAGGCTCGCGTTCTTCGGCACGGCCCCTTTCTTGCGGATTTCCTCGGGACTCACCCGCACCAGCGCGTCGTCGGCAAACGCGGCGAAGGACGTGAAGTCATTGTAGGCCTGCGTGGCCAGCGTGTTGCGGTCCGCGAGGAAAAGGATGCGCGGGCGTCGCGTCGGCTCACCGTCCTTCTTCCATTCGATGAGATTCCACCGCGCCTGAAAGAGCTTCCACGCGATCTGAAAGGCGATGGAGGTCTTACCCGTGCCCGTCGCCAGCGTGAGGAGGATGCGCGACTCCTCATTGGCGATTTTCTCCAGCACACGGCTCACCGCGATTTCCTGATAGAAGCGCAGCGTCCAGCTCCCGCTCTTGTCCGGCGTGGGCACGGCGGCAAAGCGATCCCTCCACGCGTTCGCCTTCGCAAAGGTCATCGCCCACAGCTCGTCCGGCGACGGGTAGCGCGGCACCTCGGCTTCACTCCCAGTCTCCATGTCGATCGCGTAGATGCCGCGTCCGTTCGTCGCGTAGGTGTGGCGGATGGCCAGCTTGCCTGCATAGGATTTCGCCTGCCCCACGCCCTCCGTGAGTTCCTCGTCCCACGCCTTTGCCTCGACGACTGCGAGTTTCGTGTTGCGATACACCAGCACGTAGTCGGCGATGTCCCGTTTTCCTCGCTTGCCTCGGCCTTCGATGCGCCCATCCGTGAGCCGGTGCTCCCGGAGAATCCTGCTCCCCTCGACAACGCCCCAACCCGCCGCCTTCAGCGCGGGGTCAATGTGCTCGGCTCTGGTTTCGGCTTCGTTCATGGCTGAAAATCATCCGGCAGCTTCAGCGCATCCGTCTTGAAACTCCGCACCGTCTGCACCCACGCGCCGGTCGAGACCCGCTCAAACCACGCCGCAGAGCACCACGGATACTGTGCCGCCACGGGCACCAAGCCGTGCTTCACCGGATTTTGCATCGTGTAGTTCAGCCGCGCCATCAGCGACCGCTCGAAGGTCAGATGCGTATCCCAATAGTTGTGCCACACACGGCGTCCCGGCTGGGCATCCATCCGGTTCAGTTCCCCCGCAGTCCGTTCGTGCAGCGCCTTCACCATGCGCCCAACGTCCGCCTTCGCCACACCGTCCTTCGCGGGACGCGCGACAAAGTGATAGTGATTGGAAAATACCGCCCATGCCTCCAGTTGCCAGCCCGCCTCCGTGGCATGGGAAAGGAGCGCATCGTGCAAAAGGTCCAGCCGCGCCGCGTCGTGAAAAAGCCGCTGCTTCTGATACGTCGCCGCCGTGACGAAGTAGCTCCCCGAGACCCCCAGCCGGTGTGGCGGTGCATGGGGCCAATCCACCCTGCGGCTTGTAGGTTCCGTTTCTCCAGTCATGGGAATCCCCCAAAAGTAATCAGGAACACTTGTCGCCCGCAACCCTGCGCGCAGCGCTTTGGACTGCGGAGTAAGCGCAGCGCAACTCCGCCTTCGAGCGCTGCTCGTGCCTAGGACGCCGCTCAAAGCGGAACTGCGCTCCAGCTTGTTCCGCACTCCAAAGATACTTCGCATCAGAGTTCTCCGGTGAAGGCTTGGTGCAGCAGCGACTTCTTCAACGCCTCCAGCGCGGCGTGCTTCCGCTCGTAGAGGCGGGCGAGGCGTTGGGTTTCTTCCGCGAAGTTGTCGAACTCTTCCACGATTCGACGCTGCTCTTTCTGGTTCGGCAGTGAAAGCCGGACTGCCTCGATTTCCTTCGTGCTGACGTTCTGTTGCGCCGCGCCGTGCCCGGCCTCTTGCAGGCTTTCGCGGAAGGTTCGGGATAATAGGAAACGGAAGAGGAAGTCCCGGTCGGCACTTTGGTCTTTGACCGTGATTCGAGCCACGCGCTGATTGAGCACGGCGGGAAGCTGGTCTTCCTGAATGATGCCGACACGACCGATGTTTCCCGTGAGCGAAATCAGAATGTCGCCATCGTTTAGAATAAACCGTTCGAGTTTCTTGTCCGCCAACTTGATGAACCTCGGATTGGCCAACGTGATTTCTCCATCTTGGACGTTGCTGATTCGGATGACGAAGCAGCCAGCGTCGGTGTAGTCGGTGCTCTTGAAGGCGTAGCCATTCTGAATCTCAATCAAATCGCCAAGCGTGTGTTCCACCCACCCCGGGCCGCGCTGGGTGAAGACGGATTGGAGGTGGCTTTCGAAGAGGGCGCGGGCGTTTTGGAGGTTCTTTTCGGCGTTGGCTTTGGCGGTGGCGAGGCCCTCAAACGCTTCGTCCAGCAGGCCGACGATCCGCTGCTGTTCGGCCAGCGACTGCGGATAACGAATCTCGACGCGGGAAATATCCTGCTGATTGACGCTCGCCTGATTCACAGACTGCTTGCACACACCGCGCCAGTAGCCGCTTTGGAAAAGATACTTCAACGCGTGATCCAAATAGGCTGAAGTCACGACCTCTTTGGGGCGCATGAGCAGCAGGTTGACGCCGTGGTAAACCGGCTCGTCGCAATCAAACACAGCCGTCTTGCCGACGTGGATTGCGCTGTTGATGTGACTGAAAAGTATATCGCCCCGATGAAGACGATTCTTCTCCTTCTCGCGCTCGCTCAACTCGGCGTAGCCGACTTTGTCCAAATCGAATGTTGCATCTGAAATGCTCTCGATGCGGGAAATCCTGTCGCCGTTGCCGCTCTTGTCTTGCTTGCAGTTGACGCCGTTCCTGATGACGGCCAGCACGTCACCCAAAGTGCTCGTTTGCCATCCTGCTTTCATAGGAGCGCCTTGATATTGGCTAGCACTTCGGCGCTCTCGGCATCCAGCGCGGCGATTTCATCCATGATTGCCTCGGGAGTGCGGTGCGCGTCTTCCTCCGGGCCATTTGGATTCTTGCTCGATAGCTCAAACGTCTTCGGGTCAATGTCCGCCACGTCCACGCTCCAGCTTTTGGGCGAGTCGGCTTTGGTCTTTTGCAGCGCGATGAACTCGGCGAGGTCGGCGTCGTTGAGCGGGTTGGTCTTGCCCATGTTGCGGCCGGGGTCGAGCTGGTAGAACCACACACTTCGTGTGGCTTTTCCTTTTTCAAAAAACAGGACAACCGTTTTGACTCCAGCGCCGATGAACGTGCCGCCGGGGCAGTCGAGCACGGTGTGGAGGTTGCATTCTTCGAGGAGTTTCTGGCGCAGGCTGACGGAGGCGTTGTCGGTGTTGGAGAGGAAGGTGTTCTTGATGACGATGCCGGCGCGGCCACCGGCCTTGAGGATCTTGATGAAGTGCTGGAGGAAGAGGAACGCGGTCTCGCCGGTGCGGATGGGGAAGTTTTGCTGCACTTCCTTGCGCTCTTTGCCGCCGAAGGGCGG
>CANJNZ010000071.1 GCA_947476045.1 Chthoniobacteraceae bacterium
ATGAAACCGGTGTGGTCGGGATGGGCGTGGGAAAGCAGCACGGCGTCCGGCTTGTTGCCGGGGACGAAAAGGCCCGGAACTGCTGGTGGCTCTGATTCATCACCTCCGTCGAGTGGCCAACCGCAGTCGAGAATGATTCTGGTGTTTGCCGAGGCGACTTCGATGCAGGATGCGCCGATTTCATTCGTGCCCCGGTGCACAATAACGCTGAGAGTTCCGAGTGGTGTAGTGGTGTTCATAGAATTGTTCGTGGGTAAGAGTTCAGCCATTTGCGGCATCATTGAGATTTGTGCGCGTGACGTTCAGGGAGATGCAATTGAGCACGCCTCCCTCTTGCGCGAGCGGGCTTGCGAATACAGGGCGTGAAGGCAGTGCGGTGTTTTCAGTGAGCACTCTGGCGACTTGCTCGTCCATCGGGTGATTGAAAGTCGGATAAACGATCCCGTGTTGGCTTAGGATGAAGTTGATGTAGCACCCCTCGGCGGACCAGATGTTGGCGCGTCATTTGGAGGTTGAATACCAAGGAAAAGGGACGATGCGTGCGCCAAGCCCGGCATTTTCCAAATTGCGCATGAGTCGCTTTTTGTAATCAACGAAATGACCACCGATGTAATCGTTCACGAACAACAAATCCTCGCTGACAAACTTCAATATCCCATCGGCGTGGCCAACGTTGTCGTCCGGCTCCACTGGGATGAACACCACTTGCTCGAACCCCAGGCTGAGAATTGTTCGCTCCACTTCAGCTCTGTCTTTCGTGCGATTATCCCTGAGAACTTTTTCAGTCAGGATTGCCGTCCTGCCGTTGTGGATGAGATTTCCGCCGTCCAGAATCAACGGCAGTGTCGGACGGGAGCACGCGACCCGTTGATCGAGCATCCGCCGCGCTTTCTCGACAAGTTTAAGAGGGTAGACTCCCTTTGCGTAAGTTGGCTTGTAACGGAAATAGCTCCCTACGACAAAACCCCAATCGCGAATCCAGATATCCAAAGGATCATCGGCGGACGTGAGCAGGTCGCACTCAACGCCGAGCGCATCCAGAGCGGCGAGCAAATCACTGTAAACCGGACGGAGATCACAATTCGACGTGCGATATTCCCTCCAAATCGCTGGGTCGGCGAGAATCACCTTTGGTTTCTGCCAGTCGGGAACCGGACTTTGAGTGAGAGAATCAAACATTGTGGATGAGCGATTGGGTCTGCCGAAGCCATGACTCGACCGTGTATTTCGTAGCGAGTGAGACCGCCTGATTGCGGACGCCGGCAAGTTGTTCGATACCCCAAACGGAATTACGGCGTGCGATCCAGAGTGTCGCCCGTTCGGGGTTCAACACGCGATACAGGTAGCCGCACCCCACAGCAATGTGCTCGGCATAATCGAGCACACAGTGCCCCATGGCCCGAGCCTCATCAACGAGCACAGCGCCCGAATGGATAGGCTGAATAATGTCGATGCCGGGGAGCGGGGCTGCCGGAAATTGGATGTCAGCAAGGTCTGCGTAGTCATTCGACGGGTCGAAGGTCGTCAAATCAACAAGACGATTCCAAAAACGGTAGTAACTCCGCCGAACATGCATCACGGAACGAAGTTTGCGCCCATCGCCATGGGCAATCCGGGCTAACATTTCATCTCGCGATGGGCCGGCCCACTCAAACAAACGGTTTTCGTCACGACGGGGCTGCAGAAGGTTTGAAGTCTGCCGAAGAATGCTCCGCCACTCTTCATTGCTTTCTCGTGTGAAGTGCATCACCAAGTCTGCATAAAGTGTGAAGCTCACATTGGGACAATCAACAAGGTCTGCTGCGACCGTCAGTTCCACCGCTCCGATGATCGTGAGATGGGAGAGAATGGACAAGAGCGATAAATTGCGAAGAGCACCCCGAACCCGTGCCAGTAAATCCACATAGCACGCCTGCGGCTGCACCTTGCTGAGGATGCGGACAACACGCTCGCAGGATGGAAACCCAAATGCCGCGCAAATCTTCCGACGCCGTTGCCGCAGCAATGTGCTGATGAATCGATGGTCAACCGTAGTGAGCCCGAAGGTGTCCCATGCTCGTGCATTTACCAGGGCGACAGCGAGCGGCGGATTGGTGTAGATCAGGTCGTTCCCCTCCGGGAATGCACTTGCGAACGCAATGAGTGCCGCACGCTGCTCAATTGGGTAGCGTTCGATCTGGAGGGTGTCTGCATCATTGAGCACTAGTGCCGCATGGTGGTCCGTCATGCAGGCAGTTTAATGGGGAGAAAGGACAAGGGCTGTCCTACCGTGCGAAGAACTTTTGTGCCCCGTGTCGATTTTTCCGCGAACAGGTTTTCTTCAATGAATCAGGGCTAGGACAGCATTTGTCCAATATGATGTCCCGCTTCCGCGGTTCTGGTATCTCGGTGTTCGTTTCCATATTTTGTCTCGGTTCTCTTTTTCCCGCTTACACCCCTCGGTGTCCACTAAACCGAGACAGCCTCAGTCACTGGTTACTAAAAGCGCAATGCATTGAAAAGTTCATCCGCAGTTGACTTGAGCTGGGGCCGAGAAGAAGCAGCGCTCTTGGTCCATGCGATAACGACTTCACGACTCAGTTCTCGGAACGCAGGATGGTCAAATGGCATGAGGCCCTTCGCGAACTCGTGCGGCATCACACTTTTTGGCAAGACTGCAGCGCACTGCCGAAGCCGAACCGAGACTGCTACGCTTGGAGTTGATTCGCAGCTCACTGCTACGTGGATATTCGTTTCAATTTTATTCAACGCATTCATCATCTGCTTTCCGAGAGTGGAAGTCTCTTCTAGCACCGCCAGTGGCACGTTTCTCAAAACCCAACCTATGTCCTTCTTGCTCCCTTTCGGCACGAACTTCGCGGGCACGAACAGTGCATAATCGAGGATTCCCAATGGTTTCGTAGCAAAACCTGCATGCACGTATTCTTTCGAAATGATCCCGAAATCGAGACGACCATCATTTAGCCACTCGCGAATCGTGGAACTTCGCTGATTGTAGAGACGATAGCGGGTCATGCCATCGCGGTTAAGCCGTGGAAGAACCCACCAGTCCAACAAGGATGCGCCAGCACCGATCTCAAGGCTTCTTGGAACACCTTTCGCCTGATTGCGGAACTCGCAGAGCGCCTTGAGAAGCTCGTGAAAGAGACGCTGAAGCTCTTGGCCTTCGGCCGTAAGCACCTTCGTCCGCCCAGATTTTTTGAACAATGACACGCCCGCCCAATTTTCCAGTTCGCGGATCTGGCGACTGCATTGCGCCTGCGGGATTTTTTCAGTCTCCACGGCTCTTGCCATGCTCCCGGCTCGCGCTACGCGCAGGAATGTCAGCACACGGTTCAAAGTGAAATCTTCGTTGTTCAATATTTCTTGAAACATGATTTTTTAATCATAGTCCGATGCAAATGCAATTCTAGGCAAGCATCTTTTTTTCTGCTTTCCTGCGTTGCATGAAACTCGACAACCCACTTCGCTCATTCGAACACGCACTCAACCGGTCCGCAATCCAACCGAGGGCCGCATCCAACGGAACAACTCATATGCCAACTGACCCTCCTTCTAACGAAAATCAACTGCCCGAAGCTGACGAATACAACCTGTCCGCCAAACTGAGCAAGTTTAAGAGAGAGCTACTACTGATCGACGAGCACTTGGGTAGTCAGGACGACGACCTTGCGGACCGTTTGAGGACTTTCGTGACATTTCCGTTCATCGAACAGATTTGTAAAATTTTCCGACGCTTAGCCCTCGATTCCAAAGATCATATCACAAAGGAGGAAAAATCCGTGATTGCAGCGGTCGAGGAACAGGAGTGGAACGGAGAGCCGTCGGACCTAAACAGCCTTTATAGTATGCTCGACAGCCTCGACGGTGATAAATCATTAAGATTCCGCAATGAGTGTTTTAGGATTGCCAAGAAGTCCGGCCAGATCCCGCTTTTCGTGCGCATTCAATTAAGCGTAGCTTTCGGCTTGGCGAGTCAGGGCCGGTATTCTCTGTTCTTGAGTTTTCCGAAGCAGCCAGGCAGAAATGATCTAGCAAGAAGCGCTGTCGAAACTCGTAATAACATTGTCCATCCCCCGCTTCAGGCTGTGGCTCCGGATTATGCGGGTTATGCGGCAGTGGAAACACTCCGCCGTTGGTTTCTCTCATCGCTAAATGTGATGCTCGATTGTCCGGAAAGACGCGCCGCCTTCCGGAGCAGCAAACGCCCAGGCGAGATCGTTAAAGGCGTTGTGAAAGAGATAATCGCCGAGGGTGTATTAGTGGACCTCGATGGCATGAATGGCTTGCTGCGCACTAACGATGTCAAAGGGGCGGGAATAAGCCAACCAAAGAAGGACGTTTTTCAACTTTGGCAGGAGATTGAAGTAATAATCCTCGATATAAATATGGACAAGAAGTGCGTTTCGGTCGACCTCGAACCGAAGCTCAAGAAGGTCTTCGAGGCCTTTTCCAAAGGCGTTCCCATCGAAGGCGAGGTCGTAGGTTTTGTGGATGGCGGACTGTTCGTCGATATCGGCCTCGAAGCGTTCGTGCCTTTGGAGCAGATCGACATCATCACGCCTAACGATCTCTCCCCGTTTGTCGGCAAAAAATATAATTTCCAAGTCGTCAGACCGAACGACTATTGTGGGAAGGTCATACTGAGCCGGCGCGCAATTATCGAGCGGGAGCGCTCGAAGAGGTGGAATGAGTTCATGGAAAGCAAGAAGCCTGGCGACCCCGTTAAGGTCGTCGTGAGGGACATCGACCAATCCCGCGCACTAGTGGACCTCGAAGGCATGGAGGGCCTCTTGCACATCTCGCAGATCAGTGAGAAATGCGTGGAGAACCTCCAGGTCGACCAAGAGATCGAAGCCAGCGTAATGAAGGTTAAAAGAGGCATGCGCGTGATCGACATCTCCAGCAAGGCCGCGAACTACTCCGTCGGACTCGACGACCGCGCCGCAGCGGGCGAGGCGCTCATCCGGGAGTTTCGGAAGCTTCACCAAAATCCCGAATAACAACAGACGCGTTTCCGTCGGCTGAGCCACAGCATTCCGCCACTACCCTCTATCCGTCTATGTTCACCAATCTCGCAGTTTCATCACAACTATCGAATAAAAATCTCCAATGGATCCCACGCGCGGCCCCGTTCCTACTCGGTCTCAAGAGTGCACAGGCCAGCACGCAGGATGCGCAGCACCCTGACATTTCAGTCTACCGCAACGAGGCGGACGAAGCCGAGCAATGGATTCGTAAAACCGCCAGGAGGGACAAATATACTACGTTCTTTTTGCGGCACGATGTGGACGCAGTCGGTCTGTATAATCACGAGGGGAAGTTTGTGCGCACCTTTGCCAAGCCGGAGTTCCCGGCGCTGCGCGAATCCTACGACAATCTGAAGCCGGACCGAGAAAGCATGCAGCGCGAGATGCGCGACGCCGTGCGTAATCAAAACCTGATACTCCTGGCGTGCGCCGAGGATCACGCCGGCGCCAGCGCAGCAGATCAATCGAACACTTCCATCGTTTGCAGACGGATGATTATGGAGGCAGACAGCAAGGATCTGCAGCACTTCTACGTCGGGGAGCACAAGCAATGGCAGTGCCGGGTCACCAGTATCTACGCCGACATCAGCGCCCTCTCACAGACGATGCAGGACGTCTACCTGGACCGCTTCAAATGGCTGCGCAACAGCTGGCCGTTGAACAGCAAGCACCACCTTGAGACGCTGGCTGACCGTCTTGCTACCGTTCGCAGCAAATACACCACAGGGCTGCTGCTCGACTGCGGGCATGCTGCAGGAATGGCGCCCGAGCTGATCATGACCCTGCAGGCAAAATGGATGCTCGCTTCGCCCGGGGCTAAATATCGGTTCGCGCAGCGAATGCTCGAAGTGATGAAAGACGGATTGATCTACACGCTGCGGGGAGCTGAGATTTTTGATCCGTCCTACGTTGAAACGCACGGCGCGGCAGCCGTGAGCGATTATCGTTCGTTTTTGCACTGAACCGGCAGTCCCTCTCCCTCTTTCATCCAGATGAATCAACACCAACTTCCTCTAAATAGCCCGGAAATTTCGCCTGAAGGTCCGAACGAAAAACTCACACCTGTGTTCAACATCCGCAACGTCGTCGATCAAGTTTTGGTTCAATACCAGAAGGCTATTTCCCGTGAAGACCATAACCTCGGTCTATCGACCGGATTTCGACAACTGGACCGGATGTTGGGTGGACTATTGCCAGGGCTGCACATGCTTGCCAGCCGGCCTAACATGGGCAAAACGACGCTGATGCTCAACATCGCCGAGCATATTCTTGTCCAGCTAAAGGTGTCGTGCTTGATTTTTTCCTGCGATTTACCCGCCTCTCAGATTGTGCGCCGCATGGTCTTCGCAAGAGCGAGGCAATCCCCATTCGGGTCGCCCAACACGGACGTGATTTCGGATAAGGCCAAACAAGATCACCTGAAAGGAGCCGCATCCGAGATCGCCGAATCCCCATTATATATCGAGGATTCCTTTGATTTTTCCATCGAATCGCTGCGGAGCATCGCTACGCGATACAGGCGGGATGCTGGCATCGGCTTCATTGCCATTGACCACCTGCATCTGCTCATGTTGAAACCCATGATGGTCGGGCTGTCCCGCGAACGCGAAGTTTTTGAGATTACCGCTCAGCTCAAAAGTCTGGCGAGAGAGATCGACACTCCGCTTCTTCTTCTCACCGATCTCAGTCGCAAGCCCGAATATCGCAGAGGAGGCGTCCCGCGTATGACGGATATTCAGTATTACAGCATGATCGAACGATTCGCCGACACCATTGCACTCCTATGCAGACCCGAATACTACGCTGAAACCGATGAGGAGCGCGATGCCCTTCATGGCAAAGCGGAACTTTGTATATGTAAAAACCCGGCGGGGAGTAGGGGTGATGTCGAGTTCCACTTCAACTCTATGCTACTGCGCTTCGAAGAGATCGAACCGGGAGTTTGATTGTGAACAGTGAACCTCGCCCCGAACACCACGTCAGCGAGTATGCAGCCACGGCGCCTGGCGAAGATTTTGCCGAGACTTTCATGCTCTACATCCGCCATAGAGGAAGACTCCCCGAATGGCACGCCACCAGACCAATCGAGCGCAAATGGAAGTTCATCCGCCTGCTGTCGGAAGCCATTTCGTGCGGCATACGCCGATGGTGAACGAATAGAGGGCTAGGACTGCATTTGTCCGACCAGTGCGTTGAGCGTTTGCGCATGAACACGACTCTGCTTCCGATGCATCCCCCGACAACCACCACCACAACACACGGTTCACGGAGAACCGACATCCGCGATGTTTTGTTTCCCGTGGATATGCGACCGCTGCACTTCCTCGACGACAAGGATCGCCCGGTCATTCTCGACTCGCATCGCGCAGTCATCAACTCGAAGACTGGCGAGCATCTTGGCGTGGTTGGCGCCGGCTACCGGCTGGTTGCCAATGAAGAGGCGCTGATGTTTGCACGCCAGTGCGCATCCGAGTTGTTTGGGGCCGTCCACGAAAACCTTGAGGTTTTCAACATCATCATGCCGAACCGTCCAAGCTACTGCCGCATCGATCTGATCCACAAAGGGTATGAGGTGAACGTATTTCGCAAGGAGGTGTATCTGCCATTTCTGCGGCTCACGAACAGCTACAACACCAGCCGTGCGCTGCGGTTCGACATCGGCTACTGCCGCAAGCTTTGCCTCAACGGCGTCATCTTCGAGTCCGAGGTGATTGATTTCCGCTTTCCCCATTCACGCAAGCGCATCGGCGACACACTCGATTTCAAACTCGGCAAGGAGCGGATGGCGGAGATCAAAAAACGGTTTGGAGCGCAGTCGGAGCGTTTGAACGCGCATGAAATCGATCCGGCCACTGCGGTGCCCCTGTTTTTCAAGGCGCTGGAATTGCCGCTGCCGAAGGACGAGGAGGATTTCACCAAGCGCAGACAGGAACTTTTTGAACCGCTGAAGCTGAACGCCGAATCACTCGTTGGAAAATACAATGAGGAGCTGGGCGCAAATGCCTACGGGCTTTTCAACGCATTGACGGACTTCGCATCCCGCCCGCCTGTCCTGCCCAATTTCCACCGCACCCAACATTCCATCCAGATGCAGGCCGGCCGCTGGCTGAGCGATTTCGACACGCTGCTCCAGACGAATCCCCAACCCGACATTGCAAAATATCTCGGCGAATACGGAGCTGTTGCCCGGTGGAACTAAATCGCGAAGAGGACTTATGCGAAAGTATCGGCAAAGTGCTCGCAATGTTTGCGCGATGTCAGTTAATGTCGCCACTTGGTTGAGATAAACGGACCAAACTTTTTAACCCCTATGATCGAGCATGCATTCGAAAAGGTTGAAGAACTTGCTATGATGCAGGCGCTTCTCACCGGGAGGAAACGACTGGTATAAATCTAAGATGTCGGTGCTCTGCTCAAATCTTGAATTACTTGATACGGCTCTCTGCGATTATCTTTCGTTCAAGGAAATCGCGACGCAGCCAAGCTGGGGATTGGCGGACGAAATCGTGAATGGCTGGCTTACCCGGAGGCAGCAACTGGACGAGGCGAACGCGCAGACTGGCGATGGTTTCAATCCGTTGGAACTGATCCCGCTCAAAGAAACTACACATAGCCGCATCCTCGGAGAAATGCTGGATCCCAAGGGCAGTCATGGCCAGAAGTCCTTGTTTCTGGGGTGCTTTCTCCGGCTTCTGGGCGTGCCAAGGGCAGCGCAGGATGATAAATGGCGTATTACAGTGGAAAAAAGCCGTGTGGATATCATGCTCATCCACGATCAGCCGCGGAGCGCGATTCTAATCGAGAACAAATCTAACGATGCATGGGATCAGCCCAATCAGATTTACCGCTACTGGCACCAGCACGTCTATCTGGTAGATCCAAGTCTGAACTATCAGGATCCAGATGTGCGTCAGCGGTTCCGTATCATTTATCTTCCCACAGACGGGAGCAAGACGCCCGCATCGCATAGTTTACAACGCCCCGAGGGGTGGAAATCGTTGAACCCGGCAGAGGTAATTCCCCTGCAGTGCGAAACCATTGCATTCCCAGAGTTGTTAGCACTTTTCCACCGTGAGGCACGAACGAGCATCCCCGCCACAAATGTCCGGTTACTCGCCTTTCTGGATTTCTACCACGATTATTGGAGAACAGTATGAACCCGAAATTGAAGGAACAATCGATTGCGATATTCGAGTCACTCGAAAAGTGGAACGCGCTATTCGAACTTTACGAGCAGACCAACCAAATCATGGACTACTGGCTGTCAATAGGTGCCAAAGCACTGATCGCCGAGTTCAAATCAAATCCACCGTCAGGGTGGAATTGCCAGCAGTGGGATCAGCCCCACGAAGTGCGGTGGCATTTGACAGAGTTTGGGCTGGAGTCGATTGGCGTCGGCTTTGGGTGGAATACTTGGGAATTTCACCTTCACCTTAGGGGCGCGAACAAAGACGTGCAGAATCGGGCTGGCTCACTCCTGAGAGAACCGGAGTTCCAGCCACTGCTCGCGGTATTTGGATCGCAAGACAATACGCCCCCGCGCTTTCGGGCTGGCAGTATCGCCTGCGATGTGACTTTCAACCCCTATAATAGCGGCCAGACTTCCCCCGAGCATCGTCGGCGTGAACTGGCGTGGCAGGCAGCACATCAAACTGAGGATTTTGTGGGGAGGATGTCGTCTATCGTTCGACGGATTACTGAGAACTCAACACTCACGGCCCTGCTAAGGGATCTCAACCTCCGGGCAAAATGCGATACGCCCGCCACAAATGCAGCACTCCAAGTTGAGTAGCAGAATACGAATATGTCTTAAACTCCAAGCCCCAAACACAAGGCGAAGAAACGCATCATTACACTTTCCAACGAAAGCCCAGATTAAACGAGTGATGATTTCAATAGGAGTTCGTCATGCCTAAAAGTAAAATTTCGACCAAATGAGCAAATCGTCCAGGACACTAACGTTGGAGAAGGTTTTAGCGGCAGAGAAAAACATCCATGAACTCGACCTCGGTTCATTCGATGCAATTGAGCTACCTGCTTTCGAGGCGCTATCCCAACGCAAACACTACCTCAATCTCAGCGGACTTTTGTCACTGTCCGATGAGGAAGCAGCCGCTTTTGCGAAGCATAACGGCATTCTCGATCTCAGCGGTGTTAAGGAAATCTCCGATATCGCCGCATCCAGGCTCGCGACGATGAAAGGTGGACTTTGGTTGAATGGTCTTGCCCGTTTGTCTGACAAGGCCGCTGCCGCGCTTTCTACGCACGAGGGAGATCTCTACCTTTGGGGACTTACCGAACTGACGCCAGCCGCCGACAAAGCACTCTCGAAGCACAATATTTTCCGCGTCCACTCCCAAATAAAGATTCGGGAGAAAGATGCCAAATGACCGCTACGCCTTCTGATTTTACCTCAGTTTCTTGGACTGTTTGCAAACGTGGTTCACGGCCACGTCGCTCCGCAAAACTCGCAGCGTTGGCCGAAAGAAATTGGTGGAGGGATGAGCATAACGACTACCGTGAAGGTGAATGGGACCAGCAGGAAGAAAGGGTCCACCAGCACGAAGAGCCAAAGATACCCGACGAACGATCGGTCTGGCGGTGGAAGGTTGCAGAAACGCAACTTCCCTACGCCACAGCGCGGGCATGTCCGTTCGGCAGTGGGCTCCGGGGATATCGTCACTGCATTCTCATGCTCGAAGGAGGCGGGCGGCCATAGCTTGGCGAGTGACACAGGTCGGGTGTCGGGAGGAGGCGATATTTCCATCACGGAAAACTGAGCGGTCGGTGTTGCGCTTTCCTCGGAGTCCTGACTGTCGGGCACAGGTAAAACCGCAAATTCAACGATCCCGATGCGAATGGTCTGCCCGCCTGCGAGCGGAGATTCTTTGACACGCCTCCCATTAATGAAAGTCCCGTTGGTCGAGTGAAGATCGCGAAGGCGCAGCGTCTCTCCGGCAACAATGATCTCGCAGTGACGACCGGATACCGATGCATCGGAAAGCATCAGGTCGTTGCCAGCTTGCCGTCCGACCGAATTTGCGCCGGGCTTCAGGTGAAAAGCCGAGCCGGAAAGCAGGTTCAAAAGCATGAACTCCATACACGGATGCAGCGTTATCGAAAACCGATCCTGCGGTCGTCAGCGGTGTCGAGGACAGGTCTGTTTGTATTGTAGATTTCCGCCAGGGTGTAGCGCTCTTGCATGGGGATTTGCAGGCCTCTCGATTCCGCCAGCCGCTCCGCGTGCTCGCGGATGAGTCGCTGGAAGTGCCGGTAAGCGAGAAGACGTCCGGGTCGGCAGATTGCGGGATCGAGTTTATCAATGCTGCAATTGATCGTGCAGATGAGGTGCATCTTTAGGAACTCCCCGAGCAGGCCGTCGGAGATGTTGAGCAGGTTGGACACGTGGTTCTGGTTGTCCTTCCCGCGTGTGGCCATCAGGAGTTCGGCATCCTCGATGACGATGACTTTGGTCATGTCCTTTGAGATCCGATTTTGATCGATCCAGAACTCCACCAACTGCGGTGAACTCAGCAACTCCACCTGGTTCACCGGCAGGTAATAGAAGCGATGCGTCCGCCGGAGCTTGTGCATGAGGTGGCGGATGAAGCTCGTTTTGCCAGTGCCCGGTTCTCCACGGAGAATCGTCACGCCGCTGAGATGCGATTTCAGCGAGTGGATGAAATTGTCCTCCCACGCCGGAAAATCATCGCCGTAGTGCAGCGCGATGTCGGCCTCGCGACTCAGGAATTGCCGTTCAATGGGAACCTTCTGCGTTTGCACACCGCAATGCGTCGCGGAGAGAACGTGAAAATTCGCCTCCTTCCGCCGACGCCTCACAGGTTTCAGGTATTTGGTTCTCCATGTCGCGTGTTGCTCCTGCGCCCGCTCAGGAGTGGTCGCCCAGATGGAAAGCTGGCTGATCCCCATCATGAACTCCTCCCTCACAAAGGCGTAGAGACCCTCGTCCATTTTGAAAGACATCTCCGCTACGGACAGCGCGCCTTTTGCTCCGAACCCGATCTCGCGTTGCGTGGAATGGATCATCGCCGCCTTGTGATCCTGAAGTATCCTCGCTGTGTCCCATGTTCCGCTTGATGTCACCTCGTGCCACTTCGCGGCGCTCATCTGTTCAAACGGATGACAGAACATCCGCATCGCGGATTGATCCATCGAGAGCCAAAATTGCGAGTCGTTGCCAAAGCTTCTGTTCATGGGCGAACAATAGCGCCCAAGGGCCGTTCACATCAGGACGGGTTTTGTGGACATTCTCTTTAGTTGAAGAGGAATGGCTTCCAGAAGAAGGTGCGGCGTCGCGGATCGCATCAATTTGATTCCCTTCGACGTGGACAAGCTCGTTAAAAAGGTCGGGCAGATGGCGCGCTCAAATCGCTGCAGTCGTTCAGCGCGTGCTTTTGTTGGAGCCTCCGCGAATAGACTCAAGGGGCAGGCTCAATTCCGGCTGGGCCTTCCTGCCACATCGTCGGCCAATTTTTCCAGCCGCCCCAGTCAAACCAGATGAGGCTTTCTAAGACCCGCACTGGCGTGACCACTGGTCTACAACCTGCCCACCCGCATCCGCGATTCTCCATTTCCCCATCAATCTTCAGGGTTATTTCTGCGGCAAGGGCATTAACTTTGTCCTGATTGTCGTGTGGTTCTCCATCGACTATACCCGACCACACAAGAATAGCTTGAAAAGCTCGAATGATATCAATAACCGCAGGGCCGAAAGCAGGGGCAACGCTGGTCACTATCGGCGACCCAAGCCCCAGGCAGACGTTTCGGTCGAGCATCGGGATCAGCATCGGGCGTTTTAGGCACAGTAGCTTCGTCACTTTCGCAAGACTAATTCCCGAACGCGTCGGCCCTCTTACTGCGTTGAACAACGTGGCGAGTTTTGCGCAGAGTTCCTGATCGTTGAGCGTTACCGGGTCCAGAGTGATTCCGGCTGGGATCGCCGTGAGTGCCTGTTCGATCTGACCGGCGCGCTCTCTCATCACACGGTCAATTTCATTGTCGTGAATGAAGGACCTCATTAGTAGTGTCGCATACCAATCCGCCCCTTCCACCCGGTTCTCCCAAGCCCCGTCCGCACGTTGAGCACCGTAGAGATCAAAATCGAAGGTTCGGAAGTTTGCACGCGACAACAGATACTTGGTGTCCAACTTGTGGAATGGATGCGTAATTCTCCGACGAGCTTCGGGTAGTGCAGCGTTAACGGATTCGGGAATGTAAATCAGATCTGGCATGAAGATTCGGTCTAACAGGGTCGTTCACGAACAAGCCTCCTCACATGCGCATTGTCAGTCTCCGGCGCGAGTCCCGCATGCTGCTTTATGAACAGGTAACGTTCTTCGCCACGCAAGTCCTTATTCTTCGCCTCACGATCTGCCGCTCTGGCCCGCTGCGCCTGCACTTTTGCCTGCTCCTTGTTGCGATCCGCTTTTTCTCCTTGGCGGCCCGTTCCGCGTGCGCGGTGCAGGCTCCGGATGGTGTCCCAATTCAAATCGCGGTTGAGGTCCATGCTCCAGTATCCGGGGATGAAGATGCTCGTTCCGAACGGCCCGAACGTGTATATGATTTTCTGAACGAGCGGTCGGTCGTGCGGGGTTTCGCGCTGCATTCCGTAGAGAAACCATTTCCAGCAAAAGACATCGAAGGCGGCTTGGAATCGATCCGCCACGGTCTTGAAATGCGGCGGAGCCTCGCGGTGCCAGTTGCCCTCGGGCAGCGCAGAGCGGCGGACAATTCCATTCTTATCCCAAAATGGATGCTCTTTGAACGCATCCTTGAGCGCATCCCATTCCTGCCGGAAGAGCGGCATGGCCTCGATTTTCCGCGTGTAGCTCTTGAGCTTGTAGTCATTCGCCATGATGCCCTCGTAGCGACCGTGCCTCGCGAGGTGCTCGAACAGTGCGACTTCATTCGGGGATTTTGTCAGGTAGCGATTGCCTCCGCACTGTCCGTTCTCCGCCGAGGCAAGCAGACGGGCGAGTGGCAGGATGTGCGCACGCGTCTCGCGCACCGGGGATTCGATGGCTGTCTTGAGATGATGGGCGATATGTTGCGGCTCGTGCGGGAATACGGAGATTCCTTGCAACAGGATTTCCACGGCAATTCGATAAGCTCGGCACAGCAGTTGCCCCTCGCGATCTTTGCTTTTGCGAAAGTCGCGCTCAGCCGCAGGAAGTCCGGTGAAGAAAAAGAGGATGCAGGACGCGCAGGCATCGTAACGGTGAAACGGAAGAAGCCATAGCCGCTCCAGTGCGCAAACCGCTTCATCGGCATCCGCCTCGCTCAGCTTGTGTTTTTCATGGAAGGAATCCCGCAACGTTTGCCAGTCCGGCTCCTTTGTTTTCTGGCCGACATGTTGTTCCTCAAGACGACTCCGCAGATCGCCGAGCGCAGCCCTGCTGACGAGTTGCTGTGGCAAAGCCCCGACCCGTGCAGAGCGACGTGTGCGAGGTTTGAAGGGCGCTTCCATTCCGGCGATTCTATTCCCCGCGAAACCGACGCCAAGACTCGAATGTGGACATTTCAAGTCCTGTGCATGCGGGGCGACTTTCGATAATGTCGCGAACATCCAAATGCGCACACTCATCATTCCGGATATTCACAATCACACGCACAACGCCGACCACTGGCTGCAAACGCAGCAGCACGATCGCGTCGTGTTTCTCGGGGATTATTTCGATGACTTCGGCGACACGCCGGGGGACGTGATGAACACCGCCCACTGGTTGAGTGCGCGAATGGATTCCAGTGATGACATTTTCCTGCTCGGCAATCACGACGCATCTTACCTCTTTCCCGATTCCCCGGAGTTGGAATGCCCCGGCTTCACTCGTCAAAAATCCCGCGCCATTCACGAAGTCATGTCGGCCCGGCACTGGGAGCGATTGCAGCTCGCACACTTCGAGCAAGGCTGGCTGATGAGCCACGCGGGATTTCATCCGGTCTGGATGAAGGAGCCGACCGTGGAGAAAATTCTATCACGGTGCGAACGTGCGATGGATCTTGCGAGGAAGCGTGTCGTCGATCCCATCCTCGGTGCCGGCGAGGATCGCGGCGGTCTTCAGAAATTTGGCGGCCCGCTCTGGATGGATTTCGACAGCCTCATGCCCATCCCGAAAATCAACCAACTCGTCGGCCACACACCAGCCCATGAGGTGCGGGAGAAAAGCACAGCCGAGAGCAGCAACTTCTGCATTGATGTTCGGAACGCATCGTCGGCGGCCATGCTTTGCGAAGGTAAACTGACCATCCTCAACAAAACATAATCATGGAAAAACTCGATTACCCATCAGGCCCGTGGACAGGCTTTTTTGACTACGGAAAAGGCGCACACCCATTTCCGATGGACCTTATCCTGAATTTTTCCGGCGGCAGAATCACCGGCGAAGGACATGACCCCGTGGGCGGCTTTGTCATTTCCGGCGAATACACTGACGGGGGCGAGTGCCATTGGACGAAAACATACCCGAACTCACACGAGGTCTCTTATCGCGGCTTCCGCGATGGCAAAGGAATCTGGGGCACTTGGGAAATCCGTTTCTATTCCTGTGGTGGATTTCACATCTGGCCGCTCGGCGAAAAGGGTGAAGAAGTCGCCGAGTCAGTGGAGGAGGAACTTTCGCTGGAGGCTTTGCTGCCAATATCCACAAACGCTGTGTCGCAACCTGTGAGGAGCAAATGAATCCGCCAATTTTTGCCATAGCCGGAAGCAGAGGAGGTGCGAGGAAGAGCGCGCTTTGTCTCGGGTTGATTGCTCACTATCGCCGTAAATTGCTGGTGGTGGATTTGGATCCGGATGCGAGGATTACATCCGCATTTGGAGTCCCTCCCGACAGTTCACGGCTGGCCTCTTTTCTGAAAGGCGAGATGGTGGTGAGTCCTGCCAGGGCTGGCGGCGCGACACTGCTACCCGGCGGGCCTGCACTGAAGAACTTGAACAACCCGCGCCCGCTGCGGAATGCGATAGCCGATCTTGCGAACTCAGCGAACGACCACTCTGAAGAAAATATTGCAGCGTGGCCGTCCTTTGCAGGCGTGATGGTGGACTGCCCGAGCGGTTACCCGACACTGGAGACTCTTGCACTCTGCGCCGCGAACGTGGTGCTGATAGTCGTGGAGCCGGAACAATTCCGTTTCGATGAAGTCTTTTCCGTGCTGAACAAAGTCCGCACGTTGGGCACGCGTCCGAACTGCGCCATCGTGACAGGTCGGCGGGATGAGTGCGGACAAACTCGCGATACCGTAGGTCAGCTTGCCGGGACTTTTAATACCGCAGTGTTGGAAGCGCGCGCGTGTCGCACCCCGCATGCCGAGCAGAATATCGCGAACCTCCTGTCCGAAAATAGCGGATTCGAAGACGACGTGAAGAATGTGGCTGCATGGCTGGATCTGCACCCAGCTCCAAGGTAAGCGAACAAGCCTCGTAGGTTAGAGATATTTTGTCCGGATTGCTGAAGTAAGACCGATTTTGCCGGCGCTCTGTGCGTGGTGCTAAACGTCTGGACGTTTTTCACCCTCATCGAGGAGCCAGTTGTAGCAGTATTTTTCCGCATACCACTGGTGGGCATCCGCGAGGTCTTCCTTGCGCTCCGGAGTCGTGGCCGGGGCACGCAACTCGGCGATGATTGCATCGAGAATTTTTCTGTCTTCGGGTGTTACATCCATACCTTCTGCCTTACGTTTGGCGCTCGTTTCCGTCAGCGACTTTAACGGTGCGAATTACGCGACAAGTCCGGGCTCTGTATGCAGTTGCTTTTCCACCTCGTTCAACAGGCGCAAACGGGCTCTTTCGGAGAAAAGCCGGTGCATCGAATCCCCAATCATTTTGCAAATCAACGCTATCCGCTCGTGGTCAAAACCGTGGCAACTCACCACGCGGGTGATGAGACGCTCGATCATTTCGTCCGGCGCGTGGAGGGCGCTCAATTCGCCGCGCAATTCGGTGAGCGCATTGAATCCGTGTAGATTCTCCTCGCTCCATTTGAGAAGTTCCTCGACGGGGCCAGAAATCAGTGCGCGCAATGTTTCCTCCAACACGGACTTCGCACCAAGTTCACGCCGGATATTCGCAATGAAATCCATAGCTTTCATCAGCGCAATCACGCGCGGCGCATCCATTCCGTTTTTCGTCCACACGATCCACCGCTCTGCGGCGGAATCCGGGATGCTCCCCCCTCGCAACATGCGATGGAGTTTATTGAGTCGTTCTGCAAGGGGAGCCTTGCATTCGGCTTCTTCAAGGAGCCTGTCATCGGGCTTCGATATATTGCAATGTGTGGTGAACCCGCCCCCGCCCGCCCCTTGTGCGGTGCCACCACTGATGCCCGCTTGGGCGCGCAGTGGGGGCGAACCGCCACCGCAAAACAGCGTAATGCCCTCACTATGCATTATCTGCCCCGGCTGAAACAATTCATCCTTGGCAACCGCCACCTGCTCCTCTTCGTCCCACGCGATGAACGCAGCGCCTTCACAGATCAGATTGTGCGTCTTCGCCAATGCAATCGCCTCCTGTTCGTGCCCTGAATCAATCAACGTGGTGATGCGCTGCCGCGCCCACAGCAATTTCACGGCTTCGCTTCCTTCGTTGCCAAGTGGCAGCGTATAGGAATGCGGAGAGCCATCCGGCAGACATCCTGTAAGCTGGATCGGTCCTTTGCCGCTTCCCCGCAGTGCCACAGTCATCACTTCCTGTGCGTGGAGATCGGGCAACGCTCCGTCCCCTGTTTCCCACGAACCGTCCAGCGCAAGCTGGCTGAACACCGGGCGGCGCAGCCGATCCCCGAGGGCGGAAACGGTGCCCGCGATGTCGTCGTCGGGTGTTTGCAACCAGCAACCGCCCTGATGCTGACGGGCGAGTGCTTTGAGAAAGGCATCGTTGACCGCTGTATCAATGCCGAAGGTATGCACGGTAAGCTGTCCCGCTGCCTTGAAAGCCTTGAGGATCGCGTCATCGTTGCCCACTTCACCATCGGTGATCAAAATCACGTTGGTTCGCCGGCCTGCGGAATGAGCGGCGATTGCTTTCAAGACATGGCTGGCCGCTGGCAGCAGCTCGGTGCCGCCGCCGGTGCCGATGGCTTGCATCTGTTTGAAGCCTTCATCCGTCAGAACATCAGGGGCCGGCACCGGCACCGCGTCGAAGTCTTGAAACTCGGTTTCAAAGAGGGTGATCCAGACACGATCCTTCGCGCCCAAGAGCCCCACGAAAGCACGGAGCGCCTCGCAGGTCCGCACCCACTTCGCGCCCTCCATGCTGCCGGAACGATCCACCAAAAAATAGAAGTCCTGCGAAAGACCATCCGCCACTTTTACGTTCTCCGGTGCGCGGAGCTGGACCAGCGCGTAGGTATCTATGCCATCGTTCCAGTGCCATGCCTGTGGCGTCAGTTGCAGCACCTTTGGCTCCTGCCATGTAACGACAAAATCCCGATCCGGCACGGCATCGCGCCCGGAGAGTTCCACGGCGACCTGCCCCTCGCTTTCCCGCACGAGTATCGGATGACTTGGCGAGGAAGCCGAGCCGGACTCCACATCGGATGCAGACAGCCGGCCCTTGATGCAAAGGTAAGCCGCATCGGGATGCAGCGCGTCAATGCGCGGCGGGGTGATTCGTGAAGCATCCGGCACTTGATCGGTATCATCCGCAGTTCCTCGGCCAGACAGTGCGCGCAAGAGCGGCTTGCCGGGGATGTAACGGACTCCGGGGCAGGTCGGCACCATGAGACGCAGCCCATTCCCTAAACGGTCGAGCGTCTGGAACCACGCAAAGCATACAACGATCACATCGCCCGGCTGCACATTACCGAGCGAGAGCGTAAACAGATTCTCGCGCTCGGTTTCCACGAGTGCTGTGCGCCGGCCCGCAGCCTTCTGCGTCATGTAAATCTCCCACGCTGCAAATTCATCCTCCACTTTCGCCCGGATAATCCTCCCATTGATATGCACTTCGCAGCGATACACGGCGGCACCCGCAGGGAGGGGAAACGTGTAGGTGCAGTCCAGCGGCCTGCCCGCGTTCTGGTGGTAGATCTGATCCAGTTCCACACTGGCAATGTCACCCGTGACGTGAAACTGGCATTCGACGCCCTTGAGCGGGAGCGCCACGCGGGTTTCCTCCAGCCATGCGACTAGGCCGAAGTCGGATTGCTGGGCGGGTGGGTTGGTTGTGCGTCGTGTGTTCATCAGTGTTTGGTGTTGTGTGGTTTTTGTTTGGGGCTTCCTGCCGTCAGCGCCAGCAGCACGGCCTCACGCTGGGCAGGAGTGAGTGGAGTTCCGCGACGTGAGACGAGCAGGTAGTCCTCACTAATAGGGATGGTGCGCCATATCTCGTCCTCCACCGGCATGGTCACGCGCACCGACGTTCTCATCCTTTGGGCTTCGGCGAGACCCTGGCAGCGAACTTCGCGCAGTTCCTCCAGAGACCGCCCGTAAAGCAGTTCGCGGATGCGACGCAACGGAAGTCCCTGTGCCTGCAAGAGCCGGATGGCGATGACTTGCAGCAAATGCTTTTCGCCGTAGCCGCCGCCTTCGGGGGCATCGAGCAGGCCGAGTGTCCGGTAGTAGCGGATGCTGCGCTCTGAAACGCTGTCGCCGGCCTGACCGCTCACCGGCGAAACCCCATGCTCGTCGCACCATTCGTTGACCTGCTCCGAAAGCGTTTCGATGGAAAATGATTGAGACATGCCTCAGAGATACAGTGCGACAGTGTTGCTGTCAAGTGATGACCAAACAAGTTCGATGGGTTGTAAATAAATCGCTATTAGCAGCAGGAAAATCCGCAGCGCAAACCCATGGACTGAGCGTTTTGAAAGATCCCAAAAAAGATCGAATCGCGGTTGAGGATTTGAAGCCGTTGTAGGATTCGATAGCAGCAATGTAGGGATCGTATTTTCATTCAAAGGTTCGACGAATAAATCAGGAACAGCTTCAATCTCCGCTCAAATGAACCTCCAATTTCGAGACACGCTTGCCAATAAAGTGAAGGAGGCCGCGAAAACCAATGTCTTTGTTGGCACCTCCTCATGGAAATATAGCGGCTGGTGCGGACAAATTTACGATGAACAGAAATATCTGACGCGTGGTAAATTTTCCGAAGCCAAGTTCGAGAGGGAGTGCCTGAGTGAATACGCCGAGACATTTTCGACGGTCTGCGTGGACGCTGGCTACTATCAATTTCCCACGGAAAAAGGGCTGGAGAAACTCTGCCAGCAAGTGCCGCCACATTTTCGATTCTCTTTCAAGGTTACGGACTTCATCACACTCAAACATTTTCCAAATCAACCAAGACACGGCATCCACGCAGGCAAAGCGAACGAGAACTTCTTGAATGCCGCTCTCTTTCGGTCCGCATTTCTTAAACCCTGTGAAACCTTTCGTGAGCAAATCGGGGTGCTCATCTTTGAGTTCTCCCAGTTTTATCCGTCTGACTTTGAGCGAGGTCGTGATTTTGTGGATGCACTTGATGCCTTCCTGTGCGAGTTGCCGGCCGGATGGCAGTATGCGGTGGAGATTCGTAACCGCACTTTTCTCCAGCCGGAATACTTTGAGGTTCTGCACAAGCACGGCATTGCCCATGTGTTTAATTCTTGGGATCGCATGCCTGCTGTGAGCGAGCAATTGGAGATTCCGGAAAGTGTCACGACCGACTTTATGGCGGCGCGTTTTCTTCTTACTCCGGGTCGCACCTATGCAAAGGCGGTGGAAACCTTCAACCCTTACAAGGAGGTGAAGGAGCCGAATGATAATGTCAGGGCGGCTGGTCGGAATGTGATTACCAAGGGGAAGGAGGGCAAACGTCCCTCTTTCATTTACGTCAACAACCGCCTGGAGGGTAATGCACCAACGACTATTGCAGCTATACTGGAATAAGCCCGTTTTGCTGACGTCCCTGAAACACTCAGGTGCCGCCGATTTCCGATGTCCTAACCTACACACTCGACCTCGTGTTCTGATTACCGCGAAGCTTAGGCAGCCCGCGCCGTGGGTAATTCATCCAGCCGGGTCGTGTAGCGAGGAGTCCGACGCTCCGCGCGGAGACGCCAGCTCGTATCGAATCCCATCGATCCCCATCGCACCAAGTCCCCGAGTTGATCCGCCGCTGCTTGAAGCCGCGAGCGTGCCGCCTCATTGCCACGCGGCTCGAAAAGCGAGAGCTGCGTTGTCTCGCGCAAATCCAGCAACATCACGCCGACCTTTTTGAAGGCAAAGCCATCGCGCCACATTGCCCGCAGCAGTCGGAGAGCGTATTCAATCAGAGCTGGTGTGTAAGCCGTCGCCTCACCCAGCACGGCCATGCGATGCGGGCAATATTGCGGCATGTCTTCACGGAAAACGCTCGTCTGCAAAAACACCTGCATGGTGCCGACCACCGAGCCTTGGGCGCGCACCTTGGCAGCGGCTATGTCCACATAGGACGCCAGCGCCTCTTCGACATCGCGTCGATCCGTGAGCAAGCGACCAAAGCCTTTCGCGCAAACCACATTCTTTTTGGACGGTGCAACCTCCTCAATCTCCATGCACGAAAGCCCGCGCAATTCGAGCACAAGGCGCTCGCCTACCACTCCCATTTCCTGTCGTGCCCATCGCGGCTCCACCTCGCGCAGACCACGTGCTGTTGTAATGCCTTTAGTTGCCAAGCGCGTAGTGAGTGAACGGCCTATGCCCCACACTTTCTCTACCGGTAAAAGCTCCAACCACTCGTCCGCATTCTCGGGTGTGATCCACAGCACGCCGCCAGTCGCTTTCTTCGCCAGCTTGTTCGCCGCCTTCGCAAGCACCTTCGAGGAACCCATGCCGATGCTGATCGGAATCCCCGTCCAGCGCTTCACACGCTCGCGCACTATGCGTGCGTGCCTCTCCGGGTCGGCCATGCCGGCGAAGTCCAAAAAACATTCATCAATCGAATATACTTCTGAGTGCGGTGCGGCATCCCCGAGTATTCGCATCACACGCCCGCTCATGTCGCCGTAGAGCGCGTAGTTCGAGCTGAACACTTGCACCCCGTGCGTCCTCATCATTGCGCGCACTTTAAACTCCACATCCCCCATACCGATGCCCAGCGCCTTTGCTTCCTCGCTCCGAGCAATCACACACCCGTCATTGTTGGAGAGCACGACCACCGGCTTGCCGTTCAGGCGCGGCTGGAAAACGCGCTCACAAGAGGCGTAGAAATTATTGCAATCCGCGAGGGCAAAGAGGGCCACGTTGCACCTCCTATTTCAACGCGTGAATGACGTTCGTCACCACGCCCCACACGTAGAGGCTGGCCCATTCGCCCACCTCGACATCCTTGAACTTCGGATTTTCCGAGCACAGGAAACACCTTTCTCCGCGCACGACGATTCGTTTTACAAAAAATGCACCGTCCAAAACGGCCACCACGATTTTTCCCGTCGCCGGTTCTATGGCTCGATCCACCACGATCAAGTCCCCGTCGTGAATGCCCGCTCCGATCATTGAGTCGCCTTCCACACGCATGAGAAACGTCGCCGCCGGATGCTTCACGAGCAATTCATCCAGCTTGAGCGTCCCCTCCAAATAGTCTTCCGCTGGGGAGGGAAAGCCACCCGGCACGCGTGCCTGCACCAGCGGCAGCCGGTGCAGTGGCAATGTCTCGACCGCAAGACCAATCAGCGTGCAACTCATGTCAGCCAATTAAACTCGCCCTAGCCTTGCGTCCAGTCCTCTTGCAAAATGTCCGCAAAATCTCAGATATTGTCCTCATGTGCGCTCGCTACACGCACACCAATATAATCAGGCTCCGCCAGATTCGCCCCGTTTGTCCGCTAGCGCATTTCATCCATTTGAAGGCACCAACCTTCTCACCGCAGAGAAACTCCGCCCCTCAGGCCGCCAGAGCCTCCACTATCCTCGTGTCTCCAAAGATCGGCACGATGATGCCGGCGCCCGTCGTCTTCATCGCGAAAAAGTCTGCGGCATCCTCCCGCATCTTGGCCGCTACTTTGCTACGCTTTTTAGCCAGCAATGTTGCTTCCGCCTCACGCATAGCGGCGATCGCCCCCCGTATTCTTTTATCCCGGGCTATTGGATCCTCGGGAACTTTCAAAACCCTTCGACTGTCCTCCATGAATACCAGCGGCTCCGG
>CANJNZ010000072.1 GCA_947476045.1 Chthoniobacteraceae bacterium
GGTCGTGAATTATTTTGCGGGGGCTTCAGCGGGTTTTTCCGCCTTGGCAGCCAGCGGACGCAGCGACTTGAGCTGCACTTCGATGACTTCGCAGCGGCTCGAAAGCTGAGTGATCTGACGACGGCGGTTTTCCAGCTCGCGTTCTAATTTTTCGATTTCTGCGGCGGCGGATTCAGGAGCGGTCATAGCGATGTTTGCGGGGTGTCAAATCTGCCTCAGGCGATTTCCTGCACGCCCATGACGTAGGTGATCGGGGTATGGTAGGCGCGGGCCTCGACGTCCGGATCGTTGTTGGTGAGCGAAGGCAGTCCGCAGAGGGCTACGATTTCCCCTGCATCAAAAGCGTCCGTCAGTCCCTCGATGTCGGCCATCACTGCGCGCACTGCCTTTTCCCGCGCGCTGTGGGTGGCACTGTCTTCGTCGTCCGACTGACTGCGCACGGTGATCTCGACCTTGGCCTTGCCGATGCGACGCGAGCCTGCGAGGCCCTCGAACTGCACCCGGACCGTCACGCACGGCAGGATCACTTCGGCGGGAGTCTCATCCGTGCCGTCCACGAGCACTTCGCGGTCGTGGGCGTAAATGGCGACCAGCGAAAGTTCCTCATTGGCTTTGAGGGCGCGGCCTACTGCGAGAGCTGTGGCGTGCGGGTTCATTTGTGGCGGGAGTCCAGGGGAAAGCGGTAGGTGAGCTGATCGGCCTGCACCTCGCCGGTGATGCGGTAGATTTTGCCGTCGCACGTGACGAGCTGGCCGACGCGAGGCTGTGCGCTGAACTGCGAGCGGTCGGCCTCGACCAGCACGGAGAAGCTCACCATGCGCCCGTTGATTTCCAGCGTCTCTTCCCTGCCGAGCGCGTTCCACGTTCCCTTGATTTGCTTGGGCTGACCCTCGAATAATTCGCCGGCCACCGTGAAGGTGACTTCGCCGAGGACTTCGCGGGCCTCGCCGAACATCTCATCGAGCGCGTCGTCGAATTCGCTACTCATTTCTTGGGCAGTCCGAGGATGTAGCCTTTTTTGGGGCTAGTGGCTCCGGTGGTCTTTTCCGACTTGCAGAGGGTAAGGAGATCCCGGGATTTGGCGGGGGTGAGCAGTTTGGGGACGACGTGCTCGAACCCTTCGCAGGGGGTGAAGACTTCGCGACGGTTGAAGATGTCGCGGAATTTGTCGCCAGCCAGGGCGCGGGCTTTTGCCTCGGCTTCCTCGCTGTCGAGCACGTAGCTGATGACGAGCGTGCCGGGCGTGCCTTCGGTGGCCTCGATCACGGTCAGCTCGCGTCCGCTGCCGTCGCCATACTTGCCTTTACCGTTGGCGATGAGAGCGGCCTTGGCCTCATCCATCTGCGCGGTGAGCTTGAGGAGCTGGGAATTGAGGTCGAAGAGGGTTGCAACCAGCGTCTCGGGTGTGGCGGCTGGATCGAGTGTGGCGACGGGTGATTTTGGCATAGAATTATTGTTTTACAAAAAGACCGCCGCCGCGTGTGGCGTCCCCCCAGAGCACCAGCGCGCGGCGGCTTCCCAAACAAACTTTTGCAGTGGGCGTTTCACCCACTGCGGAAATTAGCTGCTGCCTTTGATGAGGCCGGCGAGGACCAGTGCGGCTCTGATGGCGTTAGCCTGCGCTGCCTGCGATGCGGCGGCGTTGGCGGTGTCCATGTTTTGAATTTTGAGCAGCAGAACGGCTTCGCCTTCGACGAATGCGGTGACGCTGGATGCCTCGATGCTGATCGTGTCGCTGGCTGTGCCGGTGTTGGCGGCGGTGATGGATGTTCCGGCGACGACTGCGCCGAGCGGCGTGCAGTTGGCGCTGGTGAGTGCAATCACACCGCCGGTCAGATTCGTGGTGCCAATTTCAAGATTAAGCGTTGCTGCTTTTGCGGCAGTGGTGACGACTTTTGTGACGGCGACCGAGGCGCTGAGAACTTTGAAGGCATAGCCGGGCGTGTATTCGGTGAGCACGTCGCCGTTTGCCAGCGATGGCAGGATGAGCGGGATCGCGATGGTCTGCACGCCGACGCCTGCTGCGAGCGTAGAGCTGGCGGTGCCGGTGGTGTTATCGGTGAGCGCGGCCTGCGATGCTCCGCTGGGCTGCACGATGGGAGTTGCGCCCCAAAAGCCCACTTTCTGCGAAGCGGTTTCCGCCACAACATAGCCGTTGTCCGTTGGTCGGACTTGGGTGTTTTCGACCGCGAGAGCGGTGAATGGCAAAATGGCAAATGCTGCCAGTGTGAGGAAGGTAACGAGTGAACGTGTGATGCGGTTTTTCATGGTGAATTATTTGGCGGTTTTGGAAGCGGGTTGCTTGGCCTTTTCGTCTGCGGCTTTAGCGGCTGCGGCTTTGTCCTCGTCGGAGTCCTCGGCTTTTTTCTTCTTGGCCGGTTTGTCGAAGACGTAGCGTTTCACGCGGCCGGCGTCGCTTTTCCACAGCTCGGCGATTTCGATTTTCGCATGGGTGCGACCGTCGCGGGCGAGGTCTTTGATGGCCTCCTTTTGCTTTTCCATCGGCACCTCGGGGCCGGACACGATGTCGAAGGTGTCCTTTCCGTGGAGCTTGTGGAGTGTGATGGCGGTGCGCATGTTGGCTTTTGTGGAGCTGCGTGAGTGAGTAGATTACTGGCTGACGAGGCGCTTGAGCTGCGCGGCGTCGCCGAGGGCGTAGCCGTAGTTGACCTCGACAACGCGCTTGGCCTTGTCGCTGTCCGGGTCGCCCCACGAGCGATATTCCAAAGAGATGCCAGTCGCGGGGTCGGTGTAGATGCGATAGTCGCTGAGATTGTCGCGAACTTCGTCGGCTGGCTCGATGGGCGAGAAAGCGGTGAGGATGGAGAATGGCAGGATGGCGCAGCCAACCAAGTGCTCGTCATTCTCGGGCATGTTGGGATGCTCGAAAACATCGAAGCCGGCGGTGCGACCGATGCTGCCTTCGCGGCGAACGTTGTCGCCGTCCTGGGTGTCCACGGCGTTGAGGTCTTTTGCGAGCGCGCCGGTGTAGGCGGATTCGAGGACCAGTGAGCGGGCGGCGGATGGCCAGTTGGCTTGCGAGCAGCCCGTCTTGATGTCCACGGCGTCATCGCGATCAAAGGCGCTTGCGGCACCGGTGAAAATTGCAGCTCCGAAATTGGCGAGTGTCACCAGCGACCAGATGTCGTTCAGCACGTCCTCGCCGAGTTTCTCGACCTTGAGAGCGAGCACGCGATTGAGATCCACGACGGAATTGCGACGCAGTTCCTTGGAGGTGAACTCCAGCGCCTGATACTTGCGCTTGTTGACCGTGACATCTTTCGAGCTGCCGGGACCGCCATCTGCACCGGCAAAAGAATAGCTGCCGTCGAAGTCTTTGCTGGCGAGCGTTTCGAGCGAGTAGAAGGGCACCTTGACCTTGTCGGTCTCGGTCAGCATCTGATCGCGCATGACGGTCGAGAGCGCGAGCACTGGCGAGAGGCGTTTGCCCAGGGCGCGCGCCGCTTTGTTGAGGATGGTGTCGAGTTTAAGTCCGGCGGCTGCGTTTAGTGCCATGGTAGTTTTTGGTTAGAGAGTTTTTGTTGCGGTGAGATTCGTCAGTTGAGAGCTGTCAAAGGGTTAGCGTTTGCCTTCGCCGAGCGTGGCTGCGTGGGCTTCGATGGCCTTCTGGTTGTCTTTCCAGATTTGCGCGGCCTTCATGCCTTCGCCGGCGTTCATGGCCTTTTGGTAGGCGTCGTAGTGAGCCTTGCCGTCGCCGCCCTGCTGCATTCCTTCGGTGGTTTGCGCCACGGGTGGGACAACGCCCGCCGCCGCTGCGGTCTCGGTGGCGCGCTGGCCGTCCTTGACTTTTTTCTCGGCGGTCTCGGCGCGTGTGGTGAGCGTCTGCTTTTCCGTTTCGAGAGTTGCGACCTTCTGCTCGGCTGTCTCGGCGCGTGTGGTGAGCGTCTGCTTTTCCGTTTCGAGAGTCGTGACCTTCTGCTCGGCTGTCTCGGCGCGTGTGGTGAGCGTCTGCTTTTCGCCTTCGAGCTGCGTGACTTTTTGGGTCAGCTCGGGAACGGTCGGAGGTTTCTGGGTGCCTGTGCCGCCGCCGCCAGTGACGCCGCCGGTTTCAGGCGCGAGCATGAACTTGGGTTGGAAGGCGTTCGCGAAGCAGGTGAGTAGAATGAAGCGTTTCATGTAAGTCGTGATCGTGTCTGCGGATGTGTCAAAAGGCGGCGAGGGCTTGCGCGGCGGCGAGGGCATCGGCGCGATTGCCGACCTGATCCACGAGGCCGAGCGCCTGCGCCTGCGTGCCGGTGAAATACTGGCCGCGCATCGCCTCCGCAGTGACGCTCGCGCGATGCTGCGAGACCCATGCGGTGAAGTCTGCGTTCAGCGCCTCGGTGCGGCTTTGTAGAAAGTTTGCCTCAGCGAGCGTGGGCGCGCGGAACGGGGTGCCGGTCGCTTTCAAGTCGGACTGCGCGGGCGTGAAGATGTGGCCTGTGATGCCGATGCGTTCCATCAGCCCGGCGAAGTCGAGGAAGCTGCAGATCGTTCCGATGCTGCCGACGATGGCGCTTTGGCTGGAGACGATGGCGCTCGATGCGGAGCAAAGATAATAGGCTGCGGACGCGGCCATGGTTTCCACGAAAGACACGACGGGCTTTTGCTGAGCCAGCGCAGCAAGGGCCGCTGCTGCCTCGGGCGCGCCGATAGCGGAGCCGCCGGGTGAATTGAGATCGAGCAACACTGCGGAGACATTCGGATCGAGCGCGGCCATTTCAAAATCGGCGACGAGCTGTGAGTAGTCGGTCATGCCGAGGGCGCGGTCCACGGGCGTCGTGTTGCGGGCAAGCGCATCGTTGGCGTGAATAATGGCGATGCCCTGCTGCACTTCGTAGTCGCGACGTTGATTGACGAATTGGCCGAAGTATTCCTTGAGCCCCTGATCTTCGCGCGGCGTGACGGCCATGTGCGCTGCGATACGTTCGCGGCGATTCAGCCAGGGCAGCAGCGAGGGGCCGTGGAAGGCGAGAGGCTCGGCGAGTATTTCGTGCACGAAGTTCATGTCGCGGCGGGGGTGTCAGTCGCGTCTTCCACGACTGCGTTGCTTTGCGAGCCTGCGGCGATGATCGCGCCGGGCTTGGCGGGACGCCAGCGCTGGAGGAGCTGCGTGATGCGTTCCTCGGACAGACCTTCTTCTTTTGAGATTTGCTCGAAGACCACCCACTCGCGAATCCACTGGCGAAGCTCTTCGCGCCAGCGCAAGCCCTGCACGTCGCAGATGCGACGGAGGTTCGTGATGCCGTGATCGAGTTCGTCGAGTTGGATTTGCCGGTCGCCGCGATCAATGGAGAGACGCGCGGGCGTCTGGAAGGTCATCTTCGCGGACCAGTTTTTGTCCTTCGGCTCGTCGAGCATCCCGATCTTGATGCGATGCGTGAGGAAGCGGTAGGCGCAGGTGCGCAGCCAGCGGTAGCTGAGCGCGTCGGCGAGGATTTGGAAAAGGAGATCCGCCCGCGTGAGCACGAATCGCTGTGTGGCTCCACCGGCGCGGGTGCATTGCCAGAAAAACTCCGGCGGTATTCCGAGCGAGGCGAAGACATTCGGCGCGAGCACGTCGGTGATGAACTTGGCGAGCTGCTCGCTCGGTGCGTTGGAATTTAGCAGCTCGGCTTTTCCGTTCTGGCCGATGTAGGCGATGCGGCCGGGGAATGCTTTTTCGAGCGCGCTGGTTTCCGCTCCGCCGCCAGACTCCACTTTTCCGATCAAGCCTTTGCGTCCCATCTTCGCCATCGTGGACACGGCCACGGCGATGGTGGCGTGGGTCTTTGCGTGCTTGGTGAAGAGCAGCTCGAGATCGTGCCAGTTGACCAGGCGATTGATGACGGGAGCGAAATCGGATTCGCCGCGCACCTGATTGATCCCCGTGGGATTGAACCAATGCACCATCGCGGGCTTTTGAATGTAGCGCGAGCCTTCCGGCGTCTTCACGTAGTAGCCGAGACGGTAATTGTTCTGATCGAGTTTGACGCCATCGAAGACGCGGGAATTTGCGCCCTCTTCGATGTTTTCCGGGGTCTGGATTTCGTTCGTGTCGAAGAACTGCCAGCACGGCT
Source organism: Chthoniobacteraceae bacterium (assembly GCA_947476045.1). Classification (GTDB taxonomy): domain Bacteria; phylum Verrucomicrobiota; class Verrucomicrobiia; order Chthoniobacterales; family Chthoniobacteraceae; genus SXWH01. The sequence continues at coordinate 6,060 of CANJNZ010000072.1, forward strand.
CGCCCTTCCACGGGTCGCGCGGATTCTCGACTGCGGCGGCGAAGAACTCACCGCGAAAGAGACGCTGCTCGACGGCGGTCTGCTGTCCGTCGTAGCCGTTGCGCGTGCCGGCCACGTCGAAGCGATCCGGCGTCACGAAGTATTCCTCGAACTGCAACTCGGCTTCCTCGTTCCATTTCAGGTCGGGGGTGTTGAGCTGAAGCTCCAGCCCCTTCCCGATGACATGGCGAGCGATGCCGCGAAAGCCCTCCTTGATGATGCCGAACTCCTGGGCAAGTCCCTCGATGAGCCGCACCGTCTCGGTGCGCGAGCGTGGATCGAGGTATTCGCGCGAGTCGAATGGCAGCAGATAGGCGATCTGCGAACGATCCGGAGAGGATTTGATTGCGTTCCAGAAACGAGAGGTATTCCAGCCGAACATAATTAGTCGTTGAGGCCACGGAAATCGAGGCCGGTTGATGCGACATTCCCGCTGTCGTCGTCGTCCGCGTAGTCATCGAGCGCAGTGCGGCAGGCCGTCGCGACATCGAGCGCGGTGCAGACGATCATCCGGCCAAAGTTTTTGCCGTTGAGCGAAGCGGAGTTGAGGAAGCCGAGCTGGCCTTGGCCTGCGGTGATCTTGGCCTTGGCCTTGGTGAGCAGCTCCTCGGCGTAGGCGGTGGAGTCCGTGGCTTCGAGGTCGGCGAGGAGAAAATCGTAGAGTTGACTGGCGGCGGCGGTCACGCGCACGCGGGGGTGTCAACGCTCAACGGACACGATTGTCCGTTGGCTGGCTTGATTTGCAGGGCTTTACGTCGCGCCGATGAGTTCGCGGGCACGATTCCACGCCTCGACGATGGGCTCGGCTTTGGTCAGAAATGCGCGTCGGTCGGCGGGTGCCCAAGTTTCCGGATCGCCGGATGGCAGCGAGTAGCTAAGACGAAAGGCGGAATGCACGGCATTGGGGTCGTGCTCTGCCGCCTCGGGCTCGGGCAGGATGCCGAGTTTGATGTATGCCTCGGTGAGCGAGCGGCATGGCGGCTCTGAGCCGTCCGGCGGAAAAAGGATGTCGCGTTTTTTCCAGAGCGTTCGATAGCGGCGAGCGGTTTTCTCGCACAGCAGTTCGCCGCCGTCGGCTTTTTTTGGAATCGCACCGGCGAGCCATTCAGCGAATTCGCCTTCGTGTCGGCGGAAAAGAATTTCGAGAGCCTGACCGCTGGCGATGGCGACGCGCAATGCCTGCGAGGCGGCGCTGATGGCGAGTTCGGCGAGATGCTCGATGTGGACTTGAGCCGCGCTGATGCGCATGAGCAGATGACTGTCGGGGGTGTCGTCTGTCTTTTCGATCAGCGTGCTGAGTTCTGCGATGGAGTCTGCCATATCTTTGTTCCTTTCCAGGCGTTGCGGTTTTTGCGTTGGCCGACCCGCCGCTTTCGGCAGGCCTCGCGGCTGGACGGGCTTTTGTCAGCGCGGGATGTCAAGATGATGCCGCGCTGTGCGTAGCGCTCCTTCACGGTTTTATCTATGGCCTGCACGGTCGCGCGGACGACGCCGAACTCCTCGCCGATTTTATCAAAGGAGCGGCCTTCTTTTCCCATGTATCGCAGCCAGCAGAGCGCATGAATGGCGAGGGTGTGATTCGTGTCGCAGCTCAGCATTGTCATGATCTCGACGATCTCCTCGTCGGTGAGGCGGCGGGATGCGCGGACGTTTTCACGGCTGCCGTCCTGGGGATCGAGGCCGGCGCTTTTGATTTGCTGCGCAATAAGAGAGCGGATGGCTTTCGCATCGAGCGGCACATACTCTGCCACTTGCTTTCCGGGCGAAGGCGGGTCGGCGATGCGGATGCTGGCGAGACGTGCGAGGTGCAGCGGCTCGGCGAGGAGGTCTTCGAGAGAGTCGGCTTCGTCGGCTGGCGTGTGGTCAGTCGAGGCGAGAGGAGAGTTCGCGAGGTCGCCGTTGAGCATCGAATGAAATGGCTATTACACAGCTTGTGCTAAATTACCAGCACTTAGAGAAAAGAACGTCGGCGCGGATTCCCAAGGGAGCGCGCCGACGTGGTCGGTCAGACATTTGCGGGCGGCTGTCAATCGCATCAGGCGGCTTTGCTGCGTTCCTCGCGCAGGGCGTCGAGCTGCGCTTCCACGGTGTCTTCGTAGGCGCGGCACATTTTTTCCGCATCGCCCAAATGGTTGTTCCCCGTTTTTGCCACCCAGCCGTCGCCGTCTTTAAACTCATCGCAAAGGTGCGTGCGATAGTCCGAATCAATGTCCACTGGCAGCCACCAGTGGATCGGAGTGGAGCCGTGGACGACGCCGTTTTTGATGCAGTCGTAGTAGAGGTTGTTTGCAAACCAGTCGGACCAGCACAGCCAGAGGGTGAGTTGCTCCTCCATGACTTCGCGCTCGCGGATGCGCTGCCAGTTTGTGTGCTGCCCGCCGCCGCCTTTGTAGGGCTCGAAGATGGTGCTGCGATGGAGACAGAATTCATACACAAGATCAGTGTCGTTGCCGGAATCCACCAAGCCGCCGCACACGGCATATTCGCGCTCGGTGCCATCAGCACGAAGCCACTTGAAGCGGCGCAGCTCGCCGGTGGCGTCGGGCTTCTCGCCGGCGAGTTCGAGAATTTCGTCCCATGAATTGGCGCGTCCCCAATCCACGAGCGCGGACCAGCTCGGCTGATCGGGGTGATCCCACAGGATGCCGTGTGCGCGGATGACATACCAGAATTCCTCCTTTTGCTTGTCCACGAACATCGTGAGGAACTCGGCTTCCATCGGGAGCTGGCCCTTGACGTAGCGCACGGGTGTGCGCGCGATGACGCGATCCAAGTCGTCTTCCTTGACGGCTGTGCCGGTGCGGATGAATGGCAGGCCGAGCACGAAGTTGTAGAACTTGATTAGCCCGGCGACGTTGCCCTTGCTTTCGAGAAACTCCTTAGCGATGGGGCCGAAGCCGCCGCCGAGTTCCTGCGGTGCGTAGGCACGCCAGACGTGGGCGCTGATGCGATCCGGGCTGGCTCCGGGGTTGTGCGACATCCAGCGGTAGCGTGCGAGCATCCAGCGGAGATCCGCGTCGCCGATGTCCTTTTTGCAGTGGGCGCATTGATAGGTGGCGCCGCGTTCGACCGCGCCCATGTCGTAGCCGATTTTCTTGCGGGTCTTTTTCGTGGCGTCGCCGGGATGGATGAAATCGCGCCAGAGGGCGAATTGCTCGAAGCGGATCTGGCCGGTGGTTTCTTCGCGCCATTCCTTCGAGTCGGGCAGCTTGCCGTTTTTGTCGCGGAGCGGTTCGAGGTTTTCGTCGAAGGGAACCAGCTTCTTTTCGGAGCTGAAGGTGAGGCGCTGCCAGCCGCGCAGATCGGGATCGAGGGATTGCTCGCTCCATCCGACAGGCCATGATTCGCGAGGCTGTGGATCTGCCGTCTTCTTTTTCTTCGCCGCCGCTGCGGCGGTGCAGTGTTTGCACGGCAAATAGCAGTGATGTTGCGAGCCACGGAGGAAGCTGACCCAGATCGGGGAGTATTCCCCGGCCACGCCTGGGCTGGAATTTTCCACGACTAGGCGCGTGTGCGGAAAGAGGATGGTGCGCGCGACAACCTTGTCGGCGCTCGATGCGTCCTCGCGGCTATCGTCGGGCTTGCCGCGCTTTTTGACGACGGCCTCTTTGCAGCGGTCCAGTTCGTTCAGCGCGGCGAACTCGGCGTTGAAGCCGTGCATGTCTGCCTCAGCTCCGCTGCCGACGATGCGCAGGACTTTTCCGCGAAAGGTTTTCCAGAGGATTTGAAAGGCGGTCTTGCCGAGAATGGCGAGCTGCCAGACGGGCTTGCACTTTCCGATGAAGGGTTGGAGTTCGCTTTTGCTGACTTTCTTCGCGGACTGGCCAGAGGGATCGAGCCACACGAGGGAGCCGACGCGCTCGGCGAGCCAGTAGAGCATGATGACGATGGAGAACAACGTCTTTCCGACGCGCACTGATGCGCAGAGTGCGACGAAGTGGACGTGGGGCTGCTGCGCGAGATCGAAGAGGCCGCGCCAGATCGGGAAGCGCGCGGTGCGCAGCGGGCCGGGCTGTGGTCCGCCGCATTCCTCGGGGATGACGACGTGCTTGTCGGCCCATTCCCAAAAGCGCATTCGCGGTCGTGGGCGCAGTGTCGCGCGGACTAGGTTGCGCAGCCAGGGGATCGCATTGATGAAATTTCTCATGCTTTTTTGCGCGGGCGTTTTTTGCGCGCTGTCTTCGTTTTCGCGATTGGCGCTGTGACTGGTGACTGGCGAATGGTGACTGGTGTTTCCGTCGCGATTTCTTCGACTGGCTGCTCGGTGACTTCGTGGGTGATGGGCGGGGCGGTCGCGGATTTGATGGCGCGCTGGCCGATGCTGCGAAGGACTGCGGCGGTGCAATGAATGATGAGCTGCAGGAGCGCGGCGTGATCCTGACCGGCGAAGCTGACGAGTGACAGGAGTCGCGCGGCCTCCGGGTCGGTGGGTAATTCACCCACCAGCGCGGTGACTTCGGCGATGTAGTCGGCGGCGTTGAGCCGGGTGAGTTCGATTTCGATTTCGCTGCGTATGATGCCGATGATTTCGGGCACGTCGTCAAAGCCACGGACCAGCGGGGCGAGTCGCTCGGGGAGCACGGTGAGCGTGTTGGTCATCGCTACGAAGGTTGCGCCCAGCGGGACTTCGAGTTCGTTGGCGACTAGCAGGGTGCCGCATTCTTTTTGGAGACCGATTTCGATCTGGTCGCCTTTGAGTTTGTCCACGCGCGCCTTCCAGTCCGCGCCGGTGCCACCGAGCTTGGGCGGCATGATGCGCTGGTCGCCGGCATCGTTGTCGTCATCGAGCGGGACGTGTTGTGCGGAGTCGGCGAGATTGTGTTGCACCATGAATGCGGCCCATGCGGCGACATCGTGACGGCCGTCAGCTCGGGCGACGGGGAGCTGCGGGGTGTAGCGGGGATCGTCGCGCCAGTTTTTGAGGGCCTTGCGAGAGACGCCGAGGGCTGTGGCGAGTTCGTTCCAGTTTGGGGCGAAGCCGCTTTTGAGCAGCGGTGCGTCGGCGGATTGCGCGAGCAGTGCGCGCTCTGCGTTGGTCAGGGTTTTTCCGGCGTGGAGTTTGCGGATCGCGTTGGCGAGTTCCTTGGACTTGAGCTTGTCGAGATCGGCGGCGGTGAGTTGCAGCGGCACGCCGCTGGCGGGGAGTCAATGGGATGGGACGGATAGGACGGATGGGACTAATCTTGGCCGAGTTCGAGAGAGGTTTGATCGTCTCGGCGGATTTTGCGGGCGGCGTCGGCGTAGGGGTCGGGTTCGCCGGATGGTTTTTCGATGTGGGCGGCTACTTCGTGGAAGTGTTTCCAACCGCGCTGACGGCGGCGACCGGCGGCGGTGTGGCGATCCAAGGCATAGTCGGGGATGGGGCGCTTGTCGCGGGTGCCGAGGTAGAAGGTGACGAGGGCGTTATCGTTCGTTCGGGACTTCGGAGCCAGGGCGAGGTAGCGGACGGCCTGAATGAAGGGCAGGCGTTGCGGGTGGCGTTCGGCGGTTTCGGTCTTTTTGAGATCGGCCCACAGCTCGCTGAGTGCGTGGATGACGACGACGGCGAGCGGGTCGCCGAGGCCGACGTCTTCGCAGGCGATGATCTTCAATCGCTTCCATGCGTGCGCGGCTTGGCCGGCGAGGTCGAGTTCGGTTGCCCAATGAAGGGCGTCGTTTTCGAGGCCGCGCCGGATGGATTTTTGCAGGGCGGATGCGACTTCGCCGATGGCGTAGCCGCCGGGTGTTTTGAGTGCGTGGAAGTTCATTGTGCGGTTTTTGGTGTTTTGTCGTGTTGAGTAGAACAGACGCGGACGGCCAACAGGGGTGCGGCGTCATTCGCGGCTGTGCGGTTTTTGGTTCGTGGTGGTTTCTGGGCCCGGCGCGGCGGGGTTTCGCAGCGGTCGCAGACGCCGGAGTGGTCGGGGCAGGGTTGCCCGCAGTAGCGGCAGCGGATTTTCATGCGGCTTTTTTCGTGATGCTGAGAACGGCGGCGAGGGCTTCGGCGTCGTTTTCGGCGGTGCGGATGTTGCAGCCGGAGGTTGCGAGTTCGCCGTCCGGCACGGAGCCGAGGGCGATTTCGCGGGCTTGGGTTTTTGTGATGCGGAAACGCTTAGCCAGGTGCGCGGCGGTTTGTTCGACTGAGGGCGCGTCCACGCGGAGGCGGATGAAGCGCGATTCGAGACGGCCCTTGCTGGCGGCGCGGAGTTTTCCGAACTCGTTTGTGGTGGCAATGACGGCGTGCTTTTTCGGCAGCGTGTCGAGATACGTGAGCAGCTCGGCCATGGCGGCGGGGCTGGCGTGGTCCAGCTCGTCAATGCGTTTGACGGTCCAGTCGGCGAACAGATTGCCGTAGCAGGCGGAACACCGCCATTGGCGGACGAGATCGATATTGAGCGACTGGCCGTTGACCCACTCGACGGCGTGCTGGCAGCCGGTGATTTGTAGCGCGAGGGCATCGGCGAGGGTGGTTTTGCCGACGCCGGGATCTCCGTCGAATAGGAGGGTGACGCGATCGCGCTTGGCGGCGATGGCCACCGCCGCGCTGAGGACCAGCGCGGCGGGGCCGATGAGGTTAGTCTTCATGTGGAAGCATGATGGTGATGACGGGAGCGGCTGTGTCGCCGGGCCCACAGATGGCTTTGAGGGTGACGAGATCGCTGCGCGTGAGGCGCGGGCGATTGTGATTGCGGACGTAGAGTTGGAATTTTCCACGGTCGCCGGTGATGCGCGCCATGAAGGTGCGGCACATCCAGAGGACATCCCACAGACGCCCGCTTTCATCCTGCGCCTGTATGTGTGGAGGCACGGCGACGCATCGCTCGAAGGCGGCGCGGGTGAGGGCGACGGGGTAGCGGATGCCGGCCTCGCGGGCGGTCGCCGAGACGTCCACGAGGAAGCCGTCTTCGATGGCTTGCGCGCGGGTGTAGGCGTGGATCACTTCGCCGAAGATGGGATGGCTCATTGGAGTGGGGTGATGATGAGTTGGCCTGCGTGGACGTGGACGATGATCCGGCTGCCGGAATGGAATCCAGCGGCGGCGAGCCAGTCGCCTGTGAGGCGCAGATGAGGGATGCGGCGGGGTGGGCTATACGGGCGTATAGTATCGCGCAGGAGCGCGGAGACGGTGAGTGTGCGTTTCATCGGATTAGGCGGCTTGCGCGAGTTGAATGACGTTGGTGCGACCGGGGGCCTTGGCGGCGGCGACGGGGGCGGCGGTGACGGCTGGCTCGTCACCCGCGAGGATGGCGGCGGCGAAGGCGAAGTCGGCGACGGTGGGGAAGATGGAGCGCGCGAGGTCGCTCCATAGTGTGAGTTCGCGCGTAGTGCGGAAGCGGTAGGCACCGCGGCCACCGATATAGATGCTGCCATTGAGCCACGCGCGGAATGCGGGGCGGAGTTGATCGAGATGGCGGTGGAGTTTTTGCAGGCGGTTGCAGCGGCCTATTGCCGTGGATCGGATTTGTGTGAGGTTTGTTGGCTTCGTTTTCATGGGTTTTCAGTGCCCGTTTGGTCGGTCGGCTCTTCCGTGTTTTTGTTGTTTGTCAGCTAGCAGTTGTTGCTAATGACGTGGGGACTTTCCGACCGGTGCGTCCCGGTCGTCCATCCGTTTTCACCAACGGCGGCCCAATTTATTTTCACGGGGGAATCTGATTTTTCTTCCCACTGACCTGAGCCGTTGCGGGGCATGTGGACGGGAGGGCCTCGCACGGAGGGCACGGAGTTTCACGGAGGGGAAATGGCAGATGGCCACATGGCAAATGGCAAAGGCTCGGGGCGCGAAATTGCTGAAATCAGCAAATCAGCGTTTTCGTCAATTTGAACGAAACTGCCTGACCGCTAAGGCATGAGGCCGAGGCGGGTATCGAGCCAGGTGCGGCGGCTTGCGGGGGTGTTGTCGCCGGCGAGATCGGTGGCGCAGTCGTCAGGGGCGAAGGTGAGGCGCTCGACTTTTCCCTTTCTGATTCGCACTGCGCGCGAAATGGCCGTGTTCATCATCTGATGAAATTCCAGAGCGCGGCGCGGGTAGTAGTGGCGGCAGTCTTCCTCGCTGGCGAAGATGGCGAGCCGGACCACGCGGCCTTTGAGGTCGAGCGGAAGCTGAGCGATGTATTGCTCGGTGGCTTGTCGGACTTTGTCCATGCTGCTCATCGCGCGGCTTTTCGCCGATGCGCTGCGCGTGTGCAAGCGTTAGTCGGCATCGGGGACGTAGCCGATGCCGCCGCCGAGGTCGCGCCAGTGGTCCGTGCGCTGCGCGTCGGCGATGAGGAGCTGCACCTCGATGCGGCCGTCTTTGCGGCTGGTGACTTTTTGAATGTGGTCGATCTCGGCTTCGCGGTAGTAGCGGACGAGGAGCGAGTCTGGCAGTTTGAGTGCTTCGGGATTTGCCGTGGGCATTTTTGCAGTTCCAGTTTTTGCGGGTTGGATCTTCCCGTTTTTGTTTTGATGTGCCGCGCGGGATGCGCGGCGACGTGGGCAATGTGCTATTGCGCAGGGGCGCTGGCAACTTTCTTTTGCCGACGGGTGGCGAGAATTTCCGCAGCCAGGTGCAGCGCGGGAATTGGCCAGTGCTTTTCGATGTAGCAGCAGACGCGGTGAATCTCGTCGGACTCGGCATTGATGAGATGGTCGTAGCTGAGCTGGGGAACGCCGATGGCTGTGGCATCGCGGGTGAGGCGGTCGGACGCAACGGCGTGGGCGTGGAGCGCGCGGGCTTGCGGGGTGAAGTGTTCGTGCTGCCAGTGCGGGCCGTGGACGCGGGCGAAGGCGTGGTAGATCGCGTCATACCATTGCCAGACGCGGAGCCGCGACGGCGGGAAGAGGCTGGCTGCGCTGCGCGTGATGACGAGGCAATCGAAGTGCGCGACGAGCGCGGGGAGTTTGCAGAATGACCACACCTCTTTGTTGAAGTCGAATGTGTCGGCGGGCCATGTTCGCTCGACCACGGCATCAATGCCCTGGGTGTGGCAGGTGGCGAGGTTCTCGAGGCCGGTGACGAGTTCGCTGCCGAAGTTGCTGAGCAGGGTTTCGGAGTGCTGGGCGTTGGTGAGTGGATTGAAAAACTCTTTTTGGAAGTAGCGCCAGCCGGTGACTCGGACGATGCAGCCGGCGAGCCAGTCTGTGCCGGAGTTGGGCGTGCCGAGGAGCAGGAATGGTTTGCGCGCGGACATGCCGCGGCGGGGCTGTCAAAGTTTCTCTTTGCGCGTTTTTTCCTCAATCAAATTTGCAAGCGCGCGCACTGCCTTGTGCATCTTTCTGGCATTTTTGGACAGCGCGTCGAATCGGTGGGAGATTTTCAGCACCGCACATTTTACGCGTGTGAGGGCGCGGCGTTCAGCTTCGGTGCGGCAGATCATGTGCTGCGCGATTTTCTGCGCGCTGGTTTTCGCAGGTCTCCGACTTCTTCAATCTTTGGGTAGATGCGAACGCCGATGGTGCGCAGCCCTCTTTCGTGTTCGATTTCCTCGATCCTTGCGATTCCGAGTTCGCCAGCATCGAGCATTTGGCCGAGTTGCGGCGGCTTTTTTCCAGCGGGCCATTCGACGCGCGCGATGTTTGAAAGTTCCATGGTCAGAATGGAAGTTTGAGTTCGAGGCGGGTGACGCCGGCGTATCCGCGTGCGCCGTTTTGGGATGTGCCGCCGCGCGGGACGGCGATGGCCGGGCCCCATTTCTTGCGGAGGATTTCGAGGTCGCGCTTTTCGGTGAGGCTGTTGCGGAGGAGGGACATGCCGCCGGGGTTGCGGAATGTTTTCCGGGACTCGAAGCAATAGCGGTTGTCGCGGAGGCAGCGGCGATGGCGCAGGGCGTTTTGCAGGCTGATGTCGTAGTCGGCTTTGGCGGTGAGGCGTTCGTCGAAGCGGAGGCCGTGTCCTTTCAAGAATCCGAAGGCGAGGCCGTTGATGTAGCCGGTGAGGGTGAAGGGTTCGAGGCCGGAGTAGTAGAGGGAGGGGTTGCCGGATTTTCCCCAGCCGATGAAATAGACGGCCATGTCGCGGGCGAGGTGGACGGTGCGCTGGAGGAATGCGGCGACGTGGACGGGGTCTTTGCTTTTTGTGGATTCGCCGCGCTCGGCGTAGGCGAGGACGACGCCCTCGATGTCGTCGTCGAGAAAGATGAGGTCGCGGTCGGGGAATTGGTCGAAGAGCCAGTTGAGCTTGGCGGGTTTGCCGGTGATGTGATCGGGGTGTAGGAGGACGCGCGGTTTTTTCGGACCGGCAAATGCGGCGAGATGTGCGATGCGTGGTTGGTCGCGGTCGAGGCGTGACTGATAATCAGCGGCCTGACTTTTTGGGACGCAGACGAGCGCGCCCGGTGCGAGCAGATGCGTTGTCATCGTTGTCGCCCTGGACATCGAGGGTATGACGATTTGCGCGGAGTGCGGCGAGGGCGCGTGCGAAGGGAATCGCGCGACCGAGGCCGACGGCGTTTTGCTTGTAGCTTTTTTCTTGGCCGAGGCCGAGGAGCGATTGGAGATAAAGGAAGTCGGTTTCATTTTCGGTAAATATGATGCAGTAGTCGTGACGTTCGCCGAGTTTGGCGGTGATGGGAAATTCGCCTTCGGGTTCGTCGGTCTGGCGAATGAGGCGTTCGAGTTCGGTGTCGTCGAAGCCGGTTTGCTCTACGTCGTCTTCGATCTCGGTGAGCAGTCGCGCGAGGGCGGCGTTGTCGGTTTCGGCCAGCTCGGCGAGTTTGTTGTCGGCGAGCAGGTCGCGGATTTCCTCGCGCTCGGTGGCGTAGTCTTGCTCCTCGATGGGGACGTCCCACCCGCGACGCAACGCCATGAGGTAAGCGCCGTGGCCGCGAACGATGTGGCCGCTGCGCTTCGACACGACGATCGCGCGACGCCAGCCGTTGCCGCGCTTGGTGCCACGGCCTTTGATCACCAGCTCGAAGCGGTCGAGTTGCTTGGCTGGATGTTTGCGATGGGCGTTCTTCGGGTGGGGCGACAGCGAGGCCGCTGGCGCGATGCGTGTGAAGTGGCAATGCACTTCGATGCCGGATGCGAGCTTTGTAGGTCGGGAGGCCCGACGGGGTTTAGATTTCATGGGAAGATGTTTTTTTGGTCATGTGTAAAAAAGTGATGAAGGTCGTAAAGACCGCAGGCCCCGGCGGGGGTCGTAGGAGACTCCTTATGAGGGGGGTAAGGCTCTCAGATGTGATAGGTTTCGCACGTTTGATAGGTCGCATTTTGATGTGAGAGTTAGAGTTGTGTGGTCATCGCCAGGGTTTGCCTTCGCGTTCGCAGATTTCGCCGACGCATCTATAAATCCAAGCGCCCGGAATCGGTATCTTCTCGCCGCGTTTCAGTCGGTCAGAGCAATCCTCAGCGAAGCCCAGCACCAGCTCTGGTTCAGCCTCGCAGCGTTCCTGCCATCGTCGCTGCCACGGCTCGAACTCCCCCTTCGGCACCACCGCCCACACAGCGCGCAGCGCACGCGAACTCATCTCTTGCTTATGAGCCGACGGCAATCTCACGATCACCGGTCGCTGCTTCGTCATCGTCTTTGGAAAAACAACAGCAACGTCAACGTGATCGTTTTCTTTCGTAAACGTCAACGTCTCGGCCGCGTGCGCGCCCCCGCGAGGTTCAGCTCCGCCCCGAATGGGCGATTCACCCATTTCGCCGATGGGCGATTCACCCATTCGCGTGGGTGTTTCACCCATCTCATGCGCCTTTTTCACAGTCGCATTCTGCATAGACTCAGCGCTCTTCACGCGCACCCATTCTTGTGACCATGGCACAAAGCCCGTCTCATCGGGCTGCACCGCCGTCTCACGACTCGCGTGCGCCAAATCGCACGCCAGACGTTGCTCCGCAGGCTCAAGGCCAACAGCGCGCACTTGACCTCCCGGCTCCAAGCCAGGCCCATGCACATTGTCAGACTCAATCTCAGCCAAACACCGCGCCACCGTCGCCGCAGGCACCCTCGCCTCCGGCTCGATGATCTCCGCGTTTGGTAGAAAAGTATAAAGCCGCGCCTCCCCTCTCGACCCAGACCGCTGCAACACCCCGCGCCGTTCGAGTCGCTTCAGCGCATCCGTCACATCCGGTGGCGAAATTCGCGTCAGCTCAGCCAGTAGTAGCTGCTTCCGTATCCACACCGACTCCAGCCCCCGAAGCAGCGACATGCGAATGATCCAACAAGCCAGAATTCGCTCACGATCCGTGACCCGCCAAACCACGAGCTTGCACAAACTCGCCACCCCAGCATTCCGCAGTTCATCGCCGCTCACAGCTCACGCCCCCCCCCTAGCGCCGGAAACTCATTCCACTCTTGACCGTCAAGCATCCGGCCCGCTCGCTTCTTTTCGGCGCGGACCAAGTGAATTCCGTCATTGAAACCGTGCACCGGAAGTTTATTCGCGTGAAAAGGAGTGCACGTGCAGCACGGCCCCCACTCCCCCCATTGCTTGAAATTAAACGCCACACCCGCAGCGACGCATTGCGTGCGCAGCAAGCGAAACCACTCCGGGTGCGACGGCCTCGCGTGCGGCCCACTCTCGCCGCCCGCGATCACCCAATGAATCCGCTCCCCCTGGACAGCCTCATTCATCCCATCGCACATTCGATAACCCGTCAGCGAATCCGTCCACGCCAGCGGGTCATCCGCATCGCGCAGCGACCGCAGCAGCACAGGCCCAAGCAACGGCTCGCACGACAGAAACCGCACCTTTGCCGGGATGGATAGCAAATGAGGGATGCGCTTGTCCGCACACTCCTGATTTTCCGCCGTGACACCGATCCAGACGTTTTCTGGAATCACCCCTCGTTCTGGCATATCAATGCAGTCCACCCAGCTTTCTATGGAATCATCCGAGCCTTCTACGGTTGCCGCCTCGGAAATTCTCGAATACCAATTCTCCGGCCTCTTCGTCAGCAGCAGCCAGTCCAGGTGCGGCGTCGCGCGAATCAGCACCAGCAGATCGCACAGCCATTCAATCGGCACCCCGTCATCATCCAGCCAATCCGCCAGCGAAGCGCAAAACACCCGAGGCCGCGTGCCGAGCGCCTTCGCCTCACGATCCCAGGACAGCGGCTTTTTCCAATTCGCCGCCGAAGTCCGCACCCGCGCCTTGCCCGGCCCCCACTCGGTGCGACCGTAGCGCAGCGCATAGTTTTCGGCGTAGCAGTGCGCACACGCCGGCGAAACCTTCGTGCATCCGATCCAGGGATTAAAAGAATGTGTCGCCCAGGTTATTTTTGTATCAGCGCCCATAGTTACTCAGCTCCTTTCTTCCACTCGATAATCCAGCCGCGAAATTCATCCCTTTTTCCGAGAGGAACAAACCACGCAAAAAAATCCTCCAGCGAAGCAAAGCCATCGCTAGTCGCCAGCGCGGCCACTTCTGCATCCAGTTGAAGCGGTCCATCGATCCAGACCATGATATTCAGCCTTCGTGAGACCTTCGCGACCCGAGCAATCCTTATCCTACGCACCCGCGAGACCATCCCCTCCACCACCAGCTCACAATTCTTCGTGCGCATCCCCACGTAGCCGCGAAACACATCCCCGATCTTCGGCACCCGACCATCCTTGCGGTCCTCGCGGATCGTCATCGTCTTTTTCCCGCGCGCCAGCTTCGCACGCCACCGCTTTTGAAATCCATAAGCCGCAATCACGCCGCCACCCTCCTCTCATCCACCGGCGAAAATTGATTCACACGCCGCCCCGGTCGCGTGCGGCCGCGCACGAGAGTCTCAGCCGCCTTTTCGAGAAAGAGATTGCTCAGCTCCACATTGCGCCGGTTGCCGTCGCGAAAGCACACGTTGAAGCCGTCCGGCACCGGGCCATTCGCTGCCTGCCAAATGAGCACGTGCAGCAGCTCGCGCTCACCGTCGGTCGCGCGCAGATAGCCGATCCTTTTGTGCGGCGCAAACTTCCGTCCCTTCCACTCCACCACATCCACACACAGCGCCTTCGAGTCAGCCCGCATCGGCAGCCGGCGCGCATGAAACATTTCCCAAAGCGTCTGCCGCGAACGCGCCCATAGCCTCTCCAGCTCGCTCAAGCTCGCACCCAGCACATACTCAAAATAGATCGCCGCCACCAACTCCGCAGCGTGCCCGCCACGGCCCGGACAATGCCGCTCGTAGCGCACCACATCGCTCTCCCACATCGCATGACTCAGCCGCGCAAACTCCGCCTCCGTGATCACGTGCCCGGCTAGTTCACCATCGCAAACCGCGCACCTGTGAATCTCCACCTCGCCCGCTGGCATCGCAAAATAATGTGACTCCCAGCTCATTGGGAAATACTCTTTCACCCCGTCGAGAGTCGTCTGTTTTCGGTCGCGCCAAACATATCCAGTCCAGATCGCGGCGCCGCACGCTCGATGCCATTGCCTCAGCAAGATCAACTTGTCGTCCTCATCCGTGGCCCATTCCTCGCGTTTGCCATCTGCCATTGTGCCATTTTCCATCATACCGGTGAAGCCCCCCCCAATGGCGTGATCGTCACCTTCACAGTCTTCGCCTCAATGATGTGCAGACCATTCGCGCGAACGATGATCCCATTATTGCCCGTCTCTTGCATCGCCACCATGCAGCCCACGAACAATTCCTTATTCGTCGCATTGCGCGTGATCGGAAAATCAAAGCGCCGTGTGGGCGGCGGCTGAATGCCAAGTTTCTGCGGATCGAATTGAAGCGGTAGCGTCGTGTCTGTGGCGTCGGTTTTCATTGGGTGGATAGGTTGATCGAATTCTCAGAGCACGCATTTGCACGGCTTGAACTTCTTCGAGAGAAGTCCTCGCCGAACGGAGCCAGTGCCATTGCATCGCGTGCAGACGCCATCGGCTTCGCGCTCGACTGGCACAAAATCCGAAGACTTTCCGCCGAGCCTGCGCGCTAAGTCTTCGATGGTTTCTCCGGGTAGGAGCTGGTGAATGAGTCCGGTGCGTGTGTCCATGGCCGTCAATTCCAAGAGCGATCCTTTTGCGCATCCCATCGGCAATAATCCAAAAATGACCGGAAGCTTTCGCCGTATTGCAGATACCGATCGTATCTCGCTGCCCACCTAGATGCTTTGCGGATTTTTCCAATTCCGTGATATTGCACCTCGCTTGTGGGGTGGGCGTTTTTGATCACGCCCGGCTTATCGGCATCAAAGTTCACGCCGATGTAGTGACCGCGATCCTCTACGATGATGCCGGGCTTTCCATAGACAGTCACTCGTCTGCCTGTTTCGGCTGGCACCCCGTATTGTTCTTTCACGTATTCAAAGTTCATTGTTGGTTTGGTTTGGTTTGAAATTCCTCATCCCGCCTTCGCGCCTTCCTTGGCGTCTTGGCGTCTTGGCGGTAAAACCTGCGTGCTGTTTGGAAACTCCGTCACGTTCTGCGGCGCGCTGCCCTTGACCTCTTTCGCCCTCACCCGCGCCATGATTTGAGCGCGATACCAGCGCGGCTCATCCGGGCCCAGCGCCACGCTCTTCGTGATGCCCCACTCGACGTGATTCGCCCGAAGCGTCTTCGGCGCGATGCGCAGCATGTCCGCAGCCTCCTGAGTCGTCATCAGCTCCGAGCGCAATTCCGCCATCTTCGCGATCAATCGCTCCCCGATCTCCGGCTTGTCCAGAAACGCGCCAAACGCCTTCGCAATCCCCTCGATCACCAGCTCGTCAGCAATCGTCGTCATGCTGTCTCCTTTCGCAGCGCGCCGCCCGTCCGCCGTTTTCTGTTCGTTTTCGGGCACCCGTCCACGTGATCAAAGATCGTGGCCACCAGCTCGCCGCACGTCGGGCAGTTCAGCTTTTCAACGCGGCCCTCGATGCGAATCTCCCCTTCGCCAAATTCGTAGCACTGCAAAATGCCGAGCGCATCCTTGAGCCGCGCAATCGCCGTCTCGTGAAAATGCACCTTCGCCACCGGCCCGGCCTTTTCAGTCGCGAGCGCATCCTCCAGCACCGTGCTCGGTGTTTCCGCCCACTCGCGCTTGCGCAGACGACGCTCGTAGCGTTCCAGCCGCTCCACTTCACCGCGCCATTTCCGCAGATCGGCGGCGTGTAGCTGGATGCCGTTCTCCATCGCAAAAATCGCCCGCGCCACGAGATCGCTGCCCGCTGGGAAACCCTGCCGCAGCACGAAGCGAAAACAATCCGCCGCCAGTTGCTCCGGCGTCTCGATGTCAGTGCGGCCATTGTCGCCGCACTGGTCGTAGCGCCTGCGCGCCGCGTCATCGCCGAGCACATCGTAGGCTTGCTGCACCCGCTCGAAGTCCTCGCGCTTCCCGCCCTTATCCGGGTGCGTCTCATTCGCCCGACGACGATACGCCGACTTGATTTCCTCCGGCGTCGCACCGCGCTCGATGCCGAGTTCCTCGTAGAGCGATCTCACGCAAGCACCGCCTTCCTCGGCGCACCGCCGCGCTCGGATTTCAGCCAGGTGAAAAAATCCGCCGTCGCCCGCACACGCACAATCCTTCCACGTCCGCCATTCGCCCGTTCGATCTCCAGCCCAGGCACGCGCACGCCGGCGCGAGTGATCGTGCGACTCACACTCGCCAGCGTCCTCGCCGCTTTTTTAGCCAGTTCCTTTAGTGTCACCCATTCGAGCCCGCGATCCGGAGTCACCACAAAGCCGCGCCTCACCAGCTCCGAGCGCAGCGTCTCCGTGCTCATCTTGCGCACCGGGTCGAGCACCGCATTCATGTGTATGATTTCGGGGAGCGATCTCATGCCATTTCCTCCCCGCTCTCCATGCGTTGCAAAAACTCAGCCTGCTCGCACGGCAGCGCCGCCGTCAGCTCCGAGAGCGGAATCATCTCGCAGTGCCCCATCGCCAGCGCGCCAAAGGCCGCGAAGCCTCCAAAGGTCTGCGTGTTGCGCGCACACTGCGGACACGTCACGAGCTGCGCCATCGGCCTGCCAGCCAGCGCACCCCAGCGCAGATGCTGCGTATTCCCCGTGCTCGCGCAAAAGCCCACACGGCCCGTCGGCGCGTGCCTCAGCACCTTGCCCACCCAGCCGTCGTATTGACGCATCCGCCGCTTCATCCGCCGCACGGCAAGCGCCTGCACCAGCCGCCACGCGCCGACCGCCGAGAAATACA
>CANJNZ010000073.1 GCA_947476045.1 Chthoniobacteraceae bacterium
CTTGCGCCATCCATCCGGCTCCCTCGCATAGCGTTCATCAATTCGTGCAGCCGCATCCGGCCTGCCCAGTTTAAGTGTGTTTCCTCCCATCCCTCCCTTTTATCTCTTTTCCAATACTTTGTCAGCTTGTTTGTGGAATGTGGTATCAGTCGTTGTTTTCACGTCTGATTTTGGGACCACTTTTGCAGGCGCGGGCTGCACCTGCGGTGCGGGCGGCGGATTTTTTTCGACCGCGGGGGCGGCATCCTTTTTTACCGCTGGTGGCTGTGGAGTGCGCGGTGCCACTTTTTCTGGCACGACGGGTTTTTGAGGTGCGAGTTTTTCAACGGGTTGGACGACCGGCTTTACGGCTGGCGGAGGCACGACTGCCGGCGCGGGTTTAACGATTACCGGTTTATTTACGGCTGGCAGCTTCCGGTATGCCTCGCGTTCATCATCCTCGGCCTTACGTGCCTCGGCAGCGAGCTTCTGGCGGATGGCCTTCACCGCAGTGTCATCGGCTCCATTCCACCCGCGATCGAATTCGCGCGTCGCCGTTTTACGCACCTTCTGAGGTGTGGCGACCGGGCGGTCGTGATTCATCACGGGTGCGACCATGCGCATCAATCCTGCCGTGATCACGGCTGGCGCGATGGTGCCGCGCCCTTCCGGCACTTCGTCACGCTGCAATCGCACGATCTGCACCGGTGTAGTGGAACGTGCATTGACGAATTCCATATCGGGCCCCTCGTTTACGATCATGGCGTTGTTCCCGGTGCCCCGGTAGGTGATATTCGTCACGTTCACCGTGTTTTGGATGATGGTCACATTGCGTTCCGTATCGACAATGCGCCCGACATACGTGCGCCCCGCACCGAATCGCTCCCTCGGCACGAAGTTGTAGTTGCGCGCTCCAATGTCGTAATACTCGTCCACGCTCGAGTTGAAGCCGCGTCCGCTGTATGCCTCGGGCGGAAGTGGCGCCCACCCGATGTGCGTCTCGCTTTTGCGCCACGATACCCACGCAGGCGCCCACTCGCTGCCGGGAACCCACATCCAGCCCTCGCGGAGGTGCCGCACCCAGCGTCCATAATGGCTCGTTGCCCATCCGTGCGGTTCATTCGAGCGCCACGTCCAGCCCTGCTCGCTGCGCACCCATTCGCCGTCGGTATAGGGACGCCAGTTCCTGTCCTGCTGCGCCTCGCGCGGCAGGAAAACGGGGCCGTATCCTTCCACCTCATCCCAATCTCCGTAGGGATCGAGGGCCGTGTAAAAGAAATCAGAGTTCCGTCCGGTTCCGACCGGCTGGGGAATACGCGAGCGCTCGCTGTTCGCGACACGAACTGCGGCGATTCGAGCCTCTTCCGCCTCGGCATTTGCACGCACAGTGGCGGCCGCTTTTTTTTCGGCAAGTTTCTGTGCTTCTTCGCGTCTGCGCAGTTCGCCCTCCATTTCCTCGCGTTTTTGCGCGGTGATGCGTGTGGCATCCTCCTCCATGCGTTTGCGCTCGGCACCGATGGACGCGCGCTCAGCAGCGAGGCGATCCGCCTCCACACGGTTGGCGTCCGCAACACGATCGGCCTCGGCCTGAGCTGTTCGGATTTTCTCTTCCGCGAGCGCCTTCTCCTTGGCGGCCATGCCCTCCGCGAGTTCGGCATTTTGCTTTTTCAGTTGTTCAAGCTCGGCGGCTTGTTTGCGTTCTCCGCAACCGGTGAGGAGTGCTGCAATGGTGATGTAGAGGATGAAGCGAGGTTTCATGATTTGCAGCCTTGGACGCAAAAGGACGCGAGTCCATTCCACATTTTTTAAATGAATCACGGATTTTCTTCGGCGCGAAGTGGCGGGGGCGTCACGGCGCTCTCAGTTTCCGAACAACTGCGTCCAGTGCACCCCGTGCTGCCCGAGGCCGACACGCAGGTGGTTACCGAACATATTCACGTGATGGCCGGGGCTGAAAAACCAGCCCATATTGGCTTCCGTAGGCGACTTCATTCCCATGGCGATGTTTTCCGCGCTTGCGGAAGTTCCAGCCAGCTTGGCGCGATCCCATGGGGTCTTCTTGCCGGGCACTGGTGATTCATGTGCAAAGAAGTTTTTCGTGGCCATGTCCTTGGAATGTTCGCGCGCAGCATTCGCCAGCTTTGGATCCAGCAAACAGGGAGGGAGGCCGAGCAACATGCGCATTTCATTCAAGTCACGCACGCCCTCGGCTTCATCGGCGGGAACTTCCTTCCTCGCTGCGAGTGCCGCGTTTGCTTCGAGCACACGCGCAAATGCGGGATTCGTTTGGAAGGCGCGTGCGGGTGCGGCGGTTTCCTCGCGGGCGAGATCTTCCTCGGTGAAACTGGTGTCGTTTTTTAGGCGTGTCTTGAGCTTCAGCGCGGTGCGCATCCGCGTGAATGCACGCGCGGCATCGCCCAGAGGACCGAGCGTCGGTTGCGCCTTCACGAGATCAGACATGGCGATGTTGTGTAATTCGCGCAGCCGGTTCAGCGCAGTCAGGCCTTCGCCGTGGAGTTGCTCTTTTGTCGGCAGGCCTTTTCCCGAGCGCAGCCTCGCCAGTGTCCCTTGGAGCGTCCTCACTTCGTTGTTGAATCCGGGATTGGTCGCTTTCCTGCGCCCGACATCCGTGGCGGCACGCTGTAACGCTGTGCGATAACTTGTCAGCGCAGTCTGCCAGTCTTGCTCCAAGAGCGGCATGAGCGCGAGCATCGCCGGCACATCGAGCTTCGTCAGCGCATCAGCAGCCTGTTCACGCGCCGCCCAGTCGGTGCTGCCGCGGTATATTTTGAAAAGACGCACTGCTTCCTGTTGGTCCGCCCTCGGGATGTGGGAGAGGTCTTGCGCTTGCAGTGTCGTGAGAAATGCCAGCGCAGCGGCAGCGATGAGTGTTTTCATTGGTGGAGAAAAATGGGACGTTCAGATCGGGGAATGGAGGCAGCCAGATTATTCTAGTTTGCGCCGGAAGCGATCTCCAGCAGCAGGCGGAAGCCGATGGTATGTTTTCCCAGACGGCTATACGAATGTCTGTGAGCGGACGTGCAGTTGTTCGGTTGCGTGCCGGCTCCTCCGCCACGGCAGACTTTCCATGCTTCTTTACGTCCGGTGGCTGTAGTCTCGACTAAATTGACCGGGTCGGTCTTCGGTGCCCTCGCGTAATAGTCATCGGCCATCCAGTCCATGCACCACTCGAAGACGTTTCCGTGCATGTCATACAATCCCCACGCATTTGGCTCCAACTGGGCCACTGGATGCGTCCCGAGTTTATCGTCAGGCGGGCCTGTATTGACCCAGCCTGTTTTCTTCAGCGAGGCCAGATCGTCGCCATTGTTGTATTTCGTCTTTGTCCCGGCACGGCAGGCATATTCCCATTCGGCTTCCGTCGGTAAACGGCCTGCTCTTCCTGCTAGTTTCCCCGCCAGATCGCAAAAGACTTTGGCATCGTCCCAAGTAATTGTTTCGACTGGGTTGTGTGCGCCTTTGGTGTGGCTGGGGTTTCGTTTCATCAGCGCCTGATACTGTTCCTGTGTAACCTCCGTCTTGCTGAGATAGAATGACTTGGTGATCTGAATTTCACGCCCGGGCATTGTAGCGGGATATTGTCCCGGCTCGCCGCCCATGGTGAATATCCCTGCGGGAATCAAGACCAACTCAATGCTGATCCCGCCGCCAAGATCCATGGAGAGATTTTTGGCAAGCGGTGCGGCCTCCGCAGTGCGGAACATTGGCAACCAACATGATAGCAGCGCCAGCAGCAAGGAGGGGCGTGCGGTTTGCAGTAGGATATTAAGCACGGGAATGATTTACCACGGATTGGATGGTGCCATTTTCCAGCCGCGGATTTCCTTGGCTTCCATCCTGCCGCCTTCGCTGAAAAGGCAGACACCCACGTCTTCCGGCTCGTAGTCGTGCTGTTTGACGACGGCCTGTCGCTCATTGGCAAAAACTTCCACTGTTCTGCGATCCACAAAGATGCGCAGTTGGATGTCCTCGCCGGTTTTCAGTTCGAACGGAGCGGTGGTGGCACCCAGCTTGAGGCTCTTGCTGGTGGGCTCGACGACCACATCGATCCCCTTGCCGTTGTCCTTGTCGGTAAAAAGCCGGATTCCGTATCGCTTGACGTCGCCCTGCTTGATGGTCGCAAGGATCTCGATGGTGTCGCCGGAGATATTCTTGAGCCGGCTGGTTGTGCCGCTTTCCACTGCGATGTCCGTTTCAATCACAGGATTGTAGCGGAGTTGATCGAGTTCTTTGATGGGCCTGATGCGCAGAACGCCGTCCTTCGGCAAACTGAGTTCTCGCGGGAGTGATTGGATGCCATCCCAAAGCGAATTGCCCCCACTTTTGCTGGAGGCAAAACACCACGCCCACATCACCCGTCGTCCATCGGGCGTGAGGAGGCTTTCCGGCGCAAAAAACTCCCCGCCATGTCCGCCTTCCTTCATGCCGTCCGAGAGGCTCCAGTTCATGCGCGCGTGGGATTCCGGTGTGAATTTTCCGTCCTTCCAATCACCGACATAGTAGCGGCAGCCCTTGATGTGACTGATGCAAAGCAGCATCCATTTATCGCCGAGTTTAAAGAAATTCGGGCAGGAAATATCCTCGTTCGTTTTGATTTCCGTGGTCCTGCTCACGTCGGGCATTTCCTTCGTCAGAAATGGGCCCACGTATTCCCATGTTTTGAGGTCTGCGGACTTCATCACCGTGGCCTCCCTGCCGATTTGGAAGGGGTGGTTTCCGAAAAGTGCGTAGTGCGTATTTCCCTCCAGCCAAATCTCCGGGTCCCAATGGCTGATCTTGCCGCCGTCCTGTTCCGGCCCGACTTGCGGTTCTATCGGGTAGGGCTCGGACCACTTTTCCAAGTCATCATCCGATGCGAAAGAGAGCACGTTCCTTTTCAAGTGATCGCTCATGTAAACCATCGTCGGGATGCCATCCTTGTTCAGGCAGCATCCGCCGCTGTTCATGATTCCCGTGCCGAGGTGCAGAGTCGGGTGCCAGCGCCAGTGGACCATGTCGATGCTCGAGACATGCGCGTAGCCGCCGGGAAAAATAAAAAACAAGTGGTAGCGTCCCTTCCAATAGATCGCGCAGTTGGGATCAGCAGGCGAGGCGCGACCCTCCGGGCTGACGAGGTGGTAGGTCGGGCGCGTGCGGTCCGCGATAAGGCGGTTGCGAAAATCCCGGTAGGACTGCATTTCACCCGCCTCCACCGGGGTGGAAATCAACGCAATCACCGCGCCGATTACCATGTTCAGGGTTTTCATTGGAGGTGGGCGTGTGCTTATTTTGCCAGCACCGGGCTTTCGGCGGGAATGGGTTTTCCTGTGAGTGCTTTGTAAATCGCGGCAGCCATGATCTTGTGGCCATCCACATTGGGATGCACACCATCGGGGATGCAGTTCTTTCCGGCGAACGGCTCTTGCAGATCAATCACGTAGCAATTCGTTTCCTTCGCCAGCTTGCGCACCATCGGCTGAATTTCGTTTTTGATGACCTCGCCATTGATGCCCCATTTGTTGCCTCCGGCAGGCGGCGGCACGCAGCAGTAGATGACCACCTTTGGGTTCGCCTTTTTTAAATCCGTAATCATCGCCTTGTAGTCCGCCTCAAACTCCGCCTTGTGCGCCCAGTTCCCCGGCTTCGAGTCATTCGTGCCCAGCACAATTGTCGCCACGTCCGGTTTCTTCTGCATGGCCTGCGCATACTGTCCCAGACGGCTGTAAGGCTTGTCGCCCGTCTTGAGCATCGTCGATCCGGTGACGCCGAAATTCGTCACTTCCCACTCCTTGCCCAGCGCTGTGCGGAGCGCCGATACATAGGCATCCGCCTGCGTGATGCTGTCGCCGATGCACACCATCCGGATCACCTCCCGATGACCAAAAGTATTGAAAGGTTTTGCATCGTCCAGCGCGCGCACCGTTCCCAGAAAAGCGACACATGCGACTAAAAGTTGAATCGTTTTGTTAATCATAAGGTTTTTGATTTTGCCAACCGGCGCAACGTTCATGCACGGCATCGTTTGAAAAGTCACGCCCGCCGCATCTGCCATTCACCGGCAGGCGCTGATAATCTCAAGCACTTTGCATGCGGTGTTGCGGACGGGGATACTGCCGGTTCCGCTCCTCGAAAATATTACCAAAGAGCAGACCGTCTTAACGACTATCGCGGACGTAGGACTGCAAGAACCCGTGACGGGCGGGCGCAGTTAAAACTTCAGTTCAGGGTCTTGAATGATTTTCACCGGGAAAAGACTGACTTGCTTTGATTAGAGCAAAATAAGCGCATCCTAGTCGGGAAATACCTACTGAAACGTGGTGCGTCGCGGCTGTAGCCAGCCCATTTTGCACGGGTCCGAGAATGACAGTGTCGTATTTAGACTTCATCTTTGTTTCAGGAATAGCACCTCAACGGATCGGCTCAATGACGAGGAGTGTGCTGGTGATTGTCCATGCGTCATCGGCTTTCATATGCTTCAACTCGTGGCCTTCGCCCCACGAGTCAGTGTAGAGGATTTCCTGTGTCTTGGTGTTGTATCCGATGATAAGGCGCATGTGGCCGCCGTTTGCCTGCGGTAGTTCGGGTTTCTCGGGAACGATGCCGAGATGCACGCTCCAGAGCAGCGGGACTCCGCTGTCCACTGAGCGGGCGACTTCGCGCTGGAAGCAATTGAGATCCGCTTTGTTGTGCGTCTTGGCATTTTTGAGCACGGCGGGCTTCATCTGCTGATAGATGAGCGGGACGTTCAGCATCTGGCCCTGATCAGGGATTTCTTTTTCCCCGGCACGCTTGGCGGCGCGGTTGTAGTCTTTGATGAGTTCGAGGATTTCCTTCACGTCCATTTTCACGACTTCGCGGACATGCACTTTCAAACGCGCGGTTACTTTTTTGAGTGCATCGCGCAACCCTTCCACGCTCGTGCCGCCATCGGTCTCAGTGTTGGCGATCTGTGCGAGTTCGTTTTCATCCACATCGCGCCCGTAGTAGCGCATCACGCGCTCGGCGCTGGCGACGACGCAGTAGCCTTTCTGGCCCTGATCCACCATCGGCACGTCGTGCAGCCACACGTCGCCGCTGGCCGTGTCGCGCTTGACGTGCATGGAACCTTCGAAAGTGCTCTTGCTTGCGGCGGAATTGGCGAGCGCGGTAGCGACGATGCCGAGCTTTTCTTTTTGCGAGCGCACTTCGAGCCGGATGAATTCAGCACGGAATTCCGCATCGGGGCCTTTGGGTTTCGTGAAGCTGTATTCGAGCAAATATTGGGACTTGGCGGTGTTCCAGATGATGCCTTCAGCCTTCACTGCATTGGTGGGATCTTTGCCGCGAACGGTGGATTTTACACCGGTGACTTTGTTGAGTGTCTCGGTGGTTTCGGTGAGGAGTTTTTTAAACGCGGGCTCGGTGAGATCGCCGGCGTCGCCGCGCGTATAAAAGTTCGCGGCGATGACGCTGAGTTTATTTTTCTCAAAGCGTGCGATGACCTCCACGACGCTTCGGCCAAACAAAGTCATGCCCGGTGCGTCCGCAGCGCGCGCGGAGTCGCGGAGCTTCGAGGTCCAGCGAAAGGGGAGACCTGAGGTGGCCTTTTGAAAAGCATCCTGATCGAGCGCCCAGAGTTGCTCGACCGTGAGGAGTTGGTTGAAATTCGCCGGAGTGCCCTGCGCGAGGGCGAAGCTGACGAGTGCGAGGAAAATGAGGAAGGTTTTCAAGATGCGTTGTTTGCCGTGCGCGGAGAATGGAAGCGTCTTCGCGAAGTGCGCAATCATTTACGCCAGTCGCGCAGTCACGGCGCTCAATTTGCCGAATAGATGGACTTCATCTTCCAGCCCTTCGCTTCCTTGATCAACACATCGCCGCCTTTGCTGAAAATACTCACGCCGAGATTTTCCGGCGCGTGCATGTGGGGCGCGATTGCAGCCTGCCGGTCGTTCACGAAAACCTCAATGATGCTCTTATCGAGAAAAACCCGCAGCGTCAGTTCCTCATCCGCTTTCAACTCGAACGGAACCTTCCTCGACTCCAGCAGCATTGTTTTCGTTTCGCGATCTACGGTGATGGGGAATCCATTGCCACCGTCCTTGTCGCAATGCACCTGCACGCCAAATTGCTTCGCGGCACCCGGCTGGATCACGAGGCGCATCTCGATGGTGTCCCCGGCGATTTCCTTCAGCCGGTATTTGCCGTCAGCTTTCACGGTGATGTTGCTCTCCGATTTTTCGTCCGTGCGGAGGCTCTCCAATTCCCGCAACGGCTTGATGCGCAGCACGCCATCATCCGGCAGACTCAGCTCGCGCGGCAGTGATTGGATTCCACTTTGCGTAGACAAATTCTTCATCGCCGACCACGCCCACATCACTCGACGTCCGTCCGGCGTGAGAACGCTTTCCGGCGCGAACAACTCCCAATCCTTCCAGTTCATCATCGCATGGAAGTCCGGCAGAAACTTCTCGTCCTTGAAATCGCCGAGGTAATAGCGGCAGCCGATCCGATGGCTGATACAGAGCAGCATCCACTTCTTCCCAATCCGGAACATATTCGCGCAGGACACGTCCTCATCCTTGCTCACACCCAGGCTCTCCGGCATGTCCTCATGCAGGAGCGGGCCCAGAAACAACCACTCTTTCAAATCCGACGACTTCATCAGCATCGGTGGCTTTCCGCCGGAAACCGCGTAGTAAGTGTCACCATTCAGCCAGCAGTCCGGGTCCCATTGTTTCAGCTTCGCATTCGCGCCTGTTGCATCCTTCGGCATCATCGGCTGTGGCTGCGTCCATTGCTCCAGTTTGTCATCGAGCGCAAACGCCAGTTGATTCCGAGCCGAGCCAATCCCGTGATAAATAATCGCCGGCTTCCCTTCCTTCGTAATGAACCCCGTTCCGCTAAACATTCCATGCTTTGTGAAAGAAGGATTCAGCGTGGTCGGATGCCAAGTCCAGTGCACCATGTCCGTGCTCGACACATGTGCGAAAGCATATCCCTTTTTACCATCGAAGACGCTCTCGTAGATGTAGTGCAGATGGTAGCGCTCCTTCCAAAAAAAGATGCAATTGGGATCGCCGGGATAGGCAGTGCCGGGGCCGGGATGTGCGAGGTGGTAAGTCAACCAAGTCGCCGGGGGATTTTCCCGCATCGCTGGAGTTTGATAGCTCACTGCTGGTTCCGTCAGATCCTCCTTCGTCATGGGTCGCAGGCCGGGAGGAAAAGGCGTGAGATTTTCAGTCGGTGGGCGCAGACCCGGAAGAATAGGAGCTTCATCCTCCGCCCTGCACGATGGACCAGCGCAGTATAAAACAGCCAAAGTCGTTAGCAACAGAAGTCGTGGAAAGAGTGAGGTAGTCATTGTGGTTTAGAATGTCTGTGGAGAGTGGTGTCGTTGCGTAGGAGAGACTGATGCTGATTCAAAGACATTGTTTTGAGGAGGTAGTTTACTCTTTTGCTTCATCCACTGCCTTCGAGAAAGCTTCAAGGTCGTCGTATTTGTTCCGCCATGTGGTGAACATCACGCCGGTGACGCTGTTCAGTCCCTTCGCGGCGGAGAGCCAGTCTTTGATGCGCTCGGGCTTGCTATCGTAGTAGCCGGCGATGACCTGCTTGTTTCCACGGTCGGCAAAAAACTTCAGGCTCTCGGCGCGCTTTTCGTAATACCACGGCAGGATGATTACGTCCTTGTCCAGTCCCTCCCACGAGCCAAGGAGCGAGCCATTCACGAGATAGTAATTTTTCTCCACCGCGTTGTGGTTGGGGTCGAACATATCGCTCCACACGTAGATGCGCCCGCCGGGATTCACCTCACGCAGGACCGCGATGCATTGCTTCACGTTGTCCGCGATGATTTGTCCCGGCGTGAGTCCGCGCGCACGACACGCGGCGCATTGATTGAGCACGCGGATCTCGTCGTGCGACATCATGTAGCCTTTCGCTCCCCAGAGCTTCGCCATGCGTTGTGCCTGATCGCGGAGCAACTCCATCGTCTTCGGTTCGCTCGGGCAAATCATCGCCTGTCCGGCGTGGATTGTCGCAGCGTGGTAGTAGCTCGCGAGCAACTTCGTGCCGTTGGGCAACGTTTTAATCTGTAGCTTCAGCGGTTCGTGCCAGACGCTGAACTCGCCCGGCCACGGTTTCATGCCCATCTCATCGTCCGTGACATTTGGAAAATCGTGAGCCTCCACCAGATCGCGGCCTCCCGCGATTTTAATGACGAGCGGGCATCCAGCACGGCGCGGCATGTTGAGAAACGCCACCTCTTCCAGCTTCGCGTCGCGCCATTGAAGCGTGCCTGCTCCACCGCCCCACGCGCCGAAGTAAAGATCGGCAGTGGTGTTGTCCTGCGAATTGAAAACGATGTGGTGCTGCTTCCAGTCCTGTGTGGATTTCGAACCGACATAGTCCCAAGTGAGCGAAGGCTTGCCGCCGGGCGGGAGCACTTTGATTTCCGGCGTGCCTCGGAAATTCTCCGTCTTTACCCACACGCTCACGTGATACTGACGCCACGGCTGGAGCGTGAGCTTGCGGACGATGCGCGAATTGGTTTTGGCGTCGGTGATTCGCGCAGTGCCGTTTTCAAAAACCACCGTTGGGTCTTTGTAAGACCACTTCTTCGGATCGTCAAAAGCACCACCCGGCAGCGTCGGCGCAGTTGGGTCGTCCACGACGGCGATGCCGCCCTTCACTGTGAGCGGCACGTTTTTCACAGGCAACGCTTCCACGAGATTCACGTCGCGGCTGAGGATGTCGTTTGAGTAGCCGACGGAAAACAGCGCGGGGACGATCTCGATCTGGCTCTGCGCGGCGAGTTGCTTCACGCGCTCGACGTTTTTGAAATAGCGCGCATCCATGTCGCCGAGGCGGGAAAATTTCGAGTCGGCGAGCAGCATGTGCGTGTAGCCCGCTGCGTGGCCGCGAGTGAGGAGCGCGGCGAGTTCGTCCACATTCTTTTCCACGAGGAGATTCGTGGATTTGTAGATCCACTTTTCAAGTTTCTCGGCAGCAGTCGCGGAAACGGTGAAAGCGAGAAGTGCGATGAGGATGCGCATGGGTGTGGCTATTTACGCGAGTTGTTCGAGAATCAAGCGCAGCAACTCCGGCCCTGGTTTTCCGATGACCAAATCAATCGGCACAAGCCGTCCAGATTCGTTGCGGAGAATGTTTCGATCGTGGGCGTCCGCGACGATGATGCCGATGTCGGACTGGAAATAGATGGGCACTCCGGGAGTCAGCTCGACTTTCCGAAATCCGAATTGCCCAAAGTATTCATCAATCTCCGATTGTGAGGGCGTGGGCATATCGGCGTGGGCGACAATCCACGACTGAGTGGTGATGATTTCCATCTGTCCCTCATCGAACGCCACGCCTTCAATGCGAAGGTCGTCTCCGAATAGGAGATTCTGCATCGCAAGCCGGTCGAGATATTCGAGCAGCGTTGCAGGAACCCCTTCGCCAAACGCGGAATGGCCGAAGCGATTCACATGAGTCGCCTTCACCGCCACGGCGCGGACGGCGTCGTGAAACACGCAGTGTTCCGCACCTTCGGAAACGCGGGCAAATTGTTCGATGTGCGAGAACGGCACGACCTTCCCGGTCCTCTCCGCCCACTCGATCAGCGCACGGCGTTCCTCGCAGACGCGCTCTCCACGCGTTCGCACTGCCGACGAGCTTCTGCGGACGAAATCCGCCGCTGATTCAAGCGAATCTTCCGCAATTCCTCGGCGTGTTTCTTCAGGCATTTTGGGATGGCATTCACTGCGGCACGATGCCCTTCGATTCAGGCTCCGTCAAGGTGTCGCTGTCGCTCGATGAGTTTCAATTTGCGGAAAAGTCCACAGCCTTCGCGACTACGGTGGTGAGTATCCGGCGAGGGTTGCCAGTTGGGGTTCGTTGCTGACTGCGTCGAAGAAGATCGCATGCTTTGGCTGCCAGCCGAGTGCGCGGAGTTTGGCGTTGCTGACTTGTTTGCTGGTCCAGCCGCGCTTGCGGTTGGGGTCAATCGGGCCAAGTGGGGGCAGGGGGCGGGAGAAGTGATTTGCGAGCCATGCGTAAAGCTCGCGCTGCGTGATGGGGTGGTTGTCGCACACGTTGAAGATTCCTGCGTCTGTGCGCGTGGCGAGCGTGAGCAGCGCGGATGCGATGTCGTCGCGGTGGACTTGATTGATCACGCGCGAGCCGTCGCCCTCGATGACCGCTTCGCCGCTGAAAAACTTCCGCAGCAGCACCGAGCGCCCCGGCCCGTAAATGCCCGCCAGCCTCGCGACGATGCCGCCATGCGCGAGCACGAGGTCTTCCGTTTCGCGAAGGATGCGGCCTGTTTCGCGCGAAGGATCGGTCGCGCTGGTTTCATCCACCCAGGTGCCGTCGGTTTGTCCATAGACGCTCGTGCTGCTTGTAAAGATGAGGCGCTTCGGCGCGAGCACGGTGAGGAGATTGCGAGCGCCTTCGAGATAAACGGATCGATACGCATCCGCACCGCCGTGGCTGGAGCTGGCGCAGTGGATCACCACGTCCGCTGTGGCGGAAAGTTGCTCCACGCTTTCACGCACCGCGATGTCGCACGCGCTGACGGCGAACGGTTCGCCCGCCAGCCTCTCCGCAGACTCCGCCGAATGCGTGAGACCGAGCACCTCCCAGCCCGCTGCGTGGAAAAGCCGCGCAGTCGCGAGACCGACAAAACCAACACCGGCGACGATCACTTTCATCGCGGAGGGAAAATCTCGACGCGCTTCTCCAGCATCAGTTCGCCATCGAAAACAAACCACCCGGTGAACGAATTCCCCGTCAGCACCTCCGGCAGCCAGTGGCGGTCGTCCTCCCACATCTCGTCATACGGCACGGCCTCGATGGGGAACCAAAATGGCGTCGCCTCGTCCGTCTCGATCAGCTCGCCGGTAAAATCCCGCGCCACGAACACCACGCAGTGCAGGCTGTAGCCGTCGGTGAATTGAAAATGAAGCACCCCGCGCTCTTCCACATGCAGGGGAGTCACGCCGATTTCCTCGCGCACCTCGCGCACCGCTGAATCGTGCGCCGTCTCACCCGGTTCGAGCTTGCCGCCGGGGCCGTTCATCTTTCCCGCGCCCAGTCCGCGCTTCTTGCGGATGAGCAGCACCCGCCCGTCCTTCACGATGAAGCACAAGTTGGCGCGTTCGCGCGGCTGCCAGTTCGTCCAGTCCATGAGTGCGAGGCTTGAGCGGAATCGCCAAAGTGGAAAGTGGAAAGTGCTCCGCTGCTTCGCCATCTCCGATTTCCCGCTCGCCAATCCCGTCTCCACAGGGGACATTCCCAGCTAGTCAGTCATGACCCTTTTCCACCTACCAATAACGCACGAGGACGATGGGACTGCGCAAATAGGATGCTTTCTGAAATGAAAGTCGCGTTGGTATTTTCGCTATTCATATTTGTGGTCGCGACGATCAAATGCGTGCCAACGGAAATTCACCGAATACTATTCGCGAGTTCGTATCATACTGCGGAAAGTGAAGTGCTGCTTAGGAGTGATATTAACTCAAGCCACGGGAAACGCGCTTGGTTCACGCTACGAGTGGAAGGACATGAGATAAAAGTCCTCTACGAGAATATGAACCCCATCGGGGTAAGACTTTTGGGTTTTACGGCTCCAAAAGTCGGGGACAAGATTGTTATGCACGTATCAGAAGATTATGAATTTGTAACAGCGAACACCTTCGGAAATGCGATGATTTCACTTTTGATACGCGCCGTTGTCATTGCATGCATTATTTACCTCGTCTGGAGTGATAGGAATTACGTTAAGACGAAACGAAGAAAATTAACCAAGCGCGAGGACGGACGAAAATGATGCGAACAATTTGTCTGACGCTCCTTCTCACTTTCACCAGCCTCGTCACTATGCCAGCAGCGGAGCGCGATGCGAGGTGGGCGGTCAAGGTGGAGCAGGCGGGTTTGCCCAATCTCCACCGCGTCACAGCCGACATCTACCGTTGCGCACAGCCTACGGCGGAGGGGTTGCTGGCGGCGGAGAAGCTCGGCATCAAGACCGTCATCAGCCTGCGCGCGTTTCACTCGGACAGGGACGAGGTGAAGTCCACGCAACTCAAGAGGGAGCGCATCAGCTTCAATACCTGGCATCCCGAGGACGAGGACGTCGTGCGCTTCCTCAAGCTCGTTACGAATCCCGCCAGCGGCCCGTTCCTCATCCACTGCCAGCACGGCGCGGATCGCACGGGCACGATGGTCGCCATCTACCGCATCGCCGTGCAGGGGTGGACGAAACAGGACGCGATCAAGGAGATGACGGGCGGCGGATTTGGCTACCACGTCGTATGGAAGAATCTCATCAAATACCTCAACAACCTCGACATCGAGGCGCTGAAGAAAAAGGCCGGGCTGTAAACGACAGTTGAGTGAAATCTTGTCGGTGGAAAGTGTGGCGCGCTTACGCTTAAAGGATGCGCATGAACACGACGAACGCGCTCCGTATTTCCGCCATCATGGGTTTTCTGGCTGTGGCATTGGGGGCGTTTGGGGCGCATGGGTTGAAGGCGATGCTGGAGTCGAACGGGCAACTCGGGACTTGGGAGAAGGCGGCGCATTATCATCTCATCCATGCGGTCGCGCTCGTGGCGCTGGCGCTGTGCGGGAAGCTGCGTGTGTGGCCGTGGCGGCTGTGGCTGGCGGGGACGGTGATTTTCAGCGGCTCGCTGTATGTGCTGGCGCTGACGAATGTGAAGTGGCTGGGCGCGATCACGCCCATCGGCGGCACGTTGCTGCTCGCGGGCTGGCTGGTGCTGGCGTTTTCGCGGGAGAGGGTTTAGCGCGCGGCGAGTTCTTCGACGCTGGGGCAGGTGCAGACGAGGTTGCGGTCGCCGAAGACGTTGTCCACACGACCGACGGCGGGCCAGAATTTGAATTCGCGCAGCCACGGGGCGGGATAGGCGGCTTGCTCGCGTGAGTAGGCGCGCTGCCAGTCGCTCGCGGTGACGGCGCTGGCGGTGTGCGGTGCGCGCTTGAGGGGGTTGTCGGCTTTATCCATCGCGCCGCTCTCGACGGCGGTCATTTCGGCGTGGATGGCGAGCATGGCTTCGCAAAAGCGATCCAGTTCGGCTTTGCTCTCGCTCTCGGTGGGCTCGACCATGAGCGTGCCGGCGACGGGCCAGCTCAGCGTGGGGGCGTGAAATCCGAAATCCATGAGGCGTTTCGCCACGTCCTCGGCGGTGGTGAGTTTGAAGCCGCGCAGGTCCACGATGCACTCGTGGGCGACGCTGCCGTTCGCGCCGCGATAGAGCACGGGGAAATGTTCTTCGAGCCGGCGGGCGATGTAGTTGGCGTTGAGGATGGCGAGTTTCGTGGCGTCGGTGAGTCCGTCGCCGCCCATCATGCGGATATACATCCACGAAATGGTGAGGATACTCGCGCTGCTGAACGGTGCGGCGCTGATGGAGCCGGTCTGGATTCCGGGGCCGATGCGCTCGTATGCGGAGAGGAAAGGGGAGAGGTGCGCGGCGACGCAAATCGGTCCCATGCCGGGGCCGCCGCCGCCGTGCGGGATGCAGAAGGTTTTGTGCAGATTGAGATGGCACACGTCTGCGCCGATGCGACCGGGGCTGGTGAGGCCGACTTGGGCGTTCATGTTTGCGCCGTCCATATAGACCTGCGCGCCGTAACCGTGCATGAGCTGGCAAATTTCGCCGACGGTTTCCTCGAAGACGCCGTGGGTGCTCGGGTAGGTGATCATGAGCGCGGCGAGTTGTTCGGCGTGGGCGCTGGCTTTTTCGAGGAGGTCGGTCATGTCCACGTTGCCGTGTTCATCGCACTTCACGGCGACGACGCGCATCCCGGCCATGACTGCGCTTGCGGGGTTCGTGCCGTGCGCGCTGGTGGGGATGAGGCAGACGTCGCGATGGTGTTCATTGCGCGATTCGTGGAATTTCCGGATGCAGAGCAGTCCGGCATATTCGCCTTGCGAACCGGCGTTGGGTTCGAGCGAGACACCGGGCAATCCGGTGATCTCGGCGAGCCACACGGAGAGCTGTTTGCACATTTCGCGATACCCGGCGAGCTGGTCGGCGGGCGCGAAGGGATGCACTTTCCCAAACTCCGACCACGTGACCGGGAACATCTCGCTGGTCGCATTCAACTTCATCGTGCAGGAGCCGAGCGAGATCATCGAGTGGCAGAGCGAGAGGTCTTTTGCTTCGAGGCGGCGCAGGTAGCGCAGCATTTCGTGCTCGGTGTGGTGGGTGTCGAAAATGGGGTGCGTGAGGAAAGCGCTGCTGCGGGTGTGGGGCGCAGCAAACTCGGTTTTTACTTCGCCTGCGAGCGTGTGGACGTTGACGTTGTGTGCGTGGCCAAAGCTGAAAACGGTGATCAGATTTTCCAAATCGTCGGCTGACGTGGTTTCATCAAAAGCGACGGCGAACGAATCCTCGCTCACTTTGCGTAGATTGATGCGCGAGGCTTTGGCCGTGGCGAGGATCACTTCGCAATCGCCCTTGGCGACTTTCACGTGCACGGTGTCGAAGAACGGAGTGCGTGAGACTTCAAACCCACGGGCGAGTTTGGAAAGCGAGGTGGCGAAAGTTTTCGCGAGGCGATGCACGCGCGTGGCGATGCGGCGCAGGCCGTCGGGGCCGTGATAGACGGCATACATGGAGGCCATGACGGCGAGGAGGACTTGCGCGGTGCAGATGTTCGATGTGGCCTTGTCGCGGCGGATGTGCTGCTCGCGCGTTTGCAGCGAGAGGCGGAATGCGGGGTTGCCGTGCGAGTCTTTGCTCACGCCGACGAGGCGACCGGGCATGATGCGTTTCAAATCATCGCGACAGGCGAGGTATGCGGCATGAGGGCCGCCGCAGCCGAGCGGAATTCCGAAACGCTGCGTGCTGCCGATGGCGATGTCCGCGCCGAATTCTCCCGGCGGGCGCAGCAGCGTGAGCGCGAGCGGGTCGGCGGCGCAGATGCAGAGCGCACCGGCGGCGTGCGCTTTTTCAAAGAGCGGTGCAAAGTCGTGGATGCCGCCGCGTGTATCGGGATACTGCACGAGCACGGCGCAGACGGATTCCTTGAAATCAAAGCTGTGTTCGTCGCCAACGATCACTCTCACGCCGAGCGGTTCTGCGCGCGTCTGCACTACGGCGATGGTCTGCGGATGGCATCGCTCCGAGACGAAAATCGCACGCGCCTCGCCGTCCTTTTTCAGCGCGAGCGCCATGTGCATCGCTTCCGCTGCGGCGGTGGCTTCGTCGAGCAGTGACGCATTTGCCACCGGCAGCGCAGTGAGGTCGGTGATCATCGTCTGGAAATTCAGCAGCGCCTCCAGCCGCCCCTGCGCGATCTCGGCCTGATACGGCGTGTAGGCGGTATACCAACCGGGGTTTTCGAGGATGTTTCGCTGGATGACCGGCGGCGTGATGCAGTCGTGGTAGCCTTGGCCGATGTAGCTTTTGAAAATGCGATTCTTCTCCGCGAGCGTGCGCAGTTCCGCGAGCGCGGCACTCTCGCCCGCGGCGAACGGCAGGTTCAGCGGTTTTTCCAGGCGGATGCCTGCGGGCACCGTTTTCTCCACGAGCGCATCCAGCGAAGCAACGCCGAGCTTTTGCAGCATTTGAGCAATTTCCGCCTCGCTAGAACCGAGGTGCCGCCTCGCAAAAGTGTCGCATGGTGAAAGTGGTGAGTCGTGTGGAGCGATGGTCGGCTGATGCATGAAGCGCGCAAACTAGTCGGCAGTTTTTACGATGCAAAAAAAATCTCCACTACAAGTTGGGCGATGTTTTCGCCAATCCCTGTGTAGCCATGCTTGCCAGTGCTGCTATAGTGCAAACCGAATGAAATTGAATCCGCTGCTTTTCCTCGCCGCCGCCGCCGCCGTGGCTGCGCCGCTTCCGCCTCCAGCGCAGCAACTCGACCTCGACAAGCTGCCTTCGCAATCCAAGGTGATTGATCAAGTGGTCGTGCCGGTGCCGAGCGAAGTTTTTGCAGCGCTGGATAAATTAGGGAAACCACGTTGGGCCGGGCTGATTCATCGCGAGGCCAGCAAGGCAAAGCCAGTTGGCGAGGCTCCTCAAATCGCTCTTATGCTCGGGAGCATCATCGCCGAGGGATTCATCGCGGTGGAAGCCGAGGACACCGAGGAGGTGAAGGACATAGGCCGTGCAATCCTCTCTTTTTCCAACGCGATCGGCGTGCGCAAAGCGGTCGTCCGCCGTGCGAACAGCATCATCGAATTTGCGGACAAAAAGAAATGGCTGAAGGTGCGCGGCGAACTTGACGGCGCACTGAACGACGTTCGCGAGGCGATGGTGGAGCTAAACAGCGAATCACTCGCGCATCTTGTGAGCGTCGGCGGCTGGCTGCGCGGCACTGAAGTGGTCGCCACACTCGTGAGCAGTGACTACAGCCGCGACGGCGCGGAGCTTCTCCATCAGCCGGGCCTGCTTGAATACTTCCAGCGCACGCTGGGTGGTATGAAATCGCGCCTGCGTGACCACGCGCTGACGGTGAAAGTCCGCAAGGGTCTCGCGGACATCCGCCCGCTCGCCGGTGGCGATGACGCCAGAGTTTCGCAAAAATCCGCGAAAGAAATCGCCGCCATCGCGGGTGATCTCGTAAAAGCCATATCCAGCAAGCCGTGAAAAAAATCCTACTCCTCGCAGTGCTCACCATTTTCGCCACCAACGCCGCGCGCGCCTACGTGGACGACGCCCACAGTCGCGCTATGGAGGCTGCCACGCCGCAGGCAAAGCAGGGCTTCCTTGTCCGGCAGGAATACTGGGCCGGCACGCTCGCCACGAAGCAGCCGAGCGTGGTGAAGCATCAGCTTTTTAAAGGTAACACGTATTGGTTCTGGCTCGGCAGCGATGAGGATAGCGCGCAAGTGACTGTTCACATTTACGACCCGAAAGGAAATCTCGCGGACGCCGAGGCGTGGCAAAAAGGCAACAAGGCCGCTGTGAAAGTGGTGCCGAAGGTGACGGGCACCTACTACATTTCCTTCAGCATCGATCAATCGAAGGCGAAGAAAAATCGCTGGGCGCTCGCTTACGGATACAAGTAGTCGCACACGATGAACGACGCCGAGCAGGCCGAGACAGGCTGGAAGGCAATGGGGGTGCGTTCTACGCTATGCCTCATATTTACTGTCACGGGCTGGCTGCTGAGCGAAGGAAGCGTGGCGTCGCTCGTTTGTTTTGGTGCCGCGTATCTGAGCGGTGGATGGGACCTCACGCGGAAAGTCTGGGAGGGCGTGCGAGAGCGCGAATTCGGCACCGATTTTCTCATGTGGCTCGTTGCGCTTGGCGCGGCGTTCATTGGCGAATTTGCGGAGGGAGCAGTGCTGATGTTTCTTTTCTCGGCATCGGGCGCGATGGAGCGTTTCGCGTTTGGGCGCACGCACCGTGAGATCAATGCGCTGCTTCACAACGCACCGAAAGTCGCACGCCTTCTCGAAGACAGCGGTGAGCGCGAAGTGCCCGTCGGCGAACTGCTCCCCGGCCAGCGCGTGCGCGTGACGGCAAACGAACAGGTGCCCGTGGATTTGCTCATCGAAAAGGGCGAGAGTGCATGCGACGAGGCGATGCTTACCGGCGAGGCCGAGCCGATTCAGAAATCGCGCGGCGACACTGCACTCGCAGGCACGTTAAATTTGCACGGCGTCTTCGAGGGGCGCGTGCTGCGTGCAGCAGAGGATAGCGCACTTCAACGCATCATTCGTCTCATCGAAAATGCACAGGAGATGAAGGCCCCGGTGCAGCGATTCACAGACCGTTTCGGCACACGCTACACGGCGCTCGTGCTCACGCTTTGCACGATTGTATTTTTTGTCTGGCGGTTTGCTTTTCATGCCCCCGGTTTTGTTTCTGGGGAAAAGGTGAGCGCGTTTTATCGGGCGATGACGCTGCTTGTCGTGATGTCGCCCTGCGCGCTGGTGCTCTCGGTGCCATCGGCGATTTTGTCTGCCATTGCATTTGGCGCGCGGCATGGCGTGTTGTTTCGCGGAGGTGCGGCCATCGAAAATCTCGCCGGAATCACCGTTGTCGCGATGGATAAAACGGGCACGCTCACTGAGGGCAACATGCAAGTCGTCGCCATCGAAGCACTGCGTGGCAGCGAGGCCGACGTGCTCGCCGCCGCCGCTAATCTCGCACGGCTATCGAATCATCCAATGTCGCGCTCCATCGCCCGCGAGGCTGACCGTCGTGGTGTCATCAACGAAGAAGCTACAGGGTCGGAGACTGTCTCTGGCCAGGGACTCCGTGCACAGTGGCGCGGCGAAACTGTCGCCCTCGGAAATCGCGAACTCATCCACGGCAGCGGCGAACTTCCAGCGCAGCCAGCCGACGCCAGCGAAGTATGGGTGGCATCGCCCACGCTGCTCGGACGCGTGTTGTTGCGCGATCGTCTGCGTCCGCAGGCGCGTGGCTTGGTGGAGAAACTACACGCAGACGGCGTGCGAACCGTGATGCTCACCGGCGACAAAACCGGAACCGCCGCAAAGCTCGCGAACGAAGCAGGCGTCACCGAAGTCCTCAGTCAGCTTCGTCCCGAGCAAAAAGTGGAAGCACTTCAGCGCCTCAAAGCCGACGGCGCAGCGGTCGCAATGATCGGCGATGGTGTGAACGACGCTCCCTGTCTCGCCGCCGCAGATGTTGGCGTGGCGATGGGCGCGCGTGGCTCCGACGCCGCCATCGAGCAGGCCGAAGTCGTTTTGATGAACGACAAGCTGGAAAATTTCCTGCTCGCACGCGACCTCAGCCTGCGCGCCCGGCGCATCATCCGGCAAAACCTCACGCTCTCGCTCGGCGTCATTCTTTTCATGTCCATCACGGCCATCTTCGCCGCGTCGCTGCCCCTCGCCATCGGCGTCTTCGCGCACGAAGGCAGCACGGTGATCGTCGTTCTCAACAGCCTCCGCCTGCTCTTTGGAAAAGAGGCTTAGCTCCCGTTATTTCTTCGAGAAGAAATCCACAACGAGCGGTTTTTCGAGCACCGGCTTGAGGATTTCCACGAACGCCACATGAGCGGGGTGGTGCAGGTAGGTGTCTCGATCCTTTTCGTTTTTGAAAGTGAGCACCCAGCAGTGCGTGAAACCATCAGCGAGGCCTTCGGGCGAAACATTTGTGCCCGCATCCAGCGTCTGCACGACTTCGATTTTGGTCTTCAGCGCCGCAAACTCCTTCTCGACCTTTTGAATCTGCTCCGGTGTCGCGCTCGCCTTGAATTTAAAATGCACGACGTGGAAAAGTGGAGCGTCAGCGGCGAGTGTGGACATGGTAAAGAGCGCGAGTGCGGCGAGGATCGAGTGGAGTTTCATGAGGTTTTTAAAATGTCGGATGTCGGATTTGGAATGTCGAACGAATGACGGTTTACGAATTACGGATGAGCGGGCTTTTTCGACATTCGTAATCCGTCATTCGTCATTTCCCTGTTCTGGCCTCTTCGTTTTCCACAAACGCGTAGCACATCATGTGGAGCAGGTGCATCTGCACATCTTCCACGCGGCCATAGTGCGTGTCGCCGACGACGATTACCTGCGTGGCAAGCTCCGCCATGCGACCGCGTTTTGCGCCGACGAGTGCGATGCTGCGCATCCCGTGAGCGTTTGCCCATTCGAGGGTCTTCACGAGGTTCGGTGAATTTCCGCTCACGCTCGACATGATGAGCACATCGCCCGGACGCGCGTAGTTTTCGAGCTGCCGCCAATAAAGATCCTCAAAAGCGTAGTCGTTCGCGATGGCCGTCATCCACTGGATGTTGTCGTTCAGCGTCATCACACGGAACTTTTTCCCCATCGCCTCGCTCGAGTTTTTCCCGAGGTCGGTCACGAAATGCGAACAGTTCGCCGCATTGCCGCCGTTGCCGCACACAAAGATTTGCGCATCGCGGGTGTGTGCATCGCGGAGTGTTTCCACGAGTGCGGCGACGTCGGCGGGTTTGATGCTATCCACAGCGCGCTTTTGAGCGGCGAGGTAATCGGCGATCCATTTCTGCATGGCGCTAATTGCGCGGAGAAACGGCAGCCTGTCCAGTTCTCAGTGTGGCATCTCTGCCCCGGCACCATATTCCGACCTCGCAACGAGGAATGAATTCAGGCGGTAACATGAAAGGCTCAGGTCCCGCATTTGGGATGGCGCGGCTGAATGGAAATGGAAGTATGGAAAACACGAGCACTTTCAATGCAGGCAGTGGAGTCGTGGCCGCTACTTATGGCGTTCAGAGCGTTGCGCTACAATCGGATGGGAAAATCCTCCTTGGTGGTGATTTCACTTTAGTTAATCTGGGTATTGACATGACTCCACCTGCCGCTACCGCTTGTGGTGTGCGATGGTGTTGAAGGGAACTGGCGAGACCAGGACGGACTGTTGGGCCAAACGGTAGAACAGTTTGCCGCGCGAGGCGGAGGTGCGCCGATTAAAGCGAAAC